>CAZUAI010000005.1:0-109609 GCA_964617875.1 uncultured Planctomycetales bacterium | reverse complement strand
ATCCGTACGATCTTCGCTCGTGCGAGGTGCGGATTATGCAACTTGGGGGTGTACTTTCGACCGTCTCCAGGGTATTCATGACAAAGCCCTCCCTGGCTTTGGTGGAGCGCCAAGCCGGGAAGGGCTATGGGAATCATCGGCCAGGAAAGGGCTGAGACATCAACCAATCGACGCCGGGACGCAAACCCGGCCACAAAACAGTGCCCCGATCCGTCCGCCGGAGCCCTGGACACGCTCGGTCTCTGTCCCGCACGGCGGGTTCTTCACGGCAGTGCCATTCGGGTCAGGAACCTTTCTGGCCCACGGTCTGGCGCACCAGGGCGTCCGCCTTCCGTGAACGCGGTGTTCTGCCTATCCGGCAAGGGTTCCTGACCCCCTTTGCGTACGGTCGGCCATGCATTCTCATATCCGCGGCTCGTTGACAACCGCATAGGGCCACCTGACCCCTTTCACACGTACGGCGGTCCCCCCGACCAACGATGGTCGCTGGCATTGCCGCCGCCGGCGGGTATAATGGGTCGTGATCTGGCTGGGCCTGACGGCCCTGCCATTGACAACTGAATCGCGCGAGGTGTTCGGGTTCATGGCGGCTCTGTCCCTGCGGGGACCGGGTTGCCGCCGTCTACAAACGGTCCGGCCCGATCCGGCCTTGGAAACTCGCCGCAGCGTGCGGCGGCCCGGCCGGCATCTCACCATGGGAACCCTATTGGAAAGGATAAAAACCATGGCGTCCGAAACGAATGCCGTTTCGAAGGAACAGGGCGCAGCATCCGCCCCGCCGAAGAGCGGGGCCCAGCTTCTTCACGAGACACTGATCGAACAAGGGGTGGAGATCGCGTTCGGCTACCCCGGCGGGGCCATTCTGCCCACGTTCGACGCGCTGTACGGAAGCCCGGTCCGCTTCGTTCTCTCCCGCCACGAGCAGGGCGCGGGCCACATGGCGGACGGGTACGCCCGGGCGACGGGCCGGGTGGGCGTCATCATCGCCACGAGCGGGCCGGGGGCGACAAACCTCGTTACGGCGCTGGCGACGGCCAATATGGACAGCATTCCGGTCGTGGCGTTCACGGGGCAGGTGGCGACGGCGGCGATCGGCAACGACGCCTTCCAGGAGGCGGACGTGACGGGCGTGACGCGGCCGGTGACGAAACACAACGTGCTGGTCAAGCGCGTCGAGGATCTGCCACGAATCGCGAAGGAGGCGTTTCACATTGCCTCAACGGGCCGTCCGGGGGCGGTGCTGGTTGATATTCCGAAGGACGTGCAGGTGCGGACGGTCGCGACGCCGGGGCCGGCGGAGGTCGATCTGCCGGGCTACAAGCCACGGACAAAGGGCAACCTGCGTCAGATCCGATTCGCGGCGGAGGCGATCAACGCAAGCGAACGCCCGGTGCTGTACGTGGGCGGGGGCGTCATCCTGTCGGGCGCGTCGGACGCGATCCGCGAGGCGGCCCGCAAGGCGAACATCCCGGTGACGACGACGCTGCTCGGCCTCGGAGCGTTCGACGAGACGGCGGACGAGCGCCTGGCCCTGCACATGCTGGGAATGCACGGCAGCGCATACGCGAACTACGCGGTCCAGAACTGCGACCTGCTGATCGCCGTCGGAGCGCGGTTCGACGACCGCGTGACGGGAAAGCTCGAGACGTTTGCACCGCACGCACGGATCATCCACATCGACGTGGACCCCTCGAGCATCAGCAAGAACGTGGATGTGGACATCCCGGTCGTGGGCGACGCCCGGGCGATCCTCGCGGAGATGATTCCGCTGCTCGAGCACCGCGAGCGGGCGGCCTGGTTCGGGCAGATCGCGCAGTGGAAGCAGCAATACCCGTTCAGCTACGGACGGAGCAACGGGCGGATCAAGCCGCAGCACGTGATCGACCAGCTGCGGGAGGCGACGCGGAGCGAGGCGATCATCACGACGGGGGTCGGCCAGCACCAGATGTGGGCGGCGCAGTTCTACCGGTGGCGCTATCCGCGACAGATGATCACGTCGGGCGGGCTGGGGACGATGGGATTCGGCCTGCCGGCGGCGATCGGGGCGGCGTTCGGCCGTCCGGACCGCACCGTGATCGACATCGACGGCGACGGGAGCTTCGCCATGACGCTCATGGAACTGAGCACCGCCGTCGAGCACTGCGTGCCGGTGAAGGTGGTCGTCCTGAACAACCACTTCCAGGGCATGGTGCGGCAATGGCAGGAATTGTTCTACGAGAGGCGGTACGTCGCCAGCGTGATGAAGAACCCGGATTTCGCGCGTGTGGCGGAGGCGTTCGGAGCGAAGGGCCTGGCCGTTCGGGAGCCCGGCGAGGTGCGTGACGCGATCGAACAGATGCTCCGGGCCGAGGGGCCGGTCGTGATGGACGTACACGTGGACCCGGAGGAGAACGTGTACCCGATGGTGGCCGCGGGCAAGAGCCTGCACGAGATGGAGATGGGCGGCCTGTCGTAGGAGGCCCCGGCGGGCGGCTGTCTCGATTCGCCGGTCGATGATAGACTCATGGCCATGATTCCCAGGGACGATCCAACGCCGCGTTCGCTGCGCCACGCCTCGGCCCGGGCGATGTGGGCGGCAGTGCGCGGCCTTCTGCGGACGCGGATCATGGCGGGCGTCCTGACGGTCCTGCCGATCTACATCACGTGGGCGGTGGTCAAGTTCGTGTTCGGGATGATGTGGGAAGCGACGCACCCGCTGGCGCTGTGGGTCACGACGGTGTCGGCGGAAAACCCGAACAGCCCGATCCCGGCGTTCCTCCGGGCGCGCCTGAGCTGGCTCGAGCCGGTGATCGCCGTCCTGCTCACGCTGTTCTTCCTGTACCTGCTGGGGTTCTGCACGGCGCACCTGTTCGGACGGCGGATCCTCGAGGGGATCGAGCGGCTCGTCGATCGCGTGCCGATCGCCAAGACGGTGTATCGCCTGACGAAGCAGATCGTCACGACGATGGCCGGGCAGACCGAGATGTCGCGCGGGCGCGTGGTGCTGGTGGAGGTCTACCGGCCGGGGATCAAGTGCGTGGGCTTCCTGACGTCCGTGCTCACGGACCAGGGGACGGGGCGGGAGTTCTGCACGGTGTTCATCCCCTCGACGCCGAACCCGGCGGTCGGGTACACGCACATCGTGGCCCGCGAGCAGGTTGTGGAGACGGACTGGACGATGGAGAAGGCGGTGAAGATCGTCGTGTCAGGCGGCGTGGCGGCGCCGTCGGAAATCGTATGGGGCGCCGGACCCGGCGCTTCGGGAACGAGCTAAACGAATGGAACGGAAACACATTTTCACGGTGCTCGTGCAGAACCAACCGGGCGTGCTCGCCCACATCGCGGGGATGTTCGCCGCCCGCGGCTTCAACATCGACTCGCTCGTCGTCGGCCGGACGGAAGACCCGATGCTGTCGCGGATGGTGATCGTAACGAGCGGCGACGACGTCACGCTGGAGCAGATCCGCAAACAGCTCGGCAAGATCATCACCGTGGTGAAGGTCCGCGACCTGAGCGAGCAGCAATGCATCGAACGCGACCTCGTGCTCATCCAGGTCCACTGCCCGCCGGACCGCCGCGCGGAGCTGCGGCACATCACCGAGGTGTTCCGCGGGAGCATCGTGGACGTCGGGCCGAACGCGGTGATCATCCAGGTCACCGGGCCGGAGGCGAAGGTGGAGGCGTTCGTCGAGCTGTGCCGTCCGTACGGCATCAAGCAACTTTCCCGCACCGGTGTGATCGCCATGCCGCGCTCGACGCAGGCCGACACGCCCAGCGGCACGACGGCACCGAAACGCGCGCGCGTCCGCAAGGCCGCCGCGGACCCCGCCGCCCCGTCACTGCCGCTGCCGCCGAGCTGAGTGCGCCCGCGCCGAGAATCGCGATCGTTTCCGGTCAGACAGCCGGCCGGCCCCCGCCTGCCTGCGGCGGCAGGCCCTCGTCAGGCGGGTCGGATGTTGTGGCGAATCAGCGGCTGCCCAGCTGTTCGCGGGCCCTGGCGATCTCCGCAACGAACGCCTCGACCGAGCGGTAGCCCTCGATGCGATAGACCTCGCGGCCCGCCGGGGTGAGGACCAGGAATGTCGGGAGGGCCTCGGCCCTGAAGCTCGCCGCCAGGTCGCGGTGTTCGTCCACATCGACCTTGACGAGGATGAAACCTTCGAGAGCCCTGACCACCTCCGGCGCCGGGAGCACGCTGCGGACCATCTCACGACACGGCGGGCACCACGACGCACCGAAATCAACGAACAGGGGAAGCCCTTCGCGCCGCGCCCGCTCCCGGGCGGCCGCGAAATCCTCGCCCCAGCCCGCAGGCATCTTCACGGGCCGGTTGACGTAGGCGTATACGAGCGCGAAGGCCGCCAGCACGGCCAGCGCGAACCATAAGTTCCGTTTGCCGGCAGGTCGGTCGGACGTATTCGGGGGCACGTCACTCATGCGATTCGGAGCGGGCACGCCGGTCCGTCGTGCGCTGCCGTTTGCACAACCCCGGCGGCCTGCGAAGAATCCGGTCACGGCCAGGATGGCCGCGCCGTGGGTCCATTGCGCACCGTGCGTGGTCAGTGTCCCTTGGCCTCTTCCCTGGCCTTCCTGGCCGCGTCGATAATCTGCTGCTGCACGTTCCCGGGGACCGTCTCGTAGTGCGACAACTCCATGCTGTAGCTGCCGCGGCCACCGCTGATGCTCGACAGGCGCGAGTGATAGTCGAGGACCTCGGCGAGCGGGACCTGGGCCTTGATGACGGTGAAGTTGCCCGGCAGCATGTCCTGGCCCTGTGTGCGGCCACGGCGGCGGGTAAGGTCGCCGGTGATGTCGCCGACGTTCTCCGTCGGGACGGTCACCTCCATGTTGACGATCGGCTCGAGCAGGACGGGCTTGGACTCCATGAACGCAATCTTGAAGGCTTCGCGGCCGGCGATCTGGAAGGCGATGTCCTTGCTGTCCACCGGGTGGGTCTTGCCGTCCACCAGATGCACCTTGACATCGACGACGGGGTAGCCGGCGAGGACACCCTCCTTCATCTGGGCCTGGATGCCCTTATCGACGGCGGGGCGGAACTGGAGGTCGATCGCGCCGCCGAAGATGTCGTCGATGAACTCGTAGCCCTTGCCGCGCTCGTTCGGCTCGATGCTGATGAAGACGCGCGCGAACTGGCCCGCGCCGCCCGTCTGCTTCTTGTGGGTGTACTCGACGTTCGAGGCACGGCCGAGGATCGTCTCCTGGTAAGGGATCCGCGGCGCCTTTTCGTTGACCTCGAGCTTGAACTGGGCGGCCATCCGGCTCAGGACCGTTCGCACGTGCAGGTCGCCGATTCCCTTGATGACCAGTTCGTGCGTGACGGGATCGCGTTCGGCAATGAAGCACGGATCCTCGTCGGTGTACTTGGCCAGGGCGCCGCTGACCTTGTCGGCATCGCCGCGGCTCTTGGGCTCGATCGCGCGGGCGAACATCGGCGCCGGGAACACCGGCATGGCAATCGTGCCGGGCGTGCCGGCGTGGACGACGTTGCCGATCTTGAGTTCGAGCCGGGCAACGGCGACAAGGTCGCCGGCGATCGCCTCGTCGATCTCGGGGTGCTCCGCCCCCTGGAACTTGTGCAGGGCGCCGGGACGCTGGCCGCGCCGGTCGTCGCCGATGGTGATCTGCGAATCACTCCTGATGCGGCCGGCATGAACGCGAATCAGCGAATACTTGATGTTGCTCTTCGGATCGCCGGTGATCTTGACCACCTGGCCGACGAAGCCGGCGGCCGGGTCGGGATCGAGGGGCGTCTCCTTGCCCTCCCCGACGAGCACGCGGCGCTTGCCCTCGATCGGCGAGGGGCAGCACTTCGCCACGGCGGAGAGCAGTTCGCGCACGCCGATCTCGCCCCGGGCGTTGGTGAACAGCACCGGCACGAGGCTGCCGGCGGCAATGGCCTTGCTGATCGCGCCTGCGAGCCTGTCCGCCGAGACCTCGCCCTTTTCGAGATACTCCTCCATCATCGCCTCATCGGACTCGACGATCGCCTCGACGATGGCCGTGTGCGCGTCGGCGACGCTCCCGAAGTCCGTCTGGCCGTCCGTCCGGGTCAGGCAGTCCACAAGGGTCTTGCCGCCGCCCGCCGGCAGGTTCAGCGGCTGGCAGCACTTGCCGAACGTCTCCTGCACGGTGCCGAGCAGTTCTTCGCTGTTCGCGCTCTCGGCGTCGATCTTGTTGATGACAATCATCCGCCCGAGGCCGTAGTCCTTCGCCTTTTCCATCATCCGGCGGGTGTTGACCTCGATGCCCGCGACGGCCGAGATCACGCAGACGGCCGTTTCGACGCCGGCCAGCGCCGCGATGGCCGGGCCGACGAAATCCGGCGCCCCCGGCGTGACGATGATGTTGATCTCTTTCCCGTCGTGCCCGACGTGGATCACCGCCGAGTCGATCGAGCAGCCGCGGTTCCTCTCCTCGTCGGTGTAGTCCAGGAGGCTGGTCTTGTCCTGCACACTCCCCAGCCGGTTGCTGATCCCGGTGACGTGGAGAATGGCATCGCCGAGGGACGTCTTGCCGGCGCCGCCGTGGCCCACGAGTGCAATGTTGCGAATGTCCGCCGTCGAGTAGCTTGGCATGAGGGTCTCCGCCTACGTTGTTCCAGTCGCCGTCCGTGCCCCGCAAACCCGTCCACACCGGATCGGCTCACATGCGGCACGGAGCCGGCGCGAGCCCCGAATTATACTGCGCCCGGCTCACACCACCAAACACCGGCGGCGTAAGGGATGCACGGCCGTATGGGCGAAAGGGTTCAGGAACCCTGTGCCGGACAGGCAGAACAACCGTGTCCACGGGAAGTGGACGCCCGGATGCGTTCAGCCCAGGGCAAGAAGGGTTCTGACCCCCTCCCTGCGTACAGGAACGGCCATGCACCCCGGGGCACGCCCGCTCCGACAGCTTCGATGAGGCGACCGGCCGCATTGAACCCGGCTGGCCGTGCTGAGGGCGCGGTACCGGCGCGTACGCGCCGGCTTGTTTGACACCCTTCCCACGTCGATCGCCCGCCTTCATGGCATGTCCGAAATCGTGCTTGTGGGAAGACCTGGGGCCGCGGAGGCATACGGGCTGATCCGGCCCCCGGAGTCCCGACCGGGCGGAACACGCACCCGCGGCGACGGCGTTCCAACAGGCCGCCGCCCGCCATCGGAACCGGCGCGCGGGGCGTTCGTCAGCTACACCCCGTTGGCACCGGCTGGTTCGGGCCGTTGAAGCAGCCTTGGAACACGGTAAAGTCGGCCAGATCCACGTCGGCGTCGGCATCGAAATCGAACGTGGCACAGGATACGTCGGAAAGCGGGCGGTTCGGCCCGTTGAAACACGCCTGGAATACGGCAAAGTCGGCCGGGTCCACGTCGCCGTCGTAGTCGGAATCAGCCAGCACCGTCGCGGAGAAGGCCTCGGTGAAACTCGCTTGCGCAAGACTGGACGCCACCGACTCGTCCGACAGGCAGGCGGGCACCAGCCACGATTCCGCCAAGAGGTGCGGCATCGGGTTCGTGCCGCCGCTATTGCCCGTGCGGATGAGCCGGTCGGGACCTGCGAGATCGGGCACGACGCGCGAGAGCGCGGCGGGCACATGCTCAACCGGCCCACCGTCGGAAACGGAAAGCCTGAGCGGGCCGTCTGCGTACCTGACGACGCACCGAACCAGGGCACCGCGATGGAGCCACCGAGGCGTTGTCTGGATCGATGCGGTGACCGCTCCGCCATCCCTCGAGGTCAGCCTGAACGTCCGGGCCGCCGGATCGTAGGACAACTCCGCGCTGTTCTCCGCATCGACACGATACGTACACAGGCAAAGCGGATTCCAGCCCATTTCGGCCGTGGAAGGCAGAATCCGGGCGGAGAAGCAGTGGGTCCAGCGGGCAGGCAGGACCACGGTGAAGTCAAGGGAGTCGGCGGCCTGACTCGCGCCGCCCACGCCCCACTCGCCCGCGAACGGGACCTCGATCACCTCCATCCCGTCCAGCCAGACGTCCACCACGCCGTCGGCCACGCGCCCAACGAGGTTGATTCCGATCTGGCTTCTCGTCGTGGTGACGGTGTACGGGAGCGACCACAATTCCGACCAGCCGGCGGGCAGCAATCCGCTCCAGCAGACGCCCCCTCCGGCAAGCCGGATCCCGATCTCCTTGGCCGTCCCCTTGGACCATGCGTGGGCGATGTAGGTCTTTCCCGCCGTCACGGAAACGGGGGGAGCCCAGACCGCACACACCAGGTTCGGCTGGTTTGCGGCCGTGACGCGGATGCTCGAGGCGCCGACCAACTTGTTGGCGGTGTCGAGCACGGGCGGTATCGTGCGGCCGTAACCGTCGGTTACGCTCCATCCGGCGGTGCTCTCGCACCGGCTGTCCACCGCCGACTCTACGTTGATCTTCGCCGGCGATATGGCGACGGCCGGACGAAGATCGACCCTGGGAGGCGACATGCAGAAGTGCCCGAAGACCTGATCATCCCTGAGGAGAAAGTGCATCTTGCCGCCGACGCAGCCGGCGAACTGGATGCAGCCCCTCAGGCTGCCCGTGGGAAACCGATGGCAGATCGCCCAGTTGACGAGATCGGCACTGACCAGAATGACAGGCGTTCGGCTGCCATTGCTCCCGTCCGCGTAGGAGCACCCGTACCACAACCCGCCGAACGGGAAGGCGTCGTAGAAGAAGTTCGCACCGGTTGCGTTGACGGTCTGAATATCCAGAAAACTGCCGACGTCCCATGTGGTCAGGTCTGCCCAGCCAACGCGATAGATGTGATCCGATGCGAGGAGCAGGCGCGTCGGATGGCCAAAGTCGCGAAACCGGGTCACCTGGGATGTGAACGCCGTTTTCGGGACGCCCGCCCCGTCACGCTGCCAGTGATCCCAGGTGAGGCCGTCGTCCAGGCTCACGTACGTGAACCGCTTGGGCAAGCCATCGCCGGTATCCTGGATCCACACGTTCGTCCCGGCGTGATAGGCCACCGAGTGAAAATGCAGGATCGTACCCGCAGGGAGTTCGAGCACTTTCGTCCACGTAGCTCCGTTGTCGGGCGATCTCCAGATCTGATTGGGATCGTTTGTGCCGACACCGGCATAGGTGCTCACGACGATCGTGCCGTGCGGCGCCCGGCAGAAGTTCCACGGATACGGATAGCCGGAGAGGACCGGAACTCCCCCGAGGCTGTTCGCGCATCGAGTCCAACTGGCGCCGTTGTCGTCCGAGTAGTACGGCATGCGTCCGTAGAGGGGATCGTAAACAAAGGCGATCAATCGGTCGGCACCCGCCGTGAACAGGCTGTAAAACAGCGTGCCGGTTCCGGCGTAGACCAGGGTCCAGTTCGTCCGGCCGTCGGCCGATCGATAGAGCCTGTTGGCCGAATTGCCGGCGATGCCGTATAGACCGGCCGCGTTGCTGCACCAGGTCTGCAGCGTGCCGTCGGCTCCGCCTTCGTTGAGAAGGACTTGACCGTCGCTGGCGCTGCACACGAGCGCGGTATCGATCCGTCGCACGTCGCTGTCGTATCCGAGGAGGCAGTACCCATCGCCGAGGTACGCGCCGGTGTCGCGGCGAAAGGCCCCGCCGGTCTCCACGTTCAGTTCGGTACGGGCGGCGACGGGAAGGGCCGGCGGGTCGGCACGAAGAATGTCGGCAGCCCCGGCAGCGCCCATCACCAGGAGGACCAGCATGCCGTACGGTCGCACTGTTCCGCAGTCATTCCCTCTCATCGGGCACTTCTCCGGGCATTACACCAGGACATCGGCGCGACCCACCTATTCTACCCGAATGCGCGGCAAAACCGCCGAAAGAAACGTCGTCGAATCGCAGATTATCGCGGCCTAATCGGCAATGAAGATGCCTTCATCTTTCGTCCCGTCGTATTGGCGCTAACCGGCCCCCCGCGGCCGTCGCGACCGCCGCCACAATGGTGGCGCGTGTGCGAAGACGGCCCGGGCCGGAGCCGGCGCCCAACGGGTTATCGCCCATGAAAACGCGCGGCCATTGGCGACAGACCGCCCCGGTCAAGCGGCATCGAACGATCGGGGCGAGGAAGCGGGAGGCGGAAAACACGGCCGAACCGAAGCCTCGGCTTACGCCGGGTCCGCCGATGATCCCTGCTTTGGCGGCCGCTCATAGCGCAGACCGACTTCTGCAAAGAACTCGGCCAGAAACTCCTCGGAGATGACGTTGTCGCTTGCGAGCCGCTGAAGACCCTGCTCGCGGGTGATGTGCCCGCGACGGATCAGACCGCTGATCAACTCGTCGTTCTTCGTGAACCCCAGCGTGCTCAGGTAGCATACGTTCTTCAGCAGGTTGACCTTGCAGTCCGATCGCCACGCGGCGGCACTGCGATGGTACCGGGTCCACTTCAGTTCGTTCGTGATCAGGCTCGTGACGGCCTCCTCGTCATACGGAAGATACAGAAACAGGGGCAGGTAGTGCCACTTCGGACGCACCCGGCGTGAAATCAGTCTGATTGGCGGATATTCGTAGAGGAACTCGAAGAACATCCGGATCGGCAGCGAAGGCGACAACAGGTAACGCGGATTGCGCAGGAATTCCTTCCCGACGCCCGCCGCCATGCCGATGCCCCGCTTCAGGCCGCCCTTGCTGTTCGTGAAGAATGCCCCGGCAAAGCTGTCCTCCGGCTCACCGCCTCCCGAAATGCACAGCGGGATCTTGTAGGTCTTCGCCACGTGCACGAACGCCCTCTGCAACCCCAGGCGACAGCCCAGACACAGAAAGGCAATCATTGCCGGCGACGGCTTCCTGATCCAGGCGGACAGCATCGGCCGGATGCTTTTCGTGAGGAGATCGTGCTTGATCACGATGTGATCGACGCCGAGGATCTGCGTCGCGTTCCGGATGTTGGCCCAGGTCTCATCGGGCACGAGGCCGTTGTCGATGGTGAACGCCAGCGTCTTCAGTCCCAATCTGCGAACCGTGTAATAGAGCGCGTACGTGCTGTCGCGCCCACCGCTCAACGCGGACAGCGCCTCGTACTTCGTACCGCGGCCACGGTGCTTTTCGATCATCTCGTGCAGCGCCGCCTCGCCGCGGGGCGGAGCGGCATGGGCGATGTGCCTTCGGCAGGCGCTGCAGACCCCTTCGGCGTCGTACGAAAGACCCGGATATGTGTCCGGGAGGACGCACCGCGTGCACCGCTTCGCGACCTTGGCTGGCTTCCCGAGCGTTATTTCTGCCATCAACACTCCTCCGGAATCAGGTGCGAGGCCGACTTTCCCACCTCGATCGTACAACCGCCGCCGATACCGCCTCTTTGTGTGGTGCATTATACGCGGAGAATGCGACCGCGGCCACATAAGCCGTCACTGATGCCGCAGCGGCAAAAAAAGAAAGTGACAGTATCGCTGCAGTTCCTCTCCTCGCCCTGTCGGATTGTAGCGTGTGGGTAAATTCTAGCAGGTCTATTGGCCCGATCCGCAAAGATATCCTATGTTTCCTCATCGTTGGTAACCGCACTTGTGCGGCTGATACCTTGGGCTGAGAAGAGCCACGCCAATCGGGCGTGGGGAACACACGAATGCCGTCAGTCAATGGAGGGAAAAGGGACGCACGCGGGAACGCCCTTGCGCGGCTTGCGGCCGCTGCGTTGGCATTTCCCGCGGCGTTGAGCCTCGGTGCTTGCGACATATCGTTTGCATCGCTCCCGACCACGGGACTTGGCGTCCTGATGTCGGACCTCGGCGGTTCCTCGAACGGAACCGGGGACATCGAGGTTCTTTCGGCGCCGGTCGATCCTTCCTGCCCCGATGGAGACTGCGGCGGGACCGGCGGTGGCAGCGGCGGAGGCGCCACACCGCCAACGCCTCCCTGTATCGTCAGGTGCCCCGACCCCAGACCCGGCCGGGCGTTTCCAGAAGCGGAAGGGTTTGGGGCCAAGGCTCGAGGCGGCCGCGGTGGACGCGTTGTCTACGTGACCAACCTCGAGGACTACAACACGGACGCGGGGGACCCCGTGATCGAGCACAGCCTGAGATGGGCTGTCGAGGAGGTCCACGAACCGCGGTTCGTCCTGTTTGCCGTCGGCGGAACGATTCCGCTGAAGAAGAGTCTGCGGATCCAGGGCGAAGCCGCGAGTTTCATCACGATTGCCGGCCAGACCGCCCCGGGCGAGGGAATTCAACTCACGCGGTTCGGGTTGTTGGTTTGCAGTGGTGCGCACGACGTGATCGTGCGACACCTCCGCATCCGGCCCGGCTACACGGCCGATTCCGAATGGGACAAGGACGCGGTCGAGATCGCCGGAAACAGCGGCCCCGTCCGCGATGTCATCATTGATCACTGCTCGCTCGAATGGGCCATCGACGAAAACGTCAGCGTGTATAACCTCGTTGAACGAGTCACGCTCCAGTACTGCATCCTGGGCGAGGGCTCCTCATTCGGGCACCATGGGCATGACGCCGAGCCGGGCGTGTCGCCCAACTACAATCACAGCATGGCCATGCTGGTCGGCGCTACACCGGGCGTGAACGTGACCAGCGACGAGTACCTCACGCTCCACCACAACCTGTTCATTTCGAACCTGACGCGGAACCCGCAGATCCAGAACATCGCCGGCGTCGTGGAATGCGTGAACAACCTCTTCTACAACTGGGGCAGCTACGCCACCGTCGTCGTGTCCGATCCGACCTACACCACGCTTTGTCCTCGCGTGAACATCCGCGGCAATCACTACGTCCGCGGACCGGAAACCTATCTCTACCGGCATCCGGTCAGTGTCAACGGGGCGATTCAGGATGCAACGCTCTACGTCCATGACAACATCGGTCCTTATCGGGAGGACGCCTCCCTGGACGATTGGCGCGTCGTCACGGATGCCACGGTGAACAACCCGTTCGGCGAGATCGTCTACAATGTCGCCACGCGTCGGTTCGAGCCCTGGCCGGGCGGGGAGATTCCGGTTGCGGCGGAGCCCGCCTCCGCTATTCGCACATCGCTTCCGCCGCAGGTTGGCGCCAACTATCCGCGACTTGATGCCGTGGACGCCGGCCTGATTCAGGATCTCGAGAATGGCACCGGGCAAATCGGCTTCGGAACGTCTCCCGACGACCACGAGCCCTACCCCGTGCTCGCGAACGGCCCGGCGCCGCTGGATTCCGACGAGGACGGGATGCCGGATGCCTGGGAACTCTCCCAAGGGCTGGACCCGACGGACCCGACGGACGGCACGGCCGATCCGGACGGCGACGGCTACACCAACGTCGAGGAATACCTCAATAACCTCGTGGCGGCGTCGTGACGACGGATCGGATTCAACCCGAACGGACTCAACGCGACCTGACGGCACGGATCCGCCCGCCGGACTTGCTCAGGAACCATCTGCTCGCCCATCCTCGCCCGCTCTTCGCGACACCGCAGACGGACGAATCCCGGTAGCGTACCGCGGGGATTCCGTGGGGCATGGATTCGCGGACCTTCGTCTTCCACCATAGTCCGTGCAGTGCGGCAGCGTGCCGATGGAGCCGGTAGACGGGAAGGCACAAGTCAAAGAACTCGTCCCTTGTGTAGACGTAGAGGCTCTAGCGATGCTCGGCAACGGCCGATATACTCTCAGCCTTGAATCAGCCGTGAAATCGACGCAACCATGTGATCTGCAATGGGTTGCGACGAAGTCGTCAACGTAGGCGACGGGGACGGAGTGTGCGCGGGTCGCGATCGTCCGACGATGCGATTCGTTTATCGAGACGATCAATCGAAAACCCACGGGCAAACACGAGTCACGGCCCGAGAGCGGAATACCGGCGTCGGCATCTGTCGCCCGGACGTCGTTGCGGTTGTTCGCCATGGGTGTGAACGGGACGCTGATGAGCATCGGGATGTACTGCACAGAGACGGGCGAGGCGATGAAGCGGTTCGACACCGGGGAGGCCGCGGGGATGCCGGTCATGCCGGACGGGATGCCCGGCTCAAGAGAAGGCTGTTGATGCACCGATTCGCCGCGATCGCTGTGACGCTGTTCCTGGCCGCCATGACGCGGGCGGAGCCGTATCCCTGCCGCTGGTTCTACCATCAGACGAATTTCGCGGCGGCGGCCAACGCGGAACAGGCGGTCCGGCTGGTCGAAAGCGCGTCCAAGGCGGGCCTGAACGGCGTGATCCTCGGAGACGCGAAACTCTCGAAGCTGGGCGTCGAGGGCCATGACACCCCGGGGGGGCCGTACGTTCGGAACGTGCGGTATTTCCTCGAAGCCTGCCGACGATGCGGCGTGGAAGTGATCCCGATGGTGGGGACCATCTCCCGCGCGGAAGGGATTCTGGCGCACGACCCGAATCTCGCGGTGGGATTCGAAGTTCGCGATGCCTTGTTTGAGGTGCGCGGGCGGTCCACGGTGCTGGTGCCCGATCCGCCCGTCCGAATCGCGAACGCGGGTTTTGAGGAGGCGGCGGGCGATCGCCCTGCGGAATGGGTCATGAAAGACAGCCCCGGGCGAGCGACCGTGTGGGACCGGGCGACATTCCGGAGCGGGTCGCGATCCATCCGCCTGGAGCCGGCTTCGCCGTCGCCGGGCTCCGCGCGGCTGAGCCAGGTCGTGCGGGTCCATCCGTACCGCTGCTACCGAGTGGGGGTATGGGTCCGGACGGACGATCTGGATCCGCCCAGGGCGGTGAACATCGTCGTCATGGATGCCCGCCGCCGCCCTGCGCGATACCTGACATTCAACACGTTTCCGGAGAAACGGGCGCGTCCCTGGGCGCTCGTGGAAACGGTCTTCAACTCCAAGGACTGCGAAGAGGTCGAGATCGTCGTGGGGTTGTTCGGGGCGCGGTCCGGCGTCGCGTGGATCGACGACGTCGAGATCAATGAGGTCGGACTCGTAAACGTGCTCCGACGGCCGGGCTGTCCTCTAACGGTTCGCAGCGAGGACGGAAAGACGACCTACCAGGAAGGAAAGGACTTCGACCGGGTCGAGGACCCCCTCCTGGGCCGTGCGAAAGGGTGGCCGGGGAGCTACGACCGCTACCATGCGCCGGCCGCACTTCGCATGCGCAACGGACTGCCGGAGGGAGCCCGGCTCCGCGTGAGTTTCTACCACCCCTTGATCGTTCACGAGCACCAGGTTGATTGCTGCATGGTGGAGCCGGGGGCGGACGCGGCATTCGAACGCATCGTGCGGGGTGTAGACGGGTTGCTCGGCGGGCCCCGGCGGTGGCTTCTCAATTACGACGAGCTTCGCACGGGGGGTTCGTGCGCGGCGTGCCGGGCCACGGGCCGTACGCCGGGGCAGCTCCTGGCGGACAACTTCCGCCGCTTTGCCGCGATCGTGCGCAAGGCACGCCCCGGAGCCGAACTGCTCGTGTGGCACGACATGTTCGACCCGAACGCCAACGCCGTAGACGAGTATTACCATGTTCAGGGAACGCTGAAGGGCAGTTGGGAGGGACTCGATCAGGACGTGATCGTGCTTCCGTGGATCTTCGATGTCCGCGAGAAGAGCATGCGGTTCTTCGCGGATCGCGGACACCGGCAAATCGTGTCGGCCTGCTTCGATTCGATTCCGGCGCCGGACCGGCGGCTGGAGGGCTGGCTGCAGACGATGAACGCCACGCCGGGCGTGCTGGGAATCGTGTACGTCACGTGGAACGGCAAGTACGAGTACCTGCCCACGTTCGGGAGGGTCGTCGCCGCCCAGGAGCGTCCGGCGCCCCCGGCGAAGGGTCGATAGCGGGCTCTTGACGCGTTCTCTGATCTCGGGTGAATCCATGATCGTGACCCGATCGCGATGGCTTCGCACAGGCGAGGTGTGGTTCGACGAGGATCCGTCGGGCGAAAGGGTGGACGTGATCGTCTTCCGTCAGCGGTCGCAGCCGGTCGACGGCGCGCGCTGCACCGTGTTCCATTCGCTGGAAGTGGACCTGACTCCGGACCCGGACGCCATCCTGGCCCGGATGACCAAGGACACGCGGTACGAGATCCGCCGGGCGGCCGACAAGGACAAGGTCGTTGCGAAATGCTGGTTCTCGAACAGCGGAGAGGCCCTCGACCGCTTCTGCGAGTTCTATGACCGTTTCGCGGCGGGCAAGGGGCTGGGGCCGGCCCGGCGTCCGTACCTCAAGTCGATGGCGGAGGCGGGCGTGCTGGACCTCTCCCTGGCAACGTCTCCGGACGGGGCGGAACTCGTCTGGCACGCCTACTACCGGTCGAACGGCCGGGTGCGTCTCCAGCACTCGGCATCGCTGTTTCGCGAAGGGGCCGACAACGCCTTCCGAAACCTGGTGGGCCGGGCCAACCGTTTCCTGCACTGGGACGACATGCTCCGCTTCAAGCGGGAAGGCGTGACGACGTACGACTGGGGCGGCTGGTATGAGGGCACCGAGGACCAGGACCGGTTGCGAATCAACCAGTTCAAGGAGGAGTTCGGGGGCCAGGTCGTGAAGACGTACAATTGCGTGCAGGTCGTTTCGGCGAAGGGGCGGCTTGTGCTGGCGACCGGCAGGCTGCTGGGCAAGGTTCGATAGGGCCGTGTGTCGATCGCGGCCGCGGAACGAAACAGAGGTTGTCAACGGAGAACTGACGTGGCGACGCTTCGAGTCCCTCATGTTATCGCGGAAATCGGGTGCAATCACCGTGGCGAATTCGAGACGGCGAAGGAACTGATCATGATGGCCGCGCAGTTCTGCAAGGCGGACGTGGTCAAGTTCCAGAAACGGACGCCTCGGGAGTGCCTGACGCCCGAGGAGTACGACGCCCCGCACCCGAACCCGTACCACAGCTACGGCAGCACCTACGGGGCGCACCGGGAGTTCCTCGAGTTCGACATCGAGAAGCACCGGAAGCTCAAGGAGGTGTGCGAGAGCTTCGGCGTGACCTACTCCACCAGCGTCTGGGACATGACGAGCGCACGAGAGATCATCTCGCTGAATCCGAAGCTCATCAAAGTGCCCTCGGCCTGCAACACCCACTACGAAATGCTGTCGCTGCTGTGCGACGCGTACGGCGGCGACCTCCACGTGTCGTTCGGGATGACGAGCCGCAGGGAAGAGGAAGCGGTCATCGAGTTCCTGACGCGGAAGGGCCGCCTGAAGGACACGGTGATCTATCATTGCACGTCCGGGTATCCGGTGCAGTTCGCCGACCTGAACCTGCTAGAGATCGTGCGTCTCGTCCGGACGTACGGATCTGCGGTCAAGGCGGTCGGGTACAGCGGGCACCACCTGGGCATCGCCGCGGACGTGGCCGCGTTCACGCTGGGAGCCGACTGGGTGGAGCGGCACTTCACACTGGACCGCACGTGGAAAGGCACGGACCATGCCGCCAGCCTGGAACCCGACGGGCTGCGGCGCGTCGTTCGCGACCTCAAGGCAATGGCCCTGGCCCTGCAGGAGCGGCCAGAAGAAATCCTTCCGGTGGAACTCGAGCAAAGAAGGAAACTGAAATGGGATCGCAGTCGGACAAAATGACCGCCTTCATCCCGGCGAGGGGCGGGAGCAAGAGCATTCCCCTCAAGAACATCGCGATGCTGGCCGGACGGCCTCTGCTGTACTGGGTGTGCAAGGCCTGCTCGGACAGCGAGAGCGTGGAGGCCGCCTATGTCGGCACGGACAGCGACGAGATCCGCCGCGTGGTGGAGCAGATGAGGCTGCCGCGCGTGCATGCAATCGGCCGAAGCGGGGAAACGGCCACGGACACCGCCAGCAGCGAGTCCGCGCTGATCGAATTCGCGGAAGCTCATCCCTGCGAACACGTCGCCCTCATTCAGGCGACGAGCCCGCTGCTCACCAGCCAGGACATCGACGGCGCCATGAAGAAGTATGTCGCCTGCCGCGCCGACAGCCTGCTGACCGTCGTGTGCACGAAGCGGTTCTTCTGGGAAGAGAACCAGGCCGGGGCCCGGCCCGTCAATTACGATCCGCTGCGACGCCCGCGACGGCAAAGCTGGGACGGCCAGCTTGTCGAGAACGGGGCCCTCTACATCACGCGGCGGCAACGCCTCCTGGACACGAAGTGCCGGATTTCCGGCCGTATCGTCACGTATGAAATGCCCCCGGAGACGTACTACGAACTGGATGAGTCGTCCGACTGGTTGATCATCGAGAACCTCCTGCTGGCGCGGGAGCGATTCAGGGTTGATCTCGCCGAGGCCGTGCGAAAGGTGCGGCTGTTCTGCGTGGACGTGGACGGCACGCTGACCGACGCGGGCATGTACTACACCGAGGCCGGCGAAGTGATGAAGCGGTTCAACACGCGCGACGCGGCGGGGATGGTGCGCCTGCGGCAGCGCGGCATCATCCCGGCGATCGTGACGGCCGAGGACTCGCCGATCGTTCTGGCCCGGGCCCGCAAGCTCGCCATCGAGCACGTCCACATCGGCGTGCAGGACAAGGAGCGTCTGCTGGCGGAGTTGCTCGGGAAACTCGGCCTGCAATGGGAGAATCTCGCGTACGTGGGGGACGACGTGAACGATCTGCCGGTGATCTGCCGGGCGGGCTTCTCGGCGTGCCCGAGCGACGCGGAGGAGGAGGTCGCGCGCCGGGCGACGTACGTCTGCCGCTGCGCGGGCGGCCGCGGGGCGGTGCGTGAGGTGTGCAACCTGATCGAGCAGAGCCTCAACCGGGGCGAGCCACGGCCTTCCGGCGGCGAGAAAGGCAGCTAGCGACGATGCCGTGGCAGATCTGGTTCATGCCGAACAGTCCGCTGCACGTCGGGCGTTTCCGCCCGCTGATGGATGCCCTGCGCGACCGGGGCGACGACGTGCGTCTCCTGTGCGCCGATTCGGCCTTCGCGCCGGCGCAGGCGGCCGAGGCGCAGGTGCGGACCTCGGGCTATCCCTACGAGATGCTTCCCGCGGGCGTCTGCGATCCCGCGCCCCATTGGACCCGCGAATCGCGGGAGCGGCGCAGACTGAACGCGGCCGTCCGGAAGGTGCTCGAGGGCCGCGGCATCGACGCGATGATCTTCGGGAGCGATTTCGGCCCGATGCAACGGGAAATCATGCGGGCCGCGCGGCAAGCCGGCCTCGCGACGGTGTACATGACCGACGGGCTCGTCGTCCCGGCGAACCCGCGGTACCGCGTGAAGCTGCTCCGTCGGCGGAAGATCGGCATCGGCCTGTTCCGGGCCGCGCTGGCCCGCCTCGGGTACGGCGCTCTCGAGGGAAACAGCGGCGTCGACCTGACGCTGGTGATGAACACGCTGGGCCGGGACATCTTCCTGCGAAACGGAGCGCCGCCGGGCAGCGTGCACGTCGTCGGCTCACCGGCGTACGACAGGCTGGCCGAGACGGCACGGGAGCCCTGGCCGCTCGAGGAGGACCGGGCGGTCCGCCGCCGGCTCGGGATTCGCGAGGATTGCCCGATCGTACTGTTCGCGGCGCAGGCGTTCGATCACCGGCCGATGATCCTGGATCTGGTTCCGGCGGTCCGGGCGCACGGCGCCCTGCTCCTGGTGAAGTTCCACCCGCGCATCCCGGAGGATCTCGACGCGTGGCGCCGCTGGGCGGACGAACACGGCATGACGACGGAGGACGTCGCGTTCTTCAAGAACGAATTGAGTTCGATCGAGGCCCTGCGCCTCTGTTCGGCCTGCGCGACGGTCTACAGCACGGTCTGCATCGAGGCCATGATCCTGCAGAAGCCGGTGGTCTTCATCCAGTACCTCAAGACCGCGCTGGCACTGCCGTACGCCGCGAAGTACGGGGCCGGCATCGATGTCGAGGCCCCGGAAGAGCTTCGCGACGCGATTGGAAAGGTGCTGCACGACGCGGATGTCCGGCATCGGCTGCTGAAGAACGGGCAGGAAGCCCTCCGGGACGAACTCCTGGGGCCGGACGGCCGCAGCATGGAGCGAACGCTCGCCGCCATCGACGGCGTCCTGGTCCGGCGGCGCGGCGCGGCGGCGGATTGAACGGAAGGGGATCGGCGTCCGCGGGGCGTTCCGTCCCGCGGTGCCGCGTCTGGACGACATGGCTGAATATTCTCTGAGAACACAAACCGCGTACCTCTTCGTGGGCCGCATCATCGGCTTCGTGGTGGGGAGCCTTTCGCCGGTGATCCTCGTGCGGATGATGGACGGGGACACATTCGGCACGTATCGGCAGTTGATGTGGGTGGCGCTCGTGGCGTCGGAGCTGGGGCGACTGGCGATCCCCACCAGCCTCTACTACTTCTTCCCGAGGAAGCAGAACGACCGTTCGCGGCTCATGACGCAGACGATGACGCTGCAGATCCTCGCGAGCCTGACGGTGACCGCCGTGTTCGTGGGGATCTGCGGCGGGCTGGGCTGGCTGCCGAGCGGCGTCGGGCGGGAGTACGTCTGGCCGATGGCCGGCTATCTTCTCCTGGAGGGGGTCTCGTTCATCATGGAGCACCTCTTCATCGTCGAGAAGAAGCCGCGCCTCGTGCTGCTCGCCAGCATCAGCGGCCCCGCGATGATGTTCGTCGTCGTCGTCGGGTCGCTCCTGGCGTTCCACACGGTGATGGGGATCGTGTACGGGCTGATCGCGTACAGCGTGCTGCGGGGCGCGTTTCTCACGGCCTATCTGATCCGCCACTACCGCATCGGGATCGGGATCGTGGATCGCGAGCTGTTGCGCGAACAGATGCACTACATGCTCCCCCTGGCGGGAAGCATGATCGTCGGCATGATCGGAGCACAGATCGACAAGGGGATCATCTCCGGGCTCATGTCGCCGGAGCAGTTCGCCGTGTATTCGCTCGGGGGGGTCAGCGTTCTCGGGGCCGTCACGCTGTTCACGAACTCGCTCGGCAATGTCTGCCTCACACGCCTCGGCGAACTGGCGGCCGTGAACGACCGTCAGGCGATGCGCGATCTCTGGCACAAGCTCGTGGTCGTCAACGGAATCGCACTGATCCCGTCGATCTGCTTTGCGTTCTTCTTCGCATACGAAATCGTCGTCGCCCTCTACACGAAGAGGTACGTGGCGTGCATGGGCCTGTTCCGCATCAACCTGCTCACCCTGGTGATGGCGATTTCGGCCTACGGCACCGTCCCGACGGCCCTGGGACGAACGAAGTCCATCATGGCCGGCAACACGATCCGATCGATCGTGAGTTCCGTGCTCTGCGTGCTGCTGATCCCCCGAATCGGCCTCGCGGGCGGAGCGATCGCCCTCGTCGCGGCGTACTGGGCCAACGGTCTCGTCCAGCTCGGCGTGGTCAAGCGCGAACTGGCTGTGACGGCGGCGGGCCTGCTGCCGTGGCGGAGCCTCGCCGGGGTCTTTGCCATCAGCGTGACGCCGGCGATCCTGCTGTCCTTCGCGTCGCGGCTCGGCCGGCCCCCCCTTCAGACGCTCGCCATGGCCGGGCCGGCCTACTTCGTTCTGGTGATCCTCGCGTTCCACCTGGCGGGTTACCTGAACATCCGAAACTGGCGGACCGTCTTCCAGCGCGCGTGACCCGCGCGGCCCGCCAGAGCGTCTGCGCCGTCATGGACTTTCTCATCACGATCGACACGGAGGCCGACAACCAGTGGAGCCGGCCGGCCCGGTTCAACCGGGAGAACACGCGATTCCTTCCGCGTTTTCAGCATCTGTGCGACCGTTTCGGCTTCAAACCGACGTACCTGTGCACGTACGAGATGGCCACCGACCCGCTCTTCCGCGACACGATCGCACCGTACCAGGCGTCGGGCCGGGCCGAGATCGGCGCGCACCTGCACCCCTGGAGCAATCCGCCCCTGGGCCCGGGAGAAGGCGAGGGCGCCCTGCACCTGGCGTTTCCCCACGAACTGCCCCTCGATGTCTTCGAAGCAAAGATGCGGATGCTGACCGACGCCATCACCCGCGCATTCGGGCGGGCGCCGACAAGCTACCGCGCGGGCCGCTATGGCTTCCACGAACCGCACATCGACGTGCTGCTCCGCCTCGGGTACGAGGTCGATTGTTCGGTCACACCGTACACGTCGCACCGCGATGCGCCCGGGAGCGTCGGCGGCGCTGGCGGCATGGACTTCCGGAAGGCCCGGCCGGGGGCCTATCGGCTCTCACGCGACGACTGCACGAGGGCCGGCGACAGCGCCCTCCTGGAAGTGCCGGTCACGATTCTGTTCCCGCGCTGGCCGGCGAGTCGCAGCCCCGCCGTGCAGCAATGGTGCGTCAACCACCCGGGCACGATCGGCATGCGGGCGATGGTCAAACTCGGCTTCGGGCCCCAGTGGTTCCGCCCGACGCGCCGCACCCGGACCCGCCAGCTGCTGGCGATCTACCGTGAAGCGCGACGGCTCGGCCTGCCGTGCGCCGAAATGATGTTCCACTCATCGGAGCTGATGCCCGGCGGATCGCCGACGTTCCCGGACGCGGCATCGATCGAGGAGCTGTATGAGACGTTCAGCGGCCTGTTCGCCGCCCTGGCCGGGGAGGGCGCGCGGGGCCTGACGCTGACGGAATTCGCGCGCCTGTGCCCGGCGTAAGGCCGGGCGCGCGTCAGGCAGTGCGGCGTATGCGAATCGCGGTCGTGACGATGTCGTTTCTCCCCCGCGTCGGCGGGGCGGAATTCGTCGTTCATCATCTGGCGACCCAGTGGTCCCGGCAGGGGCACGAGGTCTGCGTGATGAACGCGTGCAGCGACGCACCGCCCCAGCCCGATGCCGGTTACGGCGTCCGCCGTTTCCGGGTGCTTCGCGGCTCCGATCGGCTGGGCCACCACCGCTTCCCGCTCGCGTGGTACATCCGGAAGCAGATGGCGCGCCTGCTGAAGGAGTTTCGTCCCGACGCCATCTCCGCGCAGTTCGGCTACCCGACGGCCTGGCTGCTCAGCGGGCTTCGGCCGGTTCCGCGGTATCTGGTCACCTGTCACGGCACGGACCTGACGACGGCGCCGTGGGGCTATCGGGCCCGGTTTGGCATCGACCCGCTGCTCCGGCACGCCTTGAACGCTTCCGCGGGAGCGGTGGCCATCAGCTCGCATGCCGCACAGCTCATGGAGGAACTCGGGGTCGCGCGAGACCGGATTCTGCGGATTCCGAACGGCGTCGAGTGGGCGAAGTTTCAGCGCGAGGTCGGCGTCGATTTCCGGGACCAGCTCGGCCTTCCGAGGGGCGCCGTCGTTGTTCTCTCGGTCGGCCGCGAGCATCCCGCGAAGGGGTACGGGACGGGCATCGAGGCATTCGCACGCGCCGCGCCGAAGGTGCCGGACCTGTACTATTGCCTCGTCGGCCGCGGCGTGGAATGCTGGAAGGGCCTGACCGAGCGGCTGGGGGTCGCCTCGCGCGTGATCCTGTGCCCGGGTCTGTACGGAGAGAACCTGATCGCCGCCTACCGGCAGAGCAATATCTTCTTCTCGCCGTCGGTTCAGGAGATGTTCCCCCTGGTCGTCGTCGAGGCGATGGCGGCAGGCCTGCCGGCGGTCGTGACCAACGTGAGCGGAAGCCAGGATGCGGTTCAATCCGGAGACAACGGACTGGTCGTTGAGCCCGGCGACACCGATGCGATGGCGGACGCCCTCGCCCGGCTGGCCGCCGACGCACCGCTTCGCGAAACGATGAGCGTCGCCGGAAGGGCCCGGGCGAAGCTCTACGACTGGGAGAACGTCAGCCACATGTACCTGGAGCGCATGTAGGCGTCGGGCCGCCGCCGCGCGACTGCAGCCCGGGCGCGGCGGCGCACGGGTCCGAATCGTCCGCCGATGGCACGGGCTCACAGCGAGGGTTGTCATGCAACGCTATGCGGCCGCCTGTCCGGCCTATTCCTGCATCCCGGCGTACGCGGCGAGCACGCCGGCGAACGTCCTCGCTCAGTTCGAGCGGCCCCCCTCGGTCGCGCGGAAGTTCGTCGAGGGGTGTCTGTACGTCTCCGTACTGAACAGCCTGTTCGTTCAGACCACCGGCGCCTGGCAAATCCCCTACTTCGGCGCCGGCGTGGTGATCGTGACGGCCATCGCCTGCTTCGCGATATTCCTCGGGCAGGGCGAGCGGTTTCCGCTGTCCGTCTGGTTCGCCGCCGCGATCAACATCGGCGCGACCATCTCCCAGGCGGCCCAGGGCGAGATGCCGATTGTCGGCACGGGCCTGACCTTCCTGTTCCTCTGGGCCTGCCAGCTGTATGTGATGTGCTATCTCGTGCGAAACGGCGCGACGCAGAAGCGCATCATGCTCTTCTTCTCGCTTCTGATTCTTGTTGCTGCGTGGCAGCTGGGCGACTTGCGCCGTGTCGGCGCGACGCGCCTGTTCCTGGACCGGCAACGGATCGGCGGCGGGATAGCCAACGCCAACGACCTCGCCCACACGGCCGGGCTCTTCGCGCTGGCCGTGCTGTTCTGGTCGCTCCGCGCGACCAGGGCGGCAAGGCCGGCCCTCTGGGCGATCGGCCTCTCGCTGATCACCGTGGTGCTGCTGACGGTATCCCGCGGCGGCATCGTCTCGATGGTTGTCGGGTTGACGACGTTGGCGCCGGCGATCCTGCTGGGGCGCGGCCGGCGCGTCGGCGGCATTGTCATGCTGGTGTTCGGCGTGATGGCCCTTTCGCAGCTGGGCTACTTCGTCGCGGACGCGTGGTCGGCGTTCGGCATGCGCATGGAACAGAAGAGCGAGCGGGCCGCGCTGTACAGCTGGACCACGGTGGAGGATCTCTGGCGAACGAAGCTCCTCGGCGCGGGGACGGACAGGAACTTCTCCAAGAGCACGGCCATGGGCACCCACGCTCACAACACCTTTGTCAACGTGCACCTGCAGTTCGGCGGCATCACGGCCTGGCCGTACCTGATCTGGATTCTGCTGCTGTGCTGGCGCGTGTTCCGGTTCACGTTCCGGCGTGACATCCCCATGGACTTGCGCATGGAGTGCGTCGGGTTGCTCTGGATGATGCTGCTGGCACACCTGTTCAGCAACTTCGGCTTTGTCTTCCTGTCGAGCATGTACGGCACCGCGGTCATCGAGAAATACACGGTACCGTCCGTACGCAGCCGCCAGAAAGGCACTGGCGGCATGGCCACGACAGCATCATCATAGGCAGGCTCTTGGCATCCATCATCGACGACGAGAAGTGGTGAATGATCCCGCCGATCGTGGTGCTGCCGATTCCCGGCGGGCGGATCCCATTCGCGGGCGGTTTGCACGTGACACGTTTCCTGTGCCCCCCCCGGTCCGACGGGGCGAACCGCCAAGACCTTGATTCGTGTCTGTTCCGATCCGCGTCACGCATGTGATTCCGCACATCGGCGTCGGCGGCGCCGAACGGCAGCTCTACGAACTGATCGTCCACAGCCGGCCGGAGCGTGTCGCGCACCGTGTGCTCTACTACAGCGATGTCCGCGACACCGACCAGATCGCCCTGTACCGACAGGCCCGCATCGACCTCACGAAGGTCCGGCGGGACAAGCGACGGCCCCTGCGGTCCATCCGCGAACTCGCCCGCGCGATCCGCGAAGGCCGGCCCGACATCGCCCACTGCTGGCTGTCCAGCGGCATCGGCTGGGGACGGTTCGCGGCGATCCTCGCCGGGGTGCGGCACATCGTGGCCGCCTACCGCGGCATGGAACTGTCGCGGCCGCGCGTGCTGCGGGCGATCGAAACGCTCACGGGCAGGCGGGTCGTCCACCTGGCGAACAGCCGGGCCTGTGCGCAGGCGGTGGCGCGGCAGGTCGGCGTGCCGGCCGATCGGTTCCGGATCGTCTACAACGGGATTGACCTCGCGCCGTACGCCCGGCCCGCCGATCGAACCGGCCTGCTGGCGGAACTCGCCATCCCGCCCGGCCGGAAGATCGTCGTCAGCGTCGGCCGCCTCACGCCCGCGAAGGACTACCCGACGCTCCTGCGCGTCGCGCAGCGGTGCCGGGGTGCGTTGCCGGCCTGCTTCCTGATCGCCGGTCACGGAGAGCTGGAAGCGGAGCTGCGCGACCTCGCCGGGCGCCTGGGCGCGGGCGATGCCGTCCGGTTTCTCGGACTGCGGCACGACGTTCCGCGGCTGCTGCGGTCGGCCGATCTGTTTCTCTTCACCAGCGTGCACGAGGGGTTTCCCAACGCGCTGCTGGAGGCGATGGCGGCCGGCCTGCCGATCGTGGCGACCGATTGCCCGCCGGTCCGGGAGGCGATCGACGACGGGGCACAGGGGATCGTCGTGCCGCGCGGAGACGTGGACGCGATCGACCGGGCCGTGCGGTCGTGCCTGGCGGACGCGGACCTGTCGGCGCGGCTCGGCGCCGCGGCGCGGCAGCGCGCGGTCGAACGCTTTTCCGTGGACCGGATGGTGGACGACACGGTCGCCCTGTACGAGAAGCTCGTTCTCTCCGGATGAGGACCTCCCGTGGCACACGACGGGCGCAAACCGCGGGTGCTCTACGTGGGGCCGGCCTCACCGCCGATCGGCGGGATGAGCACGTACACGGAGGGCTACCTTCGGTCGCGCGTGCGCGAGGCCTGCGACGTCCGCTTCGTTCGCGCCGACCTCGTCGGCAAGTACCGGTTCGGCGGTCTGGCCCGCCGGCTGCTCAATGCGGTCAACGCGGCGGCGCTCGGCGTCGCCGTGCTCGCGGCAATCGCCCGGCGGCGGCCGGGCATCGTCCACATTGCGACGAGTTCGTTCGGCGGCTTCTACGAGAAGGCGCTCCTCGCCCTGCTCGCACGGCTCGCCGGCCGCAGGACGGTCCTGCACGTTCACGGAGGGGCCTTCGGCGATTTCCACGACCGCTCCTCGCCGCCGGCCCGGCGGCTGATCCGGCGGCTCCTCGCGGGCAATCACCGGGTGGTGGCGATCTCGCCGCCGCTGCGGGACACGCTGGTTCGCATCGGCGTGGCGCCGGAGCGGATCGCCGTTCTGGAGAACGCGGTGTTTCTGCCGCCGGCCGGGCACGGCAACGTCGGCGCCGGCCGTCCGGAACGGCAACGCCCGGTCGTGCTCTTCCTCAATCGGATCGAGCCGGAGAAGGGCGTGTTCGATCTCTGGGCGGCGGCGGAGCGGATCCTCGCGCGGCGCGGGGACGTGCCTTTCCGCGTCGTCGGCCCGGAATCGGGCGCCTCGCGGGCGCTTCGCGAGAAGGCCTCCGCGGCCGGGCTCCAGGAGCGGTTCGAACTCCCGGGCCCCGCGACCGGCGAGGCCAGGGACGCCGCCTACCGCAGCGCCGACATCTACGTGCTGCCGAGCCGTCTGGAGGGGATGCCCTACGGGCTGCTCGAGGCGATGTCGTACGGTCTGGCCTGCGTCGTGACGCCGGTGGGCAGCGTTCCGGACATCGTCGTCCACGGCGAGAACGGCCTGCTCGTGCCCGCGAACGATGTGCCGGCACTCGAAGCGGCCATCGAACGGCTCCTGGACGACGAAGACCTGCGGCGTCGTCTCGGCGCCGCCGCCCGCCGTACCATCGAGGACCGCTTCGACTGGGACAGACGGGCGGCCGAGATCATCGCCTTGTACGAGACGATTCTGGCGGACTGAGCGTGGCGTCGCTCGCACAACGGATCTACTGGAGGTCGCCGTACGTCGTGAAGACGTGGTTGGCCTCCCGCAACGCGCGCCGGCTCGACCGGGAGCGATACGGGCCGGACTACGACCGCCAGTTGCGCGCGATCGCGGAGCGCGATCGCTGGTCCGGCGAACGGTTCGCCGCGTTTCAGCGCGAGGCGCTCTGCGATGTCGTTCGTCATGCCGCCGCACACGTGCCGTACTACCGCCGGGCGTTCGCCGAGGCCGGAATCGACCCCCGGTCGATACGCGGCGTCGAGGACCTGCCGCGCCTGCCGATCCTCGAGAAGACCGTCGTCCGTGCCGACCCCCTCGCGCTGGTCGATTCGACGCGCGACCGCGCCAAGCTCCTGCTCCTGCACACGTCCGGCACGACCGGCACGCCGCTCGACCTCTACCGGGACGCGGCGCTCAACGCCGCCGCCTTCGCCTGGCTCGACGCGCGATGGCACGCCGTCGTCGGCCTGCGACGGCGGGAACACCGGTCCGTCAGCATCGGCGGCCATCTCGTGGCGGCCCCCGGGCGGACGCGGCCGCCCTTCTGGGTCCACAACCGGCACTGGAACCAGCTCTACCTGTCGAGCTACCACCTCGCGCCGCAGTACCTGGCCGACTACGTTGAGGCGATCCGCCGGTTCCGGCCCGACTACATCGAAGGCTATCCGTCGAGCGTGTACGCCATCGCGAGGTACATCTGTGACGCGGGCCTCGCGCCGATCCCGATCCGCGCATGCTTCACCACGGCGGAGACCCTTCTCGACCACCAGCGGGACGCCATCCGGCAGGCGTTCGGCTGCCGGACCTACGACCAGTACGGCTGCGGCGAGATGGCCGTGTTCGCCGCCGAGTGCGCGGAGGGGTCGATGCACCTGAGCCCGGACTACGGCATCGTCGAGGTCGTTGACGAGCAGGACCGACCGCTGCCGGCCGGCCGGACCGGTCAGTTGATCTGCACGAGCTTGATCAACCGCGTCCAGCCGTTCCTCCGCTACCGATTGGGCGACATGGGCTCGCTGCGCCCCGGCCCCTGCGCGTGCGGGAGCGCGCTCCCGTGCCTCGGGACCATCGAGGGCCGCACGGACGCCGTGCTGATCACGCGCGACGGGCGGCGCATCGGGCGCCTCGACCCGGTGTTCAAGGGCACGCGCGGCATCGCCGAGGCCCAGGTCGTGCAGGACGACTACGACCGCTTTCGCGTGCGGATCGTGCCGAGCGAGTCGTATGTGGAGGCCGACGGGAAGGCCGTCGCCACGGCGCTGGCCGAGCGCGTCGGCGGCGGCGACATCCGCATCGAGCTGGTGACCGCCATCGAGCGGACGGCGGCGGGCAAGTTCAGGGCCGTGGTCTGCAACGCAGGCCGCGACATCCGTGCCGCCGGCTCGTAACCGGCGATACGGCAACGGGTGCATGCTCCGGTGATCGATGCCCATGCGCATCCTGCACATTATCGGCCAGATCGGCGTCGGCGGATGCGAAAGGCAGTTGCTGGAGCTTTGCCGACGGATGGATCGGAAACGCTTTCAATTCGCCGTGTGCTACTACTCGCCGAACCCGGACAACATGGTGTCGGAGTTCGAGGACGCCGGAGCACGGCTGTACTACGTCAACAAGTTCGGCGGCATCAGCCTGTGGCGGTTCTTTCAGACTCTGCGGGGCTTCATCCGCGACTTTCGCCCGGACGTCATTCACACGTGGCAGAACTCGCCGAACTGGTGGGGGCGGCTCGCGGGGCTGAGTTGCGGATACCGGAGGTTCATCGCGAGCGACCGGACGCTGACGCAGTATCCCTGGCCGTACCGGCTGCTCGAGGTCTTTCTCGGCGGGCGGACGATCCGTACGGCGAACACCGCCGCCGTCGCCGACTGGCTGACACAGACGCTGAAGATCCGCCGCGATGCCATACGGGTGATTCACAACGCGGTCGAACTCCCGCCGGTGGACCGCGCCGCCGCCCGGACGGACGTTCGCGCCGAACTCGGGGTCTTGCCGGAGACGCCGATCGTGCTTACCGTCGGCCGCCAGACGGCCGCCAAGAACTACCCGATGTTCTACCGGGTTGCCCGGCGCGTGGCGCGGCAGCGGCCGGACGTCGTGTTCGTCAGCGCCGGGCACGGCGAAGAGGAACCGCATCTGCGGGACCTCCACCGGCAGATGGGCCTGGGGCGGACGGTTCGCATGCTGGGTCTGCGGCACGATGTGGCGCGGTTGATGGCGGGAGCGGACGTGTTCTGTCTCTGCAGCCGATGGGAAGGGTTTCCGAACGTCCTGGTCGAGGCGATGGCCAGCGGCCTGCCCGTCGTGAGCACGGCGTTCCCCGGCGTGAAGGAAGTCCTGGAAGACGAAGGGAACCGGCTCGGTGTTCTCGTCGATATCGACGGAGATGAGGAGATGGCGGCCCGCATCGTCGAGCTGCTGGCGGATTCCACCCGGCGCGATGCGCTGGGGCGGGCGGGGCGCGAATCCGTGCAGCGACGGTTCTCGTGGCCGCGTCTGGTGACACAGATGGAACAGTTGTACGCGGGTTTCCGCGCCGGCACGGGCGAGGCCGAAGGGCCGACGACGGGCCCAGGTGGCATATGAGACGGATCCTGCGGTATATCGCGCTGGCCCTGTACTACCTGTTCGCCATGCACCTGCCGCGGACCACGAGCCGTCTGTCGTTCGGCAGCGGGGCTGTCCGGCGAACCCTCTGTCGGCTCATCTTCAGGAGCATGGGCCGGCACGTGAACATCGAAAAGGGCGCCTACTTCGGCACGGGCGAACAGCTCAGCATCGGCGACTACTCCGGCATCGGCGTCAACTGCGAATGCGTCGGCCCCATTACGATCGGCCGGTACGTGATGATGGGACCGCACACGATCATCATCACCCAATGCCACGACACGGCGGGCGTAACCCGGCCCATGGCCGGACGACCCCCGGGACCGGTCAGGGCGGTCGTGATCGAAGACGATGTGTGGATCGGGACGCGGGTGATCATTCTGCCCGGCGTGAAGATCCATCGCGGGGCCATCATCGGCGCGGGGGCGGTGGTCTCCCGGGACGTGCCGCCGTATTCCGTTGTCGGCGGGAGCCCGGCGCGTGTTCTGAAGTACCGAACGGACGACCCGGCGCTGATCGGCGAAGAGGCGGCGAAGGCCGTCGCCGCCGGGCAGATCCGGGCCGACCGGTCATAGTCGCTTGTCGGCAAACCAAGGCGAGGCTTCGGAATGATTGCAATTGCGGGTGCGGGTTTGGCGGGGATGTCGGCGTCGCTGTTCCTGAAGCGCGAGCACACGGTGTTCGAGAAGGAAAACGAGCCCGGCGGCCTGGTCCGCACAATTCACCAGGACGGGTTCTCGTTCGATCACGCCGGCCACTGGTTCCACGCCCGGCTGGACTGGGTGAAGGAACTCATGGGCCGGACGCTCGGGCGCAACTGGGTGTGGCATCGCCGGGATGCCCGCATCTGGTCGCACGGCGTCTTCACGCACTACCCCTTCCAGATCAACCTCGGCGGCCTGCCGTCCGACGTGGTCGTCGAATGCCTGATGGGGCTTATCCGCGCGAAATACACGCCGTGGAAGGGCTCCGTACGCAATTTCGAAGACCACATCCGCCGAAGCATGGGCGAGGGGGTGGCTCGCCATTTCATGAAGCCCTACAACACCAAGCTGTGGCACCTGCGCCCACGGGACATGACCACGAGCTGGCTCGGCCGGTTCGTGCCGGAGCCGCAGATCGAACTCGCCCTGCGCAGCGCGCTGAACCCGGCCGCGGCCGCCGTTGCCGGGTACAACGCAGGTTTCCACTACCCGACCAGAGGTTCCTGCGGCGCGATCTCCAGGGCCCTTGCCAGCCAGATCCAGCCTCCGCAATGCGGCGTCGAGGTGGTTCGCGTACAGGTCCGACGGCGCCGCGTCGTGCTGTCCGACGGGCGGATCGTGCCGTACGAGGCCCTGATCAGCACGATGCCGCTGCACCGGCTTATCACGATCGCGGAGGATGTGCCGGCGACCGTCCGCAACGCCGCTCGCTCGCTCCGATGGATCGCCATCAACGTACTGCACCTCGGCGTCACGGATTATCGCAGCCCGGCGCACTGGTTTTACGTGCCCGAGAAGCAGCCGGCCTTCTTCCGCGCGGGCTGCTACTCCAACGCCTGCGCGGCGATGGCCCCGCCGGGCGGGTCGTCGCTGTACGTGGAATACTCGTTCCTGCGGCGGGTGCCACGGCACGACCGCCACCTGACCGGCGCCTACGCCGTTCCCTGGCTCAAGCGAATCGGTGCGATGGGGCCCCGCGGCAGGCTGCTGACGCAGATGAACCTCCCGATCGAGTACGGCTACGTCCTGTACGACCACAACCGCGATCGCGCCGTGGCCGTCATCCAGAAGTACCTCCGGAAGAACGCCGTTCACAGCATCGGCCGCTACGGGTCCTGGGAGTATTCGTCGATGGAAGATGCGATGGAACAGGGCCGACGCACTGCGGAGATGTTGAACGCCCAGTAACAAGGGTTCCGCTATGGATGCTACGACGGCGGCAATCGACCGATCGAGGATTCGTATCCTGCTGATGTCCACCGGGGCCGGGATCGGCGGCGAGGAGACGTTCACCGCCAATCTGGGCGAGTCGCTGCAGCAGCGCGGGTGGGATGTTCGCGTGGCGGCGGTCAGCCCCGTGCACATCGAGGAGCTTCGCCGCCGCCGTCTGCGCGTCGAGGAACTTCCGATCGGCGGACGACGCCTCGGTGGCTTGCTTCGTGGGGCGAAGGCCCTGGCGCGGTACGCCGCCGAAGAGGGAATCCACATCCTGCATGCCCAGTGCGCCGGCCCGGCGATCATGTCGATCCTGGCGAAGAAGCTCCACCTGTTCCGTTGCCCACGCCCCGCGATCCTGTGGCACGACCACGGCATCACCCACTACTGGGTCCTGGCCAAGCTGTTCAACCTCCTCGACATCAGCATTGCCAACTCGGACTTCGAGCGGCAGAAGCTGATGGCCAACGGGCTGAGGGCCGAGAAGGTCGTACGGATTCACAACGGCATCGACACCAGCAAGCTGTCGGTGCCGGCCGAAGAACGGGCCGCCCGAAGGCGAAAGATCCGCCAGGAGTTCGGCCTCGACGACGCCACACCGATGGCCGGATTCGTCGGACGGCTGTCACCCGAGAAGGCGCCGGACGATTTCGTGAGCAGTTTCCGCCATGCCCGGGCGTTGCTGCCCGATGTGCGATACCTGATCGTCGGCGACGGCCCGATGCGCCCGCAGATCGAGGCGCTGATCCGCGAGCTCAACGCGGCGGACCGCATCATCATGACCGGGTTCCGCCGCGACGTGCCGGACCTCCTGTGCGCGATCGACGCGCTCGCCCTCGTGTCGCATATGGAGACGTTCAGCCTCACGACGCTGGAGGCGATGGCGATGCACGTCCCCTGTGTGGTGACGGCGGTCGGCGGGAGCCCTGAGCAGGTGACCGACGGCGGGAACGGGCGCGTCGTTCCGGACCGGAGCCCGGCTGAGATCGGCAAGGCGCTGGTCGATATTCTTCGCGATCCGGCCCGAAAGCAGGCTTTCGGCGAGGCCGGGTACGAGCGTGTCCGTGCGTACCTGAATCGCGATCGCATGATTGACGAGATCGAACGCGTGTACGCTGACATGCTCAGGAGGCAACATGGCCGCACCTGACTCTCCCGTCCCGCCGTCGTGGATCCAAGTCCTGGTAGACGGCGGTCTGCGGCCCTGACGCACGCGGTCCGGCCTCTATTCAACCGGCTGACATGCCCGGCGCTGCGGATGGTCGAACGGCGCTTGCCGCGGGCGCCGATCATCCGCAAGGCACGGGGCCTGCTCGAGCCGGTCGTCGGGGGCCAGCAGGAGCCGCTCACGGAGGCGCCGGGCGAGGGATGACATTACGACCGACGGGCGACGAAGTCCTCGCGAATGGCGGACATGACCTCGATCGTCCGCGCGATCCACGCGTCGTAGTCGAACTTCGCATGGTAGATCTCGTTGCCCCTGGCGCCGAAGGCCTGCCGCAGGTTCGCGTCGGAGGCCATCTTCACGATCGCCGCAGCGAGCGCGGGCGCATCGCCGGACGGGACCAGAAGCCCGCTGCGACCGTCCTCGACGGCCTCGGGTATGCCCCCGACGTTCGTGGCGATGACCGGCAGCGAGGCGCCCATGCCCTCGCGGATGCTCAGCGGCAGCGATTCCGCCGAACTGCACAGCAGGAACACATCGGCCGCCTTGTACAACCGCGGGACGTCGCGCCGGAAGCCGAGGAACGTAACGAGGCCCTCCAGGCCTGCTTCCCGCACGCGGGCCTGGTACTGCTCCAGGAGCCGCCCGTCGCCGGCGAGGTAGAAACGAACCGGCAGCCGGCGGACCTCCGGGCGGGCCAGGGCCTCCAGCAGGAGGTCGTGGCGCTTTTCGGGTGTCATCCGCGCGGGCATGATGAACATCACGGCATCGTCGGGGCAGCCCAGTTCCCGGCGGATGTCGGCCCGCGTCTCGCTCACGGCGCTCAGCCGGGACGAAGGGAAACAGTTGGGGATGACGGTGTACGGCCGCCGCAGACCGCTCCGCCGGAGCCGGTCCCGCTCGCACTCGGACTCGAAGATGACATGCTCCGCGGAATAGTTCAGCATCATCGCGCCGAGCCTGTAGTACCACCACGTGAGCCTGCTGAGCATGTGGATGGTGACGATGTTCGGCACCAGCCGGCCGCGTTTGCGGAGCCGCCCGCTCGCCCAGTGACAGCTCAGCGAGGGATAGACGCCCTGCGGGTTCAGGACGTCAATGCCGTGTTCTTCAACCGCGTCGGCCAGCAGGACGGCGTTCTTGCGGAGTTGGCGCGGCGACCGCTGATCGACGGGCAGACGCACGACGGGAATGCCTTCGCCCTCGATGTTCCGGCAGAGCCGCCCGCCCGAGGTGATGACCACGGGCGTGTGTCCCGCCTTGTGCAGACCGGTCGAGAGGTTGACGACGTCGTGCTCCGCCCCGCCGCCCAGTTCGAGGTCCATGATGATCAGCGCGATTTTCATGGGCCGCATTCTAACGCCGGACGAACCGGATGCCCAAGGCTGCGCCCGGCCAATCCGCGCACCGGACCGGCATGACCGCGATGCAGAACGCCACGAACAGCAGCGATTGGCCCATGGTGACCGTCGTGTTGCCGATCCTCAACGAGGCGCCGTTCATCGAACGCTGCGTGGGCAGCCTGACCGGCGGCGATTATCCGCGTGACCGCCTGGAGATCCTCGTGGTCGACGGCATGAGCACCGACGGCACACGCGAGATCGTCGCGCGGCTCGCCGCGCAGGACGACCGCATCCGGCTGCTGGACAACCCGCGGCGGTATCAGGCGTGCGCGATGAACATCGGCATCCGGGCCGCCCGGGGCGAGATCATCACCCGCGTGGACGGCCATGCCGAGGTCGCCCCGGACTTCCTGCGGAACTCGGTGCGCGTCCTGAAGGATCATCCCGAATGCTGGTGCGTCGGCGGCGCGATCGAGACGGTCAGCGACACCTTCGTCGGCCGGACGATTGCGGCGGCGATGAGCACGCCGGTGGGCGTCGGCAACGCGATGTTCCGGCTCGCGGGCTACGAGGGCTACGTGGACACTGTGGCATTCGGCTCGCACTGGAAGTGGATCTTCGACAAAACGGGCCTCTTCGACGAGGAAATGGTCCGCAACGAGGACGACGAATTCAGCGCGAGGATGCTCCGCAGCGGCGGCCGGATCTTCATGAGCCAGTCCATCCACAGCCGCTATTTTCCGCGAAGCAGCCTGCGCCGGCTCTGGCGTCAGTACTTCCAGTACGGGTTCTGGCGCATCCGCACGATCCAGAAGGCGCGCAAGCCGGCCACGTTCCGGCAGATCGTACCGTTGCTTTTCGTGACCGGCTTTCTGGTGCTCCTGGGCGCGGCGGTGTGCTGGCCGCCGGCGCGATGGGCCTTCGGCGCCTACGCGGGCCTGTACGCATGCGGCCTGCTGGCCGGCGCGGCGCAGGTGGCCCGCCGTGTCGGGGCGGCCGGCTTTGTCCTGGCCCCGGTCGTCTTCGCGATCCTGCACTTTGCGTACGGGCTCGGGTCGCTGAAAGGCATCTGGTCGTTCGTGATCCTGCGCCGCGGGGCGGGCGCCCGCGAAAGCGCCTTGACGCGATGACCGGGGTTGACGGCGGTTGCGGGAAGTCGTAACGGATGTACGGGGGATTCGATGGGCGAAAGCATTCTCGAACGATACCAGCGGGCCTTTGCCGAGACGCTCGGCGCCCGCGCCGCGTTCGGCTTCTGGAAGGGGCGCGTGGCCCTGTATGCCATCCTGAAGGGGCTGGGCATCGGCGAGGGCGACGAGGTCGTCATGCCCGGCTACACCTGCGTGATGGCCGTCAACCCGATCGTCTATCTCGGCGCGAAGCCGGTCTTCGTCGATATCGAACCGGCGACGTACAACATGGCCCCGGACCGCATCGAGGCCGCGATCACCCCGAAGACGCGCCTGATCATCGCCCAGCACACGTACGGCTACCCCGCGGACATGGGCGCGGTCATGGACATCGCCCGCCGCACAGGATTGCCCGTGGTCGAGGATTGCTGCCTCGCGATGGGATCGACCTTCCGGGGTCAACAGGCCGGGACGTTCGGCATCGCGTCGTACTTCTCGTTCCAGTGGAACAAGCCGTACACCAGCGGCCTGGGCGGCATGGCCGTCATTCGCGACGCGGACCTGGCGGGCAAGGTCGAGGCGATCTGCCGCGCGGAGGTCGTCCCGCCGAGCGGCCGCGAGGTCCACATGCTCCGGGCGCAGCTGGCGGTGTACCGGGCGTTCATCTACCCCCGCACGACCGCGCTCGCCCAGAACGCCTTCCGCTTCCTCACGAAGACGGGCCTCGTCGTCGGCTCGTCCAGACCGTGCGAAATGCAGCCGACGATGGAGCCGGACTTCTTCAAGGGCATGAGCGCGATGCAGGCCCGCGCCGGCCTCCGCCAGCTTGCCCGGCGCGACCGGATCATCGCCCACCGCCGCGAGATGACGCGGATCTACGACCGGCTGCTCGCCGAGCGCGGCTGGCCGGTGCCCGCGATTCCGAACGACATGGACCCCGCGCTCGTGCGATATCCGGTTCGCGTGGCCGACAAAGCGAAGGCGCTCGCCGAGGCGGCGGGCCATTTCGTCGAACTCGGCAGCTGGTTCGAATGTCCGCTGCACCCGATCGAGACGCCGCTCGAGGCCTACGGCTACCACACGGGGATGTGCCCCGAGGCCGAACGTGCCTGCCGCGAGACCGTGAACCTGCCCGTCCACCCCCGCGTCACCGCCGCGACCGCCCGCAGGACGGTGGATTTCATCGCCGGCATCGGCCCCGCGCCGACCCGCTCGGGACGCTGATCCGGCGGGGCGCAAGGACGACCCGTGTTGACCCTGTGACCGGCGAGGATGGCCCCCGGACACACCCGGGCCGGCGTCAGAACATGCCGCGGATTCTGCCCTGCTCGTCGATGTCCATGTCCATCGCCGACGGGTGGCGGCCGAAGGCCGGCATCGTCTGGATCGTCCCCGTCAGCGGGTACAGGAACTCCGCCCCGCCCGCCAGCCGCACATCCCGCACCGGCAGCGTGAAGCCCGTCGGCCGTCCCCGCAGCGACGGGTCGTGCGAGAACGAGTACTGCGTCTTGGCCATGCAGACCGGCAGGTTGCCGTAGCCGAGGTGCGTGTAGTTCTCGATCGCCGCCGTCGCCGGCTTGTCGTACTCGACCTTCGCCGCCCCATACACCTCCCGGGCGATGGTCTCGATCTTCTCCGTGATCGGCTGATCCAGGTCGTACAGGAACCGGAACGAGCGATTCGGCGCACTCGCCGCGCGCATGACGGCGTCGGCCAGCGCCCGCCCGCCCTCGCCGCCCCTGCCGTGGACCTCGCTCAGGACCGCGTCGAACGCCCCCGCCGCACGGGACTCGGCGAGCAGCGTGTCGATCTCCTCCTGCGAATCGGTTGAGAACCGGTTGACCGCCACGACGCACGGCAGGCCGAACTTCGCGATGTTCTCCAGGTGCTTCTGAAGGTTCGGCAGGCCCTCGCGGAGCGCATCGACGCTCGGCTCGAAGAGCTTCGGGTCGATCGGCCGGCCGGGGACCACGCGGTAGCGCCCGCTGTGCGCCTTGACCGCGCGGACGGTCGCCACGATGACGGCGGCGTCGGGCGTCAGGCCCGACGCCCGGCACTTGATGTGGCAGAACTTCTCGAGGCCCATGTCCGCGCCGAAGCCCGCCTCGGTCACCACGATGTCGCAGCAGCGCAGCGCGATCTGGTCCGCGAGGATGGAGCTGTTGCCCGGCGCGATGTTCGCGAACGGCCCGGCGTGGACGAAGGCCGGCACGTGTTCGAGCGTCTGGAGCAGGTTCGGCTTGATCGCGTCCTTGAGCAGAACGGCCATCGCCCCGGCGGCCTTGATGTCCTCGGCAAAGACCGGCAGATCGCGCGGCGTGTAGCCGATCACGATCCGCCCGAGCCGGCGCCGCAGGTCCGGCAGCGAGCCGGCGAGCGCCAGGACGGCCATCACCTCGCTGGCCGCCGTCAGATCGAAGCCCGACTCGCGCGGCACGCCGTTGCCGCCGAGCCCGATCACGATGTTCCGCAACGCCATGTCGTTCATGTCCACACAGCGGCGCCACGTGACCTTGAGCGGATCGAGCTTCGCGGGGTTGCCCTTGACGAGCAGCGTGTCGATCATCGCGCTGAGCAGGGCATGGGCGCTCGAGACGGCGTGGACGTCGCCCGTCAGATGAAGGTTAAAGTCCTCCATCGGAACGATCTGCGAGTAACCGCCGCCAGCCGCCCCGCCCTTGATGCCGAAGACCGGCCCCATCGACGGCTGGCGGATGCAGCACGCGGCCTTGTGGCCGAGCTTCGCGAGCCCCTGCGCCAACCCGACCGTCGTAACCGTCTTGCCCTCGCCGAGCGGCGTCGGCGTGATGCCGGTGACGACGACGTACTTGCCCAGGCGGGGCCTGCCGCCCGCCGCCGCGTCCAGCCGACCGATGGCGTCGAGCCGGATCTTCGCCTTGTGATCGCCGTACAACTCCACTTCGTCCGCGCGGATGCCGATCGATTCGGCCACCTCGCGGATGGGCTTCAACGGGGCTTCCTGTGCGATTTCGAGGTCTGATTTCATGACTGACTGCCTGATGAATGACAGACGATCGGCTACGCGCCGTTGTGCGTCGTCGGAGCGGTCGTCGCGCGCCGGGTGGCGGCCGGGTCATCCTGACCGAACGGAACGTAGCCGAGCCGGTAGACGCGCCAGTACTTCGCCCCGCCGTCCGGTCCCGTTTCCTGCGTCAGGTACACCTGGAGCGTCACCTGGCTCCCGTCCACCGGGTCGGTGACGTCGTACGAGACCCGGGCGTCCCCCTTTTCCTTGTCCTTGTCCAGCCATCGCAAGCGCATCGCGGCGGTCCCCTGGGCGGGGTCAGCCGGGAAGCTGTCCACGTAGCGAGCCACGATCGGAGCCCAGAGTTTCACGATCCGGTAGACGGCCTCGTCGCGCTGCCGTGCCGCGATGCCCGCCGTCTCGGCATCCGCGTGCAGGTTGCGGTAGATGCGCTGCGGCGCGGCGAGCTGGAGCTGGTTCTCCATCAGCTTCTTTCGCCGCTCGCGGTCCCGCTCGCGGAGGCGTCCCGCCGTCGCCGTCTCCTTCAGGGCCTGCATCAGGACGTAGGTGACCTGCTGCGGTGTCGCATCGGGGCCGAGGGACACCCCGTGCATTTCGACCGGGCCGACGACCACCGGCTTGAGGTCCTCCGGCGGGGCCTCCTGATTACGACAGCCGCCCAGCACCGAAAGGACCACCGCCGCCGCCAACGTCGCTCGCACCACCCCGTACGCCCGCCCGCCGGGTGCGTAGACCTTCCGGCGAAGCCAGAGCCCCAACGGAGCGGAGGTCTGTGGCCGGGAGCGTAAGCCCCTGGCTGCACACCCCTGACCCCTTCGTGGCAAGACGGAACCCGCCGAATCCGTCACGTACGCCCGCTCGCCGCCCATCGGTGGACAACCTTGTCTCTCCAGGTCGTATGTCATAGGGCGTTGCAGTCTAGCAGAACAGGTATCCTATGCAACCAACCAGGCCACCGACCGTGGCGAAGCGAGTCGTCGGCCGACCGCACCAGTGCGCCTTCCGATGCCGGGGTTCCTTCGTGGTCGGGATCTCGCCGGTCAGGTCTCGTCACGGGAGGCGCGCCAGCAATTCGGCGACCGTCGCCCGCTCGACCGGGTGCCACGCCTGCGGCGCAATCGCCGCGAGGGGCTCCAGCACGAACCGCCGTCCGGCCATCCGTGGATGTGGGACAACGAGATCATGCTCATCAACAATCCGGCCCCCGTAGAGCAGCAGATCCAGGTCGAGCGTCCGCGGCCCGGCGGGCACTTCGCGGACACGGCCGAAATCCTGCTCGATCGCCAGCAGCAGACTGAGCAGTTCACGCGGCGAAAGGTCCGTTTCCAGCTCGGCGGCCCCGTTCAGGTATCGCGGCTGTCCGGGCGGACCGCCGACGGGATCGGTCTCCACCCAGGCGGACACCCGTCGCACGCACACGCCGGGCCGTCGTCTCAGCGTTTCAATGGCCCGGTCCAGGAGGGCCTCTCGGTCACCCAGGTTGGATCCCAGCGCGATGTAGGCAATCTGCGGCACAACGGCACCCGACAGCCCCGCCGAAGAGGCGGTTGCGGCCCGCCTGCGGCGATTTCGACCCGCCCGACGGTCTGTGTTATACTCCCCCCTCTCGCACGGGAGCAAAGACGGTCATGCGCGTAGTGGTTCGAGAGAAGGACACGAACGTCATCCTCACCGACCGGTCGTTCGAGGACGAGGCGGTCTACCTCGGCTCGCGGCCGGGCTGTGCGGTCCACCTGCCGGACCTGTACGTCAGCCCGCATCACCTGCTCATCGGCCCCGACGAGGAAGGCTCGTGGATGATCGAGCCGCTCGATCAGGACAAGCCCATTCGGTTCAACGGTCAGCCGCTTGTGGCCCGCCTGCCGTTGCGCGACGAGAACAGCATCGAGATCGGGCCCTACCTGGTCCAGGTGTACCTGCGGGCCGAGCTGGCCGGCCCCGGCGGCGACGAGGACCGGCTCAGCCCCGCCGACCTCGCCGAGATCAAGAAGTACCCGCTTCCGCCGGGCTCGTTCACGAAGCGAGCCGGCGACCCGATCGAGAAGCTCCAGCCCAGCCAGATCGCGCGGCTCTCCCGCGCGGGGCTTGAACTGGGCCGCTGCCGCGACATGCACGAACTGGTCGATGTCGCGCTGTCGCACCTGTTGCAGGGCTTCCGGGCGCGGTGCGCGTGGATCGGGCTCCGCCGTCAGGCGTCCGGCGATCTCGACGTCGTCGGCGGCCGTTACACGTCGGGCGAGGCGTGCGATGCCCCCGAGATGGCCATGCACCTTCGCTACCGCTGCATCGACCGCCAGCAGCAGATCCTCGTCCGCCGGGTCGAGGAAGGAATCGTCGGCTCGTGTCTGGCGGTACCGCTGATCACGTCGCTGGGCGTCCTGGGCATGATCTACGCCGACGTCCGCAGGGACACACGGCGGTTCGGCACCTCGGACCTCGACGCGTTCGTGATGATGGGCTCGCACATCGCGCACCAGCTCGAGACGCTCCTGCGTGAGCAGTTGCGCGAAGTGGCGCACGTGAATACCACGGAGCTGAGCGTTGTGCGGGGGATGCAGGAGATGCTCGACCCGCGCGATCCTCCGAACTGGAAGCAGTTCCAGATCGCCTCGTACGCCCTCGCCGGCGAGCAGAACTCGGGGGACGTGTACGACGTGATGAAGCCGCCCGGCAGGGAAATCGCCGGGCTCATGCTCGCCCACGTGAACGCCGAGGGGGCGGCGCTGCCGCTGATCATGGCACAGGTCCACGCGTCGTTCCGCGTGGCGATGCTGCACGGCGACGCGCCGCACGTGTTCCTCCGGCATCTGAACCACCTGCTGTACGGCAGCGGCCAGTCGCGGTACGTCGGCTGCTTCGTACTGATGGTCGATCCGGCGACGGGCACGCTGCGGCACTGTCGCGCGGGCCGGATCGGGGCGATCGTGGTTGACGGACGCGGTCAGCCGCGGCCGTTCGGTGCCATCGAAATGCCTGCGGTCGGCGTCGTCCGGGGCTTCGAGTACACGCTGAGCGAAGACACCCTCGGCCCCGGCGAAACACTCGGGCTCTACACCCGCGGCGTGACGACGGCGACGAACGCCGCGGGCGAGCGTTTCCGCGAGAAGCGCTTCATCAGTTGCCTGTGCGACGGGTTCGCCCAGCCGGCATTGCAGACGATGAACGACCTCAAGACGGACCTGACGGCCTTCTTCGACGGCGGCAGCCACCCCGACGACATGACGGTGCTGTTGCTTCACCGGGCCGCCGAATGAAGGCGGTCCACTGTCGGTTGTCAGGGGTCCGTTGTGCGTTGCCGGGGCAGCCGGTCGCCGGGCTTGACAGCCGGACGGGAACCGTGTATAGGACGCCCCGGATGGTCGATCCTGTCGGCCGGTGACGGTCCGCGGGAAGGCCTCCGACAATCTGGTCTGGTATGGAAACGGTTGCAGGTGCCCCTGGCGGGCTTGAAACGGGAAGGTGGTGCAAATCCACCGCGGAGCCGCCGCTGTGATCGGGGACGACCGCCGCGAACAGCCATTGCCCGGCAAATGCCGGGCGAGAAGGCGCGGCCAGTAGGACGATCCGTAAGCCAGAAGACCTGCCTGTGGCCGTGGTCAGGAAGGTGTGCCCCGAGCATTTTGGGCACTGTGGCCGCGCCTCTTCCCGGCGTTGTTGACGAACCCAGTGCTCGGACGTGGACTCCGGCGCTGGGTCTTTTTTCCTGCGTAATGACGACCCGGTGTCGCGAGTTCGGCACCGGGTCTTTTTTTGCCGCGAGCGACGAGCTTTCGCGGCGGCAGGAGGTCGGCGCAGATGTTCTCACGAGGGCGGCTTGTTGTTGCATGGATCGGCTGGCTGGCGGCGGCGGGGACGGCGTGGGGCGCGAGCTTCGAGGAAGACTTCGCAACAGACCCGATTGCGACGGGTCGGTGGACGCTGCCGGACGGCGGAGCGGACCGGTTCACGTACGACCCGGTCGCCCGGACGCTCACGGCGCACTACAACAGCCTGTTGCCGACGGCCCGGCTGGTGCGCGGGTTCGGTCTGCCGGCGACGGCGGCGGCGAAGATCGAGTTCACCGTCGATTTCGAGATCCGCAGCGAGGGTTTCTCGGCCGATCCGTACGGATTCGCGCAGATCTCGTTCGGCTTCATGAACGGCCCCACGACCGGTCCCGACCGGACCAGCGAACAAGGCAGCGCGTTCGACACCGTGGCATTTGACTACTTCCCGAACTCGGGGGGCTTCTTCCGCGGACCGACGCTGAGCCCGACGGTGATCCTGAGCGACTTCGGCGGCGGTTTCTACGGCGCGATCCAGTTCGCGTGGGGCTCCGAGACGCTCCTCGACGAAGAGGGAGAGTCCGAACTGCCCCTGGACACGCGGCTGAGCACGCGGATGACCTGCTTCCGTGCGGGGGGCGGCGGCCTCGCGACGATGCAGGTGCTGCAAGGCGGCAACGCCATCACGATCAATGGGATCGGCACGGGCAACCCGCCGGGGTCCGGCGGGCCGGACGGGGATCCGACAACGATCCAGACATCGTACGGCACAGGGACCTTCACGGTCGATTCGTTCGCTCTCCTTCTGTGGCGCGACACCTGGGCGTGGACGACGCCGTCGATCGTCGCCGACGTGGTGTTCCACCACATTCACGTCGTGGCCCGGTACCTTGCCGACCTCGACGACGACAACGACGTGGATGTAGACGACTTCGTTCTGTTCCAGGGCTGTTTCAACGGACCGAACCAGCCCCCGCCGCAAGCGAAGGGATGCGCGACGGCGGATTTCGACGGGGACGGCGATGTGGACCTGGCTGATTTCCATCAGTTCGGGGCGTGTTTCAACGGGCCGAACCGGGCCCCCGCTTGCGCGGGGTGAAGCGATGAGTCATGAATGACGAGTCATGGCCCCCGCCCGCAAACGAAGGCGGATGGCGAGAAGGGTATGAAGGGTCCTGAGCAACGGAGTAACGGACTCACCGGGTAACCGGGCACTGGATGAAGCGTCGAGCGTTTACACTCATTGAGCTTCTTGTGGTGGCGGCGGTGCTGGCGCTGCTGGCGGGGATTCTGCTGCCCGCGATGGCGAAGTCCCAGGGCGGGGCACGCAGGACCGCCTGCCTGGCGAACCTGCACCAGGCCGCCGCCGCCACGGGCATGTACCTCGACGACAACCGCGAGTACTTCTGGCGATACTACTGGACGCAGGCCGGCGGGGTCCGCTGGTGGTTCGGATTCGAACCCGGCGGGCCGGCGTCGTCCAAGCGGAACCGCCCGCTCGACAAGAGGCAGGGTGTGCTCGCGCAATACATGCGAAGCGTGGATGACGCACTCCAGTGCCCGGACTTCCCCTACAACTCACCGGGCTATTTCCCGAAGTTCGCGGCCCGCAGCGCATCCTACGGATTCAACCTGCAGCTCGGCCCGGCAAACCCGAAGACTCCCACGCGGCGGCGGAGCGACTACGGCGGGCGAACGGCCTCGGTCTTCGTCTTCGCCGACGGCGCCCACTTCGATTTCAACCCCGGCATGAACGAGGGGCACTACATCGAGTACGTTGCAAACCCGGCAACGGCGTCCGCGGGCGGGTTCGGCCATTTCCGCCACGCCCGCCGTGCGATGGTGCTGTACATGGACGGGCACGCGGAAGGCCAGCCGCTCCGAGGGCCGGCGTTCGCCCGCGGGGCCGTCGGTGGCCCGGCCGGCAACCTGACAGACGCCGGCGGCGGCGACGGGATCTACGGCCCCCTGCGGCACTGAGGGCCGATCTCAACTGCACCCCAAAAACGACCGATAATCCATCGACGATCCGGCGGTCCGGCCACGCTGCGCCGGCAAAGCGGACACGAGAGCAAGAGAAACGTGAGAAATGCATTGACGGGTCGCGCGGTGGTCTGGGGTTCGCTGGGGCTCGTCGTCATCCTTTCGTCCGCGCTGCGGTTCTACGATCTCGGACGCGAGAGCCTCTGGATGGACGAACTGTTCCAGGTCTCGTTGTATCGATTGCCGATTCCCCGCGTGGTGACGGCGGCAACGAGCCAGACACAGCCGCCGCTGGACTACCTGATCGGCGCCGGGCTCGACCGTCTGGGCCTGGCCGACAGCGACGCGTGGGTTCGGGGCCCGGCGGCGGTTTTCGGCGTGGCGGGCGTTCTGTTGCTGGGCTGGTGGGTCGCGAGAATCGCAGGACCGGCAGCCGGATTGACGGCGGCGGCGTTGCTGAGCGTCTGTCCGCTGCACGTGGCGATGTCGCGGGAGGCGCGGCCATACACGATCTTCGTCTTCCTGGCGATGGCGGCGGTGCTGGTCTTCGAGCGGGCGCGGCGCGTACACACCGTTCGGGCATGGTGCGCATTCGCGGCCGTCTTTCTGGCGATGCTGCTGACGCGGTGGACGGATCCGCACTTCATCACCATCTCGCTGTTGGCGTATTCGGCGGTATGCCGGCTTTCGTCGCGGCGATGCGCCGACGAGTCGCTCCGCCGCCAGGAGGCCGAAAGGCAATGGGCCGCCGTCACGACCATTGCGGCGGCTTACGCCCTCTACGGGCCGCTGTTCGGAATGATCCTCGCTCGCAACCAGCACTACGTCCGGGCCGGCGGCGCGTCGGAGACCGGTGCTTCGTGGGCGAGCGGCGTCGCGCAGATGCTTCTCGATACGTACGCAAGCCTGTTTGCCGGCTGGTCCGCGCGTACCCAGCATTCCGCACCGGCAAACGGCGCGATCCTGCTTGCCGCCGGCGGCGTTGCCTGCGTCGGAGCGATCCTGCTGCTGCGGCTCGCCGTCCGCCGACACGAGCCGGCGGCATGGCTGTTCGTGGCCACGGTGCTTCCGTTCCCGCTGCTGTACGCGGCGGCGTATTCGCGACTCGGGGCCGTGCCGGCCAAGCCGCAATACCTGCTGCTCATGGCTGCCGCCGTAACGGCCTGCCTGGCGCTGACGGCGGACGGCGCGAGGCGTGCCCTGTGCCGAACCGGGCGATGGCCGGCGGTCTGCGTGTGGGCGGCGATCGTCGCCCTGGCGGGCATTCCGATGGCGCGTGCGTCGGTAAACGGTCTGCGGGCACGCGAGAAACGTGATTGGCGGGGCGCGATGACGTTCCTGCGAGAGCATTCGCGGCCCGGCGACGCATTCGCGTCGATCGGGGCCGACCCGGCTCTGACGCCCGGCAGCGCGGAGGTCTACGGCGTCGATCGCTACTTCCGGCCGTCGGTTCGATTCCTGCCGATCGAGGGAACGCTGGACACGGCCGTTCTGGGCGCTGCGCCCTGGCCGAACGACGGCAACACGGTCTGGCTCCTCTGCCGTACGGACGGCGAGCGAGGCGGACGCGAGCTTCTGCCGCCGCCGCGCGATCCGCCGCCCGGTTGCCGCGTCCACACCTTCACGAGGCTCTTTCTGCTGGAACTTCGCGGCGAGGCGCCGGCGGCAAGGCGCCTGCTGGACGGTCTGGCGCTCCTGCCCCACGAGAAGGCGCTCGCGCCGTTCCCGGAACGCGATGCGCACGCCCTTGGGGTACAGGCTTCCTACCTGCCCCAAGGCGCAGGCAGACTGCCCGCACCACAACGAGATTGACCGACCGAAAACGACACCGGAGACGACATCGCGGCGGTCGTTCGTGTACGGCCGCGCCCGGCGCCATTGAGCGGCCCACCGGCATCGGTACAATCGTCGCATGGCTCTCGCGCGGCTTCGCAGGCAGTGGGGGGCGTGGTGCGTCGGGCTGGTCCTTACGCTGGCCGTCGCCGTCCTTCACGGCTTCAACGCCTTCCAACGGATCGAATGGCACTTTCTCGACGTCTGGTTCCGGCACCTCAACCGTGTCGACGCGGGCCGGCAGATTGTCCACATCGACATTGACGACGCGGCCCTGGAACGCGTGGGGGCGTGGCCGTGGCCGCGCGATCTGCAGGCGGAACTGATCCGCACGCTTCGCGAACTCGACGCGCGGTCGATCGTGCTCGACCTCGTCTTCTCCGAGCCCCGTCCGCCGGAGCTTCGCCTGCCGCAGTTCACGCCGTTCGCGACAATCGAGGGGCACGTCGAGCAGATCGGCGAGGTGAGCGCGGAGAACACCGTCTATCCCGATGACGAACTGGCGGCTGCGATCCGCGACGCCGGGAACGTCTATCTCGCCACGTTCTACAAGCCGGAATCGCCGGCAAGCCCCGTTGAGGCGAAGATCGTCGATGCGCTCGCGGCCGACATCGAAATGTCTGCGGAGACCCTGGCGCAGCGACTGGGCCTTTCGGCGGAGCGGGCGAAGCACTTTCCGCTGGCGCGGCTGCGGCGACAGGCGATCGAGCAGCGCGTGAACGAGTACATCGAGACGCACCCGCTCGCCGACGTTCGCGAGGTGCACCGGGCGCTGCGTCCGGCGCCGTTCGAGACGCGCGACGCCGTTCGCGAGGACGTCCTGTGGGCGTATGCCCGCGTGCGTTCGCTGCGGGCGATGACGGAGCGGTGCCCCCCCCTGCCGTCGGGGCTCGCAGGCCGCGTGCCGTCGGTGCGCGATGTCACGCCGCCGCTCTTCCCGTTCGTGGCCGGGGCGCGGGCGGCCGGATTCGTCTTCTTCGAGCCCGATCCCGACGGCAAGCTGCGGCACCTGCCGCTCGCCGTCGAGTATCGCGGGCGACTGCTGAAGCAGCTCGCGTTCGCGGTGCTGTGCGACGAGGCGGGCATCCGCGACGAGGATCTGGCGATCGACGAACGGGGCCGGCTGACGGTGGCCGCGCGGGGCGATCGGCCGGCGATGCGCGTGCAGCTCGACGACCAGCGGCGAATGCTCCTGAACTGGCACCGCGGCCGGCCGAACTGGGCACACTCGTTCACGCACGTGCCGGCGGCCGAACTGCTCGAAGTCTGCGACCTGCGGCAACGGCAGCGGGAGAACGAGAGGGCGCGCCAGACGTGGCTCGCACGGGCGATCCGGCTCGCGAAGGACGATACGGCCTTCGCCGGCTACCGCCGGGAGGTCGAGCGGCACCTAGCCGACCGCCGTCAGCTTCACTGGGCCGAACTGCAGGGCCGTACGGCGGCGGCGGATGTCGCGGCCCTTCGGGCACGGGTCGAGGAGCAGCGGCGGCGCATCGAAGCCGACCAGGCGGCGACGGTCGAGCTGATTCGCGAGACGTGGCAGGAGTTGAAGGGCGCGGACCCGTCCGACGCGTCGATCGCGGGCGACTACAGGCGGTTCCAGGAGGCGCACGAGATCCTCGACGGCGTGTGCCGCCAGGCGCAGGCGACCAACGCCGATCTGGAGCGGCGGCTGGAGGCCCAGGTGGCGGCGCTGAAGCCGCTCATCGCCGGCAAAACGTGCTTCGTCGGCTACACGGCCACGGCCGTCGCCGACATGGTGGACACCCCGGTTTTCGCACGCATGCCGGGCGTGATCGTCCACTCCAACCTGTACAACACGTTCGCGCAGCGGGCGTTCTACCGCTGGAGCGGCCCGTGGGAACGGGCGGCCGTGGTCGCGATTGTGGGCGTGCTCGTGACGGCGCTGTCGGCCTCACGCGGTCCGCGGGCGAGCTTCGCGCTGGTCGTGCTGACGATGGTGACGCTGGCAGCGATCAACCTCATTGCGCTGGGGGGGGCGTTGCGCTACTGGCTGGCCGCGGTCGTCGGGGTGGCGCTGGCGTTCGTGGCCTGGGCGCTGGTCGAGATGTTCCGCTTCCTGGTCAGTGAGCGGGAGAAGCGGCGGTTCAGCAAGGCCCTGTCGCAGTACACGTCGCCGGCGATCGCCCGCCAGATCGCCGAGGACGTGGGACGGCTCGACCTGTCGCCGGTCGCGGGGGAGGTGACGTGCTTTTTCAGCGACCTCGCCAGCTTCACCACGCTCTGCGAGCAGTACCTCGACCCGGCCCGGACGCGTTCGGTGCTGAACCCCTATCTGGACGCAATGAGCCGCGTGCTGAACGAACACGCCGCCCTCATCAACAAGTTCATGGGCGACGGGATCTTCGCGTTCTTCAACCCGCCGATCTACCCGTGCGCCGAACACGCACGGCGGGCGTGCGAGGCGGCGATCGAGTCGCAGCGGGCGCTGGCCGCGCTGATCGAACGGCAGCGCGGCACGCCGCTGGGGCACGTGTTCGAACGGCTGTCGATGCGGATCGGGCTGGCGACGGGGCCGGTGTACGTGGGCGACTACGGCAGTGAGAACAAGCTGGACTATACGTGCATGGGCGACACGGTGAACCTCGCCGCGCGGCTGGAACCGGCAAACAAGGCGTTCGGCACGAGCATCCTAGTCAGCGGCCCGACGCGCGACGCGGCCGGCGACGGGCTGGTCTTCCGCCGTCTCGGCTCGCTGCAGGTCAAGGGCAAACAGATCGCCGTTCCCGTGTACGAACTGCTGGGCCGCCGCGGCGACGTGACGGCGGAAGCCATCGAATACGCCGAACGTTTCTCCGCCGCCGTTGATCTCTTCCAGTCACGACGCTGGAACGAGGCCGAGGCGGCGTTTCGCGACCTTCTCGTCGTTCGCGCGGTGGATATCGCCGCCCGCCGTTACGCGGACCTGGTGACCGCCTGGAAGACAACCGGCCCACCGGCCGACTGGAACGGGGCGATCGAACTGACGGAGAAATAGGCCGTCCGGCCGTGGCCGGTTACCTTCGTTCCTGCGATCCGACGTGCATGCCGCCCCCCCGCCGCCGGCCGCTCCCCGGGGGCGGTTGACCCCAAGACCCGATTCCTGAATAATGGGGATGGGCACGGGGCATGCAGCGAACGCGGCCTCTAAATCGTTTTAGTCAGACCGGGTGGACGATGCGGGACTGGACCGTTTCGGTGACGACAATTCTGGCTGCCACGGCGGCCGTCTGCGCCGGCACGATCACCGTGTCCGTGCGCAACCCGACCGGCGACGCATGGACGGATGCGCCGGTCGTCGTGCCATGGACCCCGGCGATGACGGAGGCGGGCGCGGGCGTCCTCGCCCTGACCGGACCCGACACACTGGCCGTGCAGCGCGACGACCTGGACGGCGACGGCAAGCCCGACGAACTGGCCTTCGTGGTCAGCCTCAAGCCGGGCGAGTCGCGGCGATACACGCTCGGGCCGGCCCCGGCGGGCTTCCAACCCGTGCGGCGGGCCCACGCGAGGATGTCGCTGAAGGGCTATGACGGCGTCGGTTGGGAGTCGGACGTCATCGCCTACCGCATCTACTGGAACGCGGACAACGCGATGGACATCTTCGGCAAGACGCGGCCGATCCTGTCGCTGGACGGCTGGGCCACGCCGGGCGTTCCGCACCAGATCGAGAACGAATACGGGGTGGACGTGCTGAAGGTCGGCCGGGCGCTCGGAATCGGCGGATTCGGCGCGTGGATCAACGGACGGGTCGAGAAGGTCACGAACGTGATGAAGGACTTCCACATCCGCGCCGACGGCCCGGTGCGCGCGGTGGTGGACCTGGAGTACGTGTACTGGCAACCGGGGCCGATGCCCGACCTGTCGCGCCAGGCGATCACGTCGAACAAGGCCCCCCACTACGACCTGCAGGTGCGGATGAGCATCTTCGCCGGGCAGCGATGGGGCGAGGCCGACATCCGCATCGAGCCGTATCGCGGTTCCCCGATGCCGGAGATCGTGACGGGCGTTCCGAAGCACGAGGAGACGGTGCTGATCGAGGACAAGGCGGCGGGCCTGCTCGGGCGCTGGGGCAATCAGGCGCTCGGGGACGGCGAAAAGCCCAAGGCGGGCAATCTCGGCCTGGCCGTCCTGGTCGAGCCGGGGCAGATCGTGGAGTTCGGCGAGGACACGTTCAACACCTGCGTCCGCCTGAAGCCCGACCGGGGCCGCGTGCGATACCGCTACCACGGCAGCTGGTGGAAGGAGCCCGGGGCCGCCCGCTCCGCAAAGGAATACGAAACGATGCTGCGGGCGATCGTGCGAATGAAGCCGGACGTGAAGATCGAGGTCAATGGAACAAGGTAGCGAGTTTCGGGCCGGCGGCAGGCAAGCGTTTCCGGCCCGCGGAGGAGCCACTGCGTGACAAACCAACAGGCAAGGCTGATCCCGAAGGTGTTCCGCGGAACGCAACGCCACGAAGGCTGGCGCGAGGTCTTTGCGCCGAAGGACGGCCACACACAGTACCTGACCTACGCGCGGCTCGTGTTCGGCCCGAACGTGCGGTCGCACACGATGGCCGGCGACGACCGCGAGTGGGCGGCGTTCTGCATCGTGCCGCCCGCGACGGTCACGGCCGGCGGGCGATGCTTCGAGATGGCGAAGAACGACATCCTGTACATCCCGCGCGGATGCACCGTCGAGATTGTCGGCCGGCCCGGCACGGACCTCGCGTTCGGCGGAAGCCCCGCGCACATCGACTCGGAGGCGCAGCTCATCCGCTGCGCCGACATCCGTGAGAAGCCCGAGTTCGTCATCGACGTCGGGACGAAGGAACTCGGCACGCAACGCCGCATCTACAACATGCTCGGCGGGAACGTGAGGGCCTCGCGGCTGCTCGCCGGCTTCACCGTCGGTACGCCCGGGGCGTGGACGAGCTGGCCGCCGCACGAACACGACGAATCGAAGGAAGAGTTCTACCTCTTCTTCGACATGCCGGCACCGGCAATGAGCGTGCAGCTCGTCTACGCATCGCCCGATCGCCCCGCCTGCTGCGAGCCGGTGCAGGACGGGGACTGCGTCGCCATCCCGTGGGGCTACCACCCAACGGCGGCGGCGCCGGGCCACTGCACGTGCTTTTTCTGGTGCATGGCGGCCTTCGACCCCGACAGGCACCGGGACCTCAAGTACGGCCTCAACATCGAACCGGCCCACAAGAACATTAGGTTTTTCTGAAACGGGCAGGCCGCATGAAGATCAAGAACCTGCGATGGGGCATTGCCGTTCTGCTGATGCTGTCCACGCTGCTGTGCTACCTCGATCGGCAGGCGTTCGCCATCGCGGCGCCGACGCTCTCGGCCATATTCGGGTTCGACAACACGGACATTGCCTTCATCGCCAACGGCTACATGATCGTCTATGCGCTCATGCAGCCCGTGGCCGGGCGCGTCATTGACCGGCTCGGCACGCGCGTCGGACTGGCGCTGGCCGTCGCGTGGTGGTCGGTCGCCAACATGCTGCACACGTTTGCCGGCGGCCGGTGGTCCTTCACCGCCTTCCGCGCGCTGCTGGGGTTCGGCGAAGCCGGCAATTTCCCGGCGGCGATCAAGTCGGTGTCGGAATGGTTCCCACCGAAGGAACGGTCAGTCGCCACGGGCATCCTGAACATGGGCGCCGGCATCGGGGCCGTGATCGCCCCGCCGTTGGTCGCTTTCCTCATTCGTGCCTGCGGCTGGCAGTCGGCGTTCGTGGTGACGGGCGCGGTCGGCTTCATCTGGATCGCGCTCTGGCTGGCCCTGTACCACCATCCCGCGGTCCACCCCTGGTTGACGCCTGAGGAACGGACGCTGATCCAGGACGGGGGGCCCTCCCCCACCGGTGAGACGGCCAGGCGGGGCGTGTGGAAGGAGGCCCTTTCGAACCGCGGGATCTGGGCGCTGATGCTGGCCCGCTTCATCTCCGACCCGGCGTGGTTCTTCTACCTGATCTGGCTGCCGATGTACCTGAGCCAGGCGCGCGGCTTCAGCCTGACGGCGATTGCCGCATCCGCATGGGTGCCCTACCTCGGGGCCGACTTCGGCAGCCTCCTCGGCGGCGCGTTGTCGGCCTATTTCGTCCGACGCGGCTGCACGGTGCTGACGGCCCGCAAGATCGCCATGTGCATCTGCGCGGCGATGATGCCGGTGGCGATCCCGGCCGTCCGCGCGGAGAGCGCCTTGACCGCGCTCGTATTCGTCACCATCGCGACCACGGCCCATCAGGCCTGGGCGGCCAGCCTGCTGACGCTCCCCGCGGACCTGTTGCCGAAGCGGGCCGTCGCCTCGGGCTACGGTTTCACGGGCATGTGCGGCCTGCTCGGGGCCACGCTCTTCACGCAATTCGTCGGGGCCGTAACCGGACCGCAGCACCCCCACGGGTACACGTTCGTCTTCACCATTGTCGGCTTCCTGCACCCGACGGCGGCGCTGCTGATCGTGCTGTTCGTCCGCGCCCGGCACAACGCCGGGGCCGCCGCGTTGGCATCCAGCCCCGGATCGGCGTAAAACGGGGGCATGAGCGACACGGCGTCGGCCCAGACAGAGACCGCGCGGCGGCTTCCGCACATGCGTTGGGTCGTCGTCGGCCTGCTGCTGCTGTCGACGCTGCTCAACTACCTCCACCGCCAGGCGTTCCCCGTCGCCGCCCCGGCGCTGCAGGAGCGCTTCAAACTCACCAACGAGGACATTGCGCTCATCATGAACGGCTTCATGCTCGCCTACGCGTTCATGCACCCTGTCGCGGGGCGGGTCATCGACCGGCTCGGGACGCGCATGGGGCTGGCGCTCTGCGTCCTCTGGTGGTCGCTCGTGCATATGGCGCACGCATTCGGCGCCGGGCTCGCGTCGTTTACGGGCTTCCGCTGCCTGCTGGGCATCGGAGCGGCGGGCAACTTCCCCGCGGCCATCAAGATCGTGTCGGAGTGGTTCCCGCCCCGCGAACGGACCTTCGCGACGGGCATCCTGAACATCGGCTCCAGCGCGGGGGCGGTGATCGCGCCGCCGCTGGTCATCTGGCTCACGCTCCGTTTCGGGTGGCAATGGGCATTCGTGTGGACGGGCGTTCTGGGGCTCGTCTGGGTGGCTCTCTGGCTGGCGATCTATGACACGCCGTCGCGACATTCGTGGCTGACGGCGGAGGAGCTTGCCCACATCCGCAGCGGCGCGGAGGAGTCCCCGTCCGAAACCCCGTCGGGCCTCGGCGCGTGGCGAGAGGCCTTCGCGAACCGCAACCTGTGGGTGCTGATGGCGTCGCGGCTGATCTCCGACCCGACGTGGTTCGTCTATCTGAACTGGCTGCCGATCTACCTGAGCCAGGCGCGCGGCTTCACCCTGAAGTCGATCGCGTGCTCGGCGTGGGTGCCGTACCTCGGCGGAATCACGGGAAGCATCCTCGGCGGTTTTCTCTCGCTGCACCTCGTGCGCCGCGGATATCCCGTGCTGAAGGCCCGCAAGATCGCCCTCTGCCTGTGCGCAAGCGTGATGCCGATCCTCATTCCGGCGGCGATGGCCCACAACGCGGTGACCACGCTGGCGCTGATCACGATCGCCACCGTGGCCGCGCAGGCGTGGGCTTCCAGCGCCCTGACACTGCCCGCCGACCTGCTGCCGAAGCGGATCGTCGGCCTGGCCTACGGCCTGACCGGGATGTGCGGAATGCTCAGCGCGGCGTTCTCGAACTGGCTGGTCGGCCGGCTGACCAGCGAGCATGCCGGCGGCTTCCTGTACGTTTTCGCCATCGTGGGCTTTCTGCACCCGCTGGCCGCGCTGATGATCGTGCTGTGCATCCGCTCGCCACGGCCGGAGGGCGAGCCGGTGACCGCCGGAGACACGAAATGACCTTGCGAAAGGAACCTGCACATGGCTGCGTCGAAGTTTGATCTGTCCGGAAAGGTCGCCCTCGTCACCGGCGTCACGTCGGGACTCGGGCAGGGAATCGCGATCGGCCTCGCGGAGGCCGGAGCCGACGTGGCGGGGGCCGATCTGGCCACGGACTTCGCCGAAACACGCCACGCGATCGAGCGGACCGGCCGCCGCTTCCACGCCATTTCGGCGGACCTCTCGAAGATGGCGTCGATCCCGAATGTCGTCGTCGAAGCCCGGTCGCAGCTCGGGCGAATCGACATCCTCGTCAACAACGCCGGCATCATCCGGCGCAGCCCCTGCCTCGACTTCACCGAGAAGGACTGGGACGACGTCATGCAGATCAACCTGAAGACGGTGTTCTTTCTCAGCCAGGCCGTCGCCCGCGTCTTCATCGAACAGGGCGGCGGGGGCAAGATCATCAACATCGCCTCGATGCTTTCGTTTCAGGGCGGAATCCTGATCCCGTCGTACACCGCCTCCAAGTCCGCCGTCGCCGGGATCACCAAAACCATGGCGTGCGAATGGGCGGCCAGGGGCATCAACGTCAACGCGATCGCCCCCGGCTACTTCGAGACGCGGGCCACCGAGGCCCTTCGCCGCGACGCCGTCCGCAGCAAGGCGATCCTCGAGCGCATTCCCGCCGGCCGTTGGGGCAAGCCCGCCGACCTGGCGGGGATGGCCGTCTTCCTGGCCTCGGCGGCGTCCGATTACTGCCACGGGGGCGTGTACCCGGTGGACGGCGGCTGGCTCGCCCGGTAAGGTGATTTTCCGCTTGCTAAAACGATTCTGACTGCGTAAAATGCCGTGAACGGAGGTTTACGGGATGGAATGCGCGCCGTTCTCCGCCGCATCAACCTCAAGGGGGTCGATATGACGACCAGGAAGGCTCTCCCGCTCGCCGTATGCGCCGGCGCCATTTGCGTCCCGTGGTATGCCTCGGCGGCCCGGGCCCAGTGGAACACGGCCGCCATGCTGAACGAAGCCTGGGAACGGGGCTACGGCGACATCAAGACACCGCAGATTGACGGATCGGCAACGGGCGGTTTTCACGCGAAGTACTTCGCGATCAGCGGCAGCGGCTCTTACACCAAATACCGACGCTATGTAGGCGGTGCCCTCCAGGCCCCCGTCCTCGTGGAGCAGAGCGGCTTTCGAGCCAACGGCGATATCTGCGAAGGGCTGAACGGCACGATCCACATGGTCTGGGAGGATTGGAACCGGGAATCGCCGCAGGTCGGCTGGGCGCGATCGACGAACGGCGGGGCCTCGTGGTCCTACTCGACGATCACCACGATCGGCGACACGAAGCATCCGCAGATCGCCCCGTTCGGCTTCGCCCCGAACCCGGACATCGTGATGAGCTTCTGGCAGGCCAAGCAGAACCTCATGTACTACTCGCGGTACAACGGCTCGACGTGGCCCGCCGTCGCCTCGTTCGCCTCGGCCAACAGCGAGTACCAGGTCGTCGGCACCTGCCGTTCGCCGAACGACGGCAGCGTCTGGCGCGCGTACGGGAACCCGATCGGCGGGACCACCTGGCCGATCGCGAAGCGTTACAACGGCGCCGGGTGGGACGCCGAGGTCCCCGTCGAGAACACGGGCTTCTTCGCACGGCAATCGGTCGCGGCGAACATGGCCGGGCAACTGATGTACGTGTGGGAACGAGACGAGGTCTTCTATTCGAAGCTCTACACGCCCGGCAGCGGCTGGGGCGCGCGGCAGACGATCCAGACGTACGCGGGGCACGGGCTTGTCGTGGCGATCCCCGGCACGACGAACTTCTACGCCGTGTACGTCTGCGGACCGAACATGTCGAACACGCGAATCCGCGTGCGCGGCAAGATGTGGACGGGATCGAGCTGGGGCCCTGAGGAGGTCGTGTCGAACGGACTGCCGGACGCCTTCACGGTCGATGCACAGGTCGCGGCGGGCCCCGACGGCACGCTGTACGCCTGTTGGGAATACTGGGGCGGCGCCAACGCGCCGAACGCCTACTACTCCGTCCGGCCCGCTCCCGGCGGCGGCCCGCAAGGCACGCTCACGGGCGTTGTGCGCGACCAATACGGCGCCGGCGTCGCGGGCGCCACCGTCGCGCTCGGCACGGGGCTTTCGACGCTCACGGGAGCAGGCGGCGCGTACTCGTTCCAGGTCCCGGTCGGCACGCACCTCGTGCTCGCGAACAAACCCTACTACAACGGCGATTCGCGAAGCAACATCACGGTTGCGCAAAACCAGACCGTAACCGTCGACCTGGCAATCAGCGCCATGGCGCCAACCCCGGCGTATAGCCTGTCGGCGGTTCCCACGGGCAACGCCCTGCGACTGCGCTGGCACCGATCCGACTCGGCGAACTCGAGCGGGACGGTGATCCGCTACAGCACGACCGGCTACCCGACGACCCCGACCGACGGCGCTCTCCTGGCCGACGTGCCCGGACCGCCGTCGGGCTGGGACACCCTGGACCACACCGGCGTGCCCGTCGGCGTGCGCCACTACTACGCGGCGTTCGCCTATTTCAGCGACGCCAGCCGGCACTACGCGACCAGCGGCGCGACCGCCATCGGTCTCCGCCCGGCGCCGGCCGATTTCGACGAGGACGGGGACGTGGACCTCGCCGACTTCGCCAAGTTCCAGATGTGTTTCAACGGGCCGAACCAGCCGCCGGCCCTGCCCGGCTCGTGCGACGGCGTGGATCTCGACGGCGACGGCGACGCCGATCTGAGCGACTTCGCCATCTACTCGGGATGCTTCAACGGCCCGAACCGGCTTCCCGTGACCGGATGCACGCCATGAGAGGTATCGAACATGCGTAGCGATCAAACGATAGCACGATTGCCCGGACTGGTGGTCCTGATGCTGGCCGGCGCGGCCGGGGCCTGGACCCCGCCGCTGCAACTCTCGAATGCACCCCTGGATTCCGAGCCGTCCGTTCCGAAGATCGCGACCGGCTTATCGGGCCGCCTGCTGGTGGTCTACCAGCAGAAGCCCGAGTGGCGGGTGTACTACCGCGAACGATCGACGACGGGGCACTGGGGGGCGATCGAGGTCCTCGGCACCGACTTCTGCGCGGGCCGGCCCGACGTGATCGAGGATGCGTCGGGGCGGTCGCACGTCGTGTACCCGATGCGGGGCGCCGGCGCCACGTACGACCTGATGCACTCGATTCGCTCCGGCGGGACGTGGTCGACGGCGGCAATCATGAGCACCGGCGGGACGGGCGACTACGAAGACTACCCCCGGCTCGCACGCGACTCGACGGGCAGGATCCACCTCGTCTATGTCCGCACGCCGGATTCGCAGCCCGGCAGCGTCGCCTACCGGGTGTGGAATGGCACGGCGTGGTCGGCCGAAACGACGCTCGGCTCCACCTCGCAGGCGTATTACCAGCGGCCGGATATCTCGATCGACGCCTCGGACCGGATCCACGTGGTATGGATCGTCAACGGCGGCTACCGCAATATCGTACAGTACCGGCGTTATGCCGGCGGAGCATGGTCGAGCACGGTCACGATCGGCCAGAGCACCCCGTCGGGCAGCTCCGCCACGTTCCTGGCGCATGCCCGCATCGCCGCGGCGACGGCCAACAACATCATAGCCCTGTGGCAGGAAGAGGCATCCATCACATACGTATTCAGCACGAACGGCGGGACGTCGTGGTCGTCGCAGCAGTCGCTCGCCGCCGCCGGCTCATCGTCGCTGCACGCCGGCAACGGGCTCGCACACACCGCGTACATGCCGTCCGGCGCAACCTCCGTGGTCTATCGCTATTGGAACGGCACAGCCTGGAGCGGTGCCCAGACCATCACCCCCCCATCGAGCTACTGGAAGGGCTGGCCGGACCTGACGGACGACAACACCGGCGGCATTCACGTCGTCTACGACGACGTCGTCAACGGAAACAACCTTCATCAGATCTCCTATGTGAACAGCGGCGCCGACACGATCCCCCCGGGACCCGTGACCGCATTCGCCGCGTCCGGCAGGAGCACCGCCGTCCGCCTCGTGTGGACGAATCCGACGGATCCCGACTTCACCGGCACGCTCATCCGCTACAAGACAACGGGCTACCCCACCGGTCCGGCCGACGGCATCTGGCTGTGCGACCGGGCCACCGCCCCGGGGAGCATGGACAGCTTCGACCACACGGACCTGCCCAACGGCACCGTGTTCTACTATGCCGCGTTCGCCCACGACGGCAACGGGAACTACGCCGCCGGCGTCACCGTCTCGGCCCGGCCGGCCGGCACAACGGACTACGACCGCGACAGCGATGTGGATCTCGCGGACTTCGCGTTTTTCCAGATGTGCTTCAATGGCCCGAACATCCCGCCGGCCCTCGATACATGCCGCCCCGCCGACTTCGATGAGGACGGAGATGTGGATCTCATGGACTTCGCCGCTCTCCAGTCCTGTTTCAACGGCCCGAACCGACCGAAGGCCGACGGGTGCGTCGGGAACTGACATTCAATGAAGTCTCTTGGAATAGTTCGATGCATCGCGGTCGCGGCAACCGTACTGACCATGACGGTTGGGCCGCAACCCTTGTCGGCCGACTCCGGCCGTCTCTACGGCATCCACTGGTGGGGCTATACACCCGGCCAACCCGTGGATGACACGCCCGCAACGCTGCTGGACTGCCCCACCGAGGGCGGGTGGGACACCGAGACGATCCTCACGCACGGCCCGTCCTGGTGGCAGGCGAGCCAGTTCACCGGCCTCTACGCCAACTTGTACGGCTTCCGCAACATGTCGATGATCACGCGCATCGATTACAACTGGGGCGAAACGGTCCCGTCGCCGAGCAACCCCGACTACGCCGGCTGGCCCGCCAGCGTCGTGGGCGTCGTGAATACCCTGCGTCACTACGGACATATCTGGATCCTCGGCAACGAGCCGAACCTCCTGGGCGAGGGAAACGAATGGCCCGGCAACCAGGTCACGCCCTCGGGCTACGCGACCATCTACCGCAACGTCCGTAACGCCATCCGCAGCAGTGCCCAATCAAGCCCCGCGGGACCACACATCCTGCTGATCGCGCCGCCGAGCCCGGGCGGCATCATCGTCGGCACGCGCTGGATCGCCGGCACCGACTGGCTTGCGCAGGTCATCGACAACATCCCGCTCGCCGAGATCGACGGCTTCGCGCTCCACGCGTACGGCGGGACAATCACCGACTTCCACAACGGGTACGCGGAGCAGCTCGCGGTCATCGACGGCAAGGGCCTGTGGGACCGCCCGGCATTCATCACCGAGTGGAACCGCGCCGCTGCGCCGGGCAATGCCGCCGAAGAAGCCGCGGCGGCACAGTTCTGTCGCGATGCGTTCGCCGACGTGAACACGTGGAACCAGACCGCCGGCCGCCACAACATCGTCGCCATGACGTGGTTCATCTACGACGGCGACCAGCAGGCGGGCGGATCCTGGAACAGCCTTTCCATCGAGTACTGGCGAGGGGCGGGCAACCCGCTCGGCAACCCGGGCGATCTGTTCACCGCATTCGAACAGACTGTAGACCTCCGCTACCCCGCCGGTGCGACCGGGACGCCGGGCAACAACCTCAGCACGGCAGCGCCGCGCGGCACGAACATCGCCCCCCAGGCCACGCAGGGCAGCACCGATTCAACGTACTCGTCGACGTACGCCGGCGCGAGGGCGATCGACCGCAACACCGCAACCAAATGGATGAGCACCGGCGTATCCGGCACCCACTGGCTCCGGCTCGACCTCGGCGCCAACCGCGTCATCAGCGGCTACGTCGTCCGCCACGCGGGCGCCGGCGGCGAGCCGGCCACGTACAACACCCAGCAGTTCGCGATCCAGTCGGGCGCCTCCTACAACGGCCCCTGGACGACCGAGGTCACCGTCGATAACTCAGGGCAGTTCAACGAGTCGGCGCGGAGCTACATCGTGCCCCGCACGCTCCGCTATGTGCGTCTCTACATCACCGACCCCGGCATCGACAACTACGCCCGCATTCCCGAGTTCGAGGTCTATGCCGATCCGCCGCCGACGGCCGCATTCTCCGCCACGCCCACCGCCGCCCGCGTGCCCATGACGGTCGCCTTCACCGACCAGTCGATCGGCCAGGTCACGTCGTGGTCCTGGGACTTCGGCGACACCGGCACCAGCACCGAGCGCAACCCGACGCATACCTACGTCCTGCCCGGCACGTACACGGTCAGCCTCACCGTCACCGGCCCCTTCGGCTCGGATACGGAGACGAAGACCGCCTGCATCAGCGCGCAGCCGGCCGCGGCGGACTTCAACGGCGACGGCGACATCGACCTCGGCGATTTCGCCAACATGCAGATCTGCTACAACGGCCCGAACAGAGCGCCAACGTTGCCCGCAAGCTGCACCCAGCAGGACCTCGATGGCGACGCCGATGTGGATCTGGCCGACTTCGCCATCTTCCAGGGGTGCTTCAACGGGCCGAACCGGATTCCCGCCACGTCGTGCTTGCCGTGAGAATGCTTCGCCGGTCCTGGTTCTGCCCCCGGCTCAATGGGTTCGTTGTGGTCCAGCCATCCTGCCTTCGTCGGCCCGCTGGCTGGAAGCCGCACTCCAGAGCATCCGCCGTCTTCCTGACTCCCGCCAAAGAGGACGTGCGGATCCTGCACGTCCGGTCACGTGCGATCCGCACGTCGCCCTCGGTAGAAACGGACATTCTTTTCGGAACTATGTCGGCAGGACGGTCTCATAACAACGCATGACGCGCACGGGCCTCCGTTCGGCCGGTGGCGCGCCTACAATTACTGAGATCCCCGGTACGATCGGCCCGGCCGAATCGGAACCGCGGACAGGGTTGAGGAGAGGGAAAAGCAATGTCCAGTCGTTTTGTTCTCGGGGTCCGCGCGGAGTTCACGGCGGCGCCCGGTGTCGTGGCGGCACTCATCGCGTTCAGTCCTGGTGTCCCGGCGGCGCCGGCCGCACCGATCTTTCAGCTTGATTGCGTCTCCACGCAAACGATATCGACGGAGAACACCGGGGCACGCTGCGCCATCGGCTTCGCGTTCATCGACGGCCCTTCTGAAGACATCGTGGAGCTGACGCTCTCCAACACCACCCCGGCGACGATCGGATCGAGCCTCACCGCCGTCGGGCTGGAATGGCCCGACGGCATCGGCGTGCGCCCCACGTTTGCCGCGGGCGGCACGAGCACATTCTTCGACCGGCTGACGTACGACGTACGTACCAGCCCGGCGTGGCTGAGTCCGCCCGGTGGCTACGACGTCATGATCACGAGCGACGGATCGTTCGAGGGCGGGAGCCCGCAGGGCGCGCCCAAGGCCGGTCAAACACATGTCGTCCGTCTGTCGCTGGGAGACACCGGCTTGACCGCCACTCAACTCGGACAAGCCTTCGAGGCCTTCTACGCGACCATGCCGGCCCCGCACGCGATTGCCCGATTTCAGGCGGTCGGTCCGGAGGGCAATCGATCCGACAAGGTCATCGCACCGGAACCCGCCACGCTTGTGATGCTGGCGCTCGGCAGCCTGACGTTGTTCCGCCGGCAGCGATCCTGACCGCCGCCGTAGCACGCCGGCAAACGTCTCTGACACGACAGGCTGCGGGGAGAGCCGGCGCTACGGAGCGCCGGGCCTTGTGAAGTCGGCATCCGTCAGACCGACGTTGAAACGCACGTCGCGGGTCACGTACTTTCCGAGGAGCTTCGTCCTCGCGTCGTCGGCGTACGAGATACAGCAGACGGGGACGAACCATTCCTTGTCCACGTGGACGACGAGCACACGGTCGGGATAAACGCCGGCATCGTCGGTGTACGGCAGCGTGCGTTCAAGCACCCACGTCGGGCGGTTGCCGCTTGTGCCCTCGCCGACAAAGCGGAAGGCCAGCTCCTTGCGCTGGGCGGCCATCTCGGAGTACTTGATGATGAGCCGCATGCTGTTGGCGAACCCGAACTGATCGATCTGACGCCGGGCCGCCTTCTTGGCGTCCGAGCCGTCGATCGGCCGCATCACGTAGTCCACAAGCGCGCGGGCGATGACCCCCTCGGGCTCGACGATGGCGAGCCGCTGCCCCTTGTTGTCCGTCCACTTGCCGTCGACGTAAATGACACGGCGGGCCTTGTCGGCGTTACGCGTCCAGAGCATGTTGACGCTGAAGGGTTTCTCGCGGAAGCGCACCTGCGTCACCTGCTCCGTCTGGAGCCGACCGCCGACCATCTCCTGCTTTTCGAACGTGCAAACGTAGTCGTGCACGCTTCGCTCGTAGCGCTCGAGGGCGCCACGGAAGAATGCCAAGGGGTCGGTCTTGACCATCGCCTCGAACGGATCGGCGACGGGGGTCTGGGGTTTGATGCTCGCATAGGCGGCGCCGGGATCCACCTTGGGCCGTGCCGCACCCGCTTCGGCCGCCGCCGGTTTCCCGGCGGAAACCTTCTGGCACTGGACGCCGAAGCCGATCACCAGGAGAAGCCCAACGGCCGCGCGCGTGCGCCAGCCGCTCGTCCAACGCCCTGAATGAATCACCATGCCCTACCCTCGCAGGTCACACGAAGCCATTGGCCACACGGAAGCTGCCATAGCCTCAGCTCTCTGTTCTCAAGTATCGGCTGCGCACCGCATTACGCTTTGGCAGAACTCGTCGGTTCCGGCCTGTTTCCAGCGGGCGGCCCTACCGCTCGTACACCGCGCCATATACGCACCGCGCCCAGGCCGAGCCGTCCCAGCGCGTTCGGCTATAGTATATCCACCCATGCCAGCGTATGCAACGGGTACTCTATCCAGCCGAGGGGTACTGCCCCGACTGCCCCTCGCCGCGCAATCCGCAAGCCACTTCACGCCCTTATACACGCGAGGAATATGACGGTTTTCCGTCTGGCGATTTGCGTGATGCTTCACCGCCGCACGGGATCAGACAGTCACAACCTAATTAGCGACAGAATGTTATGAACGGCATAAATTGCGCGAATCCCGCGGACACGGGCATTCCGCACCGCTACGGGGAATCTCGGCCCGCACCCGGCGATGGAAGCAGCCGGACATCAAACAGAAACAGCGCGGCGCGACGAACGGCATCGGATGGCGGGGTTCGTCGCCGCTCGACAGCCAAGCACGGACGAGATGTCCGCAATCACGGCGCGAGCACCTTCCGCAACGTCGGTTCCAGCGCCTGTGCGAACCGAAGGAAGCCGACGTCCGTGGGATGCACGCCATCGACCGTAGCCTCGCCGTCGTCGCCGAGCAGCGATTCGCAACGAACGTACGTCAGGCGGCCGACGCCCTTGGAAACAAGCCGCTGATAAGCATCGGCCAGGGCGTGGTTCTTCTCGGCCCGGACCGCCCGCGGGTTCGGCAGAAATGCGTCGTTCTGCGGTCGGATGTTCTCCACGAGGACGATCGGCGTGTCCGGGTGCGTCTTCCGCAGCGTCATGACGAACGGCCCGACTCGTTCGCGCACCATCGCCGCCGTCATGTTCGGAAGGCAGTCCAGGACGTAGGCGGCCACATCCAGCTCGGCGAGGAGGTCGGCCATCGCATCCTCCATCTTGCCGGCACCGGAGAAGCCGAGGTTGATCGTCGGCCGGTCAAGCATCCGGCCCAGGATTGCCACATGTGCCATGCCCGGACGCGACGCACAGCCGCCCTGGGTAATGGAGGTGCCATAGAAGCAGATGGGCTTCGCGCGGTGTGGCGGGCGCGGACCCGGGCGGTAGAGCGCGGCCGCCGAGGGCACGCCGATCTCGAGCGAGCGAACGCCGTTGTACAACGGCAGATACAGCATGTATTCGTGCAGGCCGGCAGGAATGCCGCCCGCCAGGGCAACCTCGTTCGTCGGCCCGCTGCGCGGCCGACCGGTGCCGGTCCACCGCCACACACCGTGGTCGTTGACGTACAGATCCAGACCGCTGACGCCCGTCGCGGGCATGTGGTCCATCGCCAGATTGGGGGAGGTCACCGTCCATCGGGCGGTGATCTTGTCGGCGTCGGTGAGGAACCGGACGCACAGGCCCGCCGTGTGCTTGCTGAGACCCCAGACGGCGTCCGGCACCATCTCTTTCGCCCTCGCAGGCAGACGGCGGTAGAACTCCTCCGTATCCGTCCAGCCCCTGCCCTCGACGGTCAGGTGCCGCGCGTCGTACCACAGGATGGCCTGCCCGGCGTCCTTTGTCGCCGTGCCCGGATCGACCTTCTCGCGGCCGGCGTAAGCGGACTCGCCGGTCTGCACGGCCCGGTGACAGCCCGAGGCCAGGACCAGGGCAAACGCCGCCGTCACTGCCCGCCGCACCCGTCTCCGATATCGCGTGCCGACAAATGCTTGCATCACCACGCCTCCGTTCGGGGCGGAAACGCCGCCGTCGCGCCAATGCAGGGGCCGAAGGGCGAACGCATACTCGCTCACGCCGGGCCCGACGGTTGGGTATGGTTTCGGGAAACGCCGTTTTCGTCAATGATGCGGGAGAGCGAGCAAAAGCCTTTGCCGGGCCGGCAGAACAGCTTGCCCACGCGAAGTGCGCGGCCGGGCGCGCTGGGCCCCGGGCCGCGACGATTCGTGGCCCCTCCACGCGCGGGAGCGGCCATGCCCTCGGGCTGCTGGCCGAAGGTCCGTCGGACGGCTAAGATACACCGCTCGTGATCGACGTCGGCGTAGCGGGTGTGAAGGCGGAGGTACATGCGGGTCCTCTTCATTTATCCGAATCTCAACGCGGAGGAGGGTTTCAACCACGGCGTGGCGGATTTGAGCGGCTGCCTGAAGGCCCGCGGCCATGAAACGGGGTTGATCAACGTGAACGAGGCCCTCTACGCCGTTCCGGGCGATGCGGAGATCGTGGAGCAGGTTCGGGCGTGGCGGCCTGGATTCGTCGCCTTCTCGGTGATGAGCCAGCAGTACCGCTACGCTCTGCGGCTGGCCCGCGCGATCCGGGCGGCCATGCCCGAGGTGCCGATCGGCATCGGCGGCGTCCACGCCATCATGTGTACGGAGGAGGTCAAGAGCGACGGCTTCTGGGATTTCATCGGCGTCGGCGAGTGCGACGAGGCGTTCCCCGAGCTGATCGACAGGCTGGAGGCCGGCGATGCGGCGTACTGGACGGTCAACAACTTCTGCATCCGCCGGCCCGACGGCACGTACCAGGTGAACCCGCTCGGCCGCTACCCCGATCTGAATGCGCTGCCGCCGAAGGACTACGAGATCTTCGACCTGCCGCACATGCTCGGCCGAAAGAACGGGTGGCAGAGCATCCTCACGAGCCGCGGCTGCCCGTACCGCTGCACGTACTGCTTCAACCACGAGGTCACGGACCGCTACCTCGAGGACGGCGGGCAGAGCCGCAAGAGCTACCTCCGGCACTACAGCGCCGAGCGGATCATCGGCGAGATCCGCGAACTGAAGGCACGCCACCCGTACATCGAGACGATCATCTTCGACGACGACCTGTTCACGCTGAACAAGCAGTACTGCATCGACTTCGCGAAGGCGTACGCGGACTCCGGCGTGGGCATCCCGTTCGTGCTGAACGCGCACGTGCAGACGTTCAGCGAGCCGGTCGCGAAGGCCCTCAGCGAATCGCCGTGCATGATCGTCAAGTTCGGCGTCGAGTCGGGCAGCGCGGAGCTGCGCAAGAAGGTGCTCGAGCGGCACATGAGCAACCAGGCGATCATCGACGCCTTCGAGCTGTGCCACCGGTACGGGCTTCACACGTCGGCGTTCCTGATGTTCGGCCTGCCGTACGAAACGCGGGCGATGATGGAGGAGACGATCGAGCTGATGGCCCGCATCCGGCCGGGGCGGATGCGATGGGCGATCTTCTTTCCGTTCGCCGGGACGAAGAGCTACACGATCTGCACGCTCGGCGGGCTGATCGACTACCGCAAGATGGACGCGATGGACAACTACTTCTGCGCATCGTGCCTCAAGTTCGATGAGCCGACGGACCTGTTCATCCGCAAGCTGCAGCGCATCTTTCACTGGCACGTCAACGCGCGGGCGGGCCTGCCGCTCTCGCCGCAGTACGCGAAACTCGTGGATGAGGTCGAGCGGATGAACGCGGCCGAGTGGCACGCGGCCGCCGACGAGATCCTGCAGCGCGACCGGAGACTCAGCAACGACTTCCTGGCCCGCGTGGACGGCAACCCCGCGGCGATCAAGCACTACTCGATCCGCTACACCGAGGTGATGGCGGTGGACAGCGACTTCATCCTGGCGGAGAAGGGCCACTACAAGAACCTCGCCGCGCGGCGATGGAAGGCGTTTCGCGAGACGATCGCGGAGTCGCGCGCGGCGGCCGCGGCGACGGCCGGTCCGGCCCCAGGCCCCACGGGCGCCGACGCGGGCCTGCCGGACCTCCACATCCTGCAGAGCCGCACGGAAGCAGGCGAGTGGCGGAGCATTCCGCATCGCTCCGTCTCGCAGACCCGTTGAATGGCAGGGCACAAGAAGGATCGGTTCGGGCGAATCGGGGGCGGAAAGAACGGGCGTGGCCGGCTCAGAAGGTGTTCGCGGCGGCTACCGCGCCGGCCATATCCGACTGGCGGCGGATGGTGGCGATGAGGGCGGGGCGGTTGACGGGCTTCGTGGCGTAATCGTCGCAGCCGGCGGCGAGGCATTTCTCCCGATCGTCGGACATCGCGTGGGCCGTCAGGGCGACGATCGGACCGGTGTAGCCGTGCCTTCGGAGCAGGGCGGCGGCGCCGTAGCCGTCGAGCATCGGCATCTGCATGTCCATCAGAATGACGTCGAACGGCCTCGGAGAGCCGACGGCGGCAAGCGCGGCCTCCACCGCCTGCTGGCCGTTCTCCACGGCGACGACCTCGGCGCCGGCCTTTCGGAGGACGTGCGAAATGAGCCGCCGGTTGTCGGAGCCGTCCTCGGCGAGCAGGATCCGGCAGCCGTCCAGCGTCTCGTGCGCGACGACGCCGGCGGCCGTGGGTGCCGCCTCCGGCGATTCCGGGTGCGGGCGGTCGAGCAGGCGGACGCCGTCGAGCGGTCCTGTGGCGACGGTCACGCGGAAGGTGCTGCCCTCGTTCGGGCGGCTGTCGACTTCGATGTCTCCGCCGAGCAGGAGGGCAAGCCGCCTGCTGATGGCCAGGCCGAGGCCGGTCCCGCCGTAGCGGCGCGTGGTCGAGGCATCGGCCTGGGCGAACGGCTCGAAGAGGCGGGCCGTCTGGTCCGGCGTCATGCCGATGCCGGTGTCGATCACCTCGCACTGGAGGCCGGGGTCTCCTTTGCGGATCAGCCGCGTGACGAGCCGGACGCCGCCTTTCTCCGTGAACTTGATGGCGTTCCCGATCAGGTTGACGAGGATCTGCCGGAGGCGGGTGGGGTCGCTTTCGATGGTCTCGGGGATGGGGCCGGCGTATTCGACGTCGAATGAGAGTTGCTTGGCGGCCGCGCGCGGCTCCATGAGGGAGCGGACTTCCGTGATGAGGCGCGAGGGCGAGAAGCGGATGCGTTCAGTGACCATGTGGCCGGACTCGACGCGGGAGAGATCGAGGATGTCGTTGATCAGATCGAGCAGGTGGGCGCCGTTTCGCCGGATGGTGTCCAGGTGTTCGGCGAAGCGGACCCGGCCGTAGTTGCATTGCCGCGTGCAGCCCTCGGCGACCAGGTCGGTGAAGCCGAGGATCGCGGTCATCGGCGTGCGGATCTCGTGGCTCATGTTCGCGAGGAACTCGCTCTTCGCACGGGTGGCGGCCTCGGCCTCCTCCTTCGCCCGCTGAAGGGCCTCTTCGGCGTGCTTTCGGTCGGTGATGTCCCGCACGGACTCGATCGCACCGACGACGTTTCCCTGCGGATCGTAGAGACGTTTGGCGGCAATCCACATCGTTCTGGTGCCAAGGTTTGTGCGCGGGACGCCGGCCTCGGCGATAAAGGCGTCGCCGCGTTTTTCGATGAAGGGGTACAGCGCCTCGATCGCCGCGTCCGGCTTCAGGACGTGATCGATGACCATCGGTCTGCGCTCGCCGTAGAGCGGGATCGAGTACTCATGATCGCCCTTGCCGACCATGTCGGCGGCCTTGACGCCGGTGAGTTCCTCCATGGCGCGATTCCAGGCGGTGACGCGGCCCTCGCAGTCGATCGCGAACGTGGGATCGGGCAGAAAATCGAAGATATCGGCCAGGCGCCGCTCGGACTCGCGCAGGCGCTCCTCGGCCATGCGCCGCTCGGCAACCTCGTGTTTCAGCTCGTCGTTGGCCGCGGCCAGGTCGCGGGTCCTCTCGGCGACACGTGATTCGAGCGTCTCGTTGTTGCGCCGCAGCGCGACTTCCGCGACCCGCCGCCGGCCGATGTTGATGTACAGGAAGACGACCGCAATCAGGAGACCGGACACGAGCGCCGCCATTCCGGCAAGGACGCGGACCTGCGGGGCGGTGAGCGGGGCCCGACGGCGTACATCGTCGAGCGTAATCAGCCGCCAGCCGGTGAGGGCGATCGGGACCTGGGCCGTTCGGTACATCCGGCCGTGCAGTCGCACGCGCGCCTGGCCGAGGTCCGCGTCGAGGCTGGCGAGCGGGTGGTCGCCGAACTGCTTGCTCTGCACAAGCTGATCGCGGCGTGTCGGCGTGATGGGGAATGCGGCCCGGTACAGCCACTCCGGGCGGGTCGCGGCGAGGATGACGCCGTCCGGTGACGCGAGGACCGCGGTTTCGTCGTGGCGTGCCATGAGCGCGTCGATGGCCTCGAAACCTGCCTTGAGTACGACGACGCCTGCAACCTCGGCCGCCGCGGCCTGGCGGATCGGGGAACTGAAATACAGCCCCCGCACGTTGGTCGTCACGCCAAGCGCCGGGTAGATGGAATCGTGGCCGGCCATGGCCTCGAGGAAGTAGGGCCGGAACGCGTAGCTCCTGCCCGTGAGCGTCTCATTGTCGCCGTACGGCGTGCAGGCGACCACGGTCCCCTGCCGGTCAAGGACGTAGACCAGGGAGACATCCAGCGCATGCTGGACGGCGTCGAGGGCGACGAGCGCGCGCGGGTTGTCGGCGGCCGTCCTGCCGACGGCGACGTCCTGCAGCTCTTCGCAGGTGGCGACCTGGCGTGCGATGCCCGCATAGCGGTCGAACACCGTCGCGGAAAGGGCGCCGGCAAGCGTACGGGCACGGTCGGCCTGCGCCCGAACCCCGTTCTCCTCCCGGAGCGTTTCCAGTCCGTATCGCCCTCCGAACGCCAGGATTGCCAGCGCAAGGACGATCACGCCGAGCGCGAGAAGCGCCGAACGTCGATCTGTCCGTTGCGGATGGACCATTGTCTGCGACGGCGTCGCGCCCGGCCGGCGAGGCCCCGTCGGGCAACCACGAGGGCACGGCACCCTTCTCCGAGGCGGTCCGATAGTCCGCCCGACCGCCTGCGGAGCCACCGCCCGGATCGGACGGACCCCCATCTGAATCGACCGGGTTTGCGAGGGGCATGAGTGAACGCACGGCTTGCAGCGGCCGCTCGCAGACCGATAACCTGGAATTGCGCGGCTACCGGAGCTATGCTGGACGCGCTCGATTCGAGCAACAGGAGGTCAGCGCGATGTGTCAGTCTTGTTCATCATCAGGCCTGAACCGGCGGGAGTTCATGATTGCCGCCGGCGGCGCCCTCGGGGCGGCGGCGCTGGTGTCGCGTGCGATCGCGGACCAGCCGGACACGCAGCCCGCGCTCCCGATGCCCAGTCGGGAGAAAAGACCGGCGAAGGTCGTTGTCGCATTCCTTTATCCTCCCGCTGATGTCGTCAACGAGGGCCGGCTGGAGGACTCGTGGCGCGGGCACCACTGGTTCACCTGGCCGGGCAACCAGTTCGAGCCCGAGGAGCAGGAGCGCAAGTTCACGGGGAAGATCAAGGACATCGCGGGGAAGCTCGGACTGGTCGTTGAGTTCCAGCCGCAGGCCATCTACCAGGAAGCGAAGGTCAAGGAGTTCATCGCGGCCGCGCGGGCCGCCCGGCCGGACGCCGTGCTCATCGTGAACTTCTGGAACTCCTTTTCGAAGTGGTCGCATCAGATGGCGACGGAATGCGGCGCGCCGACGGCGATCGTGTACCACACGCTCGGGTCGAATCACCAGTTGCCGCCGGACTACCTGCGGAACGCCGAGGGGCTGTACTACATCCACTCGCTGGAGAACTGGGACGAGATCGAGCGGGGGCTGACCGCCGTCCGTGCCCGGAAGATGCTGGCGCAGAGCCGGCTGCTGCGGATCTCGGGACGGGTGACGGCACTGACGCAGAAGCCCGAGCCGCGGCTCGGCGTGGACGTCGTCGAGGTGCCGGCCGCGGAATTCAACGCGATGTTCGACGGCATCGCGGACGACGACGCACTCGTCCGCGACGCGATGGAGTTCAAGAAGAACGCGGCCCGCGTGACCGATGTGGAAGACAGGTACTTTGTCGATGCCATGCGGGCGCACCGCGCGGTCGAGGGGATGATGAAGCGGTACGGCGCCGATGCGATCACGATCGAGTGCCTGCAGCTCAAGCACCGCAAGCCGTGCATCAGCTTCGCGATGCACAACGGCTCGCTCGTGCCGTGCGGCTGCGAGAACGACCTGAACGCCTCGCTGACGCTCATGCTCGGCCGCTGGCTGCTGGGGCGGGGCGGCTTCCAGCACAACCCGGAGTTCGACACGAGCGAGAACCGGTACTTCGGCGCCCACTGCACGTGCACGTGGAAGTTGCACGGCCCCGACGGCCCCCCGCAGGAATACCTCGTGCGGCCGTTCTTCCACCAGCTGCCGAAGACACCGGCCCTCGACGTGCAGTGGACGCCGGGCGATCGCGTGATGCTTGCGAAGTACCTCAGCGGCGAAGACACGCTCTGCTGCTGGACCGGCAAGGTGATCCAGTCGCCGACGTCGCCGCCGACGGGCGGCTGCGCCACGCGAGTGCTCCTGGAGTTCGACGGTCTGGACGATGTCTGCACGGCGTACGCCGGCCCGCACCCGGTTCTCTTCTGCGGCGATCGCGGCGAGGCAAAGCGCCTGAAGGCGTTCGCCAGGATGTACCGCCTGCGGTTGCGTGGCAACGTGTGATGCGGGGCGGACGGGTCCGCGGCGCTTCCGGCGAAGGCAAAGCCCGGCGGAACGAGAGAGGCTCACGCACGGTCCGGCTTGAGGGACGGGAGGCCGGCACGTAGACTCCCTGCATGGCAAACCTGATCGAAACCGAAGCACAACTTGAGGACGTGCTCTCCGAACCCGCGCCGGAGGTCGGCGAGGCCCTGGCTGCGCTGGACGGCGACATCCTGTTGCTGGGCGTCGGCGGCAAGATGGGCCCCACGATGGCGAAGATGGCCCGCCGGGCGCTCGATGCCGTCGGCAGCCGGAAGCGGGTGATCGGCGTCGCCCGGTTCTCGGCCGGCGGGCTTGAAGCGGAGTTGAACCGCTGCGGCATCGAGACGATCGCCTGCGACCTGCTCGAAGACCATGCCCTCGAGCTGCTGCCGTGCGTGTCCAATGTCGTGTACCTCGTCGGCATGAAGTTCGGCACGACGGGCGCGGAGGTGATGACGTGGGCGATGAACACCTACCTGCCCGCGCTCGTTGCGCGGCGGTTCCGCTCGGCGCGAATCGTCGCACTGTCCACCGGCAATGTCTATCCGCTGACGCCCGTGACATCGGGCGGGCCGACGGAGGAACACGCCGTCGGCCCCGTCGGCGAATATGCCCAGTCGTGCCTGGGGCGCGAGCGGATGTTTCAGTTCTTCTCGGAGCGGTATGGGACGCCGGTCACGCTGATCCGGCTGAACTATGCGATCGACCTGCGCTACGGCGTACTGTTGGACATCGCGCAGCGGGTTCGCGCGGGGCTCCCCGTGGACGTGAGCATGGGGTACGCGAACGTAATCTGGCAGAGGGACGCGAACGCGATCATCCTGCGGTCGTTCGGCCTGTGCGCGAGCCCGCCGGCGGTGCTGAACGTCACCGGGCTCGAGACCGCGTCCATCCGCGACGTGGCCCGGCGGTTCGGCCGGGCGTTCGGCGTCGAAGCCCGCTTCACCGGCGTGGAAGCGGAGACGGCCCTTCTGAGCAACGCATCGAAATCCGCCCGGCTGTACGGACCTCCGGGCACGTCGCTGGAGCAGATGATCGAACGGATCGCCCATTGGGTCACGATCGGCGGCCGTACGCTGGGCAAGCCGACGCACTTCGAGCAGCGGGACGGGCGGTTCTGAGCGTCCGCCGCGCCCGGCATGCAGTCGGGCGGTCGTTTGTCCCCTGCCCGGCCGAAGCCGGCCGCGCTCACACGGGGTTGCCGCGACAGACAAGAGCGGCGCCCACGCGCCCGACGCCGGCTCGCGTCAGCGTACGGACCGTGCGATCCGGCCGTCCTCGACGGCCACCGCGCTGATGACCGCGCTCGCGGCGGTTTTGATCTTGTACCCCATTGAGGCCAACGCCGCTTTCTCGCCTTCCGGCCAGCGGGACTCGAGTTCCAGGTCGGCCGTGCCCGTGGTGTGCATCCGCGGGGCCTGAACGCTTTCCCGCAGCGGCTCCCTTCGTGTGAGAAATCGGGCGAGCACCTCGAAGGCGGCGTTGGGGATTCGCCGCCCGCCGCTGCCGCCCAGACAGAGCACGGGCCTGCCGTCACGCACGACAAGGACGGGCGTCATGTTGTGCAGCGGCCGCTTGCGCGGTCCGGGCGAGTTTGGCCGGCCCGGCTCCGGATCGAATCGCGACATGCCGTGCCCGAGGATCAGCCCGAGCCCCTCGACGGCGACCCGGGCCCCGAAGCCGTTGCCGTGCGTCAGCGTGAGCGCGATGAAGTTGCCCTCGCGGTCGGCGGCGGTCACGTTGATCGTGCCGTTCTGGTCGCGTGCCGGAATGTCGTACGGGAGGATGCTGCCGGCCTTGACGGCGGCGGCGACCCTCTCGGCCGACTCGCGGGCGTAATCATCGGACAGCAACCGGGCCGACGGGACCGTCACCGAGTCGGGATCGCCCAGCAGCGTGAGGCGATCGTGCCAGGCAAGCCGCAGCGCTTCGATCTGCGCGTGCGTCCGCGCGACTCCGGCAGGGCGTTCGTGCCAGCGCAGGGCCTGCAGGCACTGCAATGCCTGCAGCGTCGTCAGCCCGCCGGCTGTGGGCGGGGGCGTGAGAATCGTGTCCCGGCCGCAGGCAATGGCGAGCGGCTCGACGAGCCTTGCCTCGTACGCGGCCATGTCCTGCGCCGTCACAAGGCCGCCGTGCTTCGCGAAGGCCTCGGCGATCCGCAGGGCGATGTCGCCGCGGTAGAAGTCGGACGCGGAACCCTTCCGGGCAAGCGATTCGAGCAGGTCGGCAAGGTCCGGATTGCGGAAGGGTTCGCCCGCGGCGAGGGGCCGGTCGCCCCGGAAGACGAGCTTGCGCAATCCGGGGTCGCGGCCGAACTGTTCGGCCCGGTCCCGCACCAGTGAGGCACAATGGGCGGACCAGGGAGACCCCTCGCGCGCGACGCGGATCGCCGGCTTGAGGACCTCGGCGAACGGCATGGTCCCGAACCGCTTCTGGATCCGCTCCAGCCCCGCGAGCGTGCCGGGGACGCCCGCGGCGAGCCAACCGTACTCGTTCACCGCGCCGGGGACCTTTCCCCCGACCGGCTTGAAGAGGTCGGCCGTCATGGCCGCGGGCGCGATCGTGTTGGCATCAAGGGCGACGATCCTCCGGCCGCCGTCCACCGCGAGGATGGCACACGCGCCGTAGCCGCCGACACCGCACCGCGAGGGGGCCGCGACGGCTGCCACGAACGCGGCGGCGACGGCGGCATCGACGGCGTTGCCTCGCGATGCGAGGATGCCGGCGCCGATCTTTGCCACGTCGGGATCATCGGTTGCGAAGGCGCCGGCATCGGCCTCCCGCGTGCCGAGGCAACGTGAGGCACGAACGCCGATCACGGATGTCGCGGCGACACGCTTGAGGAACGTACGTCGATCGATGTGACGACCTCGAACCATCGGCTCATCCCACCTTTCCTGTTACCGGCCACGCAACGCCCGGCCGGCGTTCCCTGCCGAACCGAAAGGCCCGCTCGACAGACGCCCGGTTCACCCGCTTCCTGCCGGTCAGCGCGGCGGGCTTATCGGAAACGGCCAGCACGAGGAATCCAACCGCGTGACAGTCCACTGCTCGCCCGGGCTCTTCGACGCGCCGCAGGACCACTGTGCGCCCGGCGACCGGAAAAGCGGCTGGTACATTGCCCCGCCCGGGCAACTCGCGAACGACCCTCTTCGACACCGGATCAACGAGGCGGAGGAGGCCCGGCGGCTCGCCGGCCGGGTGGCACCTGGCGTCTTCATGCTGACCAGGGGCGCCTTCGACGTTCCGCCGTTCCACAGGTCGTATTTCGCGTCGGCATACCGTTTGAAGAACGCGTCGAGCCGCTGCTGCAAATCCTGCTGCACGCCGGCCTGCTGCGGATTGCCGAACCGGTTGTTCTTCTCGCCGGGATCGGCAGCGAGGTCGTAAAGCTCGTCCGGGCCGCTCGGGAACCGACGCGTGAGCTTCCACCGGTCCGTGCGGACCATCCGGCTGTCCTCGTATTCGTAGAACACGACGTTGTCCCAGGCAATCTCCCGACCGCGCAGCACGGCCGAGTAGTCGCGCCCGGGTGACGCCGGCGATCTTGCCATCCGGTCGCCCAGCCCGAGCAGGCCCAGGATTGTCGGCAGGAAGTCGTAGTTCGACACGAGGATGCCGCTATGCCCGCCCGCCGCGATCCGCTTCGGCAGCCGCCAGATCAGCGGGACGTGCAGAGCGGCGTCGAACGTGTTCAGCGGACGGCCGTGGTCCGCCATGCCCCAGAAGCCGTGGTGACCGGCAGCAAGGCCCTGGTCGGCCGCAAAGACGACCAGCGTGTTCTCATCGAGCCCAAGCCGCTTCAGCGTCGCCATCACCGTGCCGACGCCGTCGTCCACGCCGCTGACCTCGGTGCTGTAACGGCGAATGGCGGTGAGGTTGCCGATCATCTTTCGGTTGGCCCGGAGCCATTCGTGGGGCGGGCCGCGCGGATAGCACGGCAGGTCCTTGTCCGCGTAGTAGGAGGCGTGTCGATTGCGGCCGGGCTCGTTCAGCCAGCCGCCCAGACCGTATGGCCCGTTGTACGCCAGGTACAGGAAGAACGGCCGGTCCTTGTTCTGCTCGATGAAGCGGACGGCGTGCTGCGTCCAGAAGTCCGTCAGGTACGTCGGCTCCTTCCGGACGGCCCCGTTCTCGATGACCTGGGCATCGTAGAACGTGTCCGTGTGGCCGCCCGGCCTGGTGACCCAATATGTGAAGCCATCCTGTGGATGGAGGCAGTCGCCGAGATGCCACTTGCCCGTCAGCCCACAGGTGTAGCCGGCGTCGTGAAGGATCGCCGGCAGTGTGCGGAACTCCTTGAGCGTGTAGTACGCGGAAGGGCCTTCGAGCGATCCGGCGCCCAGGTACGAGTGGACGCCGTGCTGCGACGGAATGAGGCCCGTCAGGTACGTCGCCCGTGTCGGCGAGCAGACCGCGTTGCAGCTGAAGCAGCGGTCGAACCGCATGCCCTCGGCGGCCAGCCGGTCGATGTTCGGCGTACGGATGTCCTTGTTGCCGTAGCAGCCGAGCGTCCAGGCGCTCTGGTTGTCGGTGAGAATGAACACGACATTGGGCCGGCGCCCGTCATTGGCGGCCCAGGCCATACCGCCTGTCCACAGGATGCAACACGACAAGACGCGAGTGATGTTTCCCTTCGCCCGCATCGGGGGAATCATCGGGCAACACCGCGCCCGTGTCCAGCCTCATCCACCCGCAGCGATTGCGCGGAGCAACATACCGGGGACTCGCGCCTCCGGCTGCATGCCGTTGAGCCCTTCGGGGCCGGAAGGCACGCGCCGAGTCCGTCGCGGTCTCACTCGCCCGGTCCGGGCGGACTGGTGTTTGCATAACCCCGCCGCCGTCCCCACAATGCCCGCTTTCCGGGGAGGTTGCCGTATGCCCTCGAAGATCGAAAAGGTTCTGGTCATCGGGCTGGATTGCGGTGAGCCGTCGCTCGTGTTCGACCGATGGCTCGACGTCATGCCGCACACGCGCGGGCTGGTGCAGGCCGGCCGGTTCGGCACGCTCGAGAGCTGCATGCCGCCGATCACCGTGCCGGCGTGGTCCTGCATGGCCGCCAGCAAAGACCCCGGCCAGCTCGGCATCTACGGGTTCCGCAACCGCGCCGACTACTCCTACGAGAAGCTGACCATCTCGACCGCGCTCGACGTCAAGGAACCGCGCGTCTGGGACCTGCTCGCCACGCGGAACAAGCAGTCGATCATCATCGGCCTGCCCGGCACGTACCCGATCACGCGGCCGATCAAGGGCCACATGGTCACCTGCTTCATGACGCCCGACACGAACGCCGACTACACCTGGCCGCAGTCGCTCAAGCAGGAGATCAGGAACGTCATCGGCGACTACGTCGTGGACGTCAAGGGCTTCCGCACGGACGACAAGGACTGGCTCCTGAAGCAGATTTACGAGATGACCGACAAGCGCTTCGCGCTGACGAAGCACCTGATGCAGACGAAGCCGTGGGACCTCTGCTGGGTCGTCGAGATGGGCGTCGACCGCATCTACCACGGCTTCTGGCAGTTCATGGACAAGACACACCACCGCTACGAGCCCGGCAACAGGTACGAGAACGCGATCCGCGACTACCACATCCACCTCGACAAGTGGATCGGCGAGCTGCTGAGCGTCTGCGACCGCGAGAAGACGGCCGTCATGCTCGTCAGCGACCACGGGGCCAAGTGCATGGTCGGCGGGCTGTGCTTCAACGACTGGCTGATCCGCGAAGGTTACATGGCCCTCAAGCAGCCCGCGGCCAGGCCCACGAAGTTCGACTTCGCCAACATCGACTGGTCGAAGACCCGCGCCTGGGGCGAAGGCGGCTACTACGGCCGCTGTTTCCTGAACGTCCAGGGCCGCGAGCCGAACGGCATCGTCCCGCAGGCGGAATACGAGACGCTCCGTGACGAGCTGATCGCCCGGATCGAGGCCATCCCCGACCACGAGGGCAAGCCGATGGGCACCCGCGTCTACAAGCCGCAGGCGATCTACCGGAAGGTCAACGCCGTCGCGCCGGACCTGATCGTCATCTTCGGCGACCTCCGATGGCGGAGCGTGGGTACGGTCGGCAACCCGGGCATCTACACGTTCGAAAACGACACCGGCCCCGACGACGCCAACCACGCCCAGTTCGGCATGTACACGCTGACGCACCCGTCGCTGACGCCCCGCGGCCGCGTGGACGGCCGGACGCTCTACGACGTCACGCCGACGATCCTCCAGATGCTGGGCGTCCCGGTCCCCGGCGACATGATCGGCCGATCGATCGTTTGAGACAGCGGGACCCTCGCCCGCGATTCGGGCTCAAGGTCTCGCGTTCATCCTCCCACGCCGTAGAAGCACTCCACCGGCGCCGGGCATCTTCCACGAACGATCGCGGCGATGTGGTCGAGTTGTTCGTTTGCCAGCGGCGAGACCCACGGCTCCGCCGTCCCCCGGGCGATCGTGTAGAGCTGGACCAGCCGGATCCGTCCGCCCGCCGTGAGGATCTCGTTGAGGCGCTCGGCGAACGCCTCGACCTCGGCGTCCGGGGCCGGCTCGCCGCGGACCAGCATCCAGAGCGACTGGATCACGACCGGCCGCACGCGGGCCGCGTCGATGATGTTGTCCAGCACGTGCCGCAGCGGGTGGCTCGGCCGGTTGATGAGGCGGTAGTAGTCCTCCGTGCCGGCGTCGAGCTTGGCCCAGATCTCGCCGTTGTTCGCGTCCATGCGCGCCAGGGCCTCCCGCACGGCCGGGCGCGTCAGGTAGCACGCATCGGTGATGAGGATGATCTTGACGTCGCCGAGCCCGTGGGCGGCCTTGACCTCGGCCGCAACCCGCACGCACTCGGCAAACTGCGGGCTGATCGTCGGCTCGCCGTCGCCGGAGAAGGCGATGTCGTTGATACGGCGGAGGTCCGGCGACACGGCATCGAACGGCGGGCCGTCGAACAACCGGCCGCTGACCGCGAGTCCGAGCATCGCGTCGAGTTCCCGCCGGACGACCTCGACGTCCACCTTTCGCAGCGTCGGCGGGATCGTGCGATCGACCTGGCAATAGACGCAGTCGAAGTTGCACACCTTGTCCGGGTTCAGGTTGACGCCGATCGAGACGCCGCGCGCGCGACGCGACAGCACGGGATAGACGTACCGGTTGTCCAGCCACTCCCGCGGATGGGAGGCAAACCCCCGGCGAACCTGCCCGGTGTCACGCTCCTGCTCGTCCATAGGCAACGATTGTGCGGATTCCCGCTGTGGAAGCAAGCGCGCACGTGCTCCGGGGTGCATGGCCGTATGGGCGAAGGGGGTCAGGAACATTTGCCGGACAGGCAGAACACCGTGCTCACGGGAAGTGAACGCCCTGACGCGTTTAGCCCAGGGCAAGGAAGGTTCCTGCCCCCCTCCCTGCGTCACCCTACCCTCGGAGGTACCGCACCGCCGACTCGAAGACGACGCGGCCGTCGGCGATGCCGCTGGTGGCCGTTGGGGACGCAGGGGCCCTTGTCGGCGGGTGCGCCGGATGGACGTTGCGTTCGGGATGCGGCATCAGACCAAGGATCAGGCCCGTCTTGTCCGTCAGGCCCGCGATGTCGTCCACGCTGCCATTCGGATTGATCGGAAACGGTCCGGGTTTGCCCGCCTCGTCGCAGTAGCGGAGGGCGATGTAGCCGCCGTCGCGCATGGCTGTCAGTGTGGCGTCGTCCATCGGCACGAGCTTGCCTTCGCCGTGCGCGATCGGCAGCGCGAGCCGCGTGCCCGACGGCAGAAACACGCAACGGTCGGTGCCCGTCTGCAGGTACACCCAGCGGTCCTCGAACCGGCCGGAGTCGTTGTTGGCGAGCGTCACCGTCTGGCGGGCGGAGGGCGCTGCGCGCAGAGAAGGTGTCAGGAACCCTTCGTGCAAAGCACCCCCCGGGCCGCTGTGCGGCGAAGGGTTCCTGACACCCTCGCCCTCAATACCCGGCAGGAGACCCGTCCGCACGAGCACCTGGAACCCGTTGCAGATGCCGAGGACCGGCCGGCCGCGTTCGACGAACGCCCGGAGCGCATCGGCCAGATGGTGCATGATCTGGTTGGCGAGGATCTTGCCCGCGGCCACGTCGTCGCCGTAGCTGAACCCGCCGGGGATGGTCAGGGCATCGTATCCGTCGAGCAGCGACGGGGACTCGATGACCCGCTGCACGTGGACGCGCTCGGCCGTCGCCCCGGCAAGCTCCCACGCATGCGCGGTCTCTTCGTCGCAGTTGATCCCGGCGGCCCGGAGAATGATGACTCGTTTCGCCATCGTCGTTCCTTCTGGAGTGCGGCCTCTCCAGAGACCGCCCCTGTGGAGTGCGGCCTCTCCAGAGACCGCCTTCGTCTTGTCATGCGCGGTCCGCTGTCGCGGACCGCATGCAGCCTCTGGAGAGGCTGCACTCCACATCAGGAGTCCACATCAGGAGTCCATATCAGAAATCGTCCCTCTCGCTCACACGGTCCCAGGGATACTCATAGCGCCATCGTTCCAGCAGCGCATTGTCGGCTGCGAAGTATTCCCGGTAGCTGCTGTATTCGTAATCATCAGGGAGTTCGACGTACCCGTGCTTGACGGGATTCCAGTGAACGTAGTTGAACCTGGCGCGAAACGACGCTTCGTTATCAATGCAGCGGTCCCAGTACTCGTACCACACCACGCGGCCGGGCGTGTGGTCCTCGGCATTCCACCGGCGTGCCGTGAACTTGTGCAGATCATTCGTCCAGCGCGAAAGCGTATCGGCCCCCGATGCAGGTGCCCGGGCCAGGAGGTGGTAGTGATTGTCCATGACGGCCCACGCGATGAGATGCCATTCATACTTCGCGAACAAGAGGTCGATCCCATCCTTGACCATCTTCTTCCTGCCAGGCGGACGAATCCAGCGATCGCGGTTATACGTGCCGGCGGTGACCATGTACACGGCATCCGGACGGAACAGGTGCGCCGGGGAGTGCAAGTACTGTTTCAAACTCTCCTCAGCCACGATCATTCCGCCATCTGGAGAGGCGGCGCTCCACAGGCTACCACCGCAGCGGCGCGCGCCACGCTTCGCGCAAGTCGGCGGCGGGAACCTCGGCGAGTTTCTCGAACGTCGTCACGCCGCCGCGTACCGGGCGCGCCCGCGAGATCTCAAAGCGGGTCGCCCGATCGCCGACGCCCCGACCGATCTCCACAACCACGAACGGCCCCTTCGCCGTCAGGTCCGCGAGGAGGCCGTGGTCCGACGACTGAAGGACATAGGCCGACGCCCACGGGGCGAACGGGTCGGACGCCTGTGCGTCGCGGCCGACGTGCACCTCGACGTCGCAGGCGCCGCCGATCGCCATCTCGGCCATGCAGGTCGCGAAGCCCTCCTCGCCGAAGTCGTGCGCGGCCAGAACGGCGCCTTCGCGGATCAGCCGATGCACCTCGCGATGCATCGTCGCCGCCGCGTCCGGCGGAAAGCCGAGCCCGTCTTCCGCGAACGGGACGCCCACGAGCCAGAAGGCGCTCTCCGCGAGTCTGCCTTTCTGGAAGCACGTCTTCGCGTCCGCCGTCACGCACTTCGTCACGTCGTCCACGATGCTGATGGCGCTGATGAGCAGCGTGGCCGGGATGCGGAGCCGGTTGTTGACCAGGTCGATTCCGCGGGCCTGCAGATACCCCCGCAGGCGATCGGCGTCCTCGGACGCCATCGCGAACTCGTTGTTGAGCGAGTCCTTCCCGGAGATGAACGGCACGCCGTACGCCTTGGCCGCGTCGTAGCAGCCCTGGCACGCGCGGACGAGGGCGCCCATCACCTGCGGGTCCTCGCAGTTGCCCCAGCAGAAGTTGTCGAGGATCGCCGTGCGGGCCGGGTCGCCGCCGACGCACACGACATTGCGGATCGCCTCATCGATGGCGTGTACGGCCATCCAGTACGGATCGACGTCGGCCCGGTGCGGGCAGAGGCCGCAGCCGATCGCGATGCCGCGGTTGCCGTCGAGCCGCGGGCGGATCACGGCGGCGTCCGACGGCCCCTGGTGCGGCCCCATGAGCGGCTTGACCGCGCTGGCACCCTGCACCTCGTGGTCGTACTGACGGATGATCCACTCTTTGCTGGCGGCGTTCAGATCCGAAAGGCGGCGTTTGAGTTCGGCGACGCAATCGGCCCCGTTCAAGCGTCCGCCCGGCGCGGCGGGTCTGGAGCGGGGCCTCTCCACAGGCCGCACTCCACATACGCCCGCCTCACCTGCGGCCTCTGGAGAGGCCGCGCTCCATAGGGCCGCCCTCTCCGTCTTCGGGATGCCGTGGTGCAGGAACTCGGCCGACAGATCGCCGACGACCTTGCCCTCGTACCGCATCACCAGCCGGCCGTTGTTTCCGAACGTCCCGATGGCCGTCGCCTCGACGTCTTCGGCGTCGAAGATCGCCTTGACCTTCGGCCAGTTTGCCGGCGGCACGGCCAGCACCATCCGCTCCTGCGCCTCGCTGATCCAGATCTCGTCGTAGCGGAGGCCCGCGTACTTCAGTGGCACCTTTTCGAGATCGACCACCGCGCCGATCTCCGCGCCCATTTCGCCGACCGCGCTCGACAACCCGCCGGCCCCGCAATCGGTGCAGGCCGTGTACAGGCTGCCGCCGACGTGGTCCCGGGCCTGAAGCTGCGTGTCGAGCACCTTCTTCTCGGTGATCGCGTTGCCGATCTGGACGGCGTGCGAAAACTCGTCCGCGTGCGAGTCGGTCAACTCGGCCGACGAAAATGTCGCGCCGTGGATCCCGTCGCGCCCCGTCCGCCCGCCGACCACGACGACCAGATCGCCCGGGTTCGCCCGCTTCGGGATGAACCGCCGCGGCATCAGCCCCACGCAGCCGCAGAACACGAGGGGGTTGCCCGTGTACCGTGGGTCGAAGTAGACGGCCCCGTTGACGGTCGGAATGCCCATGCGGTTGCCGTAGTCGCGGACGCCGGCGACGACGCCCTTGAGGATCCGCCGCGGGTGCAGCACGCCCGTCGGCAGCAGGTCCATCGGGAAGTCGGGCATGCCGACGCAGAACACGTCGGTGTTGGCGATCGGCTTGGCGCCGAGTCCGACGCCCATGATGTCGCGGATGACGCCGCCGATGCCGGTGGCGGAGCCGCCGTAGGGCTCGATCGCCGACGGATGGTTGTGCGTCTCGACCTTGAAGGCGATGCCGTACTCGTCGTCGAACTCGATTACGCCGGCGTTGTCCTCGAAAACCGACAGGCACCACGGCGCCCGGCCCTCGGCGATCAGCTCGTGCGTCGCCCGTGCGATCGTGTCGCGGAGCAGGTTGTCGTAGCGGATCTCGACGTCGCCGCCGGATGTCGGGGCCGAGGTCCTCGGCTCCCGGGGCCGGCCGGAAGCCTGCACCACAGCGCCCGGCATCGGCGCCCCGCGGTAAACGACCGCGCTCCTGAGCGTCTTGTGAACGCAGTGTTCGCTCCAGGTCTGGGCGATCATCTCGAGTTCGAGATCGGTCGGGTCGCGGCCGGCGTCGCGGTAGTGCGCCTGGATGGTCTTCATCTCGGCCGGCGACAGGAACAGGTGGGCCTCACGCGACAGCTTGCGGAGGGCCTCGTCGTCGAGGTCGCGGATCCGCACGTGCCTCAGCTCAAACGGCCGGACCGGCGCCTGGCGGAACACATCCGCCGGCTCATCCTGCCGGCCGAAGCCGCGGATGCACACCTGCTCGATGCAGTCGTTCGCGAGCACGCGCCGGGCGATGAACTCGATCTGCCCCAGGTCGGCCGCACCCGAAAGCACGTAGCGCCGGGCCGTCCGCACGTCCTCGATGTCCAGGCCCATGTCGCGGATCGCGCCGATCGTCGAGGCCGCCACCGGATCCATGACCCCGGGCTTGAGATGCACCTCGACGGCGATTTCGCCCGCCGTGCCTTCCGGCGTCGCCCCAGCCAGGGCGGTGAAGCATTCGGTGATCGGGTCGGCCAGCAGTTCGGCCCCGATCCGCCGGGCGGCGTCCGCGTCGATCGCGCCCTTCAGGAAGAACAGCCGCGATGAGGCGACCGCCGTGATGTTCGCCAGCCCGTAGTCGTGAATGTCGTGAAGAACGCCGCGCCCGTGGACGTCGTACGCCGCCTCCCTGGGCCGGACGGCAACCCGCCAAACCGTTCCGCACGCCCCTGTCCTGGTCACGGCTCGATTTCCTTCTGTGCGTACCGTTGTCGGACCCAGGCGTCGCGCTTGCCCTTCGCCCGCGCCAGCCACGCCTCCACGCCGGCATCATCACCCTTCTCGACAAGTCGCCGGAAACGCTCGAGTTCGCGCTCCAGCCCATCCAGCGCCTTCAACGCAGCCTCACGATTCGTGGCAAAGATGTCGCGCCATAACGCCGGATCGCCCGACGCGATGCGCGTCGTGTCTCCGAAGCCCGTGCCCGCGTAGCGAGTCGCCTTGCCCATATCCCCGAGCAACACCAGCGCCGCGGCTACGGCGTGCGGCAGATGGCTTACGCGGGCCAGGATCCGGTCGTGCTTCGACGGCGGCAGGACATGGGAGCGACCGCCGACCATGCTCCACAACTCAACCAGGAGATTGACCGCCGCGGCGTCGCTTCGGCGAGACGGCGTCACGATGCATGCGGCGTTCTGGAAGAGATCGGCCCGCGCAAATTCGACGCTCGTCTTTTCCGACCCCGCGATCGGGTGCGAGCCGACGAACCGCACGCGCCGCGGCAACACTCGTTCCGCGAGCCGCACGACCTCGGCCTTGGTGCTTCCGACGTCGGTCACCACGCAGCCGTCCGGCAGATGATCCGCCATCTGTCGGAACATCGACTCCATGACCCCGATCGGCGTGCAGACGACGACCAGGTCCGCGTCGCGCACGCCTTCGCCCACATCGAGCGTGACCTCATCGACCGCATCATACGCCAAGGCCTTCTCAAGGGTCGTGGACCTCCGCCCAATGCCGACCCGACGAGCCTTCAGACCGGCCGCCCGTACGGCCATGCCCAAGGAGCCCCCCAGCAGCCCGACGCCGATTACGGCAATCTTCTGTAACTTTTGCAAAGACAGAGCTTTATGCACGGTCCGCCCGTCCTGTTGTGGCGACACTCTAGCAGCCGGCCGCGCCGTGGTCAAACGGGTGCACGGCCGTTCCTGCGTACGAGGAGGGGGTCAGGAACCTTTCCAGCCCCAGGCTTAGCGCGTCTGCACGTCCACTTTCCGTAAGACGGTGTTTTGCCTGCCCGGCGAGGGGTTCCTGACCCCGCTCGCACATGCGGCCATGCACCCTGGTCAAACCGGCGGCTTGCCTTGGGCGCGCGAGTTGCTAAGCTAGAGAACCGTGGGAGAGGCCACGGCGCGGGCTCCTTCAGGAGCGACGGCCTCTCTCCCCAGCCAAAACGAGGGTTGCATGAGTCGAACGCCGACACCACCGGCGTCGGGCCTCTTGTCCGGCGGCGGGAACGGATATCTGGATTTCGAGAAGCCGCTGGCCCGCATCGAGCAGGAGATTGCCGAACTCGAGCGGCGCCAGGCGGACACGGGCCGCGACTTCTCCGCCGACATTCAGGAGATGCGGGCTCGTTTGCTCAGCATGACACGGCGGACCTACGGGAGGCTGACGCCGTGGGAAACGGTGCAGGTGGCCCGCCATCCACGCCGGCCGTTGCTCCGTGACTATATCAACATGATTGTCAAGGACTTCTGCGAGTTGCACGGCGACCGTTGCTACGGCGACGACCGGGCGATCATGACGGGGCTGGGGCGAATCGGCGGCATCAAGGTTCTCCTCGTCGGGCATCACAAGGGCCGGGACACGAACGAGCGCATCCGCTGCAACTTCGGCTGCGCCCACCCGGAGGGCTACCGCAAGGCCCTGCTCAAGATGAAGTTTGCCGAGAAGTTCGGCCTGCCCGTCGTGTGCCTCATCGACACGCAGGGGGCATACCCCGGCGACCAGGCCGAAATGCGCGGCATCGCGCAGGCGATCGCCGTCAACATGATGGAGATGTCGCGCCTGCGGACCCCAATCGTTTGTGTGATCATCGGCGAAGGCGGCAGCGGCGGAGCGATCGGCATCGGCGTGGGCGACCGCATCGCCATGTTCGAGCATTCGTTCTACAGCGTGATCTCGCCGGAGGGCTGTGCCGCGATCCTGTGGAAGACGGGCGAACAGGCAAAGCTCGCCGCCGAGGCGTTGCGGCTGACCTCACGCGAACTGAAGAAGTTGAACATCATCGACGAGATCATCCCGGAACCGCTCGGCGGCGCCCATCGCGACCCGATGCAGACCGCCGAAAACCTCGAACGATGGATCGTGGGGACGCTGCGCGACCTGAAGCGCGTTCGGCTCGACACACTGCTGAAGCGTCGTTACGCCCGCGTCCGCGAACTCGGAAACTTCTTCCGGAGCGACCCGAAGACGCGTGCGCGTCTGGCGGCGAAGGCGGCCGAAGCCTCCGTGCCGAAGGCCGCCCCGGAAACGGACGGAGGTGCTGTCGCCCCTTTTCGGGTTAGCGGTCGGACCGCAGCCCGTAAGGCCGCCGTCTGAGCGCGGCGCAACACGGCCGACCGGTCTTGCTCATCCCCCCTTGAGCACGCCCCAGGATTGCGAGCATCGCCTGCCGCGTCCCATAACAGAAGCATTCGCAACCCCGGAAGCGCGGTTGCTCACCACGACATGTCCAGTCCCCGCTGCTTGCGTTCGCTATCCCGCCCAATCGCGCCAGTGGAGGTCGGTTTTTTCGCCGTACGCGGGGATTCTCCGAGATTGTGCTGCGAGCACGTTCTCTGCCCTCTGGTCGCGAGCTGCGCGGGCCCCTGCATGAAGCGGGACCGAGGTGCTCTTTGCAGAGGATGGCCGGTCGCGTTGACGTCTCGGGGCGAAGCTTCTACCATGTGCGATTCCGGCGCGGGCCGGAAAGCGCCCTGGGTGATGACGGTCAAGGTAAAGATCTGCGGGATTACGACGGTCGAGGACGCCCTGATGGCGGCTGAGGCCGGGGCCGACGCGATCGGGTTGAACCTCGTCGGCGGGCCACGGCGGATTGACTTGCCACAGGCCGAACGAATCCTTGACGTCCTTCCGCCCCTTGTGACGCCGGTGGCACTGGTCAGCGTGGCCGACTCACCGACGGGGGAAATGAACGAGCAGGTCATGGAGATGCTCGCCACCCGTTGGGTGTCGACGCTCCAGGTGTACGGAGACCTGACGGGACAGATCCTCGCCCGGTTTCTGTGGGAGGGCTTTCGGGTCATCCTGCCGGTCCCCGTGCGAGACGCCGGTTTCGCGGCAACGGGCCTCCCCGCGTGGGGAACCCCGGAACCGGAGGCCGGACCTGCGGGCAGGACGGGGGCCAACCTGACCGCATCGGAGGTTCCGGTCGGCCGCCGACCCGTGGCGATCCTGCTGGACACGCACGACCCTCAGAAGGCCGGCGGCACGGGGCGCAGCTTCGCCTGGTCGTGGGTGAGAGAGGCACGCGAGCGAGGCGAATTGAAAGACTGGCCGCCGATCATGCTGGCCGGGGGCCTGACGCCCGACAACGTGGCCGAGGCCATCGCGGAGGCCCGACCCTTCGCGGTGGACGTCTCGAGCGGCGTCGAGTCGTCGCCGGGCCGCAAGGACCCCGAGAAGGTCAGGCGCTTCGTCGCGAAGGCGAAAGATCAGGACTGAGGTCGTCACCCCCGCGAAACGGGGGGCAAAGCAACGGGTGGGGGCCTGGATCCCCGCTTTCGCGGGGATGACGGAGCAACCGAGCAACGGACGAGCGGACCAGCGAACGAGCGGACCAACGGACGAGCCGACGAACGAAGCAGCGGACGAACGGACGAGCGCAAGAGCCGAAGAACGGATCAACGGAGCAACGCACTAACGGAGTTCCCCAGTGAAATATGACGTAACGGACATCAGACTGGCGGCAAAGGGCAAGAAGCGGATTCTGTGGGCGGACCGGGACATGCCCGTGCTGCAACTGGTGCGGCAACGGTTTGCGAAGGAAAAGCCGCTTCGCGGCATTCGCATGGCGGCGTGCCTGCACATCACGGCGGAGACGGCGAACCTCGCGCGGACGCTGCAGGCCGGCGGCGCAAACCTCGTGCTCTGCGCGTCGAATCCGCTCAGCACGCAGGACGACGTGGCGGCAAGCCTCGTGAAGGACTTCGGCATCCCGACCTTCGCACGGCGAGGCGAAGATGTGCCGACGTTCTACAGGCACCTGAACGCCAACATCGACCACAAGCCGAACATCACGATGGACGACGGCGCGGACCTCGTCCACCAACTGCACACCAAACGGCAGAAGGAGGCCGCCAACATCGTCGCCTCCATGGAGGAGACGACGACCGGCGTCATCCGCCTTCGGGCGATGGAAGCGCAGGGCTCGCTGCGGTTCCCCGTGATCGCAGTCAACGACGCCAACACGAAACACCTCTTCGACAACCGCTACGGCACCGGGCAGAGCACGATGGACGGCGTGATTCGCGCGACCGACATGCTGATCGCCGGCAAGCACGTGGTCGTCGCCGGCTACGGCTGGTGCGGCCGCGGCGTCTCGGCGCGGGCCCGCGGTCTCGGAGCCAAGGTCACGGTGACCGAGGTTGACCCGCTGAAGGCCCTCGAGGCCGTCATGGACGGTTTCGACGTCTGCACGATGGCCGAGGCGGCGGGCTACGGCGACCTCTTCATCACGGTGACGGGCGACAAGCACGTCATCCGGCGCGAGCACTTCGCGAAGATGAAAGACGGGGCGATCGTCTGCAACAGCGGGCACTTCGACGTGGAGATCGACATCCCCTCGCTCGCGAAGATGTCGAAGAAGGTCAACAAGGACGTGCGCCACTGCGTGGACGAATACGTTCTGCGGAACGGCCGGCGGATCTACCTGCTGGCCGAGGGCCGGCTCATCAACCTCAGCGCCGCCGAGGGGCACCCGGCCAGCGTCATGGACATGAGCTTCGCGACGCAGGCCCTGAGCACCGAGTTCGCCGTGAAGAACCGGGGCAGGCTGGCGGTCCGCGTCCACGACGTGCCGAAGGAAATCGATGCATGGGTCGCCCGGCTCAAGCTGCAGAGCATGGGCGTGGCGATCGACAAGCTGACGCCGGAGCAGAAGAAATACCTCGCCTCCTCGGGTGAAGGGACATGACCTGACAGGCCCGAAGCGTCAGCGAGGGTCCAGCGGCGAAGACGAACCAGCGGGTAAAGCGAACAAGGCGCTGAATAGCGAGAAAGCAGAACATGCCAACGCCGATCAAGATCGCGGTCATTGGTGGCGACGGGACGGGTCCGGAAGTCGTCCGCGAGGGCCTGAAGGTCCTCAAGGCCGTCGCGAAAAAGGAGAAGTTCTCCTACACGCTCAAGGATTTCGACTACGGCGGCGACCGCTACCTGGCCAAGGGCGGCGATCCGAACAAGATGACCGTCGAACCGATCACGGACAGGGAGGTCGACGAGCTGCGCGCCTACGACGCGATCTACCTCGGCGCCGTCGGCCACCCGGACATCGCCCCCGGAATCATCGAGAAGGGCCTGCTGCTCAAGCTCCGGTTCCAGCTCGATCAGTACATCAACCTCCGCCCGGTCAAGCTCTACCCCGGCGTCGAGACGCCCCTGAAGGACAAGGGGCCCGAGCACATCGACTTCGTCGTCGTCCGCGAGAACACCGAGGATCTGTACTTCGGCGGCGGGGGCTTCCTCCGCAAGGGCACGCCGAACGAGGTCGCCACGCAGGAGATGATCGCCACGCGGTTCGGCGTCGAGCGGTGCCTCCGGTGGGCGTTCGCCTTCTGCCGGAAGCGCCGCCGCAGGAAGATGCTTACCCTCGTCGCCAAGACGAACGTGCTGACTTTCGCGCACGACCTCTGGTGGCGGGCGTTCAACGAGATCGGCGACGCCGAGTACCCCGACATCAAGCGCGACTACAACCACGTCGATGCGTGCTGCATGTGGTTCGTGAAGAACCCCGAGTTCTACGACACGATCGTCACGCCGAACATGTTCGGCGACATCATCACGGACCTCGGCGCCATGATCCAGGGCGGCATGGGGATCGCCGCGGGCGGCAACATCAATCCGAAGGGAACGAGCATGTTCGAGCCGATCGGCGGCAGCGCGCCGAAGTACACCGGCAAGAACGTGATCAACCCCATGGCCGCCATCGGCGCCCTGGCGATGCTGCTCCAGGTCGTCGGCGATCAGAAGAAGCTCCCCGCCGTCAGGCGCGCGGGCAATCGCATGGAGGCCGCCATCGCCAGGGCCTGCCCGAAGATGAAGAGCCAGTCCGCCGGCCGCATGGGCATGAGCACCACCGAGGTCGGCGACCTCGTGTGCGAGATGCTGTAGCCCTCAGCGTTCGCGGTCGGCAACCTCCGGCATGATGCGCAGCCGGTAGGCCGGGCCGGGCGTTTCGCCCGCCCCGGACCCGTGTTGCCAGTGCAGTTGGCCATCCATCGCGCAGTCGATCAATGCGTCGGCCATGCCCCGGGCGAGCCGCGCACCATCGACGGGCTGCGAATCGCGGGACGTGATCCGCAAGCCGCAGCCGCACCGGCATGCGGCAACGCAGACCGCGGAGAGGATCGCCGCGGGCTCGTCCTGCCGGTGCTGCCGATACCACGCCGTGGCACGGACGTCGGCGGTCTCCCATGCCCGCCAGAGCACGGCCGGCGTCTGCGCCAGTTGCACACACCAGGCAATGTCGTCCAGGCTCGCGGGGCCGACCTCGCCGGCCCGCGTGACGCGATCAACGCGGAGGTGCAGACCGGAGTGCGCGAAGGATGAGCTGCCTGCGTGCACGTCGCGGCCGGCCGGGGCGACCGTTTGCGGAGCGGATTCCGTTGCCGGGGCGACCGTCGGCGCTTCGCGTTCCGCTTCGGGGGGCAGACCGTTCGTGCGTTCGGAGGTCGGAGGCTTGCGCCTCCGACCGTCAAAAGGGCGTGGGGTGAGGCCCTCCAGATCACCGCCGACCGATGTCTCGGCGCCAACGAGGTAGATGCGGTTCTTGCCGTCACGCTTCGCACGCAGCAACGCCCGGTCGGCCTGCTCCACCAGGTCCACCGCACGCTGCGCATCCCACGGGAAGCTGGCAAGCCCGCCGCTGATCGTCAGCACGCCCCTGGCTTCGGGACCGAGCGACGGGAACTGGTGGGTCTCCAGTTCTTTGCGAAAGCGGCACAACACGCTGAGCGCATCGGTCGGGTGCCTCGACCCGGCCACGCGAGGTTCCTCCGCCTCCCAGAACACCACCGCGAATTCGTCGCCGCCGTAGCGCGCCACGACGTCGTGCTGCCGGCAGCAGCGGCGGAACAACTGCCCGGCATCGCGCAGGATCTCGTCGCCTGCCGGATGGCCGTAGCCGTCGTTGTAGTGCTTGAAGTTGTCGATGTCGAACATCAGCAGCGTGACGGTCGTCCGGTCGCGGGCCGCCCGCTCGAGCGTGCCGTCCAGCGTTTGAAGCAGGCTTCGCCGGTTCGGCAGGCCCGTCAGCTCGTCCGTCATGGCGAGCCGTTCGAGCGACCTTCGCCGCTCGCACGCCTCCAGCAGGTGCCCCACCAGGCACGCATAGTGCCGCAGTTTCTCGATGTCGCCCGTGCTGAACGGGAACCGCTCGCGCGGTCCCGCGAGGATCTGGCCGACGTTCCGCCCGCCCACCTGCACGGTCTCGAGCAGGACCGGTTCCGTCATCGGCCTGCCAGCCTCCGCCCGCGCCGCCTCGGCGACGATCGCCAGGCTCGAACACTGGAGCGAGTCCCGCAGCAGTTCCGCCATCCGCTCCAGCACGTGCTGCGGCCCGCGGTCCATCTCGGCCAGGACGTGGGCGAGCGAACTCAGCTCGGCCGGCTCGATGTGTGCCAGCCGCCCCGGCGAGACCTCCATCCAGCGGCCCGGCCGCGGGAGCTTCAGCGCGTCGTCCAGGTCGCGGCCCGTCGGCGGGTAGATGATGTAGTCATCCGCGCCCGCGTTCATCGCCCGCCGTGCCGCCGGCTCACCGGTCGGACGACAGCACAGGATCAGGCGGCCCTTCGGACCGATCGCCCGCCGAAAACCGCCGACGGCCGATCCCAACCGGCCGGCCGCCGGATCAACGCCCACCAGCACGTGCTCGGCCGCGCGGCCCTGGATGGGCCCGCACGCCGCAATTCCGCTCAGGAAACTCGAACGGCTCACAACCTCGACGCCGGGATAGCGGCTCCGAACGATGTCGGCAAGGCGGCCGGGGTCATTGACGACCACCACACGGGCATCGGTAGCCTCGCCCAGGAGGTGCGGCGTCATGGACGGAACCTCCGAAGGTTCGGCGGATCTGCCGGGTCACCCAGCAGGGCGTCCAGCTCCTCGCGTGTCAGGTGAAGGTCCTCGTTGGGCGGAGCGGTTGGCCCCGGCGTCGGGGTATGGCTGATTCCGCGCGCAGACGGCGGCGTGCGTGCGGGCCGGCCAGCCGGCGGGCACCAGGGAACCGCGGGGATCACGCCGTCATCTTCCGCACGGATGGGCGAGTTGGACTCGGCTTCCCCGCCAGGCTGACCCCAGGACGCAGGCACCTCGATGGGCCGTGCGAAACGCACGTCCTGGGACTCCGGCACCCGCTCGTCCTGCCTGGGCTTCTCCGGCTCGGGGGCTTCGGTCGCCTCAGCCTCAGCACTTTCTTCGCCCGCGGGGCAACCAAGAGGAATTTCCGAAACCGCTGGCACCGCCTCGGTCGCAAGATCCTCCAACGCCGCAGAAGCGGATTCCGGCCGTCGGATGTCGTCTGTATCGGACGGCGGTTCCGGCTCAACCGGCTCCGCAATTTCCTCAATCAGCATCTCCGGCTCCGCGGACGCCCAATTCATGCGGGGCGCGACCGCCGGTGCCGGCACGGGCCCCGCCGTCTCCGCCGCGAGGTCATCCCCGGGCGCCCCCGGTTGACGCGCCGGCTGGACGAGCGAACTCGCCCACTCTTTCAGCGAGAGAGTATTGGTTTCGAGGACCGTCGCCCCCGCCGAAACCGCGGTTGCCACGGCCCGTTCCTCCCCGACCCGTGCCTGAAGAACGTACGTGCGGACATCGCGGACAAGGCGGCGCGCCATCGGGAAGAACTCGGCCTCCGAGCCCTCGACGCAACTTGCCTGGACAACGACGGCGACCGGATGCTCGCGGGAGCAGGCGACCAGTTCGCCCAGGGCGAGGTACACGTCGGGCACTTCCAGCACCTCGACACCAACGCCGGCCAGAGCGAGGCCCAATCGCTCGCACCGTTCATCCGATTCGGATGCTACAAGGATGACGCCGAACTTGGATGCCTTCCCCACAGCCACAGCGCAGTCCCTCGCGGCAAGGACTTGCAACGCTCCTCGTCAATGATAGTCTACCACCCCAAAACAGTCGCGTCAAACGAATTACGCGATTGGGGTCCATGGTCGTATGTGCGAACGGGGTCAGGAACCTTTGCCGGACAGGCAGGAGGTCTTGAAATGGATTCGGCGGTCCGACGGATGGGTTGGGCATGGGTCTTGCTGGGCTGGTGGGTGGTACCGGCCGTTGCCGACGGAACGGATCTCGCCCGGCAACTCGACAAGCTCGTCGCCGGCATCAAGCCCGGTACGATGAAGGCAGGGGTCTACGTCGCCGAACTCGTCTCCGGGAACGAGGTCTTCAAACACAACGCCGACGAGCCGCTCAAGCCCGCCAGCAACATGAAAATCCTGACCGTCGTCACGGCTCTGGACCGCCTGCCGCCCGGATTCAAGTACCGCACGACCCTCGCCACCCGCGGGGACGACCTCGTCGTCCTCGGGCTGGGCGACCCGTCCGTCGGCGACCCCCGCCTTGCCAGGGACCGGAAGGAGCCGATCACCGCCGTCTTCCACGACTGGGCCGCGAAACTGAAGGCGAAGGGCATCACGGAGGTCAAGGGCAACCTCGTCATCGACGATTCGGCCTTCGAGGCTGAGTTCTATAACCGCAACTGGCCTGCCGACCAGCGCCAGCAATGGTACTCCGCACCCGTCGGCGCCCTGAACTTCAACAACAACTGCATCGACGTCACCGTCAAGCCGGGCCCCCAAGCCGGCGAGCCCGCCGTTGTTGAGGTCAGCCCGCCGAACACCTACGTCACCATCCGCAACGAGTGCAAGACCGGCGGCGGCAAGAAGGGCGGCCCCGCCATCGCCCGCAAGGGCGATTCGCCCGTATACGTCGTCTCGGGCACGTGCCGGTCGCCCGGAACGCTCCAGTCGATCGCCGTGCCCGACCCCGGCCTGTTCTTCGCCAGCGCCTGCCGGACCGCGCTGGCGGCCAAGGGCATTCGGATCGCCGGCGAAACCCGCCGGGAGCGGGTCCGCGACGGCCGCGGGAACCTCCCGCCGACGTGCACCGTCGTCGCCGTCCACGAACGCGATCTGACGGACATCCTCGGGCGCATCAACAAGAACAGCCAGAACCTCTTCGCCGAGTGCCTGTTGAAGACGACGGCCTTTCAGCTGAGTGCCCTGGAAAAAGGCGAGGGCACAGGGTCCTACGCGGTCGCCCGCGCCTATGTGAACGCCCTGCTCGATCGGTGCGGCGTGTACAGACCGACCGGCGTCGTGCTCGATGACGGCTGCGGCCTCAGCCCGCAGAACCGCGTGACGCCCCGGATGCTCGTGCAGGTCCTCCGCTACATCGGGAGGCACCCGGCACGGCGGATGTTCATCCCGAGCCTCGCCGCACCGGGCGAGGAAGGGACGCTCGAGAAGCGGATGAAGGGCCTGGAGGGCCGCGTTCAGGCAAAGACGGGCTACATCGCCGGCGTCTACGCCCTCAGCGGTTATGCCCAGGGCAACTCGGGCAAGGTCTACTGTTTTTCCATCCTGCTGAACAACGTGACCACCGACGGGGGGACGGCCAAGAAGCTCGAGGACGACATCTGCCGCACTCTCGTAAACGACGCCCCGCCAAGACCGACGACGGCCACGAATCCGGGCGCCGCCGCGAGACCACCGACGCCCGCGCCACCCGCCACGACGAAACCGAGCGGCCACTGACGCCGGGCGGAATCCGCGCGGTCGCAGGACGTTCATTCACGGCGAGGGGCGGAGCGTGGCGCAGCCGAAGACGCCGCCCGCGACGCCCTGCTTGCGGCGGAACGTGACGGTGACCCTGTCCCTGCCCTTCGTCCATTCGGCGGGGATCGCATAGGCGATTTCCACGAAGCGGGCGCCCCGGCTCCCGTCGAGCGTCTGCGTGGCGACGGGCCTGCCGTCGATCAGGATGTCGAAGGCGCGCCCGACGTCGGCGCCCCAGTAGATGCACGACAACGTCACCGGCGCGTCAGGCAGCACCTTCAGGTCCCAGCTCCACCAGTTGTCGGCGTGGCGCCACGACTGGCCGAGGTGCGTCCCGGCAATGCTGCCCTCGTGCCGCAGGTTGTGCGCCCGTTCGGAGGCTTCGTCGCCGGGCTGGACGCGGTCAATTTCGCCGGCGGCCGGCTTGAAGGCGGCCATCGTCTCGGCAATCGCCTCGTTGCGCCGCACGAGATCCTTGTGGCGGTCGCTCCCCTCGGGAACGACCGGCCAGTACAAACCGTACCGCTGGCCGTACACCTTGTAGAACGGGATGAATGTGACCTCGAACGGCTGGCCGGCGGCCCGGAATGTGATCGTCTTGCCGCTGACCGGCTGGAGCCAGGAGAGGTTCCGCGGCGAATCGGCGAGGAAGAACGGCCTGGCCATTCGCTCCGCATCGGGCTGCGGCGGAAGGTGGCCGTCCGCGCGGACCTGTCGCGACGAGCAACAGGCAACGAACGACTCACGCCGACACGATTGAGAAATAATGCTCGAAGAACTCCTCCGATCGCACCGCCGTGGCCACGCGGTGATGGGCCGGCCTCGCGTTGCTGTCAAACGCCGTGAAGCCGGGCAGCCGCGCGTCCTGCGGATCGATGTCCACCCGTCCGTCCGCGTAGTCGCACAACGACGGCTCGAAAACGCTCGCCGCCGCCAACGGGTCATGGAAGATCACAACGGGCCGGTCCTGAAGCCACTCCTCGGCCATCTCGCCGACGATTCGCTGCGGCCCGGCCGAGAACCGTCTGCGGAACTCGTCGGCGGGCAACCGGCAGTGGGTCGTCACGTCCAGCCCGACGCACGTCATTCCCGGCACGGGCGCGCCGAAGACGATCGCCGCGGCGTGCGGGTCGAGGCCCATGTTCCGCTCCGTCGGCCCGTAGCCGATCGCCCGGTTCAGGTAGTGCCCGCCCATCATGACGTGCTGCCGGAGCAGCGACGGGACTTCGGGGTCGAGGGTGTAGAGCAGGCCGACGTTCGTCAGCGGGCCGACCGTCAGCAACGTGACCTCGCCCGGCCGCGACCGGATCGTCTGCCGCAGGAACTCGACGGCGGCGTTCGAGGCGAACGTGCCGCGGTGCGGCCACCTCGGCAGGACGGCGGCCTGCGGCACCTCAAGCTGGCGCTGCGGCACGGCCATCGGCTTGTCCGCTCCGCCGAAGATCGGCACGTCGCCGCGGCCGAACGCCCGGCACACCGCGTCGGCGAGCATCGCCCGCGCGTCCGGCCGGCCCGTCACGGTCGTGATGCCGAGCAGTTCGCATTGCCGCTGCCGGAGCAGGTAGGCCAGCGCGACGGCGTCGTCGATGTTGCTGCCGATGTCCGTGTCGAACAGGACCGGAACCTTTGCCATCCGCGCGCCTCCGCGCCACAATCGCTCCGGCCGTCGCGACCCGCCGGACGGCCGACGACGATGCCGGGCCCGCATTCTACGCCGATTGCACAGGACAGTCAGGCGGCTACAATCTCGCCGTTCCGTCTGGTACGCATGAGTGAGTGCGATGTTCGAGTTCCGATGGATTCTGCCGTCCGCCGCCGGACCGCACGAGCTGGTCCTCGAGGTCCACGCGCGCAACAGCTGGTTCGGGCGGAAGGTGCTTCGCCTGGACGGACGCATCCTCTACCATCGCGGCCGCACCGACGGGATCGACCACACGTTCCGCACGCCGGACGCCCCCGGCCGCGACGCCCGGCTCCAGCTCGTTCCCGCCGCGGACGCCGGCGGCTGGACGCCGCGGTTGACGATCGACGGCACCGTGGCGACGGAGACGACCAACACAATCCCGCCCAGGATCGTGAAGGCCCCGCCGCTGATCGCGACGGTCACGGGGCTTGTCTACCTGATGATGCTGATGGTCGTCGTCAGCCTCCCGCCGATCGTGAAGATCCTGTACGCCCTCTACGGCCCGGGCAAGCCGTACGCCATTCCGGGCTACGAGGCCGGGCAGCACATCAACGGATGGATCGTCCCGTTCCTCGGCACGGCGGTGTGCCTGCTGGGCTTCTGGAACATGCGGCGGTGGGGGGTCCTGTCTCTGGCCGCGTTGATCGTCGTTGAGGTTGCGGCTTGCTTCGTGTTTCACGCGCTTCCGCTCAGCCCCGTGGCCCTGGGCATCCAGGCACTCCTCCTGCTTGTCGGCGCCGCTCATTACCGGGGGATGCACTGATGAGCGAATCACGGCGGTCGGCGCCCCCGGAGACGGCGGCCACCCTTGAGCACCAGCCGGGGTTCCGCGTGCGGCGCGGCATCAACTGGCTCCTGCTCGGTCTGACGTACGGTTCGTTCTACATGTGCCGCTACAACATCGCGATCGCCTCCACACGGATCCGGAGCGAATTCGGCTTCTCGCGGGAGCAGTTCGGCACGATCAGCAGCGGGCGCGACTGGGCCTACGCCCTGGGCCAGTTCATCAACGGCCTCCTGACGGACCGCATGGGCGGCAAGCAGGCGATGTTCCTCGGCGCCATGCTGACCGTTGCGATGAACGTGGTGTTCGGCATGGCATCGTTCGCGGGCGCCGGCAGCGTCCTGATGCTGTTCATCCTGATCCGGACGTGCGACGGCTACGCCCAGGCGTTCGGCGCGCCGGGGATGATCAAGGTCAACACGGCGTGGTTCCCCCGGCGGGAGCGCGGCCGATTCGCCGGCGTGTTCGGGCTGATGATCCAGCTCGGGCAGATTACGATCAACACCTTCGGCCCGCTGCTCCTGGCCGGCTGCACGGTGCCGCTGCTCGTCGTTTCGCTGAGGCTACCGGCCATGCACTGGCGGTGGCTGTTCTGGATCCCGCCGGCCGTCGTGGCGGTCGTCGCCACGCTCATGTTCCTCCTCGTCCGGAACGATCCCGAACAGGCGGGCTACACGGTGGAACACGACGCGCGAGAGGCGGCGACCGATGCGGCGGCGGGCGAGAGAATCTCGCTCGGCCAGGTCTTCCGCACGATCGCCGGCAAGCCGATGGTGTGGATCACCGCGGGCGCCTACTTCTGCACCGGCGTGGTCCGCACGGCGCAGAACAACTGGACGGTGATGTACTTCGACGAGGTCTGGCACCTTGACGTGGCCAGGTCCACGCTCGTGATCATCACCATGGCACTGCTGCCGATCATGGCGTTTCTCGGCTCGATCATCTCCGGCTTCATCTCGGACCTGCTGTTCAAGGGCCGGCGGGCGCCGGTGGCGGTCGCCCTGTACGCGATTCAGGCGGCCGTGACCGTGGCGGCGATCGTGCTGCTCAACCACCGGTCCTACGCCGGACCCTCCCTGGCGGCGGTGCTGTTGCTGGCGATCTCCATCACCTGCAACGCCACCCACTCCATTCTGGGCACGGCGGCGGCGATGGATCTCGGCGGCCGCAAGATGGCCGGCTTCGCCTCCGGCGTCATCGACAGCTTCCAGTACATCGGCGGCGGCATCGCCGGCTGGGGGCTCGGCAGATTGCTCGACTACAGCGTGAAGCACCACCCCGCGTTCGGCTGGAACGTCTGGTTCGTCGCCATGCTGCCGCCCAGCCTCATCGGGATGGTGCTGATGGCGTTTGTCTGGCACCGCTCCCGGGGGCGCGATGTCGTCGCGGGATAGGCTCCCGCATCGTTTGCCGAGCCGGGCGGGGGCTTGAAATGCCGGAACGGACTCGTACACTCTCCGTGTCCGACTGTGCGATGGGCGGTTGGCTGATCGTCCCGTGGGTGAAGGTTGCCCCGGCGCCACTGGCCGTCGAATCAGTCTTTCGGCCAGGAGTCTGGAGGCTGCACAATGACGAATATCTATGTAGGCAATCTTCCGTTCAGCGCCACGGAGGAAACACTCCGGCAGGAGTTCTCCGCATACGGCACCGTCGAACGGGCGTCGATCATCACCGATCGCGAGACCGGACGTTCCCGCGGCTTCGGCTTTGTCGAAATGTCGGACGACGGGGAGGCCCAGGCGGCCATCGCCGCGCTGAACGGCAAGGAGTGGGAAGGACGGGCGCTGACGGTCAACGTCGCGAAACCGAAGAGCGATTCGCGTGGCGGCGGCGGTGGCGGCGGGCGCGGCCGGGGCCGCTGGTAAGCACGACCCGACCGCGGCGCGGCACGGCGCGGCTGAACGGTTGACACGCGCGAGGACTCGACGGTTCTCCGCCGGGGCCGCCGCCGTCGACCGATCCTATAATGAAAACGGTTGCGTTCGGCCCTTCAGACCACCATCGAGGAGGCCCTCATGACGCTTCAGACCCAGCTATCGGTGTTCCTGGTTAACAAGCCCGGCGTGCTCGGCCAGGTGTGCGACATCCTGGCTAAGGCGCGGATCAACATCACCGCGCTGACCATGATGGACTCGAGCGAACACGGCGTCCTTCGTCTTGTCGTCGAGGATCCGCCGCGAGCCCGGGCCGCCCTTGCCCAGATCAACGTCCCGATGACCGAGACCGAGGTGGTGTGCGTCGAGATCGACGACCGTCCGGGCGCGATGGCCGATCTGTGTCGGATGCTCGGCGATGCGCACATCAACATCGGCTACGCGTACTGTACGACGGGCGCCCGCGGCGGACGGGCAACGGCGATCCTGAAGGTCGCGGACAACAAAAAGGCGCTGAAGATCCTGAGCCAACCGCGGCCCCGGCGGCGTCCGGCCACGCTCCGGACCCGTCGCCCCGTGTCCAAGTAGTCCCCGGCGGCACCGCTGCCGAACCGGGGAACCGAGGTCGCCCTGATGCTGGGACTGGAGCCCTGGCAAACGGAAGCGATGGGCCAACTCGTGCTGGCCGCCGTCATCGGCGGGTCGGTCGGTCTTGAACGCGAGTATCACGGCCGGGCCGCCGGCTTCCGGACCCACCTGCTGGTCTGCGTCGGTTCGTGCCTCGTGATGATCCTCTCCCTCCATTTCGAGAGGGTGTTCGGCGTCAAATACGCAGGTCCGCGAGGCCCCGTCGCGGTCGATCCGGCCCGTCTGGCCTACTCTGTGATGACGGGCGTGGGTTTCCTCGGGGCCGGCGCAATCATCAAGTCCGGGCTCGCTATCCGGGGCCTGACAACCGCGGCATCCCTCTGGTGCATTGCCGCCGTCGGCATGGCCTGCGGCTTTGCCATGTACGCCGTTGCGATCTTTGCCGCCGCGCTCATCCTCTTCAGCCTGTTTGCCCTGAACGTCATCGAGCGGTTCGTCGAGGGCCATTGGTATAAGGCGATTCGCGTGACCTGCGAGGACCATGCCGACGAGATCGAGAAGGTCTCCGGCATCCTGCAAACGAACGGCGTTCGTGTCCTCGACATCGACTTTCATCGAGACATTCGCGCCCGGCTGCTGACAATCACGTACAACGTCCGCTTCCGCGACCGCTCCCTGATTCCGCAGATCTACCGTTCCCTGGCGGAATGCCCCACGCTGCTGTCGATCCAGATCGAGTAGAGGTGGTTCGCGCCCGACAACGGAACCAAAAGGGGGTAGCCCGGGCGGCGACGCGTCGGAGGAAAGGGCTTCGAGCGAGGGAACCATCAAGCGCGGTCTGCGGTCCAGAGGTTACACTTGACAGTCATCCGAATCGCCCCCAAACCCGGGCGTACCCTTCGAACACACTGACCAAGGCATCGACGAGGCCTCCATGCCCCATCGATGCATTGTCCCGAGATGGCTGCTGCCTGGTCTGCCAAACCATCTGCGGGCCGTTGGCCGGACGCCTCCGTGCGACCGGCGGACGGATTTCGATTGAGCACCGGATGCCGGACTCGGCATCCATGCCCATGTTCCAGACAAAACCCGGTGGATTATTCTGCCGCCCTACTGACCTGCTTGGGCCCTCGCTCTGGCGTCCGCACGGGCACTATATCACACGCAGATTCACACACAAGTGGGGTCGAAACCCCAGACAAACACACGTTTTCAGTTCGGTCACAGTAATTTGCGGAACAAATGCGCGAGATACCAAATATAGGGGTTGTGACGAACGGCCAACGAACGGCTATGGCCGCGGCAATATATGCAGCCCTGGTTCATCAAATAATAATCTCGTGTCCGATTTGTTTTTCTGTCTGCGCAGCCCTCGCAACCGTTCGAAGATCATCGACGCACGCCGTCGGTGCGTCCCCCCACTGCAAGGATGCGGAGTCCGCTGTCGTGCCACGGCCGTGTCGCCGGTGCCGCTGTACGCCGCCCTCTCCCATCCGCGTTCTTCGCAGAACAACGGCACACGGGCGAACGGCGTCGATTTCGAGCCCTTTCTTTGGGACGCGGTACGCCGCGAGGATTGTGCCCTTTCCGCGAGCCTCGTGGTGCAGGCCTCGCACCTGCGGGCCTGCGGCCGCGAACGAACTCGAAGCCCGAAAACACGCCCGCTTGCGTGTTGCGGCGCCAGCGAACCGTTGCCTCTGTGCGTTTGCCATGACGTCCGAATGGCGCTGTTGCCAGAATGTGCTACACCCGGTAGAATACGCAACAACATGGGGCCGTAGCTCAGCTGGGAGAGCGGTTCGTTCGCAATGAACAGGTCAGGGGTTCGAATCCCCTCGGCTCCACTTTTTGGCCACCCGGCCGATCGCGGCCACGGGTGGCCTTTTTCATGCTCAACGCGCGGTCCGAGCCGGACTTCTGAGCCACCACCACGTCACCCGTCGCATCGTCCTCGCGGCCACGCGAGGCCACGCCTTCCCGCCTCCGGACCAACTTGCGTTGCAATGGCGCGCCGCGACGGCGCTCGCCTGAAGGGCCAATGGCCTGGACGATCAAGACATCTTTTGGCGTTGGCGCGCCGCGACAAACGCCCCCTTCTGCCAGCTGTTCCAATGGAGGTCGGAAGCCGCCAAGACATGCGGCGTCATCGAATCGACCAAGCCATAGATCGCCCCCAAACCTATTCGATCCGGACACGCTTTATCATTGGTCGTCGTTTTCTGTAAGCTCAGCATTCTGGGGGCGTTGGGAATGGATTTCCCTTGCGTTCAACGGGCCGCGTGGATATACTAGGCAACAAGAGCGCGGGGTGGAGCCCGTATTCTGGAAAGGGCACCGTCGCTCATGTCGCCTGTTGTGGACGAACTGATGCTTGGTAGCATCGAGTCATGGTTTTGTTGTGAATGGAGGTAGAAAGATGTTGAACTCTCGTTGTTTCGTCGCTCTGGGTCTGCTCGTGACGCTCGTGGCCCCGGCATTCGCGGCGATGCCGGACAACATGCGCGTTTTGGTTACGCGGGCTCAGGTCCGCGGCAACACTACGGGCGCGATCGGCGGCTTCGGCTACCAGGCTTCCACGGGAGACTTCTATACCGCCCAGTTCGGGTCCGGCTCGTCGATCCGATACTGGCTCGCGCCGGCAGACCAGGCGTATGTGACCGAATCCGATCTCAATCGGATCGCGCGATCGCCGAACGTGCCGGCCGGACTGACCTACTCGACTTGGGCGGGCGCAATTAACCCATCATGCTTACTGCCGAACCCGGCAACGGTGACCTACAACGGCGTGACTTATCCGCCCGGAACCCTTTGCGTGCTGACCAGCAATGGGACGACCGTCAGCATTAGTGGCACGGTCCGCTGGGACTACACCAAACGGCTCCTCACGTACGATCTCCGCAAGATCGGTGCGGCGACGTCCGCGTTGCCGGACTACGCCACGGCCCAGGACGGTAACGGGGGCACGATCGGTGCCCTCGGCATCGCCGACTGGAACGACGTGTTTACGTCGCTCGTCAACAAGCAGGAGATGGCCGACGCAATCGGCGTCTCCGGCAATAGCGCCAGCGACAATTTGGGGCGTCAATGCGCGTGGTCGAGCGACGCCCAGGCGGTGTATTTCCTCGATAGCAGCGTTACCTTTGGCGGCATCTGGAAAAAGGACATGGTGGGGGGCTCGCTGGTTCGGATCCTCAACGAAACCGGCGCCTCGAGGCCGAACACCGAACCGGCTGTCATTCCGACGACCGTGCGGGACCTCACCGGCGGGACGAAGACCGGCGACCAAATCATCTTTGAGGGCGGCGGAACGGTCAGCGGCAATGCCGGCGGCATGAACTGGGTTGTTGACGACGGCACATACGGCGTAGTATTCACCGGTGCGGCTTTGCAGGCGTTCCTCGAGTTGGCCAACCCAAGCAGCGGTATGCTGTACGCCGCCGCCGATGCCAAGGGTAACCTCTACTTCTATGAGAATAGCACACAGGGCACCGTTCTCTACGATCGCGGCCGGCGATTCGCCGTGCTCGCTTCCAGGGCCGTGAAATACGAGTTCAACCAGATGGCCAACCCGGGAACTACTGGTACGGGCGTGGGTACGTACCGAATGCAGACCCGAACGGTTACCCCTACGCCGGGTGTCGATGTCGTCGAACTCATGTTCGCTTCGCAAGAAAGCTGCGTGGGCGGCATCCTGGTCTACTACCCGGGCGACTTCGACCGGGACGGGGCCATCACGAAGGCGGACATCGACTTCTTCAACGCGCAACTGGCGATCAGCTCGACGCTGACGAGCGGTATGGACCGTACCGATCCGCGGTATCTGGATTACCTCAAGGCGGACCTCAACGGCAGCGCGCTCTTCCGCTCGGACAAGACGGGGATCTCCAACGCCCCCGTCACCACGAAGGATCAGGAGATCCTGAAGCAGTTCATGGTCGATGATGACCATGATGGCGATGTCGATCTGCAGGATTTCAGCCACTTTAACTCGTGTTTCAACGGGCCGAATATGCCGCCGTCGGACGTAAACGGCTGCGCCAACATGGACTTCGACTTTGACGGCGACGTGGACTTGAACGACTTTAACTACCTGCAAGGCTGTTTCAACGGGCCGAATCGTCCGTTGGCGTGCTTGTGACCTGGAATCGTGCGGATCACCGGCGCTGGGGTCGTGTGATCGGAGAGATCATGGCGATGATGACAAAGAGCCGCGTCCGAAGCGGGTTTACTCTCATCGAGCTTCTCGTTGTGGTGGCGATCATCGCATTGCTGGTTGCCATCCTGCTGCCGACGATGAGTCAGGCGCGAGGGCAAGCCCGCAAGACGTTCTGCTATACGACGCTTCACAACATCGGACTGGCGTCGGTCAATTACGCCCACGACAACAGAGACAGGTTGCCGGATCAGGACGCGCTGGGAAGGCACACGTTCCGGCGGGCGCCCGAAGAGATCGACAAGACCGACCGTAACTCGCTGCCGGAGAAGTACGGTCTGGCAGCCAAGCTGGGTGGTTACAACGTGGATGCGAAGACCAACCGGCTCACGAAGGGCGCCGTGTACATGAACGGACGCAGCGACGTGTGGATCTGCCCGGCGGCCGTAGACTGGATGCAGGCGTACAAGAACACATACGCCTTCAGCATCGCCGCGGAGATCAAGTCGAAGGCGTACAACGAACTCGTGATCCGCAAGTCATCGCGAACCCCGACGGCGGAGAACCCGAGCCCCGTGACGCTTTCGGTTTGCAGGACGTGGTGGGTGTGGGACAACTACACCGCGTATCCCGGCTCGTGCGGCTGGATGGGGCCGTTCGGCTCTGGATGGACGATCCCGGAAAACCGCCGGACTTATCCGCACTTTTACAGGCAGAGCCAATACGGTTATCGCACGTACCTGACCAACGTACTGTACGTGGACGGGCACGTGGCGCCACACAAGGACCAGCAAGGGGTCACGTTGCCATCGACATGATCCGCCGGCTTCGAGTGGCGGCAGGCCCCCTGGGCTCACCAGAGTAGCGCGGCTCCCGATTCGTTTCTGCAAAAGGCAGAACCGCCGAGAGACGTCGAGCGTGCGCCGTCTCACTGTGGTTGCGCGAGGGGTTCTCGCATCAGCAGGCCCCCCCGCGTTGATTCCGCGGCCGGCGTCGAGGATGATCCGGCTCGTGCGGGGGCTTCGAGCCGCGACGGACACGGGGCGTTCCCGCCGGAACCACGGGGGCCGCAGATGGCAAGAACGTCCGAGACCTTCCAGGCATGCGCGGGGCTGTCGGCGATTCTGGCCGTGGCGTTGGGCACGCCGTCGCGGGGGCAGCCCGCGGGTGCCGTCGCGGGCGTGCCGTGGCCGGCGACTGATGCCCTGGGCCGCAGTCTGCCGTCGCCCGTCGAAGTCGGGCCGACGAAGCCCGGCCGCTTCGTCGGCATTTTCTACTTCCTCTGGCTCAACGAGCGGCACAACAAGTGCCCCTACGCCCCTGGCCCGTACGACGTCTCGCGCATCCTGGCGAAAGACCCCGACGCACTCAAGAAGCCGGATTCGCCCCTCTGGGGGCCGATCGGCCTGTCGCACTACTGGGGCGAGCCGCTTTACGGCTACTACCTCAGCAACGACCCGTGGGTCATCCGCCGGCACGCCCACCTCCTCGCCGACGCCGGCATCGATACGCTCATCTTCGACGCGACGAACGCCGTCACGTACCGCGACATCTACCGGGCCCTGTGCGAGGTCTTCCGCCAGGTCCGCCGTGACGGCGAGACCACGCCGCAGTTTGCCTTCATGGTCAACACGGAGGCCGGCAAGACGGCCCAGGCGATCTACAACGACCTGTACAAGCCCGGCGACTTCCGCGAGCTGTGGTTCCACTGGCAGGGCAAGCCGCTCATGATCTGCGATCCGGCCCAGGCAAGTCCGGAACTTAAGGCGTTCTTCACGCTCCGCCGGGCCCACTGGCCGTTTGAGATCGTCAACACGCCGTACGCCTGGCACTGGGAGACCGCCTACCCCCAGGTCTACGGCTACACCGACGACCCGAAGAAGCCCGAGCAGGTCAACGTCGCCGTCGCCCAGAACCTGCGGATCAACGACGGCTACCCCACGAACATGAGCGAGGGCAACGCCCGCGGTCGGAGCTTCCACGACGGCAAACAGGATCCGTCGCCCGGCGCCGTGGACCGCGGGCTCAACTTTCAGGAACAGTGGAAGCGGGCCTTGGCGTTGAACCCGCCGTTCGTCATGATCACGGGCTGGAACGAGTGGATCGCCGGCCGCTGGGGCCAGGCGGGCGGACCGATCGTCTTCGTGGACCAGTTCACGCAGGAATACAGTCGCGACATCGAGCCGGCGAAGGCGAGCCACAACGACAACTACTACTGGCAGATGATCGCGAACATCCGGCGGTACAAGGGCGCGCCGCCGCTGCCAAAGGCGTCGGCCCCCGCCTCGATCCGGATCGGCGGCGGGTTCGAGCAGTGGAAGGACGTCGGCCCCGAGTTCCGCGACCACATCGGTGAAACGATCCCGCGGGATTTCGACGGCGCCGGCGGCCTTCGTTACGTCAACCGCACGGGCCGCAACGACATCGTCGTAACCAAGGTGGCGCGAAGCGCAACGCACGTCTGCTTCTACGTCCGCACCCGCGAGCCGATCACGCCGCGCACCGATCCGAACTGGATGTGGCTCCTGATCGACGCCGACCGGGACGCGAAGACGGGCTGGGAGGGCTTCGACTACATCGTCAACCGAACGATCGAGTCGGACGGCACAACGTGGGTCGAGAGGAACGACGGCGGATGGCGGTGGAAGAAGGTTTCGAAGGCGAGGTACCGCGTCAAGGGCCCGGAACTCCACGTGGCCGTCCCGCGTAAGGCGCTCGGCCTGCCGCCGAACGCCGCCGGCATGTCCCTGGACTTCAAGTGGGCCGACAACGTCCAGAAGCCGGGCGACATCATGGACTTCTACGTGAGTGGCGACGCCGCCCCCGAGGGCCGCTTCCTGTACCGGTACGCGGCGGATTGACCTCGGGTCCGTTGCTCGGTTACTCGGATGCTCGGTTACTCGGATGCTCGGGGACGCCGTCATCCCCGCGAAAGCGGGGATCCAGAGCCAGGCGACCGAGGGACTGGACCCCCGCTTTCGCGGGGGTGACGATTCACGGGGTGACGATTCGCGGGGGTGGCGATTCACAGGGCGACGATTCGCTGGGGTAACAATCCACGGGGGTGGCAATTCACGGGGTGACGATTCGCGGGGGGTGGCGACCGCAGCACTTGGCACTCTTCTTCGCCCTTCGTGGCTCCGTCGTTCCGTCGCATCCCCGCCCGGTCCCCGGTTCTCAGCACTCCGTCCTCTCCATTGGCGAACGGGGCAAAAATCGGCTATAAAAACGGGTCTGGAACGCCGGCGCCGATGGCCGGCGAGGAGCCGAAATGCCTGAGCAACCGGAACGCATTCAGGACCTGCACATCATCGAGGAGATGCAGGACTCGTACCTGACGTACGCCATGAGCGTGATCATGGCGCGGGCCCTTCCGGACGTCCGGGACGGGCTCAAACCGAGCCAGCGGCGCATCCTCGTGGCGATGCACGACCTGAACCTCGGACCCCGGGCCCAGCACCGCAAATGCGCCAAGATCGCCGGCGACACGTCGGGCAACTACCACCCGCACGGTGAGGCCGTGATCTACCCCACGCTCGTCCGCCTGGCCCAGCCGTTCAACATGCGTTACGTCCTCGTGGACGGGCAGGGCAACTTCGGCTCGATCGACGGCGACCCCCCCGCGGCCATGCGGTACACCGAGGCCCGCATGGCCCAGACCGCCGTGGACATGCTCGACGATATCCAGTACGAAACCGTCGACTTCCAGGACAACTACGACAGCACACGGCAGGAGCCCATCGTCCTGCCGAGCAAGTTCCCCAACCTGCTCGTCAACGGTTCGCAGGGCATCGCCGTCGGCATGGCGACAAACATCCCGCCGCACAACGTCTGCGAGATCTGCGACGCGATCGTCAAGGTGCTCGACCAGCCCGACGTCGCGATCGACGAGCTGATGAAGATCGTCCAGGGGCCGGACTTCCCGACGGGCGGGATCATCTGCGGGCGCCGGGGCATCCGCGAGGCGTACCTGACGGGCCGGGGCACGATCGTCGTCCGCGCGAAGATGCACACCGAGGAGCACCGCGGCCGCACGCTCATCGTCGTGGACGAGATCCCCTACCAGATCACGCGCGAGACGATCGTCAGCAAGATCGTCGAGGTAATCAAGGCGGGCCAGATGCCGGAGGCCGCGAGCGCCAACGACGAATCGGACCGCAAGCACCCCGTGCGGATCGTCATCGAGCTGAAGAAGGACGGAAACGTCGATCTCGTGATGAACCAGCTCTACGAGTTCACGCCGCTGCAGAGCAACTTCACGGTGATGAACATCGCGCTGGTGAACCGGCAGCCGCGGACGCTGAACCTCAAGCAGATGATCGAGGCCTTCATCGACCACCGGCGGGACGTGATTCGCCGGCGGACGAGCTTCCTGCTGCGGAAGGCCCGGCAGCGGGCCCACATCGTCGAGGGCCTCATTCTGGCCGTGGGCGACATCGACGAGATCATCCGGACGATCAAGGAATCGCCCGACCCGCCGACGGCGAAGGACCGGCTGATGGCGCGGCCGCTGCGGCTGCGCGAGCTGGCCGCGCTGACGGTCGCCCTGCCGGAGGCCTTCGCACGGCAGGCGCGAGAGAACGACCAGCACCTCACGGCCGTGCAGGCGCAGGCGATCCTGGCGATGCAGCTCCAGCGGCTCACGGGACTCGAGATCGAGAAGCTGGCGAAGGAGTACGTGGCGCTCGTCGAGGAGATCGAGGGCTACGAAGCGATCCTGCGCGACGCGAACCTCGTCGATGACATCATCCGCGAGGACACGTACGAGATCCGCGAGAAGCACGGCGACGCGCGGAGGACGGAGATCGGCGCGGCCGTCGGCGAATTCCGCATGGAGGAGCTGATCGCGGACGAGCAGGTGATCGTGACGATCAGCCACGAGGGATACATCAAGCGGGTGCCGATCGACGCCTATCGCAAGCAGGGGCGCGGCGGCAAGGGCCTCAAGGGCAGCGACACCCGCGAGGGCGACTTCATCGAGGAGATCTTCTCCGCCAGCACGCACGACTACCTGCTGATCTTCACGAACCGCGGGCGCGTGTACTGGCTGAAGGTGTACGACATCCCCTCGATGCAGCGGACGAGCCGCGGACGATCGATCGCCAACCTCGTGAGGATGCAGGCGAACGAGGTCTACAAGGCGATGGTGCCCGTGAAGAAGTTTGAGGAGAAGTTCGTGATGTTCGCGACGGCCAAGGGCACGATCAAAAAGACCGCCCTCGGCGCGTACAGCAACCCGCGGCCGAGCGGGATCATCGCGATCGGGCTCGACCCGGACGACACGCTCGTCAGCGTGGAACTGACCGCCGGCGGCGACGAAGTCCTCCTGGGGACGCGCGAGGGCTGGGCCGCCCGCTTCAACGAAAACGACGTGCGGGCGATGGGTCGCAGCGCCCACGGCGTCCGCGGGATCGATCTCCGGGGCGACGACGTCGTGGTCGACATGATCGTCGTGCATCCGGGCGCATCGGTGCTGACGGTCTGCGAAAACGGCTTCGGCAAGCGCACGGACATCGGCGAATACCGACTCACCCGCCGGGGCGCCAAGGGCGTCATCAACATCAAGACGACCGACCGCAACGGAAAGGTCGTCGCCGTCAAGGCCGTACGCGATGAAGATGAGCTGATGATCATCACGGCCAAGGGGATCATGCTCCGAACGGACCTGGCGCAGGTTCGCGAGATCGGAAGAGCGACACAAGGTGTCCGCTTAATCCGCCCGGAAGAGGGCGATAAGGTTGTGGCCGTCGCCCGCATCGCCAAAGAAGAGGGCGAAGAAGCCGGGGCGGAGTCCGGCTCACCTTCGACATCCGGCGAGCCGACGGCGCCGGAAGCAGAGGATTCCGGTGCCGATTTGACCGATACAGCAGAAGACAGCCCGCCGCCCCCTCCGGCAGCCGATGACGCGGGCGATGACGCCCCGGAAGCCGATAAAACGGACGGGGCGCCAGAGGCGTAGGGCGGCGGCGCGACAGTGGGTGCGTGGTACAATAGGGAGAGACGACGGGAGTTAATCATGACACGTTGTTCGCGGCGTGGTGCGATCCTGGCGGCGGTGTTTTGCGGAGCGTTCTTGTGCGTGTCGGCCCCGGCCCCGGCGCAGTCGGCGGCGACGCAGCCCGCCGTGAAGGACCGCTACTCACGCAGCCCAGGCACGCGTGTGAAGACCGGCGTGGGCCAATACAGCGCAGCCCACAAGCAGATGCTCAGCCTTGAAGGCCCCACCATAACGGCCGAGGAGACCGAGGATCTCGCCGACGTCATGAAGGTTGCCGCCGTCGAGGCGTTGATGGATCTCCTCGATCAGTTGGTGCTGGCACTGCAAGCCCTCGTAGCCGCACAGGGCACAACCGGGACGTAGAGGTCGGGCACCGCCGTCTGCCGCTGGAACCCGCAGCACACAGCCAACACCGTCTTTGCCCCCGCCGCCCCGGGGACGGTCCGTCTACCTGGGTTTTGGATTTCAGTGCGGTTCGCGTGCCGGAGTCTCCGTGCGGCCCGCACGTCAGCATTCCGGCGAGTTGTTCGGGCCATTGAAACATGCCTGGAACGAATGGCACTGCCGTCCCAAGTGGTTTAGTGCCGGGCGGTTACGTTTTCA
>CAZUAI010000004.1:54592-122468 GCA_964617875.1 uncultured Planctomycetales bacterium | reverse complement strand
GCCTCGCGGATGTCGTCGGTCTGCGGCTTGAACGCCACGCCCCAGATCGCGATCCGCTTGCCCGCGAGCGGCATCCCGAAGCGGGCGACGATCTTGTCGAACAGCAGGCGCTGCTGGCGCACGTTGATTTCGTGTACCGCGTCGAAGAGCGACGGGTCGAGCCCCGCCTCGCGGAACGTGTGGGCGAGCGCCTGCACGTCCTTCGGGAAGCAGCTCCCGCCGTAGCCCGGTCCGGGGTAGAGGAACCGCCGCCCGATCCGCGCGTCGGTCATCAGGCCCGCGCGGACGTCCTCCACGTCGATCCCGTACCGGTCGCACAGGCAGGCGATGGCGTTGATGAAGCTGATCCGCATGGCCAGGGCCGCGTTGGCGGCGTACTTGATCAGCTCGCCGGCGGCGCGGCGGCAGACCAGGATCGGCGCCTGGTTGCGGACGAACGGGAGGTGCAGCTCGCGGATGATCTCGGCGGCGTCGGGGTCCTCGGCGCCGATCACGACGCGGTCGGGCCGCTGGAAGTCGTCGACGGCGGTGCCCTCCTTGAGGAACTCGGGGTTGCTGACGAGGCGCACCGTGTGCCCGCACTTCGCGGCGATCCGCTGCTCGATCTTCGCCCCCGTGCCGACGGGGACGGTGCTCTTGATGACGACGACCTTCGGCTCGGCGGCCAGTTCCGCGATCGTGTCGGCGGCCCGCTCGATGTGGGAGAGATCCGGCCGCCCGTCCGGCAGCGGCGGCGTGCCGATCGCGATGAAGAGCACGCGGCCGTGGGCAATGGCCTCGGCGGCGTCCGTGGTGAAGCGGAGGCGCCCCATGCCGATGTTGCGGCCGATCAGTTCCTCGAGGCCGGGCTCGAAGATGGGGCAGCGGCCGGCGGAGAGCTTCTTCACCTTCTCCGCGTCCACGTCGAGGCCGACCACCTGGTTGCCCGTATCGGCCAGGCAGGCGCCGGTGACAAGCCCCACATAGCCGCTTCCGATAACCGTGAGTCTCATGCGATCAGCCTCCGTGCCGGTGGCGACGCCCTTCGCCGCGCCAGACGGACATTATGGCCCGCTGCGCCGTGTGCCGCAACGCCGCTCTCGAACTACGCCGGACGACAGGGCCTTCGTTGGACACGGCCGTGCGGGCATGATGTCGTGATCGTTCCGGGGAACCCATTCGCCGGTATCGGCCGTCCGGCGGCCCCGGGCCCGGCTCAACCCCACCTCCGAAAAGTGCCGATAATCCATCTGCGCCCTCGTCTTGCGCAGGCGGGGCGCACGGGGTCCGGGCGGGGACGCCCGGATCTGTGAGTGCCGTTCCGGATCGGCCGGCCTCGTTGTGGTGCAGGCATCCTGCCTGCAGCCGACTGCGAAATGGCCGAACCCCAAGGCAGGCTGGAAGCCTGCACCACAAGGGGGCGCGGCCCTGTCGCCGGAAACGGCGCCGGACGGTGTGCGCTTTGCTCGGGGTCGCCAGCGATCATGGATATCAGCATCATTATTCAGGCCCGGATCGGTTCCTCGCGGTTGCCGGGGAAGGTCCTGGAGCGTGTCGCCAGGAAGCCCATCCTGCAGTACGTCGTCGAACGGGTCGCCCGCTGCCGTGGGGCCGGCGTGGCCGTTGTTGCCACCTCGACCGAGGCCGCCGATGACCCGATTGCGAAGTTCTGCGAGAAGCAGAACGTCGCCTGCTTCCGCGGACCGCTGGAGGACGTCGCCGAGCGGTTCCGGCGGACGCTAGAGGCGTACCCGTGCGATGCCTTCGTGCGGGTCAACGCCGACAGCCCGCTGCTCGATCCGCACATCGTCGATCGCGGCATCGACCTGTTCCGGCGCGGCGGACTCGACCTCGTGACGAACACGTTCCCGCGGACGTACCCGTCCGGGCAGTCGGTCGAGGTCGTGAACGCGGAGACCTTCCGGCGGGCCTGCGAACAGATGCGCGACCCGGAGGACCGCGAGCACGTGACGCGGTACTTCTACCGGAACGCCGACGCCTTCCGCATCCTCAACTTCACGTCCGGCCGGGACTGCACGGGCGTACACATGGCCGTCGATGAGCCGCGGCACCTCAAGACGTTTGCCGCCATCGTCGCGCGGATGCAGCGGCCGCACTGGGAATACCCGCTGGGCGAACTGCTGGAACTCTACGACGAAGTCGCCGCGGAGCCGGCGGGGTCGGGTGCATGACGCGGCTTCGCGCGGGGATCATCGGCCTCGGGGTCGGCCGGCAGCATATCGAAGGCTACGCACGCCATCCCGCCTGCGAGGTGGTCGCCCTCTGCGACCTCGCCGAAGACAAGCTCGCGCTCGCCCGCCGGGAGTACCCCCGCCTGAAGATCACGCCGCACGCCGCCGACATTCTCGAAGACCCGGGCATCGACGTCGTCTCCATCGCCTCGTATGACGACTGCCACCACGAGCAGGTCGCCTCGGCGATCCGTCACGACAAGCACGTGTTCGTCGAAAAGCCCCTGTGTCTCCGCGAGGAACAGGCGGACGAGCTGCGGTCGCTCCTGCGGACGAAGCCGGGTCTGCGGCTGTCGTCCAACCTGATCCTCCGCATGTGCCCGCGGTTCCGCTGGCTGCGGGAGCAGGTCCGGGGCGGCCGGCTCGGCCGGCTGTTTCACGCCGAGGGCGACTACAACTACGGCCGGCTCCACAAGATCACCGACGGCTGGCGCGGCCGGATCGAGGGCTATTCCGTCGTTCTCGGCGGGGCCGTCCACCTCGTGGACCTGCTGCTGTGGCTCACGGGCGACGAGCCCGTCGAGGTCGCCGCCTGCGGCAACCGGATCGCCTCCGCCGGCACGGCCTTCCGCCACCATGACTTCGTCGCGGGCCTGTTGCGGTTCCGCAGCGGCATGCTCGCGAAGGTATCGGCCAACTTCGGCTGCGTGCATCCGCACTTCCACAACGTCGTTCTCTACGGCACGCAGGCCACGTTCATCAACGGTCGCGAGAGCGGCCTGCTGTTTGAGTCGCGCGACCCGGACACGCCGCCCCGCGCGATCACGGCCGCCTACCCCGGCACGCACAAGGGCGACCTGATCCACAGCTTCATCGAGTCGATCGTCGGCGGCGCCCCGGCCGAGGTCACCGCGGACGACGTCTTTCGCACGATGTCGGTCTGTTTCGCGATCGAAAAGGCGGCACGACAGGGCCAATTCGTTCCCGTGAGGTACAATTAGCATGACGGCGTCACTGACACACGCACAGGCAACCCCCCGGCAGCCCGCACGGCAAATCCCGTTCGCCGCGCCGACGATCGGCGACGAGGAACGGCGGGCCGTCCTCGACGTCCTCAGCGGGCCGATCCTCACGCACGGGCCGCGCGTCAAGGAGTTCGAGGCCGCCTTCGCGCGGTTCACCGGCGCGCCCCACGCCATCGCCGTCAACTCGTGCACGGCCGCCCTGCACCTCGCGTACATAGCCCGCGGCATCGGGCCGGGCGACGAGGTGATCGTGCCGGCCCAGACGCACGTCGCGACCGCCCACGCCGTCGAACTCTGCGGGGCGAAGCCCGTCTTCGTCGATTCCGAGCCTCGCACCGGCAACCTCGACATCGACCAGGTCGAAGCGCGCATCACCGAGCGGACGAAGGCCGTCTCGCCCGTCCACTACCTCGGCCTGTCCGTCGATATGGACCGCCTCATGGCGGTCGCCCGCAGGCACGGCCTCTTCGTTGTGGAGGACTGCGCCCTCGCCCTGGGCACGTACCACAACGGCGTCCACGCCGGCCTGCACGGCGACGTCGGCTGCTTCTCGTTCTACCCGGTGAAGCATATCACGACGGCCGAAGGCGGAATGCTCGTCACCCGCGATCCGAAGATCGCCGCCATCGCCGCCACGCAACGGGCGTTCGGCATCGACAAGAACATCGTCAGCGAGCGCCACGTCCCCGGCGCGTACGATGTCGTGCGGCTGGGGCTGAACTACCGGCTCAACGAGATCGGGGCGGCGATGGGACTGGTCCAGCTCGAACGGCTGCCCGGCTTTCTCGCCCGGCGGCGCGAGAACGCCCAAACCCTCGCCGCAATGCTGAAAACCGTGCCCGAGGTCGAGGTCATCCAGGCCGATTGCGACTGGCGGGACAGCAGTTGCTACTGTCTGGTCGCAATTCTCGTGCCGGCACTGAGCGGCCGTCGCCTTTCGATCGTCGAGCGCCTCAAGCAGCGTGGCGTCGAGACCAGCGTGTACTACCCGCGGCCGATCCCCGCGCTGACGTATTACCAGCACAGATACGGCGGTCGCGAGCAGGATTTCCCCGTCGCCGCACGAATCAGCGCCGATTCCATCGCGCTGCCGGTTGGGCCTCATGTAACGTCCGAAGATGTCCGCTACATAGTAGCGGCTCTCAAGGAGACCCTGCGGGAAGCGAGGAACCATGAGTGAGCTTTCGGACCGCCGGATCGCCCTGGTGGGCGGGGCCGGCTTCATCGGGCACAACCTGGCGCTGCGGCTCCGGCAGCTCGGCGCCGAGGTCTTCGTGATCGACAGTCTCGCCGTCAACAACTACCACCACTTCCGGAACAACCTCGACGTCCTGCCGAGCGCGACGTTGTACCTGGGCATCCTCGAACACCGGCTCGCCCTGCTGAAGGAGCACGGCATCCCGCTGACCGAGCTGGACGCGCGGGATTACCACGCGCTGTCGCGCGCCTTCACGCGGATCCAGCCGGACACGATCGTGCATCTGGCGGCGGTGGCGCACGCGGACAAGTCGAACCACGACCCGCTCGCGACGTTCGACCACAGCCTGCGGACGCTCGAGAACTCGCTGGACAACGCCCGGTCGAAGGCCCTGGGCATCCGCCACTTCGTGTACTTCTCGTCCAGCATGATCTACGGGAACTTCCCGGCGGAGGTCGTCACGGAAGAGACGCCCTGCGACCCGATCGGCATCTACGGCGCGCTGAAGCTGGCGGGCGAGCGGATGGTCATCGCCTACAACCAGGTCTTCAACGTCCCGTACACGATCATCCGTCCGTCGGCGCTCTACGGCCCGCGGTGCGTCAGCCGCCGTGTCGGCCAGATCCTGATCGAAAACGCCCTTCAGGGCCTCGAGATCTCGATCCAGGGCGACGGCGGCGACCGCCTCGACTTCACCTACATCGACGACCTCGTGTCCGGCGTCGTCCTGACGCTCGCCCGCGAGGCGGCGATCAACCAGACCCTGAACCTGACCTACGGCGAATCGCGATCGATCGCCGAGATGGCCACGATTCTCGCGGAGCACTTCCCCGGCCTGCGGATCCGATACCAGCCGCGCGACCGGCTGACGCCGAAGCGCGGCACGCTGTCCGTCGCCAAGGCGCGGAGCCTGATCGGCTACAACCCGCAGTATCCGCTCGAAAAAGGCTTCGTCGAGTACATCCGCTGGTACCAGTCGATGTGGCAGCGTCTGAACGGGCGGAAGGCCGCCGCGGGGGAGCCGAAACACGCGGACCACGTGCATGTCGGCTGAGCAGAACGTCGTCGTCCCCGATCCCTGGCTGGCGGGCATCCTCGGCCGTGACGTGTACCGGGTGGCTGTCCCCGAATCCGTCACGCCCTCCGCAACGCCCCGCGACCTCGCCGCGCGCCGACAAGTCGAGCGGGCGCAGGCCGATCGCGTGTTTCTTTACGCCCGCGCAAAGACGACGGATATCGCCGGCGCAACCCTGCTCGAGTCGCTCCGTTTCCGCCTGATCGACACGAACGTGGTCCTGGCCCGCCCCATCGATCCGGCGGCCGCGACGCCGGCGGCCGGCACGATTGTACGCGCGGCCGGCCCGGACGATCGCGCCGCCGTGGTCAGCCTGGCGCGCCGGGCGTTCGTGTGCTCGCGCTTCCACCTGGACCCGGCAATCCCCGGACGCATCGCCGACGAGATCAAGGCCCGCTGGGCGGACAACTGGTTCACCGGCCGTCGGGGCGACGCGATGGCGGTCGCCGTGGCCGACGGGGCGATTGCGGGCTTCTGCCTGTTGTTGCACGGCCGGGACGGGACCCTAATGATCGACCTCATCGCCGTGGACCCCGATCACCGCGGCCGCGGAATCGCCGGGGCCATGATCGCGTTCGCCCAGCGCGAAGGCCGCGGCTTCTCCGAGATCCGCGTCGGTACGCAGGTGGCCAATCTCGCTTCGGTCCGCTGCTACGAACGGCTCGGCTTCCGGCTGCAGTCCTCGCAGTACGTCTTCCACTACCACAATCCGCCGGAGTACGGGGAATGAAGATCGCCGACCGCGACCTGAACAGGGACGTTCTCATCGTGGCGGAGGTCGGCAACAACCACGAGGGGAGCCGTGCGCTGGCCGAGGAGATGATCGGCCGCGCCGCCGAGGCCGGCGCCGACGCCGTCAAGTTCCAGACCTTCCGCACCGAGCACTACGTCAGCCGCCGCGACGAGGCCCGCTTTCGCCGTCTGAAGTCGTTCGAACTCTCGTACGCGGACTTTGAGGCGCTGGCCGGCGCCGCCCGGGCCGCGAACCTGATCTTCCTTTCCACGCCGTTCGACCTGGAGAGCGCGCGGTTCCTCAACGGCCTCGTGCCCGCGTTCAAGATCGCCTCCGGCGACAACAACTTCTATCCGCTGCTCGAGACCGTCGCCGGCTTCGGCAAGCCGGTCCTGCTCTCCGCGGGCCTGGCCGATCTGCCGCAGCTTCGCCGCTCGAAGGCCCTGATCGAGCAGGTCTGGCAGCAGGCGGGCGTCCGGCAGGAACTGGCCCTTCTGCACTGCGTCACGAGTTACCCGGTCCCGCCGGCCGAGGCCAACCTCGCCGCCATCGGCCGGTTGCGACAGGAGTTCGGCGGCACGGTGGGATACTCGGACCACACGGCCGGGATCGATGCCGCGGTGCTCGCCGTCGCGCTCGGCGCCCGCATCGTCGAGAAGCACTTCACAATCGACAAGCACTACTCCGACTTCCGCGACCACCAGCTCTCGGCCGACCCGGCCGAAATGGCCGCACTCGTGCGAAGGGTGCGTGAAGCGGTCGCGATGCTCGGCGACGGCGAAAAGACACTGCGGGCGAGCGAACAGGCGAACGTCGCGGCCGTCCGCCGGTCGGTGGCCGTCCGCCGCGATATGCCCGCGGGGGCCCGGATCCGCTTTGAGGACCTGACGTGGATCCGCCCCGGCGGCGGCGTGCCCCCGGGCGACGAGCGCCTGGTGATCGGCCGCGCGCTGCGACGGGCCGTACAGGCCGGCGAGATCCTCACGCCCGACATGCTGGAGGAGCGGCAAGGAACGTGAAGCTCGCCGTCCTCACAACCGAGACTCCGCATCACGCCTTCTTCGTCCGCGAGACGGCCGGGGCCGCGAACGTCGGACTCGTGGTCGTCGAACGCCGTCAGCCCCGATTCCCCTTCGAGACACACCACCCGTTCGAGGACGAGCGCGACGCATACGAGCGACAGGCATGGTTCGCCGGCACGGACGTGCGTCTGCAGGACCTGGCGCCGACGCTGGAAACCGAGTCCGCCAACGCCGCCGAGGTCGTCGCACGCCTGACGTCGCTCGGGCCGGACATGGTCGTGGTCTTCGGCACGGGAAAGCTCTCGCCCGCCGTGATCCGCGCCTGTCCGCCGGCGATGCTGAACCTCCACGGCGGCGACCCGGAAGAGTACCGCGGGCTGGACACGCACCTGTGGACGATCTACCACGGCGACTTCGCCCGCCTCGTGACCACGCTGCACCGCGTGAACGCGGACCTCGACGACGGCGAGATCGTGTCGCAGGCCGCCGTCCCGATCACGCCGGGCATGAAGCTGCACGAGTTGCGCCGGCGCAACACCGAGGTGTGCGTCCGTCTCGTTCTTGCGGCAATGGACATCGCGGCGGCCGGCAGGCCGCTCCCCTCGCGGCCGCAGCAGCGGCGGGGGCGGTACTACTCCGCGATGCCCGCGCCACTCAAGGAGATCTGCCGGACCCGGTTTGAGTCCTATACGAGCAAACTCGCATGAACCCGGCGGCGACGCTGAGCGACGACGGCCTGACGATCTTCCTCTTCCACGGGGTCGTGGAACGGTCTCCGTACGCCGTCCGCAACTACCTGCGGAAGCATCTGGACCGCGACGGTTTCGTCCGCCTCCTGCGAGGACTGGCCGGCGCCGGCCGTGCCGTCTCGATGGAGCAGGTCGTTCAGCATCACGAGGCCCGCGAACCGTTTCCGCCGCGGGCGTTCGCGATCACGTTCGACGACGGCTTTGAAAACAACTGTTCGATCGCCGCCCCGATCCTCAAGGACCTCAACCTCCCTGCCACGTTCTACATCACCAGCGGCTTCATCGAGCACAACGCGATGTCCTGGGTCGATCGCATCGAGTATTGCCTGGAGATCGCCCCCGCCGGCCGTTTGCGGCTCCCGTGGGCGGACCGGCCGCAGGACTTCGCGACGGCCGCCGACCGCATCCGCCTGCTCGACGCCATCCGCTTTCACGTGAAGCGCGACCCGGCGATCGACGTCGATACGATCGTCTCCGACATCTTCGCCCAGTGCGGCGTGGAGGAGATTCAGCGGAGCGACGACCCCCTCGACCGCAAGATGACCTGGCAGCAGGTCGCCGACCTGCACGCGGACGACCTCTTCACCGTCGGCGGCCACACGCATCGCCACCGGATCCTCTCGTTCCTCCCGCCGGATGAGCTTGAGGCGGAGGTGCGCACGAGCATCGAGTTGTGCCGCGACCGCGCCGGCATCGCGGTCCGCCACTACTCGTACCCCGAGGGACTGCGGCATTGCTACTCGCCCGCGGTGATCGACGTTCTCCGGCGGCACGGCATCGTCTGCTGCCCGACGGCCGAGCCGGGCGTGAACCGGCATTCAGACGACCTGTTCCATCTGAAGCGCGTGGCGCCGACGACCGCCGAGACGCCGCAGCAGCAAGGACGCTCGCACGCATGTGTGGCATAGCCGGATACATCGGGCCGCATTCGATCCCGTCGGAGCGCATCGACGCCTGTCTCCGCGCGATGCGCCGCCGCGGACCGGACGCCGCCGGCGTCTACGATCACCGGCCCGCGCCCGGCCGCCGGGTGTATCTGCTGCACAGTCGCCTCAGCATCATCGACCTCGACGAGCGGGCCAATCAGCCCTTCCGCGCCGGCTCGAACGTCCTCGTCTACAACGGCGAGCTGTACAACTACGTCGAGCTGAAGCAGGAGCTGACCGCCGCCGGTCACGAGTTCATCACGCAGAGCGACACGGAGGTCCTTCTGCGGGCCCTCGCCCACTGGGGCCCCGCGGGCCTGGACCGCTGCGAGGGCATGTGGGCCTTCGCGCTCTACGACGAGGCGAGCGGCACGCTCCGCCTGTGCCGCGACCGCTTCGGCGAGAAACCGCTCTACCTCTTCCGGGCCGACGGCGGGCTCTACTTCGCCTCGGAGGTCAAGTTCATCCGCGCACTCCGCGGCCAGGGCTTCGACATCAACGACAACCACCTCTGCCGCTACCTCGTCAACGGCTACAAGAGCCTCTACAAGACGCGCGAAACGTTCTTCGTCGGCATCGAGGAACTGCCGCCGGCCTCGCTGCTGACCGTGGATGCCGCCGGCGGGGAAACACGGCAGCGCTACTGGGACCCGCGCGTCGCCCAGGACGAGTCGATGACTCGCGAGGACGCCGTCGAGGGCGTCGGGAACGCCCTCGCCGAGTCCGTCCGCCTCCGCCTCCGCGCCGACGTCCCGCTGGCGTTCTGCATGAGCGGCGGCATCGACTCGAATTCGCTCATCAGCATCGCCAGACGCCGCTTCGGATTCGACGTACACGGTTTCACGATCGTCAACGACGACCGCCGCTACGACGAACGCGAAGAGGTTGACGATTCCGTCCGCGAACTCGGCATCCGTCACACGCCGATCCCGCTGAGCACGGACCGCTTCCTCGACAACCTGGCCGTGCTCGTCCGCCAGCACGACGCGCCCGTCTACACGATCAGCTATTACGTCCACTGGCTGCTGATGGCGGCCGTCGCGCAGCACGGCTACCGGATCTCGATCAGCGGCACCGGGGCCGACGAACTGCTCACCGGCTACTACGACCACCACAACCTCTGGCTCTACGAGATGCGGAACAGCCCCGCCCTGCCCGAGGCCCTGGCGGCGTGGGAGACGCACATCGCCCCCATCGTGCGGAACCCCTACCTGAAGAACCCGCGCCTCTACTTCGACAACCCCGACTGCCGCGACCACATCTTCCTCGACAGCGACGGCTTCGCCGCCTGCCTCCGCCGCGACTGGCACGAGGCCTTCGCCGAGGAACGCTACACCGACTCGCTGCTCCGCAACCGCATGCTCAACGAGCTGTTCCACGAGTCCGTGCCGGTCATCCTCCACGAAGACGATCTCAACGCGATGTACTACTCGATCGAGAACCGCTCGCCGTTCCTCGACCGGCGGCTTTTCGAGTTCTGCGGCCGGATCCCCACCCGGCACCTGATGCGCGACGGCTACACCAAGGCCGTCCTCCGCGACGCCATGGCCGGCACCGTCCCGGGCCGGGTCCTCTGGAACCGCCGCAAGGTCGGGTTCAATGCCCCGATCCTCGGCCTGCTGGACGCCCGAGACCCCGCCGTCCGCGAGCGGGTGCTGGACGGCGGCCGGATCTACGAACTCGTCCGCCGGGACCGGATTGAGGCCCTGCTGAAAAAGGACTCGCTGCCCAACAGCGAGAGCAAGTTCCTGTTCTACTTCGTCTGCGCCAGGCTCTTTGTCGATGAATACGGACGGACGTGACCGCGAGGGATTCATGAAGGTCGTACTGGGCATCCAGGAGGCACACGACGCATCGGCCGCACTGATGATCGACGGCGAAATCGTCGCCGCCGCGCAGGAGGAACGCTTCACCGGCCTCAAGGGCGACTACGGCTATCCGGAGCAGGCCATCCGGTCGTGCCTCGGCCACGCCGGCATCAGCCCGGGCGACATCGACGCCGTCGCCCTCGCGTCGCACAACTGGAACCCCGTCCTGACCAAGATCAAGCGCAACGCCAACTTCACCATGGACGACTGGGTGAAGGAGCAGCACGAGTACTGGAAGCCCAGGCTCTTCGAGGGCCGCGCCGTCCGCTACTACGACCTCTACAAGGACCGCCCCGACTTCCGCTACGACGACACGTACCCGATGGACGGCCTCCTCGACGGCTACATGAACCCCGACGAGATGAAGCGGATGGCCGAACTCCGCCGGCAGACCGTCAGCCGCAAACTCGGGATCCCCATCGACCGCATCCGCACCGTGACGCACGAGGACTGCCACGCCTTCTACGGCTACTTCGGCAGCCACATGCGGGACCGCGTGCTCGCGCTGACGAGCGAGGGCTTCGGCGACTACTCGAACGGCACGACGTCGGAGTTTACCGCCGCCGGCGGCCGCAGGGAGCTGGCCCACACCGCCGAGAACCACCTCGGGCACATCTACCAGTACATGACGCTGCTGCTGGGCATGAAGCCGGCGCAGCACGAGTACAAGGTGATGGGCCTCGCCCCGTACGCCAACGAGCGGCTGACGGCCAGAAGCTACAAGGTCTTCGAGCGGATTCTCAAGGTCGAGGGCCTGAACCTCGTCTACGACCAGAGGCCGCGCGACCTGTATTTCCACTTCCGCGACGCGCTCGAGGGCCACCGCTTCGACGCAATCGCCGGCGCGGTCCAGAAGTTCGTCGAGGTCAACCTGTGCCGGTGGATCGAGGCGTGCGTCCGGGCCACCGGCCTCGGGCGGGTCTGCCTGTCCGGCGGCGTCGCCCAGAACATCAAGGCCGGCAAGAGCATCGCCGAACTCGCGTGCGTCGAGGACCTCTACATCTGCCCGGCCGCCGGCGACACGTCGCTGCCGATCGGTGCGTGTTATTACGTGATGTGGGAACACCTGAGCCGCAACGGCCGCGCGGCCGACGGGCTCCGGCCGCTCGAGAATCCCTATCTCGGCCCCGAATGCTCCGACGCCGAGATCGCGGCCTTCCTCGAACGCGAGAGAGTCGGCGAGCGGTTCCACATCCAGAGGGGCGTGTCGCCGGACGATATCGCCCAGTGCCTCGCCGACGGCGAGATCCTCGCCCGCTGCTGCGGCCGGATGGAGTTCGGCCTCCGGGCGCTCGGCAACCGCTCGATCCTCGCCGACCCCCGCCGGCCCGAGACCGTCCGCAAGATCAACGACGCGATCAAGTTCCGCGACTTCTGGATGCCCTTCACGCCGACGATCCTCGCCGAGTGCGAGGCGGACTACATCGTCAACCCGAAGAAGCTCCGCTGCCCGTTCATGACGATGGCGTTCGACTCGACGCCTCGTGCCCGCCGCGAACTCGTCGCGGCGCTGCACCCCGCCGACTTCACCGTCCGCCCCCAGATCCTCGAGAAGCACTGCAACCCGGACTACTACGCGATCATCAAGGCGTTCCAGCGGCTGACTGGCGTCGGCGGCGTGCTCAACACGAGCTTCAACCTCCACGGCGACCCGATCGTCCTGGGACCGAAGGCCGCCCTCTACACGCTCGAGAACTCCGACCTCGACGGCCTGGTCCTTGGCGACTTCCTCATCACGAGGGCCAGGCCATGAAATACTGCCGCCGCTGCCTCCTGCCCGACACCAAGCCCTACATCGCGTTCGACGCCGAGGGCGTCTGCAACGCCTGCCGTTCGCACGAGCGGAAGAACGCCGCCCTCGACGGCATCGACTGGAACGCGCGCCGCGCCGAGTTCGAGCGACTCATCGACGAGGCCCGCGCCAGGAACGCCCCGTTCTATGACGTCGTCGTCCCCGTCAGCGGCGGCAAGGACAGCATCACGCAGGTGCATCGCGTACTCGGTCGCGGCCTGCGGATCCTCGCCGTCAACGTCGATTACGGCATCAAGACCAAAATCGGATGGCACAACCTCCACCTCATCCCCCGGATGGGCGCCAACCTGACCGTCTTCCGGCCGGAGCAGCCGCTGCACCGCCGGCTCGTCCGCATCGGCTTCGAGGACTTCGGCGATCCGGACCTGCTCAGCCACACGCTGCTGCACGCCTATCCGCTGCACGTCGCCCTGGCGTTCAGGGTCCCGCTCGTCCTGCTCGGCGAGAACTCCGCCTTCGAGTACGGCGGCGATGCGCACATCGCCGAACGCAACACGATGACCCGCGACTGGTTCCTGAAGTACGCGGCCAACGCCGGCCGCGACGCCCGTTTCATCTCGCGCGAGTACGGCATACCCCTGGCCGCCCTGCGGCAGTATGACTACCCGGACGAACTGAACGATTCGGGCACGCGGGCCGTCTTCATGAGCCACTACTTCCGCTGGGACTCGGCCGAGCACCTCCGCATCGCACGGCAGTACGGCTTCCGCACGCTCGACGGCCCCGGCGAGGGGACGTACCGCAGCTTCGTCGGCATCGACGAGAAGATCAACCGCATCCACCAGTACCTGAAGGTGCTGAAGTTCGGCTACGGCCGCGCCACCGACCACGCCTGCGAGGACATCCGCAGCGGCCGGCTGACCCGTGAGGAGGCCAAGAGCCTGGTACGGCGGCACGACCTCCGCGACCTGTCGGATGACTATGTGGACGACTTCGTGGCGTACCTCGACATGAGCCGCGAGGAGTTCTTCACAACGCTGGAGCGGCACCGCAACCGTGCGATCTGGCAGCGCGACGCCGCGGGCCGGTGGCACATTCCGGGCCACCTGGAGGAGCCGGAGCCCGCCCTGACAGCGTGACGCCGGTGTCGGGTCGCGCAGGGGTCGGACCCGCGCAGGCAGGGGCCACGCAAGCAGGCGAGACCGGCCGCCTTGTCCGCGAGGCTCCGCTGATTGTGGCGCAGGCGTCTCGCCTGCCGCCGAGGGCTGCGATGGACATCGACAAGCACACGCCGCCGAGGACGTTCGCGATCGGCCGGAACGCCGACATCGTGATTCGTCACGCCGCCGATATCCGCCTCGATGCCGACGAGCAGATCACCCTGGTCGGCGACACCGGTTCGCAATACGACATCGTGCGCAAGGCCTGGGGCTATTACGCCACGCCGTCGCTCAACGGCCGTCTGCGCGATCACGGCCTGCGGGCCGCTCTGGTCCGCAACGTCGCGGGCAAGGTCTTCCTCTTGCTTGTCGAAACAGGCCGCGAGGACGCCTTCCACGCCTACCTCGCAACGGAACAACAGGAGATCGTCTGCTGGCTGGACCGGGACGACTCCATCCGCACCCTCGCCGAAGCCTTCGCCGCCGACCCTGACAAGACGTGATCCGCCCGAAGGCGCGGACGACGTCTCCGCGCGGATCGCGGCCAACCTGACACATCGCGGGGAATCATGGACCGGTCAAGGCAACGGGGCGCTCATTCGTCGGACATCGGACGTTCATCCGGAAGCCGACGGTGTCGCGCTCCATATCAAGGGCGATACGCTGGCGGATGTGCTCCGCCGTGCGGACCGAGCAGACGCTGCGCCGGGCCTTGCGAAAGCGGCGGTTGCTGCGTTCGACGGCGTTGCTGGTGGCGTGCGGCCCGCGGATGATCCGCTGGAACGTCTCCTTATCAGCAGGAGTCAGGTGACGTTGGACGAACAGGTGTCGATGGTCGAAGAGATCGGCAATCCGTTGCGGAATCCGGATCCCCGTGATCCTGATGAACGAGCACGATCACCACACGCCCTGCGATGGCGACAAAGGAATCGTATACGAAAACGACGGCCGGCATGGTCTGGCGGCCGGACATCCACGCGGACCGCCCTACTTCGCCTGCACAAACCGTTTCTTGAAGTCGTCGATCCGCTGGCGGAGCTTCGCCTCCAGGTCCTTGTCGAGGTCGGCCTTGTCGGTGAGTTCCTGCCAGATCTCGCGGTACTCGTCGTGGAAGTACCGCAGGAGCTTCTCCTCGAACTCGGCCACCCTGCTCAGCGGCAGGTCGTCGAGAAAGCCCTGGCTGCCGGCGTAGAGGCTGATGACCTGATCGGTCACATGGTAGGGCTTGTACTGGCCCTGCTTGAGCAGCTCGACCATCCGCTGGCCGCGGTCGAGCTGGCGCTGCGTCGTCGCGTCCAGCTCGGTGCCGAGCTGGGCGAACGCCTCCAGCTCGCGGAAGGCCGCGAGGTCCAGCCGCAGCGAGCCGGCGACCTTCTTCATCGCCTTGTTCTGGGCCTTGCCGCCGACGCGCGAGACGCTGATGCCGACGTTGATGGCCGGTCGGACGCCCGCGAAGAACAGGTCGGGCTCAAGGTAGATCTGCCCGTCGGTGATGCTGATGACGTTCGTCGGAATGTAGGCCGAGACCTCGCCCTCGAGCGTCTCGATCACGGGCAGGGCCGTCAGCGAGCCGCCGCTGCCGGGGACCTTGCGGACCTCGAGCGAATCCCGGTTCGGCATCGCGGCCAGTTCGCGTTTCGACTCCTCCTTGCCGGGGACGCCCACGTAGACCTTCTTGTTGACGCCCTCCTTCACGTCGGCCGGGGCGCCCTTGGGCACGATGACGTAGCGCTCCGCGAGCTTGCAGGAACGTTCGAGCAGCCGGCTGTGCAGGTAGAACACGTCGCCGGGATAGGCCTCGCGGCCGGGCGGGCGACGCAGCAGCAGCGACAACTGGCGGTACGCGGCCGCCTGTTTCGACAGGTCGTCGTAGATGCAGAGGGTCGCGCGCCCCTGCTCGTACATGAAGTACTCGGCCATGGCGCAGCCCGCGTAGGGGGCGACGTACTGGAGGGGCGCCGCGTCCGAGCTGCCGGCGCAGACGACGATCGTGTAGTCCATCGCGTGGTTTTCGCGCAGCGTCTCGACGACGCCGGCAACCGTGGATTCCTTCTGGCCGATGGCCACGTAGACGCAGATGACGCCCGTGCCGCGCTGATTGATGATCGTGTCGACGCCAATGGCGGTCTTGCCGGTCTTGCGGTCGCCGATGATCAGCTCGCGCTGGCCGCGGCCGATGGGAATCATGCTGTCGACGGCCTTGATGCCGGTCTGGAGGGGCTCGTTGACGGGCTGGCGCTCGGCGATGCCCGGGGCGAAGTACTCGAGTGGCCAGCGGTGGGGCGATTCGATGACGCCCTGCCCGTCGAGCGGACGGCCGAGCGGATCGACGACGCGGCCGATCATCGCCTCGCCGACGGGCACCGACAGGAGCTGGCCGGTCGAGCGGACGGTGTCGCCTTCCTTGATCTCGAGGTAATCGCCGAGGACGACGGCACCGATGGAGTTCGACTCGAGGTTGAAGACCTGGCCCATCGCGCCGTTCTCGAACTCGAGCATCTCGCCGGACATGGCCTTGTGCAGGCCGTAGATCCGGGCGATGCCGTCGCCGACCTCGAGGACCTTGCCGACCTCGGCGATGTCGATCTCGCGCCGGTACTGCGCGATCTCCTGCTTGATGACCGATGCGATCTCATCCACCTTGAATTTCATTGCCGGATGTCCGTTCGTGCGTAATCAGGTTTCCACGTACTGCCGTCCGCCGAACACCTCCGTGCTCGCGCGGTCCATGAACTGCCTGCGCATCTTCCGCAGGTGCTGCGACAGGCTGCCGTCCAGGCGCCGGTCGCCGATCTGCACCACGATCCCGCCGATCAGCGTCTCGTCCACGCGCGGCACGAGGATCACATCCTTGCCCAGCCGCGCGCTGAGTCCCTGCCGGAGATTCTCCCGGATGTCCTCGGAAAGCGGGACGGCCGTCCTGACGTCCACCTCGATCTGGTTCCGCTGCTCCTCCAGGCGGAGGCGGAACCGCTCGTACATGCCCCGCAGGATGTCCGTCCGCCCGCGGTCGTTCAGCACCTGCAGCGCGTTGAGCAGCAGGTCGTTCAGCCGCGTGCGGAAAAGGACCTCGAGCGTGGTCCGCCGGGCGTCGTCGTCGACGGTCACGACGGTGAGGAACGCGGCGAAGTCCGGATCGCGGTCCATGTAGGCGATCAGGTCGGCGAACTGCGCGGCGACCTCGTCGGTCTCGCCCTGCTCGTTCGCCGCCATGAGAAGCGCCTCGGCGTAGACGTCGCCGATCGCGAGAGATTGGTCATACCCTGCGGCCATGCGTCCCTCACTCGGTCCTGTCCGCCGCGGCCTTCTCGCGAAGCTCCTCGAGCGAAGCCACGATGAGACGCCGATGTTCGTCCTCCGTCATCGCCCGCCGCATCGCCTTGCCGGCGATCTCGGTCGCGAGATCCGCGGCCCGCTCGTACAGTTCCTTGACGGCGGTGTCGCGTGCGATGCCGATCTCGCGCCGGGCCCGCTGAATCATGGCATCGGCCTCGGCGCGGGCCTGCTCGGCGATCCGCCGCTTGGCGTCCTCGGCGTCGCGGCGGCCTTCCTCGACGATCGCCGTCGCCTCCTCCTTCGCGCGGTGGAGGCGTTCCTCGTGCTCCCGAAGCCGCTTTTCGGCCTCCTCGCGGTCCCGCCTGGCGGACTCGAGCGACTCGCGGATGAACTCCTCGCGCCGCTGGAGCGTGGCCAGGATCGGCCGCCAGGCGAACCTGCCCAGCACGGCCAGGACGAACACGAAGATGACCAGCGTCCAGATTGCGTTGCCGAGGTCGCCGGAGAAGAGGCTCGGCTCGTGCGCCGGGGCGGCGTGGCCGCCGCCGTGCGCGGAGCCCGGCTCCGCCTCGGCCGGCGCCGCCAGCAGCGGCCCCGCACAGATCGCCGCGCAGAGGATCACGCGGCAGACGTACCCAAGTGTTATGTCCATGGGGCACTCACGTCTTTCTCGGCCCGGACGCCGGCGCTACTTCAACGCGGCCAGCAGACACACGACGACCGCGAACAGCGTCGCGCCTTCGATCATGGCCGCCGTGATGATCATGGCGGTGTTGATCGTGCCGGCGGCTTCCGGCTGCCGCGCCATTGACTCGACCGCGCTGCCGCCGATCCGGCTGATGCCGGCGGCGCCCCCGATCAGCACCAGGCCGGCGCCGATCGCACCACCCAGATTCGCCGCGCCCTTGTCATCGAGGAATCGGGCGCCCGTGGGCGCGGTGCCGCCCTCGGCCCCGGCGGCCATCGCCGGCGACGCGATCATCAACAGGAGCCCCACGCCGACCAGCGTCAGCGCCACCTTGTTCTTGCCGTTCGTCATGTCGATCCATCCTTTGCCTGACGTCGCCCGTTGGGGGGCGGGCGACAAACCTCACGATTGCCATCGCCTCTCAGCCTCATGGCCCGCTCGCCCCACGCCGCGGGCATGGCAGACTCCGTGCTCAGTACCCAGTGCCGGGCGGAAACCCGACCCGTCCTTCACGTGACACCCGGCACTCGTTGCCTTCAATGCCCGTGCGCATGCGCCTCCTCGTGGTGCAACACCACGGACTGGCCGATGAACAGCGCCGTCAGAAACGTGAAGATGAACGCCTGCAGGAACGCCACGAAGAGTTCCAGCAGGTTGATCGCCACGCTCCCAAGCACCACGGGGACCGCGATCGCGAAGCCGCCCGCGCTGCCGATCGCCGCGGCCGCCATGCCGATGAAGCTGATCAGCACGGCCAGCAGGATGTGGCCCGCGATCATGTTCGCAAACAAACGCATCGCCAGCGCGAAGATCTTCGCGATCAGCCCGATGATCTCCACCGGGACGAGCAGCGGCGCGAGCCAGAGCGGCCCCGGACAGAAGTGCGCCAGGTACGCCGTCCCGCCGAGCCGGAGCCCGTTGACCACCATCATCAGCATCGTGCAGACGGCCAGCGTGCCCGTCACCCAGATGTTGCCCGTGGCCGTTCCGGCCACATGCACCTTCCTGCCGAAAAGCCCGAAGAAGGCATCGAACGGTATCAGGCCCTCGATGTTGCAGAACAGGATGAAGAAGAAGACGGTCCAGATGTACTTGATGAAGCGATCGGTATGCACGCCCAGCGAGGGCTCGGCGACCTGCTTGCGGAGAAACTGGCAGATGCCCTCGAAGAAGTTGCCGATCCCGCACGGGACGAGCCGCCCGATGTCGTCGCGCCCGCGCGAACGGCCGACCGCCCACGGGATAAGCAGGACCATCAGGGCCGCCGCCGTGATCTGCATGAAGATCTGGTTGCTCAGGAGCGTGATGGCGCCGTCGGACGTCTGATACCACGGGTGCTGGACCACGTGATCCAGTGGGTTGCCCGACGCCAACAGCAGATCCGCGTTCATGCCGACCTCTCCGAGCGACCGCCGCGCGACAGCCGCAATTCAATCGCGGTTGTCGCCGCCAGAGCAGCCATGTAGTGCACGCCCACCCACAACAGCAAGGGCACCCGGGGCAGCGCCGTCCCCAGGGCGATTGCCACCGCCAAGGCCAGTGTGAGCACGAACCGCAGGGCCATGCCGACCTGAACCATCAGCAGTCGGCTCCGTGGATCCGAAGCCCGCAGGAGCGCCGCCGGGACCGCGCCGACCGCACAGGCGATCCAGACCGCGCCGCCGGCCGCGCCGAGGGCCCACAGGCCGTGCCCCCCGGCGAGGCGGTACGTGGGCAGTATACCAATCGTTGCGCAGATGGCCACCGCCACCCCCGCCGCCCCGGCAAGTACGGCAAGGCGCCTCCAGAATGAGTCCGTACGCTCTACATCGGTTAAGCGAGCAACGGACGGGGATGTTGTTTCCGGGTCGATCATTCTGGAGTCCGACTATCGGCTATCCGTTGCCGATTCGCGATCGTGTGGGTCCGGCGGTTCGGCTTCCCGCGCGGCACGGAGGGCCTCGCGAACAAGGTTGTACATGCCTCCCACCAGGCCAAGAAGAGCGCAAACCAATAGGCCCCAATGGTTTGCGATCTGCCAGTGCCGATCAATCCACCAGCCGAGCAGGCAGAAGCCCCCTACGGCTCCGGCAAACTCGATCCCCATGCCAACATAGCGGGTGGCGGAGGGGGCAGTCGGGGGCGGGCGGGTTTCGTTGGGCATGTGCGACGGGCGGCGACTGTAGCCGCTCACCTTTGCGAACGTCAACCCGCGTTGGCGCCGGCATCGCTTGCGTGAGGGCCAACGATGGCCATCTCCGTGGGATGGGCATTACCATCGGGTGACCATGAAGCCGACGACGAGGTTTCGCACAGAGGACGATGACGGGCAGCGTCGCTTCGGCGCGCACATGTCGATTGCGGGGGGCTTGCACAACGCGTTCGCCGAAGGGCGCCGCGTGGGTTGCGATTGCATGCAGGTGTTCGTGAAGAACCAGCGGCAATGGCGCGCGTCGCCGTTGACGGAGGATGCGATCCGCACGTGGGAGGAGGCCGCGCGGGAATCGCGGATCTCGCCTGTGATCGCGCACGACACGTACCTGATCAACCTGGCGTCGCCCGACGGGAACCTCTGGCGGAGGAGCATCGCGGCGTTCGCGGACGAGCTGACGCGTTGCGAAGGGCTCGGCATCGGGTGCCTTGTCACGCACCCGGGCTCGCATACGGGCGCCGGCGAGGCGATCGGCCTGAGGCGCGTTGCCCGCGCCCTTGATGAGATTCACCGTCGCACGCGAGGCTTCCGCGTTCGCACGCTGCTCGAGACGACGGCCGGGCAGGGGACGTCGCTCGGCTGCCGGTTCGAGCATCTTGCGGCGATCCTGGCGCGCGTTCGTGACCCGGAGCGGCTCGCCGTATGCTTCGACACATGTCACGTCTTCGCCGCCGGGTACGAGCTGGCGGACGCCGGCGGCTACGCGGCCACGATGGCCGAGCTGGACCGCCATGTCGGCCTGTCGCTCGTGCGGTGCTTTCACGTGAACGACTCGCGGCGGGAACGCGGCTCGCGGGTGGATCGGCACGCGCACATCGGCCGTGGCCGCCTGGGGCGTGCGGCGTTCCGGAACCTGGTCAACGACCCGCGATTCGCCGGCGTGCCGATGATTCTGGAGACGCCCAAGGGCAAGGACGGGCGCGGACGGGATTTCGACCGCGTGAATCTGGCGGCGCTCCGGCGGATGGTCGGCGCAGAGGACGCAGGCAGGCGGGCGGAAGCGACGAACGGCGGGCCGTGAAGCGGTCGCAGCACAGAAGCGGCGCTGGTACAATGCCGACGGCTTCGGTGTGAACTCGTTGCCGTCCGTTCGTCTTCGGCCTGACGGCGATTGGAGCAGCCCCCCGGCGGCGTGGACGCCCTGTACAAGGAGACCGGTTCCGTCATGAATGTGGTTTTGCGCATTGCCTGTGCGGTTGGATGGCTGTCGCTGGTGTCGCTCTCGCACGGTGCGACGAATGCGACGACAAGCAGGTCGCTCAGTGATATGACAGGGCACTGGCAACTGTTTGTCGATGATCATCTTGTCTCGTCGCTGGACAACACGCACCGGACATTCCATCCCTTCAAGAAACACGAAAGCAACCCGGTCGTGAAGCCGGACAAGCCCTGGGAGAAGGACTCGCTCAAGCTCGCCATGGTGCTGCCGAACGAGGAGCGTACGGGGTTTCGCATGTGGTACGGAGGGCAGTCTCCGAAGAGTGATCCGGACGGCTGGCACTCGCTCTATGCCGTCAGCCGGGACGGCATCGCCTGGGAGAAGCCGAATGTCGGCCTGGTGCCCTGGAAGGTCAACGGCTCGACGGAGAACAATATCATCGCCTTCACCGGCACGGTGGTCCACTCTCCGTGGAACCCGCCGGACGCGAGGTACACGTCCATCTCCGCCGGCAGCTACACGGGTTCGGATTCGCCCGACGGTCTTCGCCGGACGCGGACATCTCCGCCGCTCGTCAAGGGCGGCGACGTGGGCCGGTTCTTCTGGGACCCCTTCACGAAGCGATACCGCGGCTTCGTCAAGGTGAGTTGCAGCGTTCGAGGGCTGAGCCGGCGGTCCCTGGGCTACTCCGAGGGCGAAAGCCACATGGAGCCCTGGCCGCCGCTTCGATTGTGCCTCGCCCCGGACGACTACGACGACCGCTGGGTGCAGGACGAAGGCTCGATCTGCCGGACGCATTTCTACGGCATGACGCCGTTCGCCTATGAGTCGATCTACGTCGGGCTCCTGTGGATTTTCCGCGCCAACGACGACAACGGGTTTTTCTACGGACCGATCTACACCGAACTCATCACCAGCCGGGACGGCACGCACTGGCGTCGCCAGGATCCTCCGCGGACGCCGCTCATTGATCTCGGCGAGCCCGGCGCCTGGGACGACGGCATGGTCGCCGGCGGGGCCATCGTCGTCGACGGCAACCAGATCAAGGCCTACTACACCGGCTACGACGACACGCACGACATCGTGCCCATGCACAGCTGCATCGGCGTGGCGACGATGCGCAAGGACGGCTTCGCGTCGATCGACGCGGGGGCCGAGGCCGGCCGACTCAGGACCAAGCGGCTCGCCGGCATCGGCGGCATGCCGCTGCGGGTGAACTGCGACACCACGAAGGGGTGGCTGCGCGTGATTGTCCTGGACGAGCAAGACCGGGTCGTGCCGGGCTACAACAAGAACGACAGCCATTTCATCCGCGGCGACCACGTGGACACGACGGTCACCTGGGAAGAACACGACGTTCTGCCCGCCGGCCACTCCTCGCTTCGCCTGGTTTTCCTGATGCAGAACGCATCGCTCTATTCGTTCATGGCCGGCGACAAGGTGGAGGTCCTGGAGGACGAGCCGACGAAGCCCACGCTGGCGGCTCTGTACACGATGGAGAAGAACGAGATGTTCGGCGCCAAGCTGTCGGCGCCCCGGGATGTTCTGCTGGACGACGGCGAGCAGAAGGCCACCGTCTACGGCAAGACGAACCTGGGCATCGAGCTGGACCCCGTTCCGGAGAACGCGGCTTTCGGCGGGAACTCCATGCGGATCAAGGCGTCCTTCACCCCGCGCTGCACCATGGAGATCGCCGGCACCCGCGAACTGGGCGGGCATTTCACGCTGGCGGTGATGGCCAAAAGCGCCGACAACCGGCACGCCCGGCTGTTCAGCTCGTATGACGACTTCGGGCCGTGTCGGGGTTCGGAACTGGTCTTCGATTGCGATCCCTCGGGCACGGCCGTGGCCGGGCTCCGCCTGATTGCCCAGGGGATCAGCGTCGAGTCCGACAAGGTGAAGTTCGCGGACGGCAAGTACCACCATCTGGCCGTGGTCTACGACAACGGGCAGGTATTTTTCTATCTCGACGGCGAACCGGCCGGCGAACGATGGATCGGCGGCGATGCACCCGTCGTCATGGAGCGCAATCTGCACGTCGGCGAGGACACCCGACACGCTCACGAGCAGCAATTCCGGGGAAACCTGGACGACATTCTCGTGCTGGGCCGGGCCATGACGGCCGCCGAGATCAAGGCACTCCGCCAACAGGGCGCCGAGGCGTTTTTCCGGGGGCACGGCGGCCTCACGCATCCGGTCGGCGAACGGTGAGTTCGCACGTCTTCCGGGGTTCGTATATCATGACCGGCGGCCGCACGGGTCGGCCGCGGGAGCGATCGGTTTCGAGCGAAAGGAGACGCCATGAAGCACCGAGCTGGTTCACATCGCACGACGGCCCTGGCCTTGCTGGCGGGCGGGCTTCTCGCCGCCGTCGCCTTCGGGCAGGAGCAGCCGTTCAACGGGCTGCACATGAGCCTGGGCAATCTGTCGCGGCTGTCCAATGCGAAGACGCGGTCGATCTCCGCCGAGAACTTCACCGGCGAGAAGGGCAAGGGCGGCATGGCGACCGAGGGACTTGGCAAGGGCGCCGCCCGCGAACTCGGACAGAAGTGGAAGGTCTCGCCCGCGATCACGCTCAAGAAGGGCGAGACGTTCACGCTCGCCGACATCGCCGGCCCGGGCGCGATCCAGCAGATCTGGTTCACGCCGACCGGCCACTGGCGATTCCTCATCGTGCGGATGTACTGGGACGGCGAACCGGAGCCGTCGGTCGAGTGCCCCGTCGGCGATCTCTTCGCCTGCGGCTGGGGCGAGTACGCCCAGGTCACGTCGCTGCCGGTCTGCGTGAACCCGGGCAGCGCGTTCAACTGCTACTGGGTCATGCCGTTCCGCAAGTCCGCGAAGATCACCGTCGAGAACGTGGCCGACAAGGATGAGACGCTCTTCTACCAGATCAACTACACGCTCACCGACGTACCGGCCGACGAAGCGTACTTCCACGCGCAGTTTCGCCGCAGCAACCCGCTGCCGTACAAGACCGACTACACGATCCTCGACGGCGTCAGGGGCAAGGGGCAGTACGTCGGCACGTACATGGCCTGGCAGAGCAACAACACGGGCTGGTGGGGTGAGGGCGAGATCAAGTTCTTCCTCGACGGCGACGGCGAGTTCCCCACGATCTGCGGTACGGGCACGGAGGACTACTTCTGCGGCTCGTACGGGTTCGTCGGACGCACCCGGGAAGGCAAGGAGGAGTACCGCGAGTACACGACGCCGTACGCCGGCATGCCGCAGGTGATCCGGCCGGACGGGCTGTGGCGGTCGCAGACGCGGTTCGGGCTGTACCGCTGGCACATCATGGACCCGGTGCGGTTCGACAAAGACCTGAAGGTGACGATGCAGGCGCTCGGCTGGCGGTCCGGCGGGCGGTACCTGCCGTTGAGGGACGACATCGCCTCGACGGCGTTCTGGTACCAGACGGAGCCGCACGCCGCGTTTCCGAAGTTCCCGAGCAGGGACGAACTGGAAGTCAACTGAAAGGAGATGCCATGAGACACCACAATCCACTGAATCTGGCGAACCGGGCGGCGGGCCTCGCCCTGATCGCGGGCGCGTTTCTGGCCGCCACGGCCTACGGGCAGGAGAAGCCGTTCAACGGGCTGCACATGAGCCTGGGCAATCTGTCCCGGCTGTCCGACGCGAAGACGAGGTCGATCTCCGCCGAGAACTTCACCGGGGAAAAGGGCAAGGGCGGCATGGCCACCGAGGGCACGGGCAAGGGCGCCGCCCGCGAACTCGGGCAGAAGTGGAAGGTCTCGCCGTCGGTCCGGCTGAAGGCGGGCACGACGTTCACGCTCGCCGACATCGCCGGCCCGGGCGCGATCCAGCAGATCTGGTTCACGCCGACCGGCCACTGGCGATTCCTCATCGTGCGGATGTACTGGGACGGCGAACCGGAGCCGTCGGTCGAGTGCCCCGTCGGCGATCTCTTCGCCTGCGGCTGGGGCGAGTACGCCCAGGTCACGTCGCTGCCGGTCTGCGTGAACCCGGGCAGCGCGTTCAACTGCTACTGGGTCATGCCGTTCCGCAAGTCCGCGAAGATCACCATCGAGAACATCGCCGACAAGGACGAGACGCTCTACTACCAGATCAACTACACACTGACGAACGTGCCGGAGGACGAGGCGTACTTCCACGTGCAGTTCCGGCGGTCGAACCCCCTGCCGTACAAGACCGACTACACGATTCTCGACGGAGTCAAGGGCAAGGGCCACTTCGTCGGAACCTACATGGCCTGGCAGGCCAACAACGTCGGCTGGTGGGGCGAGGGCGAGATCAAGTTCTTCATGGACGGCGACACGGAGTTCCCCACGATCTGCGGCACGGGGACCGAGGATTATTTCTGCGGCTCGTACTGTTTCGTCACCAAGAACCGCGAGGGCAAGGACGAGTACCGCGAGTACACGACGCCGTACGCCGGCATGCCGCAGGTGATCCGGCCGGACGGGCTGTGGCGGTCGCAGACGCGGTTCGGGCTGTACCGCTGGCACATCATGGACCCGGTGCGGTTCGACAAAGACCTGAAAGTGACGATGCAGGCGCTCGGCTGGCGGTCCGGCGGGCGCTACCTGCCGTTGAAGGACGACATCGCCTCGGCGGCGTTCTGGTACCAGACGGAGCCGCACGCCCCGTTCCCGAAGCTGCCGGGCAAGGACGATCTGGAGATCAACTGACGCGGTGAACAACGCGCTCGGCAACTGGCTCGATCGGCACCGGCATCCGCTGTCGTTCGCGCTGCACCTGATCGGCATTCCGCTGACGACGGCGGCGGTTGTTCTGGCCGGCGTGCAACTCGCCCGGGGGCAGTGGCCGCTCTGGTGGCGTCCGGTGTTGCTGCTGCTCGTCGGCTACGGGCTCCAGTGGGTCGGCCACCGTGTCGAGGGCAACGACATGGGCGAAGTCATCCTGATCAAGCGGTGGCTGGGCAAGCCGTACGTCGCCATCGCGCCGCCGAAGGCGGAGAGGAGTGGTCATGACGATTCGCGGGAAGCTTGATCGCGGCCTTTCACGCCGCGGGGTCGTGGCGCGGCCTGCGAGGGCGATCGCCGGCGGTGCGGGTCCGAACCCCGGGGCGCACGCCCGCGCGGCGCGTTGCCGTTCCGGAACTCTGGCCTTCGCTTCGGATCCGCGAGGCGCGCGGCGTGCCGGCGTTCTTGCCGCTTCGCTCGCCCTGTCGTGCTTCGCCGCCGTCGCCGTCGCCGAAACAACCACGAAAGCGACCGTCGACATCGCCGCCGATGTGCGGGAGAAGCCCGTCTGGCCGGAGGTTCTCGGCATCAACCTCGACTACGGCGGGGCCGCGGCGCTGTCGAACCCCAAGGCGATGGACGCCGTCCGGAAGATCGGCATCCGGTCAATCCGCTTTCCCAACGGCTGCGAGGCCGACCGCTACGACTGGAAGGCCGACAACCGGCAGAAGATGACCGTCGAGCAGTTCCTCACCTTCTGCGACGCCATCGGGGCGGAGCCGTACTACACGCTGAATCTCCAGGGCGGCACGGAGGGCAGGCCCGGTCCGCCGCCCGCCGGCGCCCCGGTCGAGGAGGTGATCAAGCACCGCCACCTCGCCCCGAACCCCTGCGGTTACACGGACTACCACTTCGGCACGCTCGCCGAGACGCTCGAACTGCTGCAGGCGCACACGATCGGCCGGGCCCTCGCCGGCCGGCGGCCGATCCTCTGCTACGAAATGGGCAACGAGAACTGGGGCCAGGGCAAGACCGACTGGCCGCCGGAGGTCTACGCCGCCACGGTCGGGGCGTACGCGCGGGCAATGCGTGCCGCCGTCGAGGACGCCCGCCGGCAGCATGCCTCGCTGAAGGACCTGCGCCTGCACATCACGGCGGTGAGCTACCCGATGGTCGGCAACAATCAGGACCCGCTCCAGGCCACCGACCGCGACGTCAACGTCCGCTGGACACGGGAGTTGAACGCCCTCTTCGCCGCCGGCCTGATCGACGCCGTGCAGGACCATTTCTACCCGTACAGCGCGGAGGGCAGCGACCTTCTCGTCTGGACGCACCACAACCTGCAGAACCTCTTCTTCGCCCGCCGTGGCCTCGCGAACCCGCTGCTTGGCGGCTACCGCGACGAGGCCCTCGCATTCCGCATGCCGATCGAGATCACCGAGTGGAACCTCAAATGCTGGGGACCGGCGCGGACGATGCTCAAGGCGAAGAACCTCGAGTTCGAGCAGGGCACGAGCGGTTGGATCGTTGAATCGGCCCCGGCCGGGAGCACGGTCAAGCCCGTCGCCGACGGCGGCCGGCGCAACCATGGCCTGCGGCTGGAGACGGGCGAAACGACGGAAGCCAGGACCGCGGTCTTCCAGGTCTTTCCGTGGAAGGGCGGGAAGGCGAAACGCATTTACGCCTCGGCGTGGGTCCGAACGGCCAGACCGGAGGCCCTGACGCTCCGGCTTGCGACGGTTGACGCCGGCGGCCACCCGGGCGAACCGCTCGCCGAGGCCGGTCTGCGGCAGGCGTGGCGTGCGGGCCACTGGCACAAAATCACGGTGGGCGGTCCGGTGCCTGAGGGCGCCACGCAGCTGGCCGTCGGTTTCATGCTGGCGGGGGCGAACGTCTCGGCGGATATCGACGCCGTGGAACTGTACTACTGGGAGGGCGAGCACGGCCTCGCACCGGTCTCCGTGGACACGGCGGCACAGCAACTGCTGCTCGTCGACGCCCTGCGGGTGATGATCGAGCACGGCGTCCGCCGGGCGCACCTGCATCACCTCTTCGGCGGCTACCCGTGCGGAATCATGCTGCCCGACGGACGGACGAAGGAGAACTACAAGGTCTTTCGGTTCTTCACCGGACGGCTCGGCACGCACACGGCAAAGGCGACTGTCAGTGGCGAGAGCTTCGACTACGACAGCCTCGCCGACAAGCACGCGACCGCGTTCAACGCCCTCGCGCCGGACGTCAAGGGCGTGCCCGTCGTCTCGGCCCTGGCCATGCGGGACGATCGCCACGTCTACCTGCTGGCCGTGAACCGCTCGACGGATCAGGCCGTCGATGCCGTCATCAACGTGCGCGGGGCGGCCCTGGCCCCGCGCGCGACCGTGCGGTCGCTGACGTGCCGCGACTTTGACCTGCCGGGCGTGCAGCTGCGTGAGACCGACATCTCCGCGGACGCCTCGATGACACATCGCCTGGAGCCGCACGCGGCGTACCTCTTCCGGTATCCGGTCCGCTGACGCCGCTGCCGGCGTCTTGCCGATCGCGACCGCGCCGGAGGATAATGCGGAGGCCCGGCCCCGGCCGCGAACGGCCGTGCCGAAGATCGAGCAGACGCCCCACGCGGACAGGACATGCGAGCGCGGCCGCCCGGCCCCTCGGTCGAGCCGCAAAGAGATCGCCGGCCATGCGAACCCGACTGCACCGCGAGAACCCGCACGGACACGACCGCTACGGCTTCGCGTGGGAACACGTGCCGGCCGGCAGCGAGGCCCACCTGGATTTCGGCTGTTACCGCGGCGCGTTCCTTGATTCCCTCCGGACCCGGTCGATCGGCCGGCGGGTGGGCGTTGACGTCGTCGCCGACGCCGTTGCCGAGGGCCGCCGCCGCTTTCCCGATGTCGAGTTCGCCGTCATTGAGCCGCACGCGCCGCTCCCTTTCCCGGACCGCACGTTTTCGTCCGCCACGCTGCTCGACGTGATCGAGCACGTCGCCGACCAGGCCGCCGTCCTCGACGAACTCAACCGCGTGCTCCGGGATGACGGGGTGCTGGTGGTCACCGTGCCCGGCCGGTACATCCTTTCCGCACTGGACGCCGGCAACTTCAAGTTCCGGTTCCCGCGGCTCCACCGCTGGTACTACTGCCGCAACCACACGCGCGAGGAGTACGAGCGCCGCTACGTGTCGAATCCCGAGGGGCTCATCGGCGACGTCTCCGCCGAGAAACGCTGGCACGAACACTTTTCACGACAGGGCCTTCGCGCGCTGCTGGAACGCTCCGGTTTCGCGGTCGTCGAGTTCGACGGCTCCGCGTTCTTCGGGCGGCCGCTCGGCCTGATGCAGCACGTCGTCGGCCGGCTCGGCCCGTTGCGCCGCCTTCTTCGCCGTGCAATGGCCGCCGACGCCCGGTGGTTCGCGTCGATGAACCTGTTCTGCCTGGCCCGCAAGACGACCCATCGGCAGGCGGACTGTCCGCTCTGACCGGGCGCGCTGCCGCGATTGCGTTTTCAGCGAACGGTGTTATCCTGTCCGCCGAACAAGGAGCACAGAACCATGGCCAGGCCAGTCAGGAAGGTTGTGTTGGCGTACTCCGGCGGGCTCGACACGAGCGTCATCCTGCCGTGGATCCGCGAGACGTACGGGTGCGAGGTGATCGCCTTCGCCGCCGAACTCGGCCAGGGCGACGAACTGAAAAAGATCGAGCGAAAGGCCCTCCGCAGCGGGGCGAGCCATTGCGTCGTCCGGGATCTTCGCGAGGAGTTCGCCCGCGATTTCCTCTGGCCGATGCTCAAGGCCGGGGCGATCTACGAGCAGCGGTACATGCTGGGCACATCCATCGCCCGGCCGCTGATCGCGAAGGAGCAGGTCCGCGTCGCGCACGAGTTCGGAGCCGACGCCGTCGCCCACGGCGCGACCGGCAAGGGCAACGACCAGGTCCGCTTCGAGCTGACCTACGCGGCCCTCGATCCGTCGCTGACGATCATCGCCCCGTGGAAGGACCCGCGCTTCCAGCTCCGCAGCCGCGAGGCCGCCGTCGAGTACGCCGAGGCACGCGGCATCCCGATCGAGCAGTCCAGGAAGAGCATCTACTCGCGCGACCGCAACATGTGGCACATCTCGCACGAGGGCCAGGAACTCGAGAGCACCTGGAACGAGCCGCTCGACCGCATGCTGGTCATCAGCAACCCGATCGAGAAGGCCCCGAACAAGGCCGCGTATGTGGAGGTGGACTTTGTCCGCGGCGAGCCGGTCGGGCTGAACGGCAAACGAATGGGCCCCGTGAACATCATCCAGACGCTCAACGCGCTGGGCGGCAAACACGGGGTCGGGCAGGTCGATCTGGTTGAGAACCGGCTGGTCGGCATGAAGTCCCGCGGCGTGTACGAGACGCCCGGCGGCACGATCCTCTACGAGGCGCACCGGGCGCTGGAAGCGATCTGCCTCGAACGAGAGACGGCGCACTACAAGCAGCAGGTCGCGTTGCGTTACGCCGAACTGGTGTACTACGGCCAGTGGTACAGCCCGCTCCGCGAGGCCCTCGACGCCTTCGTCGCCAGGACGCAGGAACACGTGACGGGCACCGTCCGCGTCAAGCTCTACAAGGGCAACTGCCGGGCCGTGGGGGCCAAGAGCGCAAAGTCGCTGTACGTGCCCGCGCTGGCAAGCTTCAAGATGGGCGCCGAGTACGACCCGGCCGATGCCGACGGCTTCATCCGTCTGTTCGGCCTGCCCATGAAGGTACAGAGCGCCGTCCAGGGCAAGCGGGCCGGCAAAGCCGCGAAAAAGGCTGGACGCCGCCGGTAGGATGGGCGCCAGAAGAAGCCCATCCTGATACCAGACACGCCGTGTCCGCCAGATTCGGTGGGGTAGCGGGGTTCCCGGCCCTGCGGCGGCGCGGCGTACCGGGCAAAGCCGATTCGTCCCGGCGGCGTCGCCATGCCGATAACTGGGACATGTATCGGTATGCGTGCGTCTTGCCCGTGGCTGTGGTCTGCCTTGCCGTCATCGTGTTCTGCAGCGGCTGCGCCGACGTCGGATACAACCCGTACGTCCAGAACGACGGCCGGCGGTCGATCGGCAAGTCGATCGGCGGCGTGGCCGAGAAGGCGAACGATGAGCTGAGCGAGGCCGACGCCCGCTTCGAAAACCTGTTCAACTGACGTTGCATCCCCGCGGAACAACACGGACAATTCACATGTTGCGGATGGGAGTGCTTGTCCGCCGGAGTGACCGACTCTTGCACGAAGGGACGCTGTCGTGAAACCGATCTCCATCCCGAAGGCCATGAGCATGAAGTTCCCGGAATGGGTCGCCCTGCTGGTCACCCGCGACCCCGCGAACGGCCGGACGAACGTCATGCCGGTCGGCTGGATCGCCTGCTGTTCGTTCGAGCCGCCGATGATCACGGTCGCGGTCGGGAACACCCGTTACACGCACGACGTGCTGAAGCGCTCGCCGAAGTTCGTCCTGGCCTTCGCCGGCGAGGGTCAGGCCGACGTTGTGCGTGCGGCCGGCCGCAGCAGCGGGCGCGACGCGGACAAGTTCGCCGCGCTCCATATCCCGCACGAGACGGTCGGCTCCTCGGGCTGCCCCCTGCTGACCGAGGCGGCCTTCAACCTCGAGTGCGAGGTGGCGGACACGCTCGTCACGGGCGACCACACCGTCTTCGCCGCGAAGATCCTGGCGGCGCATGCGCCGGATCATCCGATTCGCAAGCTGGAGAACTTCGGCAACGACCGGCTGGCTCCCGCCGTACCCGCCTGAGAAGGGAAACGCCCGACGCCTACCCAGGGCCCGCATCGCGAGGCCGGGCCGGCTGAACCGTGCGCAGCCAGCCGAGGTAGACGCGCTGCACCGATTCCAAAGCAGCCACATCCGCGATGGCCGCGACCGCAAGAAGGATGCCGCTGCAGGCATTCTGCCAGGTCGCGTGCATCCCCATGTTCCTGGCCAGCAGGACCACCGCGACGGACACGACGAGGGCGGCCAGCCACGCGGCATCGGCCATGACGAATCCGGCCCCCGAAAGATGGGGCGGTTTCTTCAGCACCTGCACCTCGTTCGTCATGGGGGCGGCCACGTCTCTGGCGAAGCGTCGAAGGGCCCACCAGCTGAGCAGAGGCGCCGCCAGCAGGATCCCCGACGCCCGGCTCCGAAGCCCCGCCGAGCGGCACGAGCGGGCCGTCGCCACCGCCGCGACGGCATAAGCGGCCAGGAGGACCCAACGGGCCGTGTTCGCCACACCGGGATGCGTCCGAACGATTTCCAGCGGAAGCCGCAGAAACGACAGCGCCAGGAAGGCCAGCAGAAGCGCCTGCGCGATCAGGGCGATCGCCGTCAACGATGCGCCGGAACGCGCTCCCGCCGGGTTCTCCGCCGTTCCGCGCCGGGCCCAGGCGTCGCGATCGGCCGTGATGCGGACAAGCCACGTCATCACCAGGCCGAAGTCGAGCAGCAGGACCGCCCCGATGGCAAGCGTTGCGTAGACCTGGAGAAACCCGCCGATCACCGGCGCGGCGAAGAACGCCAGGATCCACACGATCCGGATCGCGGCGACGAACTCCAACGAGCCGTCGGGAAAACTCCGGAACCACCGCCGCCGTGCCGCCAGCCGCGCGGCCAGCTCCGGCGGGACAGCCGCGGCAGACGGGGACGGCGAAGGAATGCTCACGTTCGCGGCCGAAGGGTTGTCGTCGTACGCTCCGCTCATGCGCTTATGCTCGTTCGGGTCCGCTGCCGCCGCCGGCGGGCGAACCATTCGCCCGTCGCTGGTCAGGCGGCAGCAACTCGACCATCCGGTACTTCCATATCGCCACGATCACCGCCAGGAACACAACGGCGTAGATCAGGATCGCATACCGCGTCCGCACGAAGACGGCCGTTCCCACACCGATGGCGGCGAAGGCGAACGCCAGCGCGTAGCTGATCATCACCACCTGCCGCACGCTGTAGCCGCGATCGACAAGCTGGTCGTAGAAGTGGCTCCGGTCGCCGATCATCAGCGGCCGGGCGTTGCGCCACCGGCGCAACAGGGTCAGCAGCATGTCCGCGATCGGCAGCCCGAAGACCATAATCGCGCCCGCCATCCAGCGAAGCAGGTCGGGCTCCGAAAACATCAGCATGAGGACCGCGGCGTTCATACCCAGGAGCATCGAGCCCGCGTCTCCCATGAAGATCGAGGCCGGGTTCCGGTTGTACGGAAGAAAGCCGAGCGACGCCCCGAGCATCGCCAGCGACAACACGACGCGCTCGTACGCCACGGGCTGGGAGGGGTACATCATCGCCATCACCAGGGCGAGCACGAAGAACCCGATCGAGATGATGCCCAGGACCCCGCTGCAGAGGCCGTCGAGGCCATCGATAAGATTCGTCGCATTGCACGCACCGACGATGATGAACAGGCCGAACGGCACGGAGAACGCCAACTCGAGCCAGTGAATCGACGGGTCGCGGTGCAGCGCCGTCGCCTGCACGATGACGCCGAACACGTTTCGTCCGATGCCGAGCCACAGCAGCACGAGGCCGACCGCGATGTTCAAGGCCAGCTTCACGCGGGGCCGCATGATCCGCAAGTCATCGAACAGGCCGATCCCCATGATCGCCAGTCCGCAGATCAACACACCGGATAGCACGGTGGGCCGCAGCGGGAAACCGCCCGTCGTCAAGGCGACAAGGATGCCGACCGCCCAGCCGAGGAAGATCGCAACGCCCCCGAGGTAGGGGATCGGCTTCTTGTGGGGCTTGAGGAAATCGTCCGGCCGGTCCACGATACGTTTCCGCCGGGCGACGGCGCGGCAGATGGGCGTCGCCACCGCCGCCACGCCGAAGGCGCTCAGCGCGATGCCCCAGCAGGGCCACAAGCCGCCGTACGTATGTTGGACCGCCTGCGCAAGCATGGCTAGTCCTGATTGTCGGCAACTCCGACCGTGGTGTAAAGCCTCCTTTCCCCGGTGCTACCCCTCCGCCCGGGGCCGCGATACCATGACCTCCATGAGCCAGCCCCGAAAAGCGTTGGTTACCGGCATTACCGGCCAGGACGGCAGCTACCTTGCCGAGTTCCTCCTCGGCAAGGGCTACGAGGTACATGGCATCGTGCGGCGTTCCAGCACGTTCGGCACGGAGCGGATCGAACACCTCTACCAGGATCCCCACGGGCAGGACGTGCGGCTCTTCCTGCACTACGCCGACCTCACCGACGCTTCGAGCCTGCGGCGCGTCCTGACGGACGTGGCGCCCGACGAAGTCTACAACCTTGCCGCGCAGTCGCACGTCCGCGTCAGCTTCGACCAGCCGGTCTACACGGTCGAGACCGACGCGCTCGGCGCGCTTTGCCTTCTCGAAGCCATCCGCGACACGCGGATCCCCACGCGGTTCTACCAGGCGTCCAGCAGCGAGATGTACGGCAAGGCCGTCGAGGTGCCGCAGCGTGAGACGACGCCCTTCCACCCACGCAGCCCCTACGCCTGCGCCAAACTGTTCGCCTACTGGCAGACGGTGAACTACCGCGAAGCCTACGGCCTGTTCGCGTGCAACGGAATCCTCTTCAACCACGAAAGCCCGCGGCGCGGCGAGACGTTCGTGACGCGCAAGATCACGCGCGCCGCCACGCGGATCAAGGCGGGCCTGCAGGATAAGCTCTATCTCGGCAACCTCGACGCGAAGCGGGACTGGGGCTTCGCCGGCGATTACGTCGAAGCCATGTGGCTCATGCTCCAGCAGGAGCAGCCCGACGACTACGTGGTCGCCACGGGCGAGACGCGATCCGTGCGCGAGTTCCTCGATGCGGCCTTCGCCTGCCTGGGCATGGACTGGCGGCCGTTCGTCGTGCAGGACGCCCGCTACCTGCGGCCGTCGGAGGTGGACATCCTCCTCGGCGACGCGACCAAGGCCCGCGAACGGCTCGGCTGGAAGCCGCGAGTGTCATTCGAGGAACTGGTCCGCATGATGATCGACGAAGACCGCAAGCTCGCCGAGCGCGAGAGCGTACTGAAGCACCGGGGCCTGCTGTAGCGCCGGTCTTCGGCCGCACGCTTTCGCGCTTTGTGGTGCGGTCTGCCGGCCCGCGGGATGCCCGCGCCACGGCGGGCTCGCCGCACGTCGAACGTAACCGGCGCCGGCGAACGCCCGCCGCCCGGATGAACGTTCCTGACGTCGGTCGTGATCGTCGGTCGAACCGTATTGCGTTCGGCACCACCCGCGGCTACGGGTGGACAGGGGCCCGCAGAGCGGCGATGATACGCTTGCCATGACTTACCTGATGGACGAAACCGCGTTGCGCGGCCTGGTCCGCCGCGAGGTGGACGCAGCGCCGATCCTTGATATCCACACGCACATCTACTCGCCCCGCTTCGGCCGGCTGCTGCTGTGGGGGTTGGATGAGCTGCTGACGTACCACTACCTCGTGGCGGAGGTCTTTCGCGTCGCTCCGATGCCGTACGACCGGTTCTGGGCGATGAGCAAGCGTGACCAGGCCGACTACGTCTGGAAGCACCTCTTCGTCGATCGCTCGCCGGTGTCGGAGGCCTGCCGCGGCGTTCTCACCGTGCTGCACGAACTCGGGCTGGACGTCGGCCGGCGGGATCTCGAGGCAGCGCGGCAATACGTCGCCTCGATGCCGGTCGAGGACTACCTCGACAAGGTCTTCTCGGTCGCAAACGTCCGCGGGGCCATCATGACGAACGACCCGTTCGACGATGCCGAGCGGCCTGTGTGGACGAGCAACCGGGAGATCGACGACCGCTTCCAGGCCGCCCTGCGGATCGACGCGCTGCTCAACCAGTGGGAGACGGCGGCCCCGCGCCTCACCGAATGGGGCTACGCGTGCCGCGGCGACCTCGGCGGGGCCGACATCGACGCCGTCAAGGGGTTCCTGCTCGACTGGATCGAGCGCATGCAGCCGCGGTACATGGCCGTCTCGCTGCCGAACACGTTCCGGTTTCCCGAGAAGAGCGCGCAGGCGAGGCTGATCGAGAAGTGCGTTCTGCCGGTCGCGCGGACGGCGGGCATCCCGTTCGCGATGATGATCGGCGTGCGACGGCAGGTGAACCCCGCCCTGCGACTTGCGGGCGACGGCGTCGGCACGGCCGACATGAACGCGATCTACCACCTGTGCTCGCAGTATCCGGAGAACCGCTTTCTGGTGACGATGCTCGCGCGGGAAAACCAGCACGAGCTGTGCGTCGCGGCCCGGAAGTACCCGAACCTGCACATCTTCGGGTGCTGGTGGTTCCTCAATGACCCGAGCATTATCGACGAGATGACGCGCGAGCGGATCGAACTGCTCGGCCTGTCGTTCACGCCGCAGCACTCCGATGCCCGCGTGCTGGATCAGCTCATCTACAAGTGGAAGCACTCGCGGATCATTATCGGTGAGGTCCTGGCCGACAAGTACGCCGACCTGCTGCGGGCGGGCTGGATGCCGACCGAGGCCGAACTCCGCCGCGACGTGGCCGAGCTGTTCGGCGGCGCGTTCGAACGGTTCTGCGCAGGCGGCGCCCCGAAATGAGCGGCCCGCCGAAGAAGCCCACGGACTGACAAGACACGCCCGACGACGAGCCCCGATTGCAGAAGCCGCAATACGGGGCCTAGAAGAACGTGCGCAGCGGCTGGCGAAAGCGGACGCCGACGCCTACGCGGCCGTGTGCGGCGGCCGGCGAGTGAAGGGCGTTTACGCGGACAACCTCGGCCACACCGACGACGCGCCCGGCCACGGGTGAGTAGCCGACCCCGGGCGGCACGCTCAACGTCACCTGCACCTCGGCACCGGGGTGCAGCAGGCCGGCCGGCGCCTCGAAGTAAACCCCGCCCGAACTGACGTTTTGCGTCGTCGTACGGATGGCCGTCGGTTCGCCGGCGTGCGAAGCGTAAGCCTCGACGGGCCACTGCATGTCCAGCCGCCGGTACGCCCGGCGTTCCCTGCCATCGGCCGCCGCCGCTTCCGCCGTATGCTCGATTGTCCGAACGCTCGATTCCATCAACCCCACCTTCGGCAAGTCGAGTGCCAAGGCTCCGCTGAAAGCGCATCGATTTCCGACGCCTCCATAACACGCATCGCCGCAAGATGTTATCGCCACAAGCCGTTCCGTCCCATTCAAGTGCGAACGCAAGCCCGATTCGCTTCGTTGTGGCATCGCAACGGTGAGCGATGAGAAAAAGCGTCATGCTGTGTGCCGTGCGCGCATGTTGGGCCGGCTGACAGCAGGGCCTCGGTTCATGATCGCCCGGCAGGCAACGCGATAGCGGACATCGGTCCTGCCGAAATGCACATGGCAGACGCACAACCGTCGATCCCTGCAATAGTTGTGGAAGCTCCGTCTTGTGCCGCACTGCCAAAATGATTCGCGCCGGCCCTGATGTCACAATTCGGAGCAGGCGAGCTAACTAACGCTACGGCAAGGTGTTATGAGCGATACGGCGGCTGGCATGGCCCTTGCTAGTAGGCTACCTGTCGGAACGGGGACGAACGTTTGAAACGAGAATCACAAGAAAGGAGTTCGATCATGCTGCCTGTTTGGATTGATCGGCATCGCGGCGGACTGGCCTGGCCCAACACCTGGGATATGGTGGACAACCTCCAAAGGGATTTCGGCCGTTTTGTCGGTCGTGTCTTCGGCGACGGCTGGGAGGGCGAGGCTGTCGGCTGTCCCGTGAACGTGCGTGAAGACGACAACCACTACTTTGTCGAGGCGGAGGTTCCGGGGCTGAGCAAGGAAGACCTCGACATTACGCTCGAAAACGGCGTGCTGACGATCACCGGCGAGAAGAAGTTTGCCGCCCCGCCGGAGGAGTCGCGCGGCTTCCACATCCGCGAACGGCGATACGGTCGCTTCACCCGCCAGTTCACGCTGCCGACGGCCGTGAACGAGGACCAGGTCCAGGCGTCGATGAAGGACGGCGTCCTCACGATCACGCTCGACAAGCGCGAAGAGGTCAAGCCGAAGAAGATCTCGGTCAACCTCGGGTGATCTTCGTGCGGATGCGAGGAACGACACAAGGACACTGACGTGACGGCGTTGGAACCGCCGTCTGAATGACCAGGGCCCGGCTCGCGACAGACGCCGCCGGGCCCGCTTCCTGCGCCGGTTCCGTTTCGTCACGGCGCTTTGCGGTACAGGCTGCCGGCCTGCGGAACGAAGAGGGACGCGCGCCGCCAATCAGACCGTGCGAGGTCCGGCGTTCCCGGCCGCGATCGCGGCGTTGCGCTTGAACATCTCGAGAGTGGCCCGCTTCATGGCACGGCCGGCAACGATGCGCTGGTAATCCTCCGGCGACCAGTCGAGGATCTCCGCCAGGACCGGTGACGGCGACGGCGGGCTTACTGCAAATGACGGTTCCGCGGTCTCGGCGGCCCGGCGGTTGAACGGACAGACCTCCTGGCAGACATCGCACCCGTAGACCCACATGCCCATCTGCCGGCCCATCTCGGCCGGGATCTCGCCGCGGTGCTCGATCGTCAGATACGAGATGCAGCGTCGGGCATCCATCGCATACGGCCCCGTGAGGGCCCGCGTCGGGCACGCCTCGAGACAACGCCGGCACGATCCACAATGATCGGCAACCGGTGCGTCGCACGCCAGATCGAGCGTGCTGATGACCTCACCCAGGAACAGGTACGACCCGGCCTTCGGATGAATGATGAGCGTGTTCTTGCCGATCCAGCCGACGCCGGCGGCGGCGGCGAGTTCGCGTTCGACGATCGGGGCCGTGTCCACGCAGATGCGGCTTCCGAACGGCTCGGCCAGCTCCGCCCGCAGGGCCTCGACGAGTCTCCGGAGCCGCTCGCGAAGCACCTGATGATAGTCGCGCCCCCATGCGTAGCGAGCGATCCGGCCTCGCGCGGCGCCGTCCGCAGGCGGCGGCGGTTCCGGCACGTGGTAGCTCACCGCCGCGACGATGATGGACCGCGCCCCGTCCAGCATGGCGGCCGGATTCAGCCGCGTGTCCCGGTTGCGGTGCAGGTACGCCATCTCGCCGGCACACCCGCGTGCCAGCCACTCGCGCAGATACTCTCCACGCGGGATCGGCGATGCGGGGGCGATGCCGACCAGATCGAAGCCCAGCCGCCGGGCGAGGTCCTTCACCACACGGGCACGTTCGGCCGAAGTCATGCCGTATCCTATCGCCGGCCCTGCACGAGGGCACCGGGGCCGTCGCACGAGAAACCGATGATTCGCGGGCGGGGATCGCGGGCTACGTCTGCATCAGGTCCCGCCGCAGCGACTCGGCCAGTTCCCAGTATTCCGCCGCGGAGCCGACAGCCCGTATCCGCGCCCACAACGCCGCCGATACGCCGAGCCGCCGGGCGTACCAGCTGAATCGCTGACGGAAGATCGCGATCGCGGCACGCTCGCCTCGCACACGAAGCAGGGTCCGAAAGTGCTCGTTCACGAACGCGGCGTATTCCGCCCGCGTCGCCGGCGGCGGCACGCGGCCCGTCGCGAGAAACGCCTGCGTGTCGCGGAAGATCCACGGGTCCCGCAACGCCGCGCGGCCGATCATCACGCCCGCGCACCCCGTGCGATCGATCATCGCTCTTGCGTCGGCGGGCGAACGCACATCGCCGTTGCCGATCACCGGAATCGCACGGACGGCCCCGACGACACGGGCGATCCCGTCGATCCGCACCGAGCCGGCGAATCGCGATTCCGCGCTGCGGCCGTGCACGATCACGGCGGCCACGCCCACATCCTCGAGGGCGCGTGCCAGCGAGGGCGCCACGAGTTCGCCCTCCGCCCATCCGAGCCGCACCTTGGCCGTCACGGGAATGCGGACGGCCCTGACCATGCGTTCGGCCACGCGGACGGCGGTTTCCGGATCGCGCAGCAGCGCCGCCCCGGCCGACCGCCTGCAGATCTTCTCGACCGGGCAGCCCATGTTGATGTCCACGACGGCGGCTCCGCGGGCCTCGCACACGCCCGCCGCCGCGGCCATTTCGTCGGGGTTCCGGCCGTAGAGCTGTATGGCCAGAGGCCGGTCGGACGGATCGGTCGCCACGATCTGCATCGTCTTCGCCGTCCGCCGCACCAATCCCCGCGGGTGGACGAGGTCCGTCCACGCAAGGCCGAGCCCCCCCTGCGCCCGGATCGCCAGCCGAAACGCCAGGTCGCAGTACCCCGCGACCGGCGCCAGCATCAGATTCGACGCGAACTCAACGGAGCCGATTCGCAGCACGGGACAGACTGCTCAGTTGCTCGATCCGATCCTCGGGCTGATCCGCGGCGCGGGCCGGACGTTGCGGAGGACATCCACGGAGAAGCGATCGTCCAGCACGGCGAAGTAGCGCGACCCGCACCCGCAGCACTCCCAGCTGCTGCCGACCTCGCCCGGACGCAGCCGCCGCAACGGGATCGGCAGGCCGCAATCAACGCAGTTTCCGATCCGCGAGGTGAGGAGCTTGATCAGATGCTCGACGATAAACGGCTTGTGGAGGAAGTGGTCCAGGTCGGCCATGATCCGTTCGGCCTGGCAGGCGGCGGTGGCCGTCCCCACCACGATGCAGGCCGGCTTGGCAACCCGCAGCCGCTCGATGAATCGACGCGTATCCTCACCGGGTGCCGCGCAATCGAGGACCACGACGCCGATATCCGGGTCGCGTTCAAACAGGCGGAGCGCCGTCTCGAGGTCGTCCGTTGCGTGACAGATGCACCCGACCTGCTCGAGCCCGGCCAGCAGCACCAGCCGGACGAGCGCGCTGTTGTCCACGACGAGCACATGGCCATCGACCGGCCATTCGGCTCGCGCCGGCAGATTCAGCCCCAGCAGGTTCCGCACGACCGGGTGGCCCCGGTGCTCCTCCTCGTCCGCGCCGAGAAAGACCACCATGCGGTCGCCCTCGTCGGTCAAGGCCCGGGCGCGCACATGCCACAGCGTCTCCGTCAGGCCCCGCGGCGAGACCTGCACCCATTGCCGATCCGCGGTCGACAGTCGTTCGCATGAGTCGGCCGCGAGGAGATCCCGCATCGCCGTGGGGCCGGGCCCCGCGGCCGTCGGGACGAACATCTGCCGTGCCCGCGGATTGGCGTAGAGGATGCGCCCGGCGGCATCCACCTCGCACACGCCGACCGGAAGCCGCCCCTGGCTCGGACGGCGGCACGCCGCCGCGTTCCGGACCGCCTCGCAAACGCGATCCGCGCTGAACGGCTTCTCCAGGAACTCGAATACGGGGAGCCGGTCCGCCTCGAACCGGAGGTCGGCGGAGCCGAACCCGGTGATCATGACCGTTTGCAGTTCCGGGCGAACGGCGTGCAGCGCCTCGGCCACGTGGAGGCCGTGCAGGCGGTCCTTCAGCATCCAGTCGGCCACCAGAACGTCCGGGCGATACCGCGCGCCGAGATCAATTGCTTCCCGCGCGGACGCTGCCGTCCGCGTCTCGTGACCGGCCTGGGACAATGCCTGCTCGAGCCCGACACGATACCCCTGTTCATCATCAACCACAAGCACTCGCGGCATCTTCAGCTTCCTTCGGTGACGGTGCCTCGCCGGGCAGTTCAATCGTGACCAACGTGCCGTAGCCCAGCTCGCTCTCGACGTCGATCGTTCCACCGTGTGCCGCTATGATACCATGCACGATGCTCATGCCAAGCCCCGCCCCTCCCTTGTGGCGCCGTGTCGTATAAAACGGGTCGAACACCCGTTTCCGCTGCTCGTGCGTCATGCCCCGGCCGTTGTCCTGCACGATCGCCCGAACTCCGGCGGGCGTCTTCTCCGTGGCCACCAGAACGCGGACACCTTCGTCGCCGGCCTCCACGGCGTTGCGGATCAGGTTGACGAAGACCTGCTCGATCTCCAGCGGATTCACGGTCACCGCGGGAAGGCCGGGCGGACAACGCGTGGTCACTACCGCTCCGTGTTCATCGGCATACCGCCGCGTCAGATCAACCGCCCGGGCCACGAGCCGGTTCAGGTCCTCCGCCCACCTGTCGTTCGGTTCCTGCCGCGCGAACTGCAGAAGGCTCTTGACGATCCGGCCGCACCGGTGGCTGTGGCCCTCGATCTCCCGCAGGGCCCGCTCCACGACCGCGGGGTCGGACACCGCGCGCAAAGCGTTCTGGGCCGTCAGGAGGATCATGCCCACCGGGTTGTTGATCTCGTGGGCAACGCCCGCCGCCAGCGTCCCGAGCGACGCCAGCCGCTCGGACAGCCGCAATTGTTCCCGCGATTCCTCCAGCTCGCGCGTCCGATGCTCGACAAGTTCCTCGAGGCGGTCGCGGTAACGGACGAGTTCCTCCTCCGCACGCTTGCGGTCCGTGATGTCCGTGATGAAGCCCTCGAGCGAAAGCAGGCTCCCATCATCCGCGTACACCCCCCGCCCCTGCTCCCAGACCCACCGATCGGCGCCCTCCGCAGTGCGAATCCGGTACACGATCTGATACGGCGTGCGGTCGCGCAAGGCGGCCTGCACCGCCCCGAGCACCAGCGACTGATCGTCGGGATGAATCAGCCCGGCATACGACACGTGGCCCGAGCACTCCAGATCGCTCGCCACGTAACCCGTCACATCAAAGCACCCCTCGCTCACGAACTCCATCGTCCAGTCCGCATCGTTCCGGCGGCGGTACGCCATGCCCGGAAGGTTGCTCATCAAGGTCGAGAGCATCCGCTGGCTCTCGCGCAGAGAAGCCTCCGCCACCGCCAGCCGCCGTTCCTGCGCCGCCTGCTCGATCGCCCGCCGCACCACCGACGGCAGCAGTTCCCAGAACGCTCCGTCCTTCATCAGAAAGTCGCAGGCGCCGCGCTTCATGATATCGACGGCCACCCGCTCATCGCCGTGGCCCGTCATCGCCACGAACGGGACAGCGCACTGCTGTTCCGCCATGCGGTGCAGCACCTCGTCGCCGGACATGTCCGGCAGCCTCAGATCGAGCAGCATCAGTTCGACGCCATTGGCCGCGAGCTGCGAGAGCGCCTCCGCGCCGCTCGCAACACACATGACGGAATGACCCTCGTCCTCCAGCCGCCGCCGCATGACGGCCAGAAGGCTTCGATCGTCGTCCACCACCAAGATCATGATTCTTCCCTGTGGAAGCGAACGCCTCCGGCCGCCGGTGCGCAGCAGATCTGCCGCGCAGGCCGCTTCGCCGATTTCCCGAGTCGCCCTATATCAAGTCCTGCGCTGAAATCAACCCCTCGGGCTGTCGGCAAACGGACCCATTCGCGGTGCCGACTGTGGGTGACCTGCGAAAGAAACCGGACAAGCCAAGTCCCGCATCACGCCGGGGGCTGTTTGCCCCTGTGCGCCGTCAGGATCACGTCGCACGCCTGCACGACCGACAGTCGGGAGGTGTTGACGGCCAAGTCGTAGTATTCAGGATCGTCGGCGTGGATCCCGAAGTAGTTCTGCAGGAAGCCGAGCCGCTGGTTCTCGAGCCTCTTGATGGCGCGCCGGGCCTCGGGCTCCGCCAGGTTGTGAGCGGCCGCGTACCGGGCGACGCGGTCTTCGAGGGCCGCGATGATCCGGACGCGCAAGCCGACATCCGGCGGAAGGATCAGGTGCGCCCCGCGTCCCACGAAGATCGCGGGGGCCTCGCGCGCGACCGCGAAGACGGTGCGGCAGAGTGCGTGCAGGTAGTCTTCCCGCGGGCTCAGCGTTTCCGGCGCCCACAGGATGGACAACGAATTGAACCACGTCTGGTCCCGCTCATCCATCGTGCTGTAGAGCTGCCGGCGCCCTGTTTCGTTCTCGGCCATCAGCTCAAGCAACTCGCGGTCGTACACCTTCCACCCGAGCCGCCGCCCCAGTTCGGCCGCCACCTCCTCGCCGTGGCCCCCGATCTCGCGGGAGACGGTGATGAAGTCGCATACGGGTTTCGCACAGGGCTGCTGCCCGCCGCGCCGACGGCTCCACAACTCCCAGTTCCGAAGCTGGCGTTCCACGATCCGCTGCGAAGACGGCGAACGATCCGAAAGCAGGTTTTTCATGGCCCGAACCTCCACCAATCGCCAGACAGAAATGCGTCGTGCCCCTACACCCTCTATCGTATTATACCCCGCCCGGCCTGAAGCATCCACCGGAAAGCGCGAACAGCCTGCCCGCCGGGACACCCATGGAATGGCGGACGCCCAAGCCCCGAGGACGAAGAAATGACGAGGCCCGGGTGACGGAACCCGAAAAGCCGCCGCCCCCTGCGGGCAAAGGCGCGGGCAGACCCGCCCCCTGCGGCGCATCCGTAAGCTCGAAGGTTTGCCCCCTTTCCGCTTATCGGCCCGGCTCGACGGGTGCCCGCCCTCTCATGGATCGCGCCACACGGCGGCAACTCGCCGGCAACGTCTCCACCGGAACGCCGACGGGAATCGCTGCGCCCCTCGCGGCGAGTCACGCTGATCCCACGAGGTGCAGAAACCCCGCCGGCCGTCTTCCGGGGAACAAGGAAACCACCGGTGCCGTGGTCGTGCCGATGAGGACACCGGCCCTGATATCTGACAACGAACAACGGACTACTTCGCCTCGATCTCGTAGATCGTCGGCACCTCTGTTGCCGTCACGATCAGAAGGCGGATTCGCGTCGTCTCGACGGGCGGGAAGCGGTGGCGGACGGTCGCCTTGTTCGGTGCTTTGCAGGTGCTCACCACATCGACCCACGCATCCTTGTCCCAGCGCTGGAGCTTATACTGCTCGATCCGGCCGCCGGCGGCCTCGCGGAACGAGATCGTTGCGATCCGGCGCGGCCTGCCGAAATCCACGACGAGCCACGCGCCGGCGACGTCGCCCCCCCGGCTGTTCCATCGCGTGTCGTCCTTGCCATCGATCGCCTTCTCGGGACCGAACGCGGCGGACCATGCCGACGATGCCGTAGCCATCGCTCCCTGCGAAGCCATCGCAACGTTGACGGCGCCGGCCGGCTCCGCCCATCCGATCCGGATCGGAGCAAGCACCTCGGCGGCGTCCAACCATCGCTCTTCCGGCGGCGGGATCGGGCCTGCCGCCGACGGGTCGTCGGTGACGAGTTCCCGCTCGACCAGCCACGCCGATACGCGGGCCTCATCCTGCGCGAGCAGTTCCGCCTCGACCTTCGCATCGCCCGCGGGAAGATCGACCACGTGCCAGAACCACTGCTCGTGCGGGTCCGCGCCGGATGCCCGCCAGCCTGTCGTCGAGTCGAAGACCCTGGGCGCGACGGTTCGGCCGTTCACCCGGATCGCACAGTCCGGGGCCTGGAACGCCGTCTTCGCTTCGCTGAGCACCCAGAGTTGCCGGTCCGGCGCGCCGCCGCCGGCGTCGAACGCGAACCGCACCTGATCGTGCGATTGCGAGATGATCCACTCGATGCCGGAGACCGCCAGCCCCGCTTGTCGCCGGGGCGGCAGCGGCGGCGCGTCGGCGAAGTCGCCGAACGCCAGGAGCATCGTCTCGAACGGGCCGAGTTCGACCGTGACGCGGTTGCCGGGGGAGCAGGTCCCGGCCAGTCTCCCAAACTTCGGGTAGAGGCAGGCCGCGGTCATGCCGCGGGGCGTACTCCCGGGTCCCACCGGCGGGCGAACTTCCGCGGCCGCGGGTCCACAGTCGGGAGGAACCTTGCCGCCTGCCGATTCGTCAAGCACCAGTTCGACCCGGGCAGGCCGTATCCACGGGTTGCGCAGAAGCACCGCGCCCGCGCCCCCGGCGAAATGCGCGTATCCGTACACATCTCGCGGCAATTCGTCGTCCCACGCCCGCGACCGCTTCTCGTCGGCCCAGCCGCCAAAGCACAGAACCTTCGTGTGCCGGAGCAACTCGCCGTTCGTCCGTGCCCACGTCAGCAGGTTCGCGAGGAACCGCCACCGCCGGGCGTTCATGAACCTGGGATTGATGTAGAGCGGAATGAAGCCGTGCCCGCGGAGGACCGTCACGACGGCGTCGTTCTGGAGCGGCTCCGGCGTCTGGTGGATGATGCCCAGCACCTCCTGTCCGTGGATCGGCGCGAGGATGTCCTTCGCCCCCTGCAGGTTGTAGTAGTCGCGGGCGGTCGTGTAGCTCTCACGGTAGACGGGGCACGGGATGCGGCCCGGCGGGGCATCGTCGCCGAACGTTCCGATCATCGAATCGACGTACATCATCCACCACGGGCTCGGCCGGAACCCGAAACAGGTCGGCTCGAGCCAGATCGTCGGGTTCTCCGCCCGCACGGCCTTGAAGACGTCGATGATGCCGCAGGCCGTTTTCTCGGCGGACAGTTCGCCCGGCTCGTGGCCGTGGTCCGTCTCGGGACAGGTCGGGACGTAGCCGTCGAACTTGAAGTGCGCGATGCGGTAGCGGCGGGTCAGATCGACGAGCGAATCGCGGTACGCCGTCGCGTATTTCCGCCCGGCGAGGCAGGCGCAGCGGATGCCGTTGGGCTGCAGAAACGTCTCGTAGCCGTTGCGCCAGGCCCAATGGCTGTCGAGGGCGCCCGGGTACGGGTAGCAACTGCTTGGCGAGCACCACAGCGCGAGCCCGGCGCCGATCTCGCCGAGGGCGCTGGTCAGCGGGCCGAAGCCCCGCGGGAAGCACGCCGGGTTGAGCTTCCACAGGGCCTGCCAGTCGGCCCAGCCCATGTCGAGGCAGAAGCTGTCGAGCCGTCCGCCGAAGGGCTTGAAGAAGTCCTCGCGAAACACCCCGACCAGGTCCAGCATCTGGTTTTCGGTGAACGGGAACGGCGCCGACCACCAGCTGTTGTACTGGATGTGGAGCGGGGCCGACTTCGGCCGGAGCGCATCGATGTACGCCTCGAACGCCTCGCGGGTCCTGCCCTTCGCCGAGACGCCGTACACCACCGGCCAGACGTCATACCGGTCGCCGCTCGTCAGCCGCCGGCCGGGTCGGCAGAAGAGCCGGGCCGTGTCGCCGCGGACCGCCGCCTGCGCCGCCGGAAACTCGACGCCGCAGAAGAACGACTCGCACAGGACCGGGTAGCTCTGCCACCCGTCGAAGGGCTGGCGGGGACCCTGGCCCTTGAGGTCCAGCGAGTCGATCACGACCTCCTTGAGCAGCACGGGGCCGCCGTCGCCCAGGAGTTCGACGGTCGCCTTCTTGCGGATGACGGGCTGCGCGGAATGCAAGTGAAACTCGGCCGTGCATCGGACCTGCGCCCGGGCTCGCGGCACAGCCACGACCGGCCAGGCGAACCGCCAGCTCTGACCGGCGGCGGCGTTGATGATGGTTGGCCGGCCGGGCACCGTGCAGAACCCGGTCAGACGGTCGGTATCGAACTCGATGGAGTCGATGCCGACGGGAATCGAAATGCTCTCGCCCGTGGCCCGGTTCTCCAGCCGCACCGTCGCGTCGCCTGAGGCCCACGACACACTCAGGCGTTCGTTCTGCCAGGAGAGCGCCGGCTCTCCGTCGGCTGCCGCCAGCCGCCCGGCGAAACCGAGCGTCAGACACGCGGCTGTCGCAAGCGTCGTCCGCCGGCATGTTTGCGTGTTCGTTTCTGCCACGTTCGTGCCTTTCGCTTGATCCCGCGCTCCAGGCGGATCGTCTTGTTGTCCGCCTCGTTCTTCGTCGCCATCGCGTAGCCGGTGTCCTGCCGGCGATGGTTGACCGCGAGCTTCTTCCGGTACAGCTCCATCACGTCGTCCGCATCAAGCCCGACGCACTGGGCCATGCTGATCCAGAAAAACAGGAGGTCGATGACCTCGACGCGGGCGTTCTGCAGGTCGTGCAGCGTGAACCGGCGTCCCGCCTTCGCCTCGGCGCACCAGTGCTTCCAGTATGTGCAGTCCCGCAGTTCCTCCAGCTCGTTGGCGGCGGCCATGATGTAGTTGTTCAGCCACTCGCCCGCGACCTGCGGGTCAAACTGCCGCCGCAGCCGCGCGGGGTCAAAGCCGATTCGTTTGTTCAGTTCCGCCTGACGCTTGAAAAGCTCTCGAAGCATGGGGAAGTCCGTTCGTCTGTTGATCCGTTGTTCCGTCAGTCCGTTGTTCCCTGTTCCCCCCGCGTGCGGGCGGGCCGGGGGGCTACCCGGTTGCCGGGTTCGTCCGTCACCCCCGCGGAAGCCGGGGACCGGTACCCGCGTCCTCATGCCTGGATCCCCGCTTTCGCGGGGATGACGACCTCATCACCCGTCACGCATCACCCGTCACTCATCACTGTCCTTCCCCTTTGTCGCTTCTTCCCGCAGTCCTCGGCACTCAGTCCCTGGCCCTTACTGCTCAGCCCTCCGCACCGGGCACTCGCTGGATCCGCCGTCCCAACCCGCACGTGACTTCGTACGGAATGGTGCCGAGCAGCCTTGCGATCGCCGCTACCGAGTTCGGCGCGGCCGGGTCGTTGTCAATGATCGTGATCGGATCGCCCTCTTTCGCGCCCGGGACGTCCGTCAGGTCAACGACCGTCTGATCCATGCTCACCCGCCCGACAACCGGTGCTGCGAGGCGTTCGCCGCCATCGGGCTGCAGCGTCATCACGGCCCGGTTGCCCAGCGACCGCGGGTAGCCGTCGGCGTAGCCGATCGGGACGATCCCCAGCGTGCTCTCACGCTGCGTCGTAAACGTACGTCCGTAGCCGACCGATTGCCCTTTGCCCACGCGTTTGACGGCCGCCACGCGGCCGACGAGCCGCAGGCACGGCCGCAGCGGCACCGGGGACGCGACGTTCGGGTCCGGCCAATAGCCGTACACGCCGACGCCCGGCCGCACCATGTCGAAGTGCGAACTCGGCACCCGGAAGATCGCCGCCGTATTGGCCGCGTGACGCAGCGGTGCCGCCGGCCCGGCGACGAACCGGCGAAAGACCTCCTCCTGTTCGCCCGTGAATGCGAGGTCGGCCTCGTCGGCCGATGCGAAGTGCGTGTAGACGCCTTCAACGCGGATCCCGGGGGACAGCTGCTCCGCCGATTCCGGGGCAGGCATCCCCCTCGACGCCCCCGCAGGCGGGCGAAGGCCGGGCGGGGGGACCATCTCCCGCACGGCGCGAAAGACCGCCTCGGCGTCATCGGGGCGCAGGCCGGCGCGGCCCATGCCGCTGTCGAGCTTGATATGCACCACCGCGCAACGCCCCATGCGTGTCGCGGCCGCGGTCAGTGCCAGAACCTCGTCGCGCGAGCCGATCGTACACGTCAGGCCGTAACGCACGGCCACGCCCGCCAGTTCCCGCATCTCACGCCCGGTGGCGCCCTGCACCGGCCGGCCGAAGACGAGAACGGGCCCCGTCCAATGCAACCGGCGAAGCTCGATCGCCTCGTCCAGCGTTGCGACCGCCAGCATATCCACACGGGCTTCACGAAACACCGGCAGCACAACCGCGATCCCGTGACCGTATGCGTTCGCCTTGACGGCCGGGCACAGACGCACGCCGGGCCCGATCGCCGTGCGGACAAGCGCCAGGTTGTGCCGAATCGCCTCCCGGTCGATGACGGCAACCGGCGGTCCCATGGGGATATCCCTCATGGTTGCCGAATGTATCGCCGGGATCCGCCGCGGACAACTCCCAGGCGATCATGAACAGGCGACCCGCCGGGCGACGCTGCGGCCTCCCTTCGGCGCTTCGCCGCGGACCGCTTCCCCGCGTTCGCGGGGGCCGCTTTGCCCTACAGCGTCTTGTTGTGCTTCCAGTACTCCTTCGTCTCGCGTTCCATCAGGGCGGGGAGGCTGTCGTAGAGGCGCTTGAGCTTGCGGGCCTTGTGCCGGGCCAGGGCGTAGTGCGTCAGCATCGGCAGGGCGACGGTCGAGTCGAGGTAGCAGACGATCGCATCCGGCAGCTTGTCCGGGTCCACCTTGCCCCAGCTTACCGCTTCGCTCGGCGTTGCGCCGGAAAGCCCGCCGGTGTCCGGCCGCGCGTCGGTGAACTGGATGAAGAAGTCGTGCCCCGCCTCGGGAATCCGAAGGACCTCCTGGATCTGCGGCTCGGTCTGGAGGGTGAAGTTCTTCGGCGAGCCGCCGCCGACGAGCACGACGCCCGTCTTCCGGCCGTCGAGCTTCGCGTCAAGGACGATCGCCGTCGTCTCGTTCACGTCGCGCGAGGGATTGATGCGCATCTTGCTGCCGCGCAGCTCGAGGCCGGCGATGTTCATGCCGATCGTCGAGTCGCCCGGCGACGGGCAGAAACAGGGCACGCCCGCCCGGTACGCCGCCGCCAGGACCGATGCGTCCTTCAGTCCCGTCTGCCGTTCGAACTCGGCGCAGTACCTGCCGAGGCGGTAGTGCAGCTCCGCCGTGCCCATCTCGTGCTGGAACTCATCCTGCAGCAGAATCTGCCGCAGGATGTGGTCGGTCCGCATGAGGACGTCGTTGTAGTCGAGCAGGATGTCGTAGATGCGGACGACGCCCGCCTTGCGCAGTTCCGGGTCGCGGAGGAACGGCGAGCCGCGGTACAGCGGCAGGTTCATCGCGTGGTGCATGTCGTGGTAGAGGTTCGCGCCGGTCGAGATGATCCAGTCCACGAAGCCGGCCTTGATCAGCGGAATGACGGCCGCGCCGCCGAGCCCGGCGGGTGTCAGGGCGCCGGCGAGGCTCATGCCGACCGTCACCTCCGGCCGCAGCATCCGCTCGGTGAACAGCCGGCAGGCTTCCTGGAGCCGGCCGGCGTTGTAGGCGAGGAACACGCGGTCCATCAGGTCCGGCAGGTCTTCCCTGCCCGTGATCGGCCCGGGCAGGATGCGCTTTCCGCACAGGAACCGCCGCTTGCCGGCGACGAACTTGTGCGGGTACTTGCTGACGAACTTCTTCGGCAACTGGATCTTGGCCATTCTGGGCGATCTCCGACAAAGCACGAGGACCGGCAGGTCCATGACCTGTCCTGCCCCGTTGACACGGGCGCATCGACGGCCCGGCCGACCCCGGCCTGAGCGCGACGAGCGGGAACCATACTGCCGCATTGCCGCAGTTTCAAGCGGACGTTTCATGCCGCCGAGTTCCCAGGATCGTCGGGGTCCGCTATAATGGACTCAACTATCGTCGGGCGGGTCTTCTGCGTGGCCCGGACTGGCGGCACCACAAAGGAGTCGTGCGATGATGTGGAATCGCGTCTATCGGTTCATCCTGCTGGCGACGGCAGGAGGAATGCTGTTCGAGGCCACCGAGGTGAGCTGCCAGAAGCAGATGGCCCAGACGTTCGGCACGTCGTTCCTGAACGCCCTGGGGCCGGCGCTCGCGCAGTGGATCACCAACGCCCTGCTGGGCAACACGAGCACGTAAGGCGACCCGGGCCGCCCCACAACGACGCAACCATGAGACGGAAAGGCGAGAAGGAGCGGCCGTATCGAACGGCGCCCTTTCTCGCTTTCCTGGTGTCTCGGCCTTCGGGTTCCGTCAGACTTCCTTCGAGTCGATCCACTTCATCATCCGGCGGAGCTTGCGGCCGGTGACCTCGACCGGGTGGTCATGGTCCTTCTTGTACAGCGCGTTGAAGACCGGGAGGCCGGCCTCGTTCTCGAGGATCCACTCGCGGGCGAACTGCCCGGTGACGATCTCCTCGAGGATCTTCTTCATCTCCTTGCGCGTCTCCCCGGTGATGATCCGCGGGCCGCGGGTCAGGTCGCCGTACTCGGCCGTGTTGCTGACGCTGTAACGCATGTAATTGATGCCGCCCTGGTAGAACAGGTCCACGATCAGCTTCAGCTCGTGCATGCACTCGAAGAAGCAGATCTCCGGCTCGTAACCCGCCTCGAGCAGCGTCTCGAACGCCGCCTTGATCAGCGCCGTCACGCCGCCGCAGAGCACCACCTGCTCGCCGAACAGGTCGGTTTCGGTCTCCTCGCGGAAGCTCGTCTCGAGCACGCCCGCGCGGGCCCCGCCGACGCCCATCGCCCAGGCAAGGGCCATTTCCTTCGCCTTGCCCGAGTGATTCTGCTCGACGGCGATCAGGCACGGCACGCCGCCGCCCTTGACGAACTCGCTCCGCACGAGGTGCCCGGGACCCTTCGGGGCCACCATGATCACGTCCACCTCCTTCGGCGGCTTGATCCGGCCGAAGTGGATGTTGAACCCGTGGCAGAAGCCGAGCGTCTTGCCCGCCTTCATGTGCCGGGCCACTTCGCTGTCGTAGACCCGCTTGTGCAGCTCGTCCGGCAGCGTGAAGACGATCAGGTCGGCCGCCGCCGCCGCGTCGGACGCCGACATGGGCTGGAACTTGTGCTCGACCGCGAGCTTGTAGTTGTCGGTACCGGGCAACTCGGCGACGATCACGTCGCAGCCGGAATCCCGCAGGTTCTGCGAGTGAGCGTGCCCCTGGCTGCCGTAGCCGATGATGGCGATCTTCTTGCCCTTGAGGTTCTTGAGGTCGCAGTCCTTTTCGTAGTACATGTTCACGGCCATTGTCAGGCTCCCTTCTTTGGGTCAGTTCGTCCTGTATCACGCAATACCGGCCACGCCGGCGTCCCCCGTCCGCCACGATGCCGCGTCGCCCGCCGCTTGCACAGAGAGCGTTGGTGGCTGGCCGGCCATCGCGAAACGGCCCGTCAGTGTATCCGATCGATCGTGCGTACGACAAGCCCCGACATCAGCGGTCGCAACGCGGAAAACGACGCTGCCGGCGACCGGCCCGGTCGTCGGCGTGCGGCGGCCCGGCCTGATGCCGTCCGGTCCCGCCCGGTTTTCGATTCGGCCGGTCCCCCGTTACCGTGGACGTACCGGCGTGAGTTTCCACTCCAGCCGATTGAGGTCGGGATCCTTGTTCGGATCGAACGTCTCGACGTTGCTGTAGATCCGGTCCCCGGCCTGGTTGGTCCAGCGCTGGCGATAATCGGAAGTGTCGCGCTCCACCTCGCGCGTGAACGGATTCACGTACTCCTCCTGTCCGGTCAGCAGCAGGTAGTTCTCGTGCTGGATGCTGCTGCGCATCTTCGACCGCCGCTCAAGGATCTCCTGGTCGATCCGGGCGAGCGTCCGGAACACCTCGGCGGCCTCCTGGCCGCGCTGCCCCACTGCCTTGACGTAGGCGGCCAGCCATTCGGGGTTGATCCTGAGGGACTGGCGGATGATGTCCAGCACCGGCTTCCATTCGTCGGCCTCGTCGGCGGGCGCGCGCATGTGGAACGTAAACTGGTTGCTCCATATCCCCGCGGAGGCCCGCCAGTCGCACAAGGCCGTGGCCGCCGCCTCGCGGTAGCGACGGTCGCCCTCTTTGTAGTCGAACACCACGACCCCGGCGGTGAAGGTCATGGGCGCCTTGCCCATCTGTGCCATGGTCGCGTTCACCCCCCTCGACATCTCGGCGAGGATCTGGGCCAGTTCGGGCAGCTCGCTCCGGTGGCTGATGCTCACATCGGTCGCCCGCGGACGGACCTGCCGGAAGCCCTCGGCGAGATACTGCTCGACCGTCGGCATGGGCTTCACCAGCGCCCCGTTGTACACGGCCCCCGGCGGGAACAGGCCCGCCACATTCGCGAACTCCGGGCTGCGCGAAAAGTCCGCGAAGTTGTACGTCGGTGCCCAGCGGGCCATCACGGTCCCGGCCGCGTCACGCTTCACGGCGAAATCGCATTTTGTCTCAATCGAATTCAACGCTCCGCCGGCCGCCGTCGGATCGACCGAGAACAGCCCGCCTTCGATCTGCCAGCCGAGCGGCACGAGTACCGTGAAGGCCTTCTGCTTCGGTTCCCACTGCCGGCGCAGGACGACCTTGACCGGCTTCCTGCCGGACAACTTCGCGCCGTCCCCGGGGCGTGCCTCCCGTTCCGACGGCCGCGTTTCCGAAGGACGGCTCGCGGCCGCCCCGGTCGGTCTGCCCGGCCTGTAGGGACCGGCCGCCACCGTCGTGGTCATGGTCGTCGTCGTGCGACTGGAGAACTCATGCTCCTCTCCTTCCGCCTTCGCCTTCCCCGTCACGGTCGCGGTGCGCCGGCATTCGTCTTGAACCACCATCCCCGTCTTGCTGTTTACCGTCAGGCGCGTTGTCTCTTCCAGATCGACCTTGCTCAGCGTCACATCGACACCGAACAGGCTGCTGGCTTTCGGGCTGGACTGCGTGTACTGCGAACGGGCGTCGATCACGGCCCTGTCGCCGGCGGCGGATGGCTCCAGTGCCGCCAACCTGCAGTCGTAGCGGGCCTTGAGTTCACCGATGATCGGCAGGTCGAGCCGGACTCCCGACTTCCAGGTGTCGCCGACCGCGACCGGCGACTTGGGCATCAACGATTCGAGCCGGCGGAACTGCGTCTCGAAGGCCTTGTCGTTCATGCCGGTCTTCATCTCCGCCAGCAGCGATCGCTGCGCATCGGTCGCAGCCTTCTCCGCCAGATCGTCCCAGAGCCTGCTCAGGCCGCCCGCCTCAATGACCGTGTCGTCGGCGTCGAGCGTGACGACGACCGTAGCGGCCATCAGCGGCTTGTAGACGAAATCGTAGCCGCCCTTGTTCTCGCCGCCTTTCGTGCTGTCATAGCGATAGGCCTCACCGCCGCCCTGCCCTTCGGACTTCACCTCCACCAGACGCATCGTCAGCCGTTTCTCGTCCTTGTCGTCGGCCCTGCCCACGTCGATCTGCCAGACTTGCGTCGTCCGGTCGCTGTTGGCGACCTTCTCGCTGCCGATTGTCGTTGTTCCCTCGGCCTGCGAGACGATGGTCATCAGCCAGCTCCCCTCCCGCCAGCCGATTTTCACGTGGGCCTTCGGAACGGCCTCCGCGGCAATGGCCGCGGCACACGCACACGCACTGATCGATCCCGTCAGCCATGCGGCGGTTCTCATGTTCACCTCCAGGTTCCATGCCTCAAGCGCGCCGCGCTGTCGCCGAGCCGGCGCGCAACCCCACCGGCCCGGCGTCGCCGGCTTTCATACGAGGTGCCCGTTTCCACGGCGTTGAGATTCCGCGCCGAGCCCTGTCGGATTACTGCGGCGCCCGGCCCGGGTGCAGCTTGGCGTACTTCGCCGCAAGCTGCTCCCGGGTCTCCTTGTTGTCAGGGTCGGGCACGCAGGCATCGCTCGGGCAGACTGCCGCACACTTGGGTTCGCCGCCAAAGCCGTAACACTCGGTGCATTTCGCGGGATCGATGTTGTATTTGCTGTCGCCCTCGCTGATCGCGCCGTTCGGGCACTCATCCACGCAGGCGGCACACGATGCACAATCGTCCGTAATCTTATACGCCACTGTGACAGTCTCCTTTCGTACAGGGCCGGTCCAGCCATCCTATGCGAAAAATCCCTCGCGATCAACACCCGGTTGCATAGCGGGCGATCGCCGAAGAAACTACGCCCGACGGCACCGCGGAAATACAGAGGCCGGTGGTCGGAGATTATGCAATGGTGAATGCCCTGGATCGTCTGCCGAAGGCTGAACCCGACGTCGAACGTCTCAAGACCGTGCTTCGGCGAGGCAAGCCCGATCGGGTGCCTCTGATCGAGTTGATGATCGCCGACGAGGTGCTGGCGTCGCTGGCCGGGCGTGCGCTGGCCCCGCTGCCGGAGGCACCCACGGGCGAGTCATTGCGGGCCTGGGCGGCGGACCGCGTGGAGGTCTGGCGGCGACTGGGGTACGACTACTACCGCGTGCGAGCGGAGATCCCGTTCACGGTCGCGCGGCTGCCGGCGGAGGACACCGCGCCGTCGATCGGCGGCCAGCGGCACTGGGTAAACGAACACGAGGGGCTGATCCGCTCGTGGGAGGATATCGAGCGGTATCGGTGGCCACGGCGGGAGCAGATCGACTTTGGCCCGTCGGAGGCGGCGATCGGCTGCACGCCGGAGGAGATGGGGATCATCGGCTTTTCCGGCGGCGTGCTCGAGTGGGCGAGTACGCTGCTCGGGATGGAGCAGTTCTCGATGCTCCTCTACGACGACCCGAAGCTCGTCCGCGAGGTCGTCGATCGCGTGGGCCGGATCATCTACGATGCCTTTGACATCTTCTGCGGAATGGACCGCGTGTTCGCGATCTGGCTGGGCGACGACATGGGCTTCAAGACGGCCACGCTGCTGAGCCCCGAGCACCTGCGGGACTACATCCTGCCGTGGCACAGGAAATACGCCGAGCTGGCCCACGCGCGCGGCCGGTTCTTCATGCTCCACAGTTGCGGCCACACGGAGGCGATCATGCCCGAGCTGATTGACGACGTGCGGATCGACGCGAAGCACAGCTTCGAGGACGCCATCGTGCCGGTGACCGAGTTCAAGCAACGCTGGGGCAAGCGGGTCGCGGTGCTGGGCGGGATCGATGTGGACATTCTCACCCGCGGCACGCAGGACGACGTGCGCCGGGCCACGCAACGAGTCCTCGAAACATGCGCCGCCGACGGCGGTTACGCCTGCGGGTCGGGCAACTCGGTGCCGAATTACGTGCCGGCGATGAACTACCTGGCGATGGTCGAGACGCTTCACCGTTTCAACGGGCGGCTGTAACAGGGGCGGTTGCCCCGTTCGTCGTTGCGTCAGGTCCCTTTCCGCCTCCGCCCTTCCCTCGCGGGTCGCGAGGTTGCGGGCTTCACGTCGGCCGCCGGCCAGAGGGGGCACTCGGCCTGCACCTGGCGGAAGAGGCCGCGGAGCGTGGCGGCCATCGCCTCGACGCGCTGCGGCTGTTGCCGTGCGAGATCCTGCTTTTCGCCGATGTCGTCGCGCAGGTTGTACAGCTCGAAGTCGATGAGCCTCGCCCGCTTGATCGCGCGGACGGTCTCGGGCGTGATGCCGTCGGTCAGCGGCTCGAGATCCCAGTGGGCGACGAGCTTCCAGTCGCCGTCGCGCAACGCCGCCTTCGGCCTGCCGAGGGCCAGGCAGTAGAACCAGAACAGCGGCGTCGTTCGCCGGATCGGGCGGCCTTCCAGAACGGGCAGCAGGCTGGCGCCGTCGATCGCCCGGTCGGACGGCGGGGCGATACCGGCGATCTCGCAGAACGTCGGCAGCAGGTCCACGCTGCAGACGGGCTCATCGGTAACCTGGCCCGCCCGCGTATGCCCCGGCCAGCGGATGATGCCCGGCACGCGGATGCCGCCGTCGTAGATGTGCAGCTTCATGCCCCGCAGCGGCCCCGGCGAGCCGTAGCACCGCGCGCCGGGTTCGCCGTAGCGCCGCAGGGTCTCCGGACCGTTGTCGGAGGTGAAGAGCACGAACGTGTTGTCGGCCGCGCCGAGGTCGTCGAGCGCCTTCAGCAGCCGGGCCACGGCCCGATCGACGTTGGCGACGTTGGCGAAGTAGAGTGCCTCGTTCGCGTTCCTGGCGTTCGGGTACTGTGCGGCCAGCTCCGGCGGCGAGGCGATGGGCTCGTGCGTCTCGTGGAAGCAGACGAAAGCGAAGAACGGCCGATCGGCCGACCGTTTCGTGCGCAGCCAGTCGATCACCTCATCGGCGACGACCTGGCAGGAGTAGCCGTTCGTCCGGCCGACCGGTTCGCCGTTGCGGACGAAGTTGACCGGGTTGAGGTGGCTCGGGGCGGCGTTGTTCTGGGTGCTGAACCAGTGGTCGAATCCCTGGTCGCCCGGCTGGGGCTGCGTCGGCGCGTTGAACTGCCCGTTGCAGTGCCATTTGCCGAAGTGCCCCGTCGCGTAGCCGGCCTGCTGAAGGAGCTGGGCGATCGTGATCTCGCCGCGGCCGAGGTGCATCGGATGCCTGGCGGGGATCCAGTCGTAGACGCCGAAGCGGTTGGGGTTGCGCCCCGTCAGCAGGCCCGACCGGCTGGGCGAGCACACGGGCGCCGCGGCGTAACACGAGGTCAGGCGGATTCCCTCGGCCGCGAGCCGGTCGAGCGTGGGCGTCTTGATCACGGGATGGCCGAAGCAGGCCAGGTCGCCGTAGCCCAGGTCATCGCACAGGATGACCAGGAAGTTTGTCCGCGGCCGCCCGTGCCCCGCCACGGCCGGAGCCGGCCGGCTGGTGACCGAAGACTCCGCCCGCGGCTCGGCGGCCCCTGCCACCGCCGCCAACACCCAAAGAACGGCCGGCCCTGCAATGCTTCCGTACATGGTCGAGACTCCTCATCGACGCCACCCCCCGGGCACCTCGGCTACCTTCGCCCCGGCAGCAGTGCTCGCGCTTCTTCAAGCCGATCGGCGATCGGTTTCGATTCCGGATCCAGCCGGTGCGCCTCCGACAAATGCTCTATGCCTTTCGCGAACTCCCCCTGCGCCATTCGCGCACACCCGAGGTGAAAGTGAAACTCCGCGGAGGCCGGCTCGAGACGGACCGCCTGCTCAAAGCCGGCGACGGCGCCGGCCACATCGCCGCGCAGCAACCGGATCCTGGCCGCGCCATCGTGCGCCGGCGCGAAGCGTGGGGCGCGGGCGAGCGCCGTTGTCATGCAACGCTCCGCCTCGTCGAGGTTCTTCTGCTGCAGGTAGAGGTCGGCAAGGGCGACCAGCGCCATCGGGCCCGCATCTTCCTTCTCGACGGCCTTCCGCAGCCATTCGACGGCCTCGTCCGTCCGGCCGAGCCCGGACAGCACGCAGCCCAGCGTCATCTGGGCGTACCCGTCCTCGGGGTTGATACGCAACGCCTCATGAAGCGCGTCGATCGCCTTCTGCATCTCGCCGCTGTTGACGTGGTGTTTCGCGACGTTGCCCAGCACGTTGGAGCCCCGCGACGACACCGCGGGGTACCGCACCTCGCCCAGGAGCGTCGCGCCGACGACGCTCGCCAGGACGAAGCAGATCCCCGGCAGCGAGCGAACGCGCACATGCTCGACGGCCCTGATCAGACCCGCCCCGGCGAGGATCGCGAGCACCGGCAACGCGGGCATTCGATAGCGCGCGGTCATATAGAAGATCAGCAGCGTAAGCAGCACGCCGGCCAGATACAGTCCGAGCAGGTTCGCGCCGCGCCGCCCCGCCCCGCCCCGCGCCTGCACGAAGCCGACGACGGCGAACCCGAAAAGCACGGAGTACGGCAGGCACAGCCACCGGAGCACGGGCACCCGGCCGGTCTCGTAGTCGTATTCGTAGTTGTCGTGGGCCTCGCGGTTCGTGAACGCGTACAGGAGCTTCCGCAAGACGAGCACCGCGTAATCGGCCGGGGCGTTTCGTATGTACGCCAGTCCCTGCCGGAACCAGTACGACGAAGCCTCCGAGGGCCTCAGCGGACGCCCCATCGCGCGGGACGCGATGGCGACCTCCTCCGCCTGCTGCCCGAGAATGCCCGCTGTTGTCCCCGGCGGCATGGCGAGCAGGCCCACGGCGTTTTCGTTGTTGCCCTGCGCGAACGTCATGCCGCCGTTCGTCTGGATCAGTGCGAAGTCGCGGCCCACGTACCAGTTGCGGGCCGTAACGGGGAGGATCGGGACGACGATGCCGAGCGACAGCCACAGAAGCGACAACAGACGCGCCGGGGCGCGGGCCCGAATGCCGCCGACACCGCGGCAGGCAAGCAGAAGAGACGCGAACAGAAGGTTCGCCGGCCGGCACACAATGCTCAGCCCCAAGCCCAGGCCCGCAGCGACGTGCGCCGGCGGTCTGTGCCCGTCGAGGGCGCGCAGCAATGCGTACACGGCGACGAGATTGAGGAACAGGGAGAGCGTCTCGGAGAGCAGTTTGCTCTCCAGAAACAGGACTGGACCGTACAGCATGAGCAGAAGAACCGCCGCCAGACCCGCCCCGTGTCCGAAGATCCGGCGCCCGATCGTGTAGACGAGGAACAGACTCCCGATGCCGATCGCCGCCTGCGCCGCATAGATGAGCGTGAAGTGGCGGCCGAATACGGCGTAGGCGACAGCGAGCACATACGGGTAGAGCGGCGCGAGATAGTACGGCGAGGGGCCGTACCCCTGCCCTGCCGCCACACGCTGTGCCCACTGGTCGTAATACAGCGCATCCATCACGGGAACGTCATAGTAGGGGACGTTCGCGTGGTACTGCAGCAGGTAGACCACCCTCAGGACTGCGGCGGCGGTCAGCACGCAGGCAACGGCGATGAACTGCCGCCGGCGGTCATTGTTCATCTCATATGTGTTCCGTCTGGATGCCGTACATCTGCGCGTACGCCTGGAAGTCGCGCACGTGGTCGCCGTAGATGAACAACTGGTGGAAGCCCTTCGTGTCGCGGACGTCTTCGGGACCATCGATCGCCAGCTCGACGGACGTGCGGCAGCCGCCGGCGGGCGGCGTGTCGAAGTTCCTCAGCACCTTGCCCTTGCCGAGGATGATCTTGCCCGGTCCGACGAACTGCATGACGGTGATCTCCTGGCCGGGCCGGAAGATCACCTGGAGCGAGACGCCGATGTCCGACTCGGCATGGCTGCGGAGGATGAAGGGCTCGCCCGGCTTGTCGTAGCCGTTGAGCTTCGTCGGGCAGACGCAGTGCGCCCCGATGAACGTGTTGTTCACCGTCTCGGGCACCGGGTCCTGCTGGAAGCCCGCCTTGTCAAGCAGGTTGCAGCAAAGCACCTGCGACATGACGGCGTTGATGTCGGCCTCGCACACGGCCGGGACGCCCACATCCAGAAACTTGCACCAGGCCATGCAGGGAGGCGTCGGGATCTCGCGGGTACTCACCAGGCCCAGGCAGTCCATCGTGATGCCGTTGCAGCCCTCTTCCGCGAGGATCTTCTTCGCCGCGAAGTAGTTCCTGGATGCGTTGATCAGATCGGCCGTCGTGGGTTCGACGCATTTCTGCGCGGCCTTGCGGTACTCCTCGACGACGGCGCGGACCTCGGGCGTTTCCTCGATCGTCTTCAACGCCTCGGGGAACCGCGACCGCGGGATGTAGCGGACCCTGAGCCCGAACGGGTCGAGCACCATATCCTTGCTCTCGTTGCCCGCAATGACGGCGATCTTCGTCCGGCGGACGTCGTGGGCGGCACGGATCATCTTCATGCCGAACCGCAGCGGCGTGAAGTCGTAGTCGGGCGACGAGATCAGGTGTACGCCCGGCAGCCGCGACAGGTCCTTCACGTGCCCGGTGAAGCACATGCCCAGCAGGGCGTAAATGATCGTCGGGATGCCCGACTGGGCCACCTGTTTCGTCTTCTCCCATTCGATCATGTGCAACGGGAAGAGAATGACGCCCTTGGGTTTTTCCTGCCGCACCTTCGCGACGAACCGGTCCACGGCCGCGGCATCATACAGCGGTTCGGGCTCGAAGCGGACGCGGACCTTCACGTCCTTCGCGGACTCCTCGATCCGCTTGCGGGTCCTGGCGAGGAACTCATCATGCACGCCCTTCTCCCACGCCGTGCCGGGCCAGCCGAGCCAGTACTTGTCCTTCGGCCGGAGGTAGGCCACGACCAGATCGGGCCACTCGCCCGGCGATTCGACGGCGGCGTTCTGTGCCGCTTCGGCGGCCGTCGCCCCGCGCAGGAAGAAGCCGCCCATGACGGTCGTCCCCGCGGCCGCCATGAGAAGTTCCCGCCGTGAAAGCCCGACGCCCGTTTCGTGATGACACGCCGCGTGATGACACATGGTTCCGCACTCCGCGATCGAATGGCCCAGAGGGGCTGGCCCGCATTTCGCCGATCCGCCGTACACGACGGGGACGAAACGCTGTTCTCGCCCTACGAGTATGCCAGACCACCCGCCCCCGCGCCAAGCGCACCGCCTGCGAAACGCATCTTCCCGGCGGCCCACCTGCCCCCGAGGGGCCGGAGGCGGCCAGCGGTCTGCGAGGCCGACGCGAAACGCATAGCCCACCGTGGCCGCCCGGGGGCACCCAGAGAGCCCGAGCCTTCCGCAGGAAACCCCTGGGCTTTTCCGACGAGTCCGCGAGCCCCTGGGGCTGCACGCCCCCGCTACCGCGCCACAGCGAGCGAAATCCGCTGGACTTGACGGGTGGGGAGGATAGGATTCAGATGGTCTCGCGCTTGGATCGCAGGGAAGGAACAGCGGCCGCGGTGGGGGTGTTCAATGGTCCATGTGCGCTGCCAATGCGGCAAAGGACTCCAGATCGTGGAGTCCTACATCGGCAAAGCGGGCCCCTGTCCGGCCTGCGGGCGCGTACTGAGGCTCGTCGCGCGGGACTTTGTACCGGGAACCGACAACTTCGCATTCGCCCTCCTGATCGAGAAGGGACCGGAGGGGGTCGGCGAGCAGTTGTTCCTCGGCGGCGAGGCCCCCATCGAGATCGGCAAACTCGCCGGCCGCGAGATCGTGCTGAACGATGTGTCGGTCTCGCGGAGGCACTGCCGGCTCGTCCGCGCCCCGGCCGGCTGGCGGATCGAGGACCAGGGCAGCAAGAACGGCATCCGCGTCAACGAGGCGCGCGTCGCCGACCACGAACTCCGCGACGGCGACGTCGTCCGCCTCGGCCATTTCACGCTCCGGTACGTGGATACCGGCCTGGATATTGCCGACACCGCCATCCGCACGAAAGAGGCCGCGCCCGACGACGATCTGTACGCCCTCGCGGCGATGGAAGAGGCCCCGCCGGCGGCCCCTGTCGAGCCCATGCCGGCCGCGACGGCGGCGGGCCTGATTCACGACCCGGCCGGAGCGTTCGGCCCGGACGGCCCCGAGTGCCCCTGCTGCGGGAAGCGGCTCTCGACCGGCGCGAAGATCTGCGTCGAGTGCGGCGTGGACCTCCAGACGGGCCGCGCCGTCCTGACAGCCCACGACGCGGACCTGGACCGGATCTACGACGTAACCGAGGGCGTCGTCCGCGTCATCAGTTGGGTCATTCCGCTGGGGCTCTACCCCGTGGCTTCGGAGGCGTTCGGCACGCGCCGGCCGTATGTCACGTGGGCGCTGGCGGTCGTGACCGTGATCATCAGCGCGTGGTTTCTCGGCATCCAGTACGCCGACTCCTCGCGATTGCGGTTGGCCAAGAACCTGATGCTCTGGTGCGGCAACGCGCCACCCACTGCCGAAAGGCTGTACGTCGGGTATCAGGATACGAGCTACGGTGACAGCGACGCGTTCGAGAAAAGGCTGGAGGACTTGACCGATCGGCTGAAGGAGGAGCGGGAGAAGGCGTCCAGGGCAGCCGCACAAGACGCCGCTCCCGCCGGGCGCAGGCCGAACAGGCCGCCGGAGCTGTCCAAGGCCGACATGGAGAAGCTGATTCTCGAGGCCCACAACGCACTGTCGCCGGAACAGCAGTGCACCGGCCAGTACCGGTGGTCCCAGTTGATCACGTACGCCTTCCTCCACGGCGGCATCCTGCACCTGGCCGGCAACCTGCTGTTCCTCCTGGTTCTCGGTTCGCGCGTGAACGCCCTGATCGGCAACATCGGCACGACCGTTGCGTATCCGTTGCTGGCCGTGATTGCGGGGCTCGCGCATGCGGCGTCGGTCGCCGATTCGCAGCCACAGCCGATGGTCGGTGCGTCCGGAGCGATCATGGGCCTCGCCGGCATGTACCTCGTTTTGCTGCCGCTTCACAACGTCCACATGGTGGCGTGGTTGCGCTGGGGGCTGATCCGCGGGTTCCGTCTGTCCTTCACCATCTTCACCGTGCGCGGTTTCTGGGTCGTGTTCTTCTACATCGCGTTCGACGTGGCGTTTACCGCCCTTGGCATCAGGGACCAGACCGCGCACTGGGCGCACCTCGGCGGCTTCATCGCGGGCGTCGCGCTGGGCCTGGTGCTGCTGCTGACGCGCCTGGTCAACTGCCGCGGGGGCGACATTCTCTCGGCGATGCTCGGCCGGCGCGCGTGGGCCCTCATCGGCAGGCCCAACCGCCCGATGCGAAGCCTCCCGTGACCGGCGGCACCTTCTTTGGTAACCTGTATGGTTTGCGAGCGAGGCGGACGGGTTGCCGCCTTCGGCTGGAAGCCTCCGTTGTGGTGCAGGCTTCCAGCCTGCCCCGAGTTGCAGGCAAAGATGCCTGCACCACAATGGGGCGTGGCACGGGCGTCCTGCCCGTGAACTGACGGCCCGGTGCCCGCGAACTCACGGCCTGGAAGGCCGTGCCACGGGTGAAGGATTGTGCGTTTGCACGCGGCCGACCGCCCCGCCGCGACAGGAGTCTGGGCACGATGATGAGCGATGCGAACCGCGCCGCCGGCGGGGGCAAGCCCGCCGCCCGCAGGAGCCTCGCGGGCGTGAAAGGCGCGCGGATCTTCACGGAAATGCTTGCCGTCGAGGGCGTCGAGTTCCTCTTCGGCTACCCCGGCGGAATGGTCATCCCGATCTTTGACGCGCTCTACGATTCGCCGATCCGCTACGTGCAGACCCGCCACGAGCAGGGCGCCGCGCACATGGCCGACGGCTACGCGCGGAGCACCGGCCGCGTGGGCGTGGTCATTGCAACCAGCGGCCCCGGCGCGACGAACCTCGTCACCGGCCTGGCCACGGCCCACATGGACTCCATCCCGCTGGTCGCCTTCACGGGTCAGGTCCGCAGCAACCTGATCGGCAACGACGCCTTTCAGGAGGCGGACGTGACGGGCGTCACGCGGTCGATCACGAAGCACAACATGCTCGTGACGCGGGTGGAGGACCTCGCCCGGGCGATGCGCGAGGCGTTCCACATCGCCCGGACCGGCCGGCCGGGGCCGGTCGTGGTGGACATCTGCGTGGACGCCCAGACGACGGCGCCGGCGGAGGAACCGTCGCTCGAGATCGACCTGCCGGGCTACAAACCGCGGCTGGTGGGTCACGCGAGGCAGATCAAGATCGCCGCCGACGCGATCAACGCCGCCGAGCGGCCGGTGCTTTACGTCGGCGGCGGCGTGATCACGGCCGACGCCGCCCACCTCGTCCGCGCGATCGTCGAGCGCGGCGGCATTCCCGTGACGACGACGCTGCTCGGGCTGGGCGCGGTGGACGAGGGCCACGCGCTGTCGCTGAAGATGCTCGGCATGCACGGCACGGCGACGGCCAACTACGCCGTCCAGGCGTGCGACTGCCTCGTGGCGATCGGCGCCCGGTTCGACGACCGCGTCACCGGCAAGGTGGACACGTTCGCGCCGCACGCGAAGGTCATTCACATCGACATCGACCCGGCGAGCATCTCGAAAAACGTGCACGTGGACGTGCCCGTCGTGGGAGACGCCCGCGACGTCCTCGAGAAGCTGCTGCCGCTGATCGAGGCCCGCCCGCGTCCGGCGTGGCTGGAGCAGATCGCCGAGTGGAAGCGGGCGTATCCGCTCACGTGGCAGGCCGGCAACGGCGGCCGAATCAAGCCGCAGCAGGTGATCGAAGCGCTCGGGCGCCTGACCGACCACAACGCGATCGTCTCGACCGGCGTCGGCCAGCACCAGATGTGGACGGCGCAGTTCTTCGGGTGGAAGCGGCCGCGGCAGATCATCACGTCCGGCGGGCTGGGGACGATGGGCTTCGGCTGCCCGGCGGCGATCGGCGCGCAGTTCGGCAACCCGGGGGCGACGGTCATCGACATCGACGGCGACGGGAGCTTCTCGATGACGATGGTCGAGGTGCTGACGGCGGTGCGCTACCAGCAGCCGGTGAAGTTCGTCGTGCTGGACAACGACTACCTCGGCATGGTCCGGCAGTGGCAGGAGATGTTCTGGCAGAGGCGGTACTCCGGCGTACACCACCCGTGCCCGGACTTCGCGATGGTGGCGGAGGGCTTCGGCGCGAAGGGCATGAAGGTCCGCGAGCCGGGCGAACTCGAGGACGCCCTGGCGGCGATGCTGAAACACGAAGGCCCCGTCGTGCTCTGCGCCGAGGTCGAGCCGGAGGAGAACGTCTACCCGATGGTGCCGGCGGGCAAGTCGCTGCACGAGATGGAGCTGGGGACGCTGGCGTGACCTTACGTCCCCGGTTCCGGGCTTGGAAGCTGCAGTGGCGTTGCGGCGGCGGGCAGGGTGAGTTCGACGATGAGCCCGCCGTCGGGGGCGTTGGCCGCCGAGACGGTTCCGTTGTGGAGCCGCATTGCCTGCTGCGCAATCGCCAGGCCCAGCCCCACGCCGCCGGTCTGCCGGTCGCGATCCTCGCCGATGCGGCAGAAGGGCCGGAAGATGTCCGCGACGGCTTCCTCGGGAACGCCCGGTCCGTGGTCGCGCACGCGAATGACGGCGCGTGACCCGCCATCATGCCGCGCGCAGAGCAGGCTGATCTCCACGGCGGTGCCTTCCGCGGTATAGAGAATGGCGTTGCGCACGACATTCTCGAGGGCGCTCCGCAAGAGGCCCGGCGTGCCCGTGACACAGCACGCATCGCTGCGGAGCAGGCGGACCTCGCGGTTGGAGGCCTTCGCCTCGAACGCGGCATCGTCGGCCAGCTCGCCGACGAGTTCCGCCAGGTCGATCCGCACCTGCTCATTCAGCCCCTCGCCGCCTTTCAGGCGGGCCAGCGTCAGGATGCGGCCGATCAGGTCGTTCAGCGACTGGAGGTCGCGCTCCATCCGATCGAGCAGGCCGCCCAGATCGGGCCCGGTTCGCTGGCGCACGAGCCCGACCGCGACGTTCAGGCGGGCAAGCGGCGAGCGCAACTCATGCGACATGTCGCTGAGCAGCCGCCGCTGAGCGACGACGAGCGACTCGACGCGCTCGGCCATGAAGTCGAAGTCGCGGCCGAGATCGCCCATCTCGTCGCGGCGGTTCCGCACGGCGGACGGAACGCGCACGGCCAAGTTGCCGTCGGCCAGTTGCCGGGCCGAGGCGCGGAGCTTCCGCAGAGGACCTGTGAGATACAACGCCAGTCCGTAACACACGATGCCGGCCACCGATACCACAACGACCCATCGAATGACAATCCGGTACGGCTGAACGCCCCAATCGGCGAACGGCCCCGGCGGAAGGTCGCCCACGGCGACGTAGCGCCGGCCGTTCGGCGCGAGGATGCGCCGGGCGAGCAGGGGCGGCGTGCCGGGCGGCTGGTCCATCCTGACGGCGCCGGCATCGAAAGCACGACGCACGGCCTCGCGAGCGGAGGGCGGCACGGGACGGCCGAGGATCTCGCCGCCGCCGCCGCCGTCGAAGAGCAGGATGCGAACACCGGTCGCGCGGGCAACGTCGTCAAGATAGCGGCGAAGCCCGCGGTCACCTTCGTGGTGGGCGATCGTGATTGCCTTCTCCGCATGCGCTACGATCATGTCCCCGAGGATGGCATCCATCATTTCGCGGTCGCGCGGCGGCCGCGACCAGTGCGAGGAGATCATGACGGCGCCGATGACCATCGCGTGGGCCAGCCAGAACCAGAGGAAGATCTTGATGAACAGGCTTCGCATCGCGATGGGTCACCCGCCCGTATCCGCCGCGTCGTCCGGTGCGGCGTCGTGGCCCGGGAGCGTATAGATGTAGCCGATCCCGCGCACGGTCTTGATTCGTTCGTGCGAGCCGCACATGTGGCCGAGCTTCTTCCGCAGGTTGCTGACATGCATGTCGATGCTCCGGTCGTAGGGCATCAGTCGGCGTCCCAGGACGGTCTTGGACAGCTCCTCCCGCTGAACGACCCGGCCGGCAAGGCGGAGCAGCGACTCGAGCAGGTTGAACTCGATCCCGGTCAGTTCCACCGGTCGCCCGCCGCAACGAACGCTGCGGCCGCCGGGATCGAGTTCGACATCGCCGACGACCAGGAGACCGGCGGCCTGCGGAGCGGCCGCGCCATGCCGCTCGCCGGTCCTGCGAAGGACCGCGTGGATTCGCGCCAGGAGTTCGCGCGGATTGAACGGCTTGGGCAGGTAGTCATCCGCCCCGATTTCAAGCCCGACAATCCGGTCCACGTCGTCGCCGCGTGCCGTGAGCATGAGCACGGGCATGCCGGACTTCGCGCGGATGCGGCGAAGGACTTCAAACCCGCTGAGACCGGGCAACATGACGTCGAGTACGACCAGCGTATGCTCGCCGGCCAGGGCCCGCGCAAGCCCGCGTTCGCCGTCGCGAACGGCCTCGACCTCGAAGCCTTCCGGCCGGAGGTATTCGGTCACCAGTTCGCACAACTCGACGTCATCGTCGATGACGAGCAGGCAGCGAACGAAGGGCTCGGGTTTCTTTTCGGACACGTGCCGTGGTCTCCGCAAGTCTACTGTGCAATTGTACCGGCACGAGCACGGCCGGGCGACCGTCTCCATGTAAAGAAACGTCAACGATGCCTTTACCAAACATTACCCGCTTCTGACCAACCCTTTGAGTGATTCGTGCGAATAATCCGCCGGAAACGCGCGTTAGGCAGAGTAGACGCCCGGGCGGCGTGACGGCTGAAACGGCAGGCGGAGCACGATGTGTGTCGTGTTCCCGATGGAGTCGTGGCGAGATGGAGAACCGTCTCGGGAACGAACAGTCCTATTCAAAGGAGCGAACAAATGAGACGCAGAATCGCAATGGGCATTGGGGCAGTCATCGTGGGAGTGGGTCTGTGGGCTGCCGTAGCGTATGCGGAGAAGGGGGCCCGCGAGGGCCGCGGAGGACCGCCGCCGTGCAAGGATCCGGTCCCGGCGGAGGTCCAGTCGCAGTTGCTGAAAGACTTCGGCGAGAAGGGTATCGACGCAAACAAGGACGGTACGCTGACGTGTGACGAGATCAAGGCGTTCTTCGACGCAAACCCGGATCTGCGTCCGCACC
>CAZUAI010000004.1:0-54492 GCA_964617875.1 uncultured Planctomycetales bacterium | reverse complement strand
GGCGAGAAGGGTATCGACGCAAACAAGGACGGTACGCTGACGTGTGACGAGATCAAGGCATTCTTCGACGCGAATCCGGATCTGCGTCCGCACCCGCCCGGCCCGCCGCCGTGCAACGACCCGGTCCCGGCGGAGATCCAGTCGCAGCTGCTGAAAGACTTCGGCGAGAAGGGTATCGACGCAAACAAGGACGGTACGCTGACGTGTGACGAGATCAAGGCGTTCTTCGACGCAAACCCGGATCTGCGTCCGCACCCGCCCGGCCCGCCGCCGTGCAAGGACCCGGTCCCGGCGGAGGTCCAGTCGCAGCTGCTGAAAGAATTCGGCGAGAAAGGTATCGACGCAAACAAGGACGGTACGCTGACGTGTGACGAGATCAAGGCGTTCTTCGACGCGAATCCGGATCTGCGTCCGCACCGGGGCGGCCACGGACCGGGGGGGCATCACCCCGGCGGCCCGCCGCCGGGTGGTCGCCCGTGCCCGAAGGCCGGTGGGACGCAGGGAAAGGCGGGCGCATCTTGTGCCGGTGAGAAGAAGACAGATGCCTCGTCCGCCAGCAACGCGAAGGTGGCCACTCCGGCTGCCCGTAAGAAGTGACTGGCGCGCGGCCTTCGTCGCCGGTGCGGGGCGGAGTTTGCGGGCATTGGCGGCCTCGTGACCAACACAGCGTTTCGAGCCGATCAGCCCCGGCAGCTTTGCCGGGGCTGATCGGACTGTATGACCCAATCACACGACCCTTCCATGTCTCCGGAATCAGCGCCGCAACATGCGTCGGCGGCGGATCCCTTGTCGGATGCCCTCGAATGCCTGTCGCTCCAAAGCTGGGTCCCCAGGCCGCTGGAGCTGGCCAGTCCCTGGGGAATCGAGGTGACGGGACGCTGGGGCTGGTTCTACCTGGTCATCGGCGGGCCATGTCTGCTGGAGTTGAACGGCAGAGGCTCGCCGTCGCCGATCGCGGCGGGCGACCTGATCGTGGTGTCGCAGGGATGTGCGCATCGGCTGCGGAGCGACGCCGACAGCCCGACCGTTCCGATCCAGGATCTGCTCAACGCTCACGATTCCCGGCCGCCGAGATGCCGCGTGTGCGGCAAGGACGAGGGCTCGGCCGTGCTCTCGTGCGGCAGCTTCCACTTCGATGACCTGAGGCGAAGTCCACTGTGCAACGGGTTCCCGCCGCTCATCCACATTCGAGGCGAAGGAGGGCGCCCGGTATCGTACGCCGAGTGCATTTTCCGTCTCCTCCAGGAAGAAGTGGCGTCGCGCGAACCCTCCGCCCCGATCGTTGTCAACCGACTCATCCGCGTACTGCTCCTCAAGGCGATCCAGGGATATGTCTCTCGTCTGCCACGGGGCGGGGCGACCTGGCTGCACGCGCTGCACGATCCCCACATCGGCCCCGTGATCGAACTCATCCACGCCCAGCCGCAGGCCGCCTGGACCGTGGCCTCGCTGGCGGAGCATGCGGCGATGTCACGCTCCGCATTCTCGGCGCATTTCACCGCCATCGTGGGAAAGCCGCCGATGGAGTACCTCGCCGAGTGGAGGATGGCGAAGGCCGGCCGTCTGCTGCGAACAACGCGGGCTGAGCTGAAAGAGATCGCGGCGCAAGTGGGTTATGACTCCGCCGCCGCCTTCAGCAAGGCCTTCTCACGCTGGTCCGGCCGCGCCCCGGGGGCGTATCGCCACGATCACGCGACCTCGTCCAGGAACGAGAACAGTCCGGCCAGCCACTGGTACGAGTCGGATGACCCGCCGGTGCCGTCGAGGTAGCTGAACAGCAAGGCGCTCCGGGTCTGGCTGCTCGTGCCGTCGGCATTCTCGCCGCCCGGCGGAGGACCGCCCGGCCGGCTTCCCTTCGGCGGCTCCATCTTCGCGTCGAATGCCGTGCTGTCGATGCCGTACTTGGCGAGAACGTCGTGGACGGCGGACTTGATCGCGTCGGGAGAGCCCTGGGCGCCGTCCGAACTCTTCTGCACGGCGGCGACCGCTTCGTCGATGGCGCTTTTTACCGTTTCCAGCTGGGACGCGTCCACACCGGCGGCCGTCAGGGCCTCGGTCACCTTGCCGCCGAAGTCACCCCGCCCCTTTCCACCGGGACCGCCGGGCGGCAGGCCCTGTGGGCGCATCGACCCCATGACCGACCGCATCTGCTGTTTCAGCTTGTCGACGTCGACGCCATACTCCTGAAGCACATTGTTGATGGCCTGGCCGGCGATCCTGCGGGCATCGGTGGTGTCATCCGCCTGGCTCAGGGCGGTGGAAACCGCCGACCGGATGTCGCTCTGGAGCGCATCGAGCTTCGTCGGATCCAGCCCCGCTGCGGTCAAGGCGTTCACGAGCGTACTCTCGAACTCGGCCCGCCGCGACTCGAATTCCTGTGAATAGCCGGTCTGGGTTGCGGTAGCGGGGGTTGTCCCCTCTGTCTGCTTCCGGGCGAGCCGCTGGAGCATCTGGGGGATTTCGAAGCCGGCCCCGCCGACGCTTCCTACGTTCAGCATGTTCGTTCCTTTCGTAGTCCTGTACGGCCAAATCGCGCCAGGGGCCGCAACGCTCGGTCCTTTGGCTGTGGCTCATGCGTAGGATCGGCACGGTCCGTAAGATGCTGGATGTCCGCCGATCCAAACGTCGTGTTCGGGCGTCCGGGGCGGCGACGCCTTCGACCGTGCCCCGGCAGCGGCGCCCGAAACCCGCATTGCAGTGCTGATATCCGCCACACCGGCGGGAACAGGGGCTGATCGCGCAGGCGCAGGCCGCGCCGCTTTTGCACTTCTTTGCGCGCAGCAGACACCCGTTGACGCAGGGGCGGGTGGAGTACTCTGGCAGGCCGGCTGGCGGCCTGATCCCCGTTGCGCTGTGTGGTCACATCAGGAGCAGGCTCATGGCCATGACCATCATGCCCGCGATCACCCCGTAGATCACCTGGTGGGCCTTGCCGTACTCCCGCGCCGTCGGCAGCAATTCGTCCAGCGAGATGAAGACCATGATGCCCGCGACGCCCGCGAACAGGAACCCCATCACCGCGGGAGTCAGGAACGCCCGGAGAAGCAGGTAGCCGAACATCGCGCCCACCGGCTCCGCCAGGCCGGACAGCAGCGACCACGCGAAGGCCTTCCGGCGGTTGCCCGTGGCGTAGAAGATGGGCACGGAAACGGCAATTCCCTCAGGAATGTTGTGGATGGCGATGGCGACGGTGATGGACAGGGCCAGCCGGGGGTCCTGCATCGCGGCGGTGAAGGTCGCCAGCCCCTCGGGGAAGTTGTGAATCGCGATCGCCGTGGCGGACAGCAGGCCCATCCGCATCAGCTTCTTCTCGGCGGCGCCCTGCGCCATTTCTTCGACGCGACGGGCCTCGTGCGGGTTCTCGAACGAGGGCACGAGGCGGTCGATCGCCGCAATGACCACCATGCCGGCGAAGAATCCCGCGCCCGCCGCCCACCCCCCGGCGTTGTCGCCCCAGGCGGTGCCCAGGACCTCGCGGGCCTTGCGCAGGATCTCGACGAAGGAAACGTAGATCATGACGCCGCCGGAGAACCCCAGGGCCCAGGACAGAAAGCTGCCGTGGCTGCGCCGCGTGAAGAACGCCATGGCGCTCCCGACGCCCGTGGACAATCCCGCGAGGGCCGTAAGGCCGAAGGCAACGAGAACCCGATCCGTATCATGCATCATGGCTTGACATCGCCGGCTCGCATCCACCGGTCGCGGCCGGCCCGGGCTCGCCTCGCCGCCGGATCCGTTCGCACGGGAATCACGAGAGGATCGCCGGCACGGCCTACTGCCTCCGTGCCGAAATCAGGGCCAGGAGCGCCTCCGCGGCCGCTTCCGGACCCTTTGTCTCGTATCCGGAGATCCCCAGGCGTGTCCGAAGCTGCCCCACAAAGACGCCGCCGGCAAACGCCGCCTGGAAGACCCGGGCGGCCAGCGGCTCGTGCAGTTCCTTGTACTGCGGCGCGCCGAAGATATTGGCAAAGTAGCTGTGAACCAGCCCGGTCGAGGTCGTCGTCCCCTTGGCCATCGCGGCGCCCTCGCGGAACACGTTCAGCGCGGCCTCCGGGCTGTCGAAGCCTTCGATGGTCGGGTGGTCGTCATCCACTTCCTCGTAGTTGTTGGCATACAACAACACGTCCAGCCGGTAGCCGTGAAGCACCTCGTTCAGCGTGGTTACCGGCAGCACCACGCGTGCATTGATCTTCTGCGGGCTCATGATGATGGCCCGGTCGAGCTGGCCGAACGCATAGCCCTGCTGCAGGTCATCGAGCCGGACAAAGGCGCCGATCTCCGTGCCGTAACCGAGCACGCCCCCGTCAGGAGCGATGTCCAGCGAACCCATGTCGTCCGCGACAATCCGCAGGTCGCGGATACGCTCCTTCCCCAGCAGCCGGAGCGCCTCCAGCGACTCGGACTTGCCCGCCGCCGTGTCGCCGATCAGCAGGACGTTCGCCGCATGGCCGCGATCGAGCACGATGCGCACCATTGCCCCGTGGTAGGGCATGCGGCCCCGCTTCATCATCAGGATGTTGTGCAGCGTCAGGACCATCTTCTTGAGATAGCCGAAGTAGCCGAACCGGTCCTCGCCGGGAACGGCCGCGATCAGGAGGTTGTTGTCCTCGTCCTCGTGGAAGATGGTCGGCAACTCGCCGAAGACCGTCATCGAGTCGGAGGGCACGCCGAAGAGATAGACGGCGTCCGGCCCCTTCCGGATCTGCTCGGTCGTCGCCAGCTCGAAGAGATTGGCCAGGCAGCAGCCCAGGCTGATGAACCGCTGGTGGAAGTACACGAAGATCACCACCGGGCCTACGACGGCCGGGTAGCAGAGCCACTGGTTGGGGTCGATCGCCAGGCCGTCCAGCGGATTGCGGTTCACCTTCTGGAACTGCCCGGTTCGTTTGTTCATGGGAGGGTCGATGATCATCGGGGGGGCGACCCATACCTGCCGGATGAACGGCACACGGGACAGCAGCTCGCGGTATCGCGCGGGCAGGGGGCATTCCTCGGGCACGGCGATCAGGCCCACCTTGCAGCCGGCGGAGACCTGCCGGTAGACGCGCGGATGGCCCCCGGTGATGTTTTCGCAGAGGTCGCGATAGACCGAACGCACCAGTTGCGCCAGCGATTCGATCGTCTCGTTGAAGACGCGGTAGGGGCGCCGGTCGGAACCGGTCGGGCCGGGCTCGGAATGGACCACCATGAACCGGTCGAACGCGCGCCAGAAATCGTAGAGGCCTTCGACAAACTCGTGAAGGGCGCTGCGCCGGGCGGGCTCCAGGAAGCCGCCCGCCTCCGGGTTCACGCTCGCCACCTGGTCCAGCGTGTTCTCGCTGAGCGGCCGGAGCAGGGCGAGCAACGACGAACAGCCCGCCCCGTTCTCCTCGGTCAGCCCCAGAAGATCCAGGAGCGGCGACCCCCGCTTGCGCAGCGCCGCGACATACAGGCAAAGAACGCGGTAGAAGACGTCGCTGTGCGTCAGTTCGCGTTTCGAGCTGCAGACCTGCCCCTCGGTGTGAATGATAATCTGACTGGCTTCGGCTTCAAAACGTTTGATACCCATGTTCCGGCCCCCGCGCATCGAGTCGGCAATACGCCATCCACGTCTCCCGGCCGCAGTATATCGGTGGCGGGGTCGGCGTTCAATTCGCTTCCTGCGACGCCGGCACTCTGTCCGCGCCGGCCGGTTCGCGCCTTCTCGTTCGCGATGTCCGGCGGACGGATGCGTGTTCGTACTCGCGGGTACGGACCCGGCCCTGCCGCCGTGTTCCAGGGCAACATCGTTCCAATGCGCGAGGCCGGCGGGTGCGACCGCCGCCGCGAGGCGAACCTACTGCCCGGCCGACGGTGCGGCGGGCCCGGGCAGCGTCAGCCGCCAGACGTCGTTGACGACCGGCCACGTGTTCCCCGCGACGACCCACAGGCTGCCGTCAAAGACGTACGGCGTGACCTCGTGCCGGGGCGCAAACCGCGTCGGCGGATCGAACCGGGTCCACGCCTTGCCGTCCTTCGTCCACCAGACGTCGCCGAGGTTCGTGCTGTTCACATTGTCGTGCCCGCCGATCAGCCACAGCCGGCCGGCGTATGCCACCGCGATCGCCCATTGCCGCGGCGGCCAGGGGGCCCGGTCAAGCACGCGCGTCCACGCGACACCGTCGGCCGAGCACCAGACGTCATTGAACGTCGTGAAGTCCTTGTAGCCCTTCTCCGGCGGGTCGTTGGGTTTCGTGACGCGGCCGGCCATCAGCCACAGCTTGCCGTCATACGCAGCCACCGCCGTCGCGGCGCGGTCGCCATAGGGCGCCTTTTTCGTGACGCACGTCCAATTCGTCCCGTCTTCCGTGCACCAGACATCCTCACCGCTGCCGAGCTGCCAGATCCGGCCGTTCAGCACGACCGCCTCGCCGTAGCCGCGGTTGCCGAAGGGCGTTCTGTCGAGCACCTTCTCCCATTGCTCGCCGTCGGGCGAGTTCCATACGCTGCCCTTGATCGCCCACACCCTGTCCTTGAACACCACCATCTCGCTGTACGGGTCGTACGGCGTGGCCTCGCAGACGCGTTTCCATTCCTTCCCGTCGCTGCTGCACCACAGATCGCGTGTCAGTTCCTCGCCCCCCTTTCCCGCGACCGACGGGCGCCAGCCGTTGCTCAGCCACATCTTGCCGCGGAACACAAAGTCCTCCGCCGTGTCCCGCGGCGTGAACGGGGCGTGCGGCGTGACACAGATCCAGTCGCCGGTCGCCGCCGCCTGCGACGCGGCGATGGCCGCCGCCCTGTACCCGGCGAGGCCGGTCGTATCGCGCGGTTCGGTGTAGCCCGGCCCGCCGGCCGCCACGTAGCCGAGGCTCGCGCCGCCTTCATCGGGGCTGACCCAGAAGGAATAGAGCCTCGCTCCGGTCAGGTGGAATCGCAACCGCACCGGCGTGCCGGCCACGGCGGCGAGGTCTCGCGCGTGCATCCATTGGATCGGGCGGATCGTGCTGTCGGTCGTCATCGGCTGACAGGCCCGCCGGCCGTACGGGGCGATCGGCCTGCCGTCACGGTCGAGCACCTCGACGCGCAGCTCTCCGCCGCGGGCGTCGGCGTTCACGAAGAGGTACTTGCCCTTGAACAGCAGGGGGCGGGTGGTGAGCGTGCCCGCCGCGTCGCTCGTCGGAGCGGAGAGCGCTGCGAGCTGGTCGGCGTCCATCGAGGCGAAGCCATCGCGACGAAGGACGGCCAGCCCGGTGACCGCGGGATCCGTCGCACGGTTCCTGCCCCGGCCGCTGACGTAGAAGTAGAGTTCATCGCCGACGACCAGGCACCCGCCGCCGGCCGACTGCACGTTGCCCCAGTTCCAGGCGCCGTCGGTCTCGTTCACGCCCGCGAAGGGCCGGCGGTCCGGCCGGTGCCAGTGGAAGCCGTCGCGGCTGTAGCCCAGGAACACCTCGTTCCGTTTCTCCACGGGCATTCCGGGGTCGCCCTGCCAGATGGAGAACAGCCCCAGCATCAGGCTTTCGTAGGCGACGGCGTCCAGGTTGTAGAGCTGCGGCTCGACGTTCTTGAGCGCGTTGTTCGGGTTGCGCGGATCGAGCCGGTCCGCGCACGTCCAGAGCCGGCCGATGGCGTCCCTGCGATCGAGGCCCTCCGCCAGGTCGGCGCACTCCACGTACATCCTCGCACGGCCGACGGGGTCCGGGCTGACCCGGAAGCTGTAGACCCATTTGCCGAGGAAGGGGTTGTAGAAGAACGTTGACCGGTCGCCGCCGGTCCAGCGCCTGGCGACGGCGGGCGCCCAGTGAATGCCGTCCGACGAGTATCGGATCGCCATTTCGGCGCCACCTCGTTCGTCGCGGCACTGCGTGACGACAGCCATCTTGTATCGCCGCGAGCGGTCGGTCTCGCGCTGGTCGAGCCAGATGGTGGTGCTGTCGCGCTCCGTCTGGGTGGCCACGATGTTTGTGCCCGGCACGACATCGAGCGCAGGCCTGGTCCAGACGACGCCGTCCGTGCTCGTGGCGTAGCACGTTCCCCGGCCGTACCCGCCCATGTACCACATCTTGAAGATGCGCTCGGCAGGGTCGTACCAGACGCCGTCGCTGAACACCATCGCGCACGGCTTCGCATCGCCGGATCGCTCCCACTCCCGGTCCGGCCGGAGAACAGGGCTTGCCGGGTGATACCGCGCGGCGTGGAAGGTGCGCTTGAGCGTGGTGTGTTCGATCAGGAAGTCGTCGACGAACAACTGCCGCCCCACGTCGATGGGGACCACCTCCGGGCGCTTCTCCAGGTACGGCACCGGCATCGGCTCGCGGCTGAGCTTCTCGATCCGCGGCGGCCACTCATCGGGCAGAACGATGCCGTTGTGGAGCGTCGTGCCGGCGACCGCGACGGCCGACGGAGGCAGGGCCACGCACAGAGTCGCCGCGAGCGACGCGAGCCGGCCGACGGCCGCGCGTGCATCTGGAACCGCGAGTCGTCGAGACATGTCGAGGCAACCATCCTTTCCGTTGGCGCCCGCGCCGCCGGGCGACACAAGGCGCGAGGCGGACGGAAGCGCAGGCCACACACCGGGCCGCATCGGAACCGGCGCGCCCACAGACTATCGGCAGCCGACAGGGTACGGCAAGGACCGTCACATTTCGCTTCGCGGCGGCATGTAGCGGCCGGGGCTGAGGATGCCCTGGGGATCAAGCGTCTGCTTGAGCCGGGCGACGACGTCCCAGAAGACGGTGGAGTTCCGGGCGAGCTTGCCGTAACCGCCGATGCCCGTGCGGTAGGGGATGTACCCGGCGTCGATCAGCGTCTCCATCAGTTCGTCGTAGCAGGCGGCGGCGGCGGCGGCCTCGCGAGCCTCGCGCTTGTCGAACGCCACGTTCGTGACGCAGCACATCGCCCGCTCGTTGATCAGCGTGAAGGTGACGAGCGCCTCGAATCCGTGGCGCTCGTAGATGGGCTCGAGAATGGACATCGCCTCGGTCGCGGCCGCGCCCGTGGCGGGGACGACCGGCGAGACCCACAGCAGGCCCGCGTTCGGGTCGATGGCCTCGGGCAGCGCATCGGCGGGGCCCCCGCGGACGCGCCAGGCCATCCCGCGGAGCGGCTCGTCGGACGGGATGCCCTTGAGCAGGCCGAAGACGGGCTTGAAGAGGTCGAGCTTCTCCCGGAGCGTCCCCCCCATGCCGACGCAGCTCAGGAGCCGCTGAACGGTCTCCCCCAGCGCAAGCGTCCGCTCCGTGATGAACTGCAGCCGGTACTTGCCCAGCATGCGGCGGACGGCCTTCTTCGTGGCGGCGACGGTCTCGCGCGTGCCGACGATCGACGTGCCGACGTTCCACGCGCCGACGTCGTATTCCCGGCGGAGCTGCGCCCGCAGCTCGCGCGGCAGCGGCGTGCGACCGCCGGCGCGGTCCCAGGGGTAGCGCATCCGCGCCGAGAGGAACCGCAGGTCGTTGCCGATGTGAACCGCGCACTGGAGCAGCCCGTTCATCCGCAGCGAGGCGAGCCGGTCCACCACGTCGGCCAGATCGCTCTCGTTCGGCGCCGAGAGATAGAACGCGCACAGGGCCTCCGGCTCGGGCAGGAGCCACAGACCGATCCGGGTCACGATGCCGAGGCTCGACTGCGCGAAGAGGCCGTCGAGGAACGGCCCGACGCCGTACCGGTACACGCGGGCGGCTTTGGCTCCGGCGTAGTGCCCGAAGCCCGTGTTCAGCACACGCCCGTCCGCAAGCACAATCTCCATGCCGCACGTCGTCAACACGTGATCGCCGTAGCGCGTGTGGCCGAAGCCGCGGTCGAGCGTGTTGCCGACGAGGCTCGCCTCGCAGCCCGCGCCGGTGCAATCGACCCAGAGGCCTGTCTTGTGTTCGCGCAGATGGTTCGAGAGCTGCGCCTGCGTCACGCCCGGTTCGATGACGGCGTAGGCGAGCCGGGTGTTGACCTCGATGATGCGGTTCATCCGGCCGAGATCGAGGATGACCTGGCCGTCCGTCGGCGCACAGGCGTCGCCGTAACCCCAGTTCCGCCCGCGCGAGATCGGATACAGCGGCGTGCCGAACCGCCCGGCGATGCGTACGACGTCCTGGACCTGCTCCGTCGAGGCGGGAAACAGGACGGCGGCCGGGTGCGTGCCGCGGGCGCCGGTGGTCCGTGCGTAGGCCTCGCGGGTCGTGTCGTCGGCGCGGACGGCATCGGTGCCGAGCACGCGCAACCACGCCTCGATTGCCTGGCGTAACGCATCCGCAGTGTTGGGGGGGGGCTCGTCCATGAGATCCCGTTGATCCTTCGGGGCCTCGGCTTCGGCGCGGACGATCGTACTGGGCATCGCCCTTCTTATCGAACAGATGACCGAGGGTGTTGAGTTATCGCCCCTCGCGACGGATGGAAAGATCGGGAACCGGCGCGGAGGCTGCCGGGACGGCCGACGCCGGGGCGGCGGCGTGCGGCCCAAGTAGGACACGCATCAAGCGGGCGGCCTGCGGAACCGGGCGCAACCTCTTCCATATACAGAAGTTACCGCACAACTCCTGTGTGCCACCGGATTCGGGTGCGTCTGCGGCAATTGGCGGCGTGTGGGCCTTGTGTACCTGCTGCCTGTCGCGGCCACGAGGCGGGTTGCCATCCACGTCGCCTGTCTCTGGAAGCGGAATCGCGTCTATCGCCTGACCGCGATTCCATGCATCTGGCAGAACGACTTCAGCATCGCCGCGTGGTTGCCCGTCCAGAGGGTCGGGTGGAGCATGTTGGAGGGCTTCACATCGCAGGCGGGGATCTCGTTGAGCGTGGCGCACAGGCTCGTACGGCAGCCGCCGGCAGGGGGGGTGTCGTAGTTGGCGACCGTCTTGCCGGTGTAGACGAACAGTTCGGGCTTCTCGCCGGCGACGTACTGGGCGACCGTCACGTCGGCGCCCTCGGGCCAGAGGACCTGCGGGACCGTGCCGATGCCCGCCTCGGCGTGGCTGCGGACGATGTAGTCGCGCGTCGTGCCGCCGGGGCCCTCGAGTTTGCGCGGCGAGGTGCAATGCGAGCCATAGTACAGGTTCTTGGTCGTGTCGCAGGCCGGGTTGTGCTGGAAGCCCGGGCGGCCGAAGAGCTGCTGGCCGATCATCATTGTCAGCGTCGCGTCGAGGTCGTTCTGACAGCCGGCGACGACGCCCGCGTCGCGAAGGTCCATGAAGCTCATGCACGGCGGCGGAATGATCCGCGCGGTGATGCCGTCGAGGCACTTCATCATCATCGCATCGACCTTCTCGCGGCGGATCAGCCGGAGCAGGGCCACGTGCGCCCGGGCTGCCTCCAGGATGTCGGCCTCGCTCGGCTCACGGCGCTCGCGGGGATCGGCCGTGTACGCCCTGGCGGTGGCGCGGACCTCGTCATCGTTCGCCGGCGTCGCCTGGAGCAGTTCGGCGTAGACCTTCATCGGCACGCCGCGGACGCGCGTACCCAGGACGGGCACGACGGACTGCGCGGGCTGGCCGTCGGCGACGCTGAGGATCAGGGCCTCGGCCAGCCACCGCCGCGCACGGACCATGTTCAGGCCGTCGCGGATCGCGTCAAAATTGTCCAGCGACGAGATCATGAACACGCCCGGAGTCTTCTGCATCTCCTGGATCGACGGCATGAGCAGCACGCCGATCGTGGCCATCGCGACGGTCGGCACGCCGGTCTCGACGATGATTCTCTTGACGTTCGCCCACTCCGACTTCTTGAACGCGACCAGCAGCAGGCCGTCGGGCTTCCGGGCCTTGACCTCGGCGATGAAGCGATCGACGGCCGGCCCGTAGAGCGGCTTGTCATCGGCGACGAGGCGCATGCCGAGTCCCTTGCAGATCTCGGCCGTCTTCGCCGCATAGAGCCTGTGATGTCCCTCGGCGTCGAAGCCGGAGCCGGGCCAACTGTAATAGCCCTGCTTCCTGAGTTGTTCCGTCGGCGGGTAGAGGAATGCCGCGCGGATCGTGGCGGCGCCTTTCGGGCCGGCCGGCTCGACCGCCGGCGACTCCGCGGCCCGGGCCGGGCGCCGCCCAATCGCTGCGGCTGCCGCCGTCAGCCCGGCTGTCTGGAGAAACGCGCGTCGATTCATTACGCAGGATCCGCAGTCATGGCGACACATGGCAAACCTCCGTTCGGGCCAACTGAGCCTGTTGCCGCGCGAACATACGCTCCGACACGACTCAGTGCAACGACGGGGTTGACTCGTTGCCGGGTCACGAGGACACTTCGGCCATGCGTTCGCCGCTCGTGCTGCTCGCGTTGGCGGCCGTGATCGGGGCCGTCATTCTGTTTGTGGAATCGCCCGTGGCGCTGTCGTTCGTGCTGACGGAGGGCGCGCCGGCCGTGGCGATCCTGGCCCTGGCGGCCGTGCCCGGCACATTGATCCTGCGGGCGATCGGCGTCGGGGCGGACGGCGACGGCGGCGGCCGGGTCGCCTGCCATGTCATCTTCGGGCTCGGGCTCGGGGTGGGCCTGCTTTGCCTGCTCGAACTGACGCTGGGGGTCTGCGGCCATCTCGAGCGGGGCGTCTGGGTGGCGATCTTCGGGGCGATGACGGCGGCGGCGATTCTCGCCTACGGCGGCGCTCTGCGGCGGGCCTACGCCGCCAGAACGAAGGTGGAACTCCGTCCGATCAGCGGGTGGCACTGGGTCTGGTTGGCCGTGGTGCCGTTCGCCGCGACGGCGATGCTCGTGGCGACGGCACCGCCGGGTGTGCTCTGGCCGGAGGAGGGCAACGGGTACGACGTGCTCGAGTACCACCTGGCGGTCCCCAAGGCGTACTACGAGGCAGGTCGGATCGGGTTTCTGCCGAACAACGTCTACAGCAATTTCCCGATGAACGCGGAGATGCTGTACCTGCTCGCGATGGTGCTGCGCGGCGGGGCGATCGAAGGCATCATGCCGGCGCAGGTGTTCAACGCGCTGCTGGCGTTCCTGACGGTGGCCGCCGTCTGGGCGGCGGCACGCCCGTTCGGGCCGCGGACGGCGTTGTTCGCCGCCGTGCTCGCGGGCACGTGCGGCTGGCTGGTGTACCTGAGCGGCGTGGCATACGTCGAGAATGCGATGCTCCTCTTCACGGCACTTGCGCTCGGCGCGGTCGTGCGGGCAGGCGTGGGCGCAGGCGCGTCGCGGTGGGCGTTGCTCGCGGGCGTATTCGCCGGCCTGGCCTGCGGCTGCAAGTACACAGCCGTCGTGCTGGTCGCCATCCCGCTGGGGCTGGTCATTCTCGCCCAGACCGTCATCCATGTCGTGCGTCACCGCCGGGCGGCCGCACAGGACCCGTCTCCCGGCTCTCAGTCTTCAGCCCTCCGCCCTGTCGGGTGCATCCGCACCACGCTGCTCTTTGCTCTGGGCGCGTTCGCGACGTTCGGGCCGTGGCTGCTGAAGAACGCGGTATTCTGCGGCAATCCGGTCTTCCCGCTGGCGACGACGTGGCTGGGATATCGCCCCGACGTGTGGGATTCGGCGTCGGAGGCACGCTGGCGGACGGGCCATCAGCCACCTTTGGCGGCGCGGTCGGCGGCCGGCCGTGTCGGGGCGGTGTGGTCCGGCGTGATGCGCGAGCCGCGGACCGGGCTGCTGTTGTGGGGCCTCGCGACCGTCGCGTGGCTGCTGGAGCGGCGGCGGCGATGGGCGCTGGCAGCGATCGTCGGCATGCAGGTTCTGCTGTGGGCCGGCACGACGACGCTCGTGGAGCGATTCGCGGTGCCCGTGCTGCCGCCGTTGTTCGTGCTGGCGGCGACGGCTGTGTGCGGTCGCGAACGGGAGGCGGGGGCGTTCGCCGGCGCCGTGCGTGCGGATTCCCAGACCTTTGCCGGCTCGCCGGGATCAATGGAAACGGCCGGGGCGAGGCGGACGGCGGTGGTTTGCACGGTCGTGCTGATCGCGGCGGCGTTCAGCCTTTACCGCATCGGCCGGCTTTATTATTATCAGTCCCGCATCCTGAACGCCGACGGCAGCGTGGCCAGGTTGTCTTGGCACGGGCAGACGGAATGGCTGCTCGGCGGCCAGTGGCCAGGCACGGCCCACTGGGGGTTCATCAATGGCGAGCTGCCGCGGGATGCGCGGGTGCTGCTCGTCGGCGACGCCCGCTCGCTGTACGTGCAGCGGAAGTGCGGCTATACGGTCGTGTTCAACGCAAACCCGCTGGCGGCGGCGGCCGGGCCGGACGGCGACGCGGTGGCGGCGCTCGGGTGGTTGCGGCGTTCGGGGTGGACGCACGTGTACGTGGACTGGATGGAAATGGAGCGGCTTCGGGCGACGTACGGCTTCTGGCCCGGGATCGACGAGGTGCTGTTCACCGAGCTGGCCAAGCTGGGTCTCGAGGAACGGAAGAACTTTGCCGCGAACGAAGGCGGCGTGCCCTACGGAACGATCTACGAGGTACCGAAATGAGTGACATCGTCAACGTCGGCATCTGCACGGTGGACATCATCGGTCGCACGATTGACGACTTTCCGCCGCCGGGCGGTCTGCGGCTGTTCGACCAGCTCACGATCACGACCGGCGGCAACGCCACGAATTGCTCGATCGCCATGGCGAAGATGGGCGTGCCGTGCGACATCGTCATCAAGGTCGGCCGCGACGCCCTCGGCGAATTCGTGCGCAACGAATGCCTTAAGCACCGGATCGGCACCGAGGGACTCGTGCTGGCCGACGACTCGCACACGCCGTTCACGTTCGTCGCCGTGCTGAGCCACGGCGAGCGGAGCTTCTTCCACACGATGGGAACGAACGGCACGCTCCGCTTCGAGGACGTCAACCTCGACGTCGTTCGCCGGGCGAAGTTCTGCTTCGTGACGGGGACGATGGTGATGAAGACGTTTGACGGCGAGCAGACGGCCCGCGTCCTGGCCGAGGCGCAGAAGGCCGGCGCCAGGACGCTGCTGGACACGGTGTACCTCGACTCCGCGACGAAGAAGCAGTGGGACGAAGCCATCCTGCCGTGCCTGCCGCACCTGGACTACTTCATCCCGTCACAGCCGGAGGCGAAGGCCATCACGGGCGAGAGCGACCCGTCGGCGATGGCGAAGTTCTTCCAGGACCGGGGCTGCCGGAACGCCGTGATCAAGATGGACGTGAAGGGCGCGTTCTGCCGGGACGCGAACGGCGCCGAGACGATGGTGCCGTCGTACAAGGTGGACAAGGTGGTCGACACGACCGGCGCGGGCGACTGCTGGTGCGCGGGATTCATTACGGGGCTGCACGAGGGCCAGTCGATGCCCGATGCGGCGGCGCTGGGCAACGCGGTCGCGGCCCACTGCATCCAGGCGCCCGGGGCCTCGACGGGCATCGTGCCGCTGGCGCAGATCCGCGCATTCCAGAAAACCACGCCGACGCGGACATGACCCTTGCCCGACGCAATGCACATACAACCTCTGATCTTCGAACCGATCCTCAAGCCCAGGATCTGGGGAGGGCGCCGGCTGGCAAGCGTGCTCGGCAAGACGCTGCCGGCGGGTCAGAGCATCGGCGAATCGTGGGAGCTTTCCGACCTGCCCGGCGATGAGTCGGTTGTCCGCGAGGGCCCGTATCGCGGGCACTCGCTCCGACGGCTCGTCGGCGAGTGGGGCCGTGAGCTGCTCGGCTCGGCCCGGCTCGTCGAAGGCCGCTTCCCGCTGCTGATCAAGTTCCTTGACGCCGTCGCGGACCTCAGCGTGCAGGTACACCCGCCGGCGGCCGTCGCGGCGACCGAGCCCGGGGCGCACCTCAAGAACGAGGCATGGTACGTCGTGGCCGCCGAGCCGGGCTCGATGATCTACCTCGGGCTTCAGCCCGGCGTGGCGCGCGGGCAATTCGTCGAGGCGCTGCGGACGGGCGACGTGGCCCCGCTCTTGCGGCCCGTGCCCGCTCGCCCGGGCGACTGCCACTACCTGCCCGGCGGCACCGTGCACGCACTCGGAGCCGGCGTGCTCGTGGCGGAGGTCCAGACGCCGTCCGACACGACGTACCGGCTTTTCGACTGGAATCGCATCGACCCATCGACCGGCCGGCCTCGCGAACTGCACGTCGAGCAGGCGTTGCGCTGCATTGACTTCGACTCGCCCGGGCCCCCGGAACCGCCGCCCCGCTCGCACTCCGCCGACATGTGGACCGCCGTGACCCGACTGGCGGCCTGCGAGCAGTTCGTCATAGAGAAGGTGCGAATGATCGAGGGCACCGAGCAGCGGCTCCCGTACGCGGAGCCGGTGGTGTGGATCCTGCTCGACGGCGAGGTCGAGATCCTATGCGACGGCGGGCATGGCGCGCGGAAAGCCCGTCGCGGCGACGTGGTTCTGCTGCCGGCGGCGATGAAGGACGCCCGCGTCCGCGTCATCCGGCCGGCCGTCTGGCTCGACGTGTCCATGCCGGCGCCGAGGACCACGTAATGGTGCGTACGCCGCCTTCCCGCGCCGACTGGTGTTTCTTGCCGGCGCCGGCGGTGACGGCCGAACGCGCGTTGCGTATAATGCGCGTTGGGCGATGGAAGACTATGACCTCGACAACCTGATCCTCATCGTCACCGGCACGTCGCTGCGGGCCGAGGACAAGGATCGGCCGCTCGCGTACCGCCTGGCGGACGAAATCCGGGGGCGCCTGCCGGCCGACTCGCCGTGGCGCTGCCTGGTCCTGAGCGACCTTCACTACATCAACAACGAGGAACTGCACCAGTGCCCGCTGATCTGCGTGGGCGGGCCCGGCGTAAACCACCTGGCGGCGGTGCTGTTCCGTGAACTGCCTCCGGCCCTGGCCGTGGACCGCGTGCTGCTGATCCAGATGGACGTCGAGATGAAGGACCACCGCACGAGCCTGTGGGGCATGGACCACGAGACGACCGTGGAGGCGTTGCAGACCTTCATCGAGAAGGGCTACCTGGATCGCTTTCTGGCGGCGATCGTGGCGGGCGGAGAGATCTGAACGCCGACGCCGCGTGACGCACGCCGGAGAAGCGGGACCATGGGAAAGCGGAAGATCGCGGACGGGACCGGCTACCGATCTTGACGACGTGTGCGGCTGGTGGTTTTCGCACGTCAGCGGCGATGCCGGTTCTCCCGCAAAGGCAAAGAGGCGAATAAATGGCACGAAACGGCGGAACGACGGGGATTCTGATCGCAGGGGTCTGGGCACTGGTCAGTGCCGCACAGCCGGTCCCCGCGGAGGGGCCGCGACCGGCGCGCAAGACGCCGCTCGCCGAACGGCTTGGCTGCACGCATGTGTCGGGCACCTACAGCTTCACCCGGAACGACTTCCTCAACGAGGGCGCCGACGAGATCCTCAAGCTCGGCATGCGCGTCATCAAGCTCTATCTGTCGAACCCCGCCCACCACTACCGGTTCAACAGCGAGTGGCCGAAGGAGTTCGCGAGCCTCGTCGCGATGGCCAGGCACCCGTACTACCGCGCGCTGTTCCGCAAGCCGTTCAAGACGTACATCATGACCGTCTACGCCCTGGGCCGGAAGGACTCGCACTACTGGCGCGGGGGCGTGTCCGACGCCGACTTCGCCCGCGAGGAGCAGGAGTTCCACGACCTCGCGAAGCACTTCCTCGAGACCTATCGCGGCACAGGCAAGACGTTCGTGTTCCAGCACTGGGAGGGCGACTGGGCGCTCCGCGGCTCGACCAGCACGGCCCCCGCCAAGGACCCGTCCGACGAGGCCGCCCGGGGCATGGCCCGTTGGCTCAACGCCCGCCAGGACGGCGTCAGCCGCGCGCGGCGCGAGGTCCGCAGCGACGTGAAGGTCTACCACGCGTGCGAGGTGAACCTGGCAAAGCTGGCGATGGACGGCCGGCCCGGCGTGATCAACAACGTCCTGCCGCAGACGCATTGCGACCTGTACTCGTACTCGGCGTATGACACGATCGGCGTGGCCGCCGGCGACATCGACGCGGGCCGCCGGCTCTTCCGGAAGGCCCTGGACTGCATCGCGGCCAGGGCGCCGGACAGCGCCGCCTTCGGCGCGAAGAACGTCTATGTCGGCGAGTTCGGCTGGCCGGAGGTGCGGTCGGCCACGGACCCGGACGCGACCACGGAGAAGAGCCTCCGCGTGCTGCGGATGACGGTCGAGGAGTCGCTCGACTGGGGCTGTCCGTACGTCGTCTACTGGCAGGTCTACGACAACGAGAGCCGCGCCGGCGGCCGCCGTCCCGCCAACGACGAGGTCCGCGGCTTCTACCTCATCAAGCCCGACGGCACCCGCGCCGCCGCCTGGGACTACTTCGCCTCACTCCTCCGACAGCGGTAGATTGGGCCGTTCTCCAGGACGGCGTGCCTGCAGATGCGGAGATTTGCCCGCCTGCCGGTCGCGCCCTCTGTTGCCTGTTCCGCAAGGAACGGTAGAATAGAGGCTTCGTGGATACGGCACGGACCCTAGGGCATGTAACAACGTTTGGAGTGAGCAAACCATGAAGATCCTCGTGGCGGACAAACTTGCGCAGGCCGGGCTCGACCGCCTGGCGGCGGCGGGCATCCAGTTCGACGTGAAGCCGGGACTCGGCGAAGAGGAACTCGCCTCGATCGTCGGCGGCTATGACGGCATGCTGATCCGCTCGGGCGTGAAGATCACCGCGAAAGTCATGCAGAACCCCGGCAAGCTCCGGGCGATCGCCCGGGCGGGCGTCGGGGTGGACAACGTGGACCTCGCGGCCGCGACCCAGCAGGGCATCCTCGTGATGAACACGCCGGACGCGAACACGATCTCGACGGCCGAGCATACCATGGCGATGCTGCTGGCCATGTCGCGGCGCATCCCCGAGGCGGACGCGAGCATGAAAGCCGGCCGCTGGGAGAAGTCCAAGTTCATGGGCACCCAGATCGCCGGCAAGACGCTCGGGATCATCGGCTTCGGGAGGATCGGCAGCACGGTGGCCGTGCGGGCGCTGAGCTTCGACATGAAGGTCATCGCGTACGACCCGTTCTTCACGGATGCCACGGCGCTCGACGGCCGGGTGACGATCGTCAAGACGCTTGACGAACTTCTGGCCGAGGCGGACTACATCACGATCCACGCGAAAGGCACGCCGGAGACGAAGGGAATGCTCGGCGCGGCCCAGTTCGCCAGGTGCAAGAAGGGCGTGCGGATCGTCAACTGCGCCCGCGGAACCATCATCGACGAGGCGGCGCTGGCCGAGGCCCTCAAGAGCGGCCAGGTCGCGGCGGCGGCGGTCGACGTCTTCAGCAAGGAGCCGGTCGAGAACAATCCGCTGACGTCCGCCCCGAACATCGTGCTGACGCCGCACCTGGGCGCCAGCACGGACGAGGCGCAGCTCGCCGTCTCGCTCGACGCGGTGGACGTGCTGCTGAGCTACCTCCTCCGCGACGAGATCCGCTGGGCCGTAAACGCCGCAGGGCTGCCCCCGCAGCTCTCCGCCCGGGACAAGGCGTACCTGGACCTGGCGCAGCGGATGGGCGCGATCCTGGCCCCGCTCTGCGCGGGCGGGGTCGAGAAGCTCAGCCTCACGACGAGCGGCGAATCGCTCGAGCCGGTCGGCGCCCTCCTGGCGAAACAGATCCTGATCGAACTGCTCAGCCCGCAGCTCACCACGCGGCCGAACCTGATCAACGTGGAGAACGCGGCGAAGGAGCGCGGCATCGCCATCTCGCACGCGAACACGTCCAGGAGCGAGACGTTCACCGACAACGTCGTGGCCAAGGTCGAGACCAAGAGCGGCCCCCACAGCATCGAAGGCACGGTCTTTCTCGACGGCCTGCCGCGGATCCTGGCGATCGACAACTACCGGATGGACATGGTGCCCGAGGGCTCGATGGTCATCGTCCACAACCACGACGAGCCGGGTGTGATCGGCCTGGTCGGCACGACGCTGGCGCAGCAGAAGGTGAACATCGCGGACATGGCGCTCTCGCGGCAGAAGGACACGGCGCTGATGGTTCTCAAGATCGACGAGCCCGCGCCGCAGGCGGCGATCGACGCCCTGGCGGCCAAGAGCCCGCCGATCAAGCTTGTCCGCACGGTGACGCTGGCCCCGGCCAAAGGCTGAGGGCCCAGGGGGCAGAGCCGGACGGAATGCGAGCGCGAGTCGGGGGCACACGCGGTCTTCGACTCGCCGCTCGCCACCCGGGACCTGCTGTCGAGTAAGGGAGCAACCGAGCAACGGACGAACGGGAGAACGGACTACCCATGGCCAAGTACTGCGTCGGAATCGATCTCGGCGGGACGAACCTGAAGGCGGGGCTGGTGGACGGCGACGGCAAGGTGCTGAGCAAGTTCAGCGTGCCGGCCGGCATCGAGAAGGGCACGGAGCACGTCGTTTCGACGATCGCCGGCGCGGTCGAGCGGGCGATCCGCGACGGCGGCGCGCGGACCGAGGACGTCGTCGGCGTCGGGATCGGCTCGCCCGGGCCCATGAGCCACCGCCGGGGCCTGGTCATCAACCCCGGCAACCTGCCGTGCATGAAGAACGTCCCTCTGCGGGACGAGATCACGAAGCGGACGGGCCTCCGCTCGACGCTCGAGAACGACGCGAACGCCGCCGCCTGGGGCGAGTACTGGGCGGGGGCGGGCAAGGGCGTCCGCGACATGGTGATGTTCACGCTCGGCACGGGCGTCGGCGGCGGCGTCATTCACAACGGCAACCTGCTCCGCGGGCACTTCGAGAACGGCGGCGAACTCGGGCACATCATCGTGCAGCCCGGCGGCCGGCAGTGTTCGTGCAAGCAATACGGCTGCGTCGAGGCCTACTCGTCGGCGAGCAACCTCGCCGCGCGGATGGCCGAGGAGATCCGCGCCGGCAAGCCGTCGTCGCTCAAGGCGATGCTCGACCGCGGCGAGGAAATCCGGGCGGAGCACGTCGAGCGGGCCGCCCTGGCCGGCGACAAGCTCGCCGAGATGATCTGGGACGACGCCTGCCGTTACCTCGGCATCGCCTGCGTCATCATGCAGCACACGACGAACCCCGAGCGGATCGTCTTCGCCGGCGGCATGATCAACGCCGGCCAGCCGCTGCTCGACCGCATCCGCGGACATTTCCGCAAGCAGACATGGGTCCTGCTCGACGACTTCCCCGAGATCATGTTCGCCACGCTGGGCGACGATGCGGGGATGATCGGCGCGGCCGGCTGCGCATGGCACGCGCACGAGACCGGAGACTGGTGAGCGGGGCGTTCGTGGTGCAGCCACCCCGGCCGCCCGGACGCCTGCAGGCCGAAGGCCTGCACCACAACGGGCCCCCTGCCCGCGCCTCGGGCTCAAGGGATGGCAATGGCAACGCATCGCGATGTGGCGGTCGGACTGGATCTCGGGACCGGGGGCGCGCGGGCCGTGGCGATGGACCTGGACGGACACATCGCGGCCGCCGGCCGGGCCGACCTGCCCCCGGACGCGACGAAGGCAACCGGTCCGTGCGTCGAGCAGGATCCGCGGGCATGGACCCACGCCGCCCGGGCCGCCCTGCGGCAGGTGACGGCGGCGCTGACGGCCGGCGACCGTGTCGTCGGCATCTCGGTGGATGCGACATCCGGCACGTTCCTGCTTGCCGATGAGCATGCCGAGCCGCTGACGCCCGGCCTCATGTACAACGATCTGCGCGCGGCCGAGCAGGCCGCGCGGGCCGCCGCCGCGGTTGACCCGGTGCTCCGGCCCTACGGGGTGTCGATTGGCGCCGCGTTCGCCCTGCCGAAGATCCTCCATCTCGCCGAAACGCAACCGCAACGCTTCGCCCGGTGCCGGCGGGTCATTCACCAGACCGATTGGGCCGTCGGCATGCTCTGCGGACGTTACGACGTGACGGACGTCTCGACGGCCCTGAAGACAGGCGCCGATCCCGGGACGCTGGCGTGGCCGGAGACGATCGAGACGCAGCTCGGTATCGCACGAAGTCTGCTGCCGCGGATCGTGCTGCCCGGGGCTGTCGTCGGCGAGGTGACCAGCGAGGCGGCGGCCACGACGGGCCTGCCGGCGGGCACGCCGGTCGTCGCCGGCTGCACCGACGGCACCGCCGGCTTCCTGGCCTCGGGCGCCGGGGCGACGGGCGACCTGAACGTCACGCTCGGCAGCACGCTGGTGTTCAAGGCCGTCGCCGACAAGCCGCTCATCGACCCGACCGGAGCGATCTACAACCACCGGCATCCGGCAGGCGGCTACCTGCCGGGGGCCGCGTCGAGCACGGGCGGCGAGTGGGTCTCGGTTCATGCGAAGGGGCTGGATCTCAACGCACTCGGCCGCGAGGCCGCCGCGCTCCTGCCGACGGAGCGGATCGCGTATCCGCTCGTCAAACGCGGCGAACGGTTCCCGTTCACCTGCGGCGAGGCGGTCGGGTTCGGGCTCGAAGAGATCGAGTTGCCCGCCGAGCGCTTCGCGGCAGGCATGGAGGGCGTCGCCTGCCTGGAGCGGTTGAGCATCGAGCGCTTCGCGGCACTGGGGCTGGCCGTATCCGACACGGTTTACGCGACCGGCGGCGGGACGTTCGGCGACACGTGGCTGCGAATCCGCGCGTCGATGAATCGGCGGTGCTACGCCGTGCCCGAGCAGCCGGAGTGCGCGGTCGGGGCGGCGATCCTGGCGGCCGCGGCCCATCTCGGCGACGTCGAACAGGCGATCCGCTCCATGGTCCGGATCGCGCGGCGCATCGAGCCGGACCCGCAACTGACCGGGGCATACGACGGCACGTTCGGACGGTTCGGCGACGAATTGCGGAGGCGGGGCTACCGGTGAGCATCTTCAAGGCGTGCGACATCCGCGGCGTGGTCGGGAAGGAATTGGACGAGGACATCGCCCGGCGGATCGGACGGGCGCTGGGCGAGATGGCGTGGCGTCGGGACCGCGGAGTCTGCGCCCCCAGGATCTGCCTTGGAGGCGATTTCCGCCGGAGCACGCCTTCACTCAAGCAGGCCCTTCGCACCGGGCTGGCGGACGCCGGGGCGCTTGTGGTCGACTGCGGGCAGGTTCCGACACCGGTGGCGTATCTGGTCGCGAAGTGGTGGAATTGCCCGCACGTGGTGATCGTGACGGCCTCGCACAACCCGGGCCACTACAACGGAGTCAAGTTCATGGTCGGCGGCCGGCCGGCCGTGCCCGCGTTGATGGATGAACTGCAGGCCGAGTACACGGCGTCTCCCGCGATGCCGCATCGAAGCCTGATTGTCCCGCCTGGCGACATGGGGTTCGAGGCGATCCCGGACGCGATGTCCGCCACGACCGCATCGGGGCCGCCGATCGGCATCGCGGCGACGCCGCAGCCCAAGGCCCTGGTTTGTTCGGATCGCACCGCCGGCCGGTTGTCGTTCCCGATCGGGGCGTACGAGCATTGGATCGGGAGGCACGCGGCGTCCCTTGTGCCATCATCCATCGGAGGCCTGAAGGTCGTCCTCGATCCGATGGGCGGCGCGTTCGCGGAGATCGCCCCCCGCGTGCTGACGGCCGCCGGCGGCGACGTGAGCGTCCTCGCGGACGGGGCGCCGATGGATCCCGACTTCGTCCAGCGAGATCCCAATCCCGCGGTGGATGACAACCTGCGGTCCTTGCGCGAGTGTGTCGTCGCCCGGCGTGCGGACATCGGCATCGCCTTCGACGGCGACGGCGACCGCGTCGCGTTCGTCGATCACACGGGCCGGATCGTCCGACCGGAGCAGATCGCGGCGATGCTCGTCCAGCAATGCTTTCCGCAGCCGCTCGTCGTCTACGATCAGAAGTGCGCCTCGCTCGTTTCCCGCGCGGCCGAAGCCGCCGGCGGCCGCGCCGTCATGCAGCCGAGCGGCTACGGGTTCATCAAGAGCACGATGATCGACGAGCACGCGGACCTCGGCGTCGAAGTCAGCGGACACTACTTCTTCAAGGCGCTCGACGGCGGCGACGACGGCCTGTTCGCCGCCCTGATCACCCTGCACGTACTCGCGCGAACGCGAACGTCGCTGGCCGACCTGATCGCGCCGTTCGGCTGGCCGGCGATCACGCCGGACCTGCGGATCCCGTTCGACGGCGACGCGGCGGCGGAAGTCGAGCGGATCGCCGGCGGATGCGGCGGGCGGATCACGCGGCTCGACGGCGTGCGGGCGGAGTACGAGGATGGCTGGGCCCTCGCCCGCCCGTCGATCACGGAGCCGCTGATCACGCTGCGGTTCGAGGGACGGGACCGGTCGTCGTTGCCGGGGATCGCGGAGCGTTTCCTGGCCGCCGCGCCGGAGCTGCTCACGCGTGTGATGGAGAAGATCCATGAGTGATGTGCTGGACGAACTGGTCGCCATGTCGCAGGCACTGGGCGACCCGGCGAACGATTACGCGATCCTCGGCGAGGGCAACACGTCGGCCCGGGCCGACGGCGAGACGTTCTGGGTGAAGGCGTCCGGCACGCAACTCGGCCGGGCCGACCGCGACAGCTTTGTCCGCGTGAACGCCCCGCCCGTCCTCGCCGCGATCGACGGGCCGGGGCTCAGCGACGAGGGCGTGAAGGCCCTGCTGAAGTCCTCGACCGTGCAGGGGGCCCGCATGCCGTCGATCGAGACATTCCTGCACGCGATGTGCCTGCGGCTCGACGGCGTCCGGTTTGTCGGCCACACGCACCCGACGGCGGCGCTCGGCCTGCTGTGCGCGCGGCACAGCCGCGAACGGTTCGCCGGCTGCCTCTTCCCCGACCAGATTGTCGTGCTCGGCCCGGCGTTCGCGTACGTGCCGTATGCCGACCCGGGCCTGCCGCTGGCGCTGGCCGTACGGCAGGCGATCCGCGAATTCCTCGACCGCGAGAAACGCACGCCGAAGGTCGTCCTCATGGAGAACCACGGCGTGATCGCGCTCGGGGCCACGCCGCAGGACGTGCTGAACGTGACGCAAATGCTGGTGAAGACCTGCCGTATCCTGGCCGGCACGCTCGCCGCGGGCGGGCCGCGGTTCCTTTTGCCTGCCCAGGTGGAGCGGATCGACAAGCGGCCGGATGAACTGGCCCGGCGCAGGGACTTCGTGTAGCCCCGCGGAGGGTCGTCATGGCCGCGGAAGAACGGGCGGCCTGTCGCGGCGATCCGCAGCACGCCGGCGCTGCGTCCCGGCCGTCGAAGCATCGCGAGAACCGCACGCCGGCATCGAGATCGACGTCCGGCACAGGAAGACGGGCGAATCCGCCCCTGCGGCGCGATCAGGGCTGAACCGAACGCCCTGTGCCCCGTCCCTCGACACTCGCCATCCATTCGTCACCCACGGGTCACCGACATTGCCTCCGGCCGTTCGCCGTGTCGTTCGTGTTGGACACACGCCCGACGCGGCCCTACGCTCGGAAGCATGAACAGACTGATAGCCGCCATCCTCGTCGGCGCGAGCGTCACCCCGACGTTCACGCCGGTTTCTCTTGAGGCCGCCGGACTCGTCAACTCGCCCGAGCCGCCGGTGATTCCCATCGGGCTCGATGCGTACCGGATGTGGGACCGCTGGGCGTACCTGCGAATCGGGCAACGGACCTACATGACCAGCACCTATGACCGGCGCGGCGGCAACGAGAGCGCCGACGCAAGCCACTTCCTCTACCAGCTCGCCGACGACCGCAACGTCACGCTGGACGTGATGGGCCCGGGCGTGCTGGCGTTCGCCCGCTACAACCACTGGCACGGCAGCCCCTGGCACTATGTCGTTGACGGCCGCGATTACGTCGTGCGCGAAACGAGCACGTCCGACCCCGAGCACCCCGCCGCCGACTCCGTGTTCATCCCGGAAAAACCCTTTCCGAACCCGCTGACGTGGACGTGGTCGCACACGAAGGGCGCCGACCTGATGTGGGTCCCGCTGCCGTTCGAGCGATCGTTCACGATGATGTACGAACGGACACGCTACGGCACGGGGTATTACATCTATCACAGGTTCATGCCCGGCGCGACGAATCTCAGCCGGCCGATCCGCGGCTGGACGCCGGAGGATGTCCCGCCGCAGGATGTGCTCGACCTGATCAACCGAAGCGGGACGGACATCGCCCCAACCCCCTCTCCCTGCCAGGGAGAAGAGCGGGGTGAGGGTAACCCCTCTCCCTCCCAGGGAGAGGGACGGGGTGAGGGTGACCCCTCTCCCTCCCAGGGAGAGGGAGGGCGTGAGGGTAACCGCATCGAAGCAGGGACGACGCGGCCCTCGCGCAGCCCCCCGCTTCCCGGGAAGAGAATCATCGCCTTGAGCGGGCGGCTGAGCATGGCGGCAAACGAGCGGAAAACGCTCGCCGCCATCGACACCGCCCCGTCCACCATCCGCGCGCTCCGGTTCTCCATCGCGCAAGCCGACGCGAAGGCGTTCTCCGAAACCCGCCTCCGCGCCCGTTGGGACGACAGCCCGCACGCCTCGGTCGATGCCCCGATCAACCTCCTCTTCGGTGCCGGGACGATCTACAACCGCGAGGGCCGCGAATACCTGGTCAAGGCGTTCCCGGTCAACATCCGATTCGCCGACGGCCGTGTCCACTTCGCAATGTACTTTCCGATGCCGTTTCTTCGGAACGCCCGGTTCGAGCTGCTCACGCCGCCGACCGCGGGCTTCGCGGACCTCGACTGGAGCATCCGCCACGAGCCGTACACCGACCCTGCGAACTGGGCATGCCGGTTCCACGCCACGTACGTGGACCACGGCGAGCCGACGCCGGGAAAGGATCTCGTCCTGCTCGACACGACGAAGACCGAGGGCGGCGGCGACTGGTGCGGCCACTTCGTCGGCACGTCGTTCATCTTCTCCGACCGCGCCTTCCTCGGCACGCTCGAGGGCGACCCGCGATTCTTCTTCGACGACAGCAACACGCCGCAGGCCCAGGGCACCGGCACCGAGGAGTGGTGCGGAGGCGGCGATTACTGGGGCGGCCGCACGATGACGCTGCCGTTTGCCGGCCACCCGGTCGGCGCCAGGTCGGAGACAGAGGCGAAGTGCGAGGAAGACAGGATCGAATCGGCCTACCGCTTCCTGCTGAGCGATCTGATGCCGTTCGGTCGGAACGCCCGCATCCAGCTCGAACACGGCGGCACGAACGACTCGACCGAGCACTACCGGTCGGTGACGTTCTGGTACGGTGTGCGCGGGGCGTGCCTGGTGCCGACCGATACGTTCCACGTCGGCGACGCCGCGGATGAGGCGAAGCACGAGTACGACTCGCCGACGGCCTCGCCCGTCCAGACGGTGACCTCACGCTACGAATGGGGCCCCGACCACCGCGAGGGCAAGGAGATCTACCCCGAAACCACGGACACCGGCCGCTTCATGACCGGCACATCGACCTTCACGCTCAAACTGGATCCGAACAACCTCGGCGTGCTTCTCCGGCGAAAGATGGACTACAGCTTTCCCAATCAGTGTGCCCGGATCTCCGTCGCCGACGTCCGATCGCCGGGCCCCGTCGCATGGCACGAAGCGGGCACGTGGTATACCGCCGGCTCGAACACCGTCGTCTACAGCGACCCCAAGGGCGAACTCGGCGCGACGCTCCACAACGTCCAGACCTCGAACCGCCGCTGGCGGGACGACGAGTTCCTTCTGCCGCGCCGACTCACGCAGGGCCGCACGGCCATCCGTGTCAGGGTCGAATTCACGCCGCGCAATATCCCCCTCTTCCCCGGCCACCCGTTGCCGGCGCAGGCCTGGAGCGAGTTCCGGTATCGCGCGTACTGCTACCGGATGCCGGAGGCGGCCGGCTTCGACGGGCCAGACCGATCCCCCTCGGCCGAGCCGTAGCCCAACACACCGGTTGCACGACGTCGCCGGAAATCCCGGCGGGGCGAACGGCGTATTCGTCAGGGACGTTCGCCGGGCAGCGGCTTCTCCGGCATCACGGTCGCCGCCAGATCATTCTGGAAGAGGATTTCGCCGGTGTTGGCGTCGAGCACGTTCACGCTGCCGGCCGGCTCGCCGCCGCCGTCGAGTCTCGGAAGAAGCCAGCGGACCTCGCACCGGGCGGACGGGAGCGCGACGACCACGCGCACCGAGCCCTCGCGTGCCGTCGATTCGACGGCGGGCGGACGGCGGGTCGCGACGTCAGTCGGCACCAGCAGGTGCAGGAACACGATCTCGCGCGGCTTGTCGCCGGCGGTGACATCGAGCCGGCCCCAGTTCGACCGCAGCCCGAACTGCGGCCCGAGACTTCGCGGCTCGCCGAGCCGATACCACGCCTGCGGGGCGTTCGCCAGCGGCGCCGGCCACAGACGTCGCTCGTAGCCCGTTTCGCTGCTTCCGAAGTACGGCCGGCCGGCCCAGTCGCCGCGGGGGATCGTCGCCGCCTCCTTCGGCCCGCCGACGAGGTGTCGCTGGGCGTTGGCCGGAAGCAGCGTGCGCACGAACAGCCGCCCATCGGCCTGGGCGACGTCGAGCCAGTCATCAGGTCCGCGGACCTTCCAGACGCCGGCCTTGCTCGTGGAGCCCTGGATGCGGTCGGCGTCGGGAAGGTCCTCGCCGCGCAGGCGGGGGCGTTCCGGCAGGTGCAGGTGCCATGTCGTCGTCGTGGCGGGCTGGGCCAGCCGGATGTGGTCGCACACGAAGAACGCCCCGGCATTCACGAGGAGGAAGTGCCGCACGTACGAACGGACGACGTCGCCCGAGTAGGCCAGCGTCAGGTTCGCCGCCGCATACGTGTAGAACGAGTTGGTCTCGAACGCAACGAGCCGGCCGGTGATGCGTTCCGTCTCCTCGATCGGCGGATCGATCGGCTCGTAGTCGCCTTCGAGGATCCGCTGGTTCCCGCGCGACGGCGACGGATGCCCGCGCCAGAGCGGCTCGCGCGACAGCCCGCCGGCGGTGATGCAGTTGTGGGCGATCGTCGCGTGGGCGAACAGGTCCCAGTCGGCCATCCGGCCGTCCAGGAACGCGTCGCCTCCGCGGGCCGGTGTCGCATCGTGGGTCACATCCTCGTCGGAGCCCGTCGTAAGCCGTCCGGCGCGAAGGACCTGAAAGTGACCCGCGTTGTAGTGCTGCCGGGACCGCCAGTACGGCTGCCCCACGTTCGCCATGACGACGGCCGCGTCCGGCGCCCAGCCGGTTCGCATCACCACCAGACCGTTGGGGATCCGTCGGCCGAGCGGACAGGCCTGGCGGAGAATCGTGCCCGCCGGGGCGTCGCCATAAATCACCGACGACCAGGCGCAGGCGTTTCGGCTCGCGTCGTCCGCGCGTTTCGCGCCGCCCACGTCCAGAGCGGGCTCGGGATACTCGTTCGTGAACCATCGCGCGACGCCGCTGCCGGTGCGGGCGGCGATCACCCAGGCGACGGCGGCCGGCCAGTTCGCGGCCATGACGCCGGGGCGATCCGGCGCCCACGTTCCGTCGTTCCACGGAAAACCGAACCGCGTCGCGGCGTGGCCGGTGTGCGACCAGAAGTACACGTCGAGCGAGCGTCCCAGCGACTCGGCCAGCGCGGGCCACAGCGACCCGCCCGCACCGGTCTGCCACACCTCGGCCGCCAGCACCGCGTCCGCCTCGGACCGGATGCCGTTGGTCGGCGACGTCGCCGCCGGGCCCTTCTGCTGCCAGAACTGCACGAACGGCCCCTGGAGATAGGCGCCGCCGGCGTCCAGCACCTCGCGCACCCGTCTTGCGCCGTCGTCTGCTCCGGCGGACGGCCGCGCGTTGTACAGGACGACGGCCGCAGCCAGGTCGCACACGCGGGGGTGAAACGCAAGGTGGTCGAGCGGATTGACGTCCGCCGTCAGCGGCTGCATCCGCGCGACGTAGTGGGCGGCCGCTTTCTCGCGAAGGTCCTTACTCAAGGCGTCCCAACACCAATCCAGCGCCACGATGGCGGCATCCTCCCGCCATTCGCAGTCCAACTGCCGGCGCAGCTCGGCCTCGACGCACTCGACGCAGGCGTCGCGCCGGCCGGGCTCGCCGAGCACAAGGTGGGCCAGCGCGACCGCGTACAGTTCCTCGACCTTGGCGCCGGAGCGAACCGCCCGGTCGGCGACCCGCCGCACCTGCTCGAACGCGGCCTGCCGGCCGGCAAACGGCGCCGACGCCGGGCCGACGTCGCGGTACGCGCGCACGCCGCACCGCTTGCGAAGCCCCGGCAGATCGTCGCGATGCACCAGCAGGCGAGGATGCTCCGCCGGAATCGACCATGCGGCCGCCACGGCAGAAGCCGGCGGGGCAAGAAGCACCGCAAGGAAAGCGGCGCAAAGCGTCGGACGAGGGACGTGAACACCGCCCAAAACGGTGCGCGAGGAGCCTCCTCCCTTCACCGCCTCGTCGCTTTGTCGCTTCATCGCCTGACTGCTTCGTGGCTTTGTCTTCATTCTTCCTCACACATGTCCACGGCGGATCGCCGCGCAGACCTCCACGACCTGCCGCGTGGCCGCCGCCTCGTGAACGCGCACGACCGATGCGCCGCCCAGGACCGCCGCCGCCACCGCCGCGAGCGTGCCGACGTCGCGATCGGCCGGCCGGTCGATGCCCAGGACCTCGCCGAGGAACCGCTTCCGCGACGGCCCCACCAGCACGGGCACATCGAGCGACGTGAGCGCATCCAGCCGCCGGAGCAGCTCCAGGTTGTGCGTCGTCGTCTTGCCGAACCCGATGCCCGGATCGATCGCGACGCACTCGCGCGGGATCCCTCTCGCCATCGCCGCCAGCACCCGCTCGCGCAGGAACGCCGCGACCTCGACCACGACATCCGCGTAGGACGGGTTCGCCTGCATGGTCGCGGGCGTGCCCTGCATGTGCATCAGAATGACCGGGCAACGGCGTTCGGCCGCCAGCGCGGCCATTTGGGGGTCGTCGCGCAGGGCGGAGATGTCGTTGATGCCCGTCGCCCCGGCCTTCAAGGCCGCCTCGGCCACCTCGGCGAGCCTCGTGTCCACGAAGATCGGCACGCGGACGCCCACGTCGCGGATCGCCCCGATCACGGGCGCGACACGCTGCCGCTGCACGGCCGGGCTGACCGGCTCGGCTCCGGGACGCGTCGATTCACCGCCGATGTCGAGAAGGTCGGCCCCGTCGGCGACGTGGCAGGCCGCGCGCGTGACGGCGGCGGCGGGGTCGGCGTACAGCCCGCCGTCGCTGAACGAGTCGGGCGTGACGTTGACGATGCCCATCACGAGCGGCCGTCGCGCCCGGGCGAGCCAGTCGGACCAGGTTTGAGCGTCCATGTTCACGTCGAGGGCCTTCCGTTCAGGCTTGTCGTGCAGGCCGGCCGGCGGTCACGCGCCGCCTTCCCGGCACTCGACCTTGAGGCGCGGCACACGACCGGATTCGAAGGTGTTGTGCGTCACGAGCGTCAGGAAGCCTCTGGTGGGCTGTGCAGCCGTCGGTGTCGAGCAGACAAGTCATCTCCACTCATCCCGCTTCTCGTACTCCCCTCACAGGCGACGGACACAGTCGGATCGTGAAGGCTGCCCGCCGTCTCTTCGACAATGCGAACCACTCCTCGCGATCTGCGCCTTCGGCTCCTGCTGTGTCGTGCAGTGGATCGTGCCGAAGCCGAGGACGAAGTCGACGGCGTGGACGCCGACGACCGGCCGGTCCGTGAACAGATCGCCGAGGATGCCGAGCGCCACGCGGTCGTTGGGGTCGTTGAACGTCGGCACGAGCACGGCGGCGTTGGCGATGTAGAAGTTGGCATAGCTGGCCGGCAGCCGCATGCCGTCGTAGTGGATCGGCGCGGGCATGGGCAGCGGCACGACCTCGATCCTGCCGCCGTCCTCCAGGCGCAGGCCCGAGAGCCGCTCGTGGTTTTCGGCCAGCGGACGGTAATTCGCGTCGGCCGGGTCATCCTCGCGGCAGCAGACGACCGTCCGCGGACCGACGAACCGGCAGAGGTCGTCCACGTGCCCGTGCGTATCGTCGCCAACGATCCCGTGGCCGAGCCACAGCACGTTGGTCGCGCCGAGGTAGTCGCGCAGCACCGCCTCGACGCCCTTGCGACCCAGCCCCGCGTTGCGGACCTGCGTGGTCGTGTCGAGCAGGCACTCCTCGGTGGTCAGGAGCGTGCCCCGGCCATTGACGTCGATGCTGCCGCCTTCGAGCACGATGTCGCGGCCGTCCACGCGGACCGGGAACCGCCGGCAGCCGACGGCCTTCGCCGCGCGCTCGGCGACCCGCACATCGTTCTGCCAGTCGTCGTACTTTGCCCAGGCATTGAAGCGGAAGCACGCGGCCGCGACCTCGCCCCCGCCGCCGCGGCCGCGACGGCGGACGAAGATCGGCCCGGAATCGCGCAACCAACTGCGATCGGTGGGAATCGTGTGAAACTCGACGCGTGACAGGTCGGCCCCGGCCCGGGTCAGCACCCGCCGTGCCCGGCGCTCGTGCTCCTTCGAGTTGACGAGCATCCGCACGATCTCGCCGGGCGTGAGCTTGCGGACGAACTCGGCGAACACCCAGGGGATCGTCGCGAACTTGCCCGGCCAGTCGGTCAGGTTGTGCGGCCACGCGAGCCAGGTCGCTTCGTGCGGCTCCCACTCGGCGGGCATACGGAAGCCCAGCGCCGCCGGCGTATTCGCGGCGGGCGCTTCGCGCGACACCGCAACCCCTCGCTTGCGTTCGGGGCTCGGAAAGACGCTCGCTGGTGCCCCGGCCCCAATCCGCCGCTTCACCGCCTTATCCCTCCGTCGCTTCGTCGCCGTGTCGCTTCGCCTCTTCATCCCTGCCCGTCCACATACCGTTGCGTGAGGTCGCCGTACATGTCGATCCGCCGATCGCGGAGGAACGGCCAGTTCCGCCGTACGTCCTCGATGCGGGCGGGGTCCACCTCACCGATCAGCGTTTCCTCGCGGTCCAGGCCGCCCTGCACCAGCAACGTCCCCTGCGGGTCGGCCAGGAACGACGAGCCCCAGAACTCGATTCCCGCCCCGCCGTCCTCCGGCTTCTCGTGGCCGACGCGGTTGACCGCCGCCACGTAGATCCCGTTCGCGATGGCGTGCCCCCGCTGCACGGTCCGCCAGGCGTCGAGCTGCGCGGCGCCGAAGACGGCCTTCTCGTGCGGGTGCCAGCCGATCGCCGTCGGGTAGAACAGGATGCTCGCCCCCCGCAGCGCGGTCAGCCGCGCCGCCTCCGGGAACCACTGGTCCCAGCAGATCAGCACGCCGATCCGCCCGAACCGCGTATCGAACGCGAGGAACCCCAGGTCGCCGGGGGCAAAGTAGTACTTCTCATAGTAGCACGGGTCGTCGGGGATGTGCATCTTGCGGTACAGGCCGGCGATCCGGCCGTCGGCGTCGATGACGACCGCGCTGTTGTGGTACAACCCCGTCGCCCGCCGCTCGAAGATGGGCGCGATCACGACGACCCCGGCACGGCGTGCGACCCGGCCCATGGCCTCGGTCGTCGGGCCCGGCACCGGTTCGGCGAGGTCGAAGGCGGTGGTCGTCTCCCGCTGGCAGAAGTACGGCGAGCAGAACAGCTCCGGCAGGCACACCACCTGGGCGCCATGCCGGGCGGCCTCCTCGATCTGCGCGGCCGCGCGGGCATGGTTGTCGTTCGCATCGGCCGAGGGGGCCATCTGCACGAGTCCCACGGTGAATCGCGTCGGGGTCTGCATGGACGGAATCGTACCCGATCGCGCCGGGGCGTCCAAGCCGGTCCGGCGTTGCACGCTGCAACGTCATTGACGCCGCCGCCAGGCCGCCCGTATCATATTCGGACAGGTCACACATTTGCCTGCAAAGGAGGCCGTCATGACGTGGATGCTCGGACGACGCGAGTTTCTCCAGACGACGATTGCCGGAAGCGCCCTGTGTGCCGGTTGCGCCGGGCCGAAGGGCTTCCAGACGGCCGACGCCGGCGCCGCCGGCGGCCCACGCATCGTCAGCCCCGGCTGCCGGACGTCGAAGGTCCGCGTGTGCAAGGTCTACATGGGCGCGCCGAAGGCGCTCTGGCCGACGCCGCTGATGGACCTGAACGAGGAATACCGGCGCTACGAGCGAGAATTCGAGCGGATGAAGAAGGACTTCGCCGACGTCGAGTTCGTCGGCAACGAGCTGGTCACCACGGTTGAAGAGGCGAAGAAGGTCAAGGAGACGATGGGTAACGTGGACGGCATCCTGCTGATCCACCTGTCGATGGGCGTCGGCCCGGTCCTGAACGAGATGGTCGCGGCCGGCAGGCCGACGATGATCTTCGCCGCACCGTACTCCGGGCACGAGTGGGCCGGCTTCGGCGGGCTCCTGAAGCAGCCGCAGGGGGCGATGGTGGACTGCATCCTCACCAGCGACCTGAACCAGCTCCCCGTCGCCGTCCGGCCGTTCCGGGCGATCCACCACCTCCGCGAGGCGAAGATCCTCAACGTCTCCGCCCGCCCCTGGCCGGCCGAGATGACCGGCGCGATCAAGGACAAGTTCGGCACCGAGTGCGTCGTCATCACCCGTGAGCGGGCGCTGGCCGCGTACGACGCCGTGCCGGAGGCCGCGGCCGAAGCGGAGGCCCGCCGCTGGATTTCACAGGCCGTCGCCGTCGTCGAACCGCCGCGGGACGAAATCGTGCGGTCGTGCCGGCTCGCGCTGGCGTTCCAGAAGCTCATGGACGAGGAGAACGGCACGGTCATCACGGCGGACTGCTACGGGACGATGTATCACCAGTTGCCCGCGTTTCCCTGCGTGGCCTTCGTGCGGCTGAACAACATGGGGCTTGGCGGCATCTGCGAGTCCGACCTGCGGGCGGCGATGGTGCACATCCTGATGCAGGGCCTCGTCGGCCGTCCGGGCTTCGTCAGCGACCCGACCGTGGACGAGAGCCGCAACGCGATCATCCTCGCGCACTGCCTCGGCACGGTAAAGATGGACGGGCCAGACGGCCCGTCGGCCCCGTACAAGCTCCGCACCGTCCACGAACGGCAGGAGGGCTGCGTCCCGCAGGTGAAGATGCGCGTCGGCGAGAAGGTCACGCAGGTCTGGCTCGTCGGAGCCGACCAGTTGCAGTACTTCACCGGCGAAATCATCGACGCCCCCGAGTGTGACCGCGGCTGCCGCACAAAGATCGTCGTCCGGCCCGACGGCGACCTGGGCAGGCTCTGGCGAAACTGGTCGCACGGCCTGCACCGCCAGACGTGCTACGGCAACATCAAGGACGATCTGGCCCGGTTCTGCCGGCTCAAGCAGGTCAGGATGATCGACGAGGCGGCGTAGACGCAGGCATCGTGCAGGCGGATCCGGCAGGCGTTCGCGCGGCCCGCCTCGGCCAGGAGATGCGCGTGTTTCAGCGTCTCCCGCGCCCTCGACCCGCACAGCGCGATCCCGGCGAACGGGTCGATGGCCAACACGGCCGCCGTGGTGCGGCGAAGAAGCAGTATGGATGAGGGGTCGCCCCGGCCGGCGGCGTCTTGAACCCTCTTGGCGAGGTCGAATGCGATGAGAAGCTACCGAAAGGAACTCTGGTTCAACACAAAGCGTCGGCGCGAGTACATCAACATCACGTCCGAGGTCGAAGAGTGCCTCCGTGAGAGCGGCATCCGCGAGGGGCTCTGCCTCGTCAACGCGATGCACATCACCGCCAGCGTCTACATCAACGACGCCGAAAGCGGCCTCATCCACGACTACGACGAGTGGCTCGAGAAGCTCGCTCCGCATGAGCCCATTTCGCAGTACCAGCACAACCGCACCGGCGAGGACAACGGCGACGCCCATCTCAAGCGCCAGGTCATGGGCCGCGAGGTCGTCGTCGCCGTCACCGACGGCAAGCTCGACTTTGGCCCCTGGGAGCAGATCCATTACGCCGAGTTCGACGGCCGCCGCCGCAAGAGAGTGCTGATCAAGATCATCGGCGAATAGAGACAACGGCGATCGCCCGTTGCCCGGTTCATCCCCTGTTCCGTCGATCCGTTCGGCTTACGCTATCCCGCGCACGCGGGTGGACGGCTCGGGCCGTTGAAGCACGCGAAGAAGGCGAGCGAGTCCACGCCGTCCACGTCGCCGTCCGCATCGAGGTCCGCCCAGGCGCAGCCGGGAATCGCCGACGGAAACGGCTGGTTCGGACCGTTCGTGCATGCGACAAGCAACGCGAAATCATCGCTGTCCACGTCGCCGTCGCCGTCGAAGTTCGGAGACGGCGTGACCGTGAAGCCGCCCGGGAGCACGGCGTCGGCGCAGTACGGCACGGATACGACGACGTCCCACGCCCCGGGCTCCGCGCCGCGAAGGTCGATGTCGCACGCAACGCTCGTGCCGTCGGCCGCGACAAAGACCTGCGCACCGTGGATCGCCGGTTTGCCGGACCGGACCAGGCGGACGGCGGACCCGAGCGTGAAGCTGGAGCCCCGCACCGTCACGCGGGCGGACGTGCTGCGGCGTGCGGAAGCGGGTTCGATCGCAGTCGCGGACGGCGTGTTCGGGCAGACCGGCGGCAGCGTGCCGACGGTCACCCTTCCGAGGCTTCGGGCCGCCCCGGAGGCCCGGCCGTCGGAAATTGTCAGCAGCACGGCGTAAACCCCCAGGGGCGTGTCCGATGGAACGACGACGGTGATCTCGTCCTGGCCCGGGCCATCGGGATCCTCGGCGATCTCGGGCGCAAGGCGTATGTTGTTGCCCGGTGCGCCAGCGGGTTCGAGCCAGGCCACGATGACGGCGTTGTCGTCAGGGTCGTCGTCCGTCCAGGCGATGCGGAGGGGGCCGCCCGGCGCAATGGTTTCGTCCGCAGCCGGACGCACAACGGCGATCGTCGGCGCCGCGTTCGGCAGAGGGCCTGTGCCCCGAATGGTGTAGACCGCCATTCTGCCGGCACCGAAGTCCCTGTCGCGCGTGAACGTGACGGCCGGGAGCGGGTCGCCGTTGTCGTAAACGCCGCCGGCCTCGATGCTCGTCGTGTCGTCGGGGCCGGCCACCTCCGCCCGCGCCCGGGCGGAGATGGCGATGTCGGCGACGTACGGGTCGGTGCCCTCCGCGAGGAAGCGGATTGTCACGCGGGCGCCGACATCGGCCTCGCTGACCAGTTGCACCGCCGTCATGCCGGTCGGCAGCGGCCGCGCCGAACCGCCGGAGCCGTTCCCGCCATCGTCATTGCAGGTTTCGTCCGGACAACACGGCTGGGAACAGGGCGACGGCAGGACGAAGACCGGACAACATCCCATACCTGCGACACACACCAGCAGTGCCGACAACACGAAGGTCCATCGCGACATGACTGCATCCTCCCAGGACCGCGAATGCTACCATCGCGAGGCGACCGAGCAGGTGTCCTTCGGCGGAGATGCCCGCAGGCCACCCGCCTTGCCGCTCTCTACCGCCCGCCCGGGGCGTCCGTCGCCGATGTTGAAAACGGACGTTCCCGGACCCATTCAGCGTACCCGAAAGGGCTGTCCGATACAATCGCCGACCGGCGTTGGCGACGTGCCGTCGCGGCGCAGGCGTTCCGATGGTACGATCCAGAGCATGCGTCGAAACTCTGGCCAACACGTACACGGAGAGAAACACTCTTGAGCACGCTGATCCGCCTGATGGCTCCCGCGCTGGCGTGTGTCCTTCCCGCCACCGCACAAACGCCGTTCCAGCCGCTTCTTCTCTTCATGCAGCCGGACGATGCGCGAAGCCCCGTGGGCCGGCTCGATTTTGAGGCCAATCCACTGCAGCCCCGCGGCCTCATCACGCCGACCGGCCCGACGGCCTCGCGCGCCGCCGCCGACACCCCCATCGCCGCGTTCCACCCGCTGCTCGCCGTGCCGATCGACGGGGGCTGCCACGTCTATGCCTGCACCCACACGGAGACCGGCACCGACCTCCGGACGTTTCGCTGGCGCCTTTACCGCGGTCTGACGCCGGACGGCTACCGCCTCACCGAGTGGAAGGAGGTCTTCCGGAATCCCGACGGCCCCTGGCTGATCGAGTCCATGATGGTGCGCCAGGAGAACACGAACGCCCTGTTCTTCTTCACCTGGAGCCGCCACCCGCAACCCGAAAAAGGCCACGCCGTCTGGGGCTTCACGAGTCCGGACGGCCTGGCGTGGAAACCGCTGTCCCGGGAGCCCCTGTATACCGACCACGACGCATTTGGGGGAATGTGGGACGCCCGCACGGACCGATTCCTGGTCACGCAGGTCACGCATCAGCTCTGGAAGAAACCGTATTCCGACAATCTCGGCGCCGACAAGCGGCGTGTGCTCTCGATCCGCACGAGCCGCGACGGCGTGTCCTGGGAATGGGTTCGCGAGGCCGGCCGCGAGGGCCTCATCACCCCGGACGCGGACGACCCGGCCGACGCCGAGTTCTATCGCATGCAGCCGTTCCGCTACGCGGATCGCTACATCGGCGTGGTCGATCTGTACGCCGCCAGCCCGCTCACGCCCGGCAAACACGGCCCGCATCTGACGTGCGAATGGTGGGTCAGCGGCGACGGCCTGCGCTGGCAGCGCCCCTGGCGGCGCACCGATGCTCACGGCGAGGCGCCCTACGCGATCAAGATGGCGCCCCTGTGGTTCGGCCGGGAGATGCTTTTCTGGGTCTCTGGACGGGTGATGGGACTCCCGGAGTACCGTATCGCGTCGATCGGGGCGCGGTCGAATGCCGAGTTCTCCAGCCGGTCGTTTCCGATGCCCGCATCGCCGCTCCTGCTCAACGCCTCTGCGCCGGCCGGCCAAGGGCTGTTCGATCAGGCCTACGTGACCGTCGAACTGCGCGACGAGGCCGATCGCGTCATTCCCGGCTACGAGTCCGAGAAATGCGTGCTGCGAGCCGTGGACGACACGCGAATCCCGCTGCGATGGGACGAACGCACCGGCCGGGAGTTGACCGGCCGAACGGTCACGATCCGGTTCCGCCTGCGCGCCGCCCGCATCTACGCCGTCGGGTTCTGACGGATGGGCTTCGTCGATCCTTCGCCGCCCGGGTTTCGGGATTCGTCGGTCCACGGGGCGTCGGGCTTGCCCGGACGGGCCGTTCCGTTGCAAACAGGGCCCGCGGAGGGTACACATAAGTAAGGGCCGGGGCGTATGGCCCCCGTTTCGTGAGGTGCTCGTTGGTCCCGATCATCTGCCCCCGCTGCAAGAGTTCGCGGAAGATCCCCGATGAGTACGCGGGCAAGACCATCAAGTGCCCCGATTGCAACAAGCCGATCCACATCCCCGTTCCGAAGGCGTCCCCGGATGTCGATCCTTCGCAGAAGATCGACGCCGAGTCGATGCAGGCGATCGAGCAGGGCGGCGAGGCCCTCGAACGCCGCCGTTCGCGATGGCAGAGGAAAATGACGCTCAAGGAGGCCCAGAAGGCCGCCGGCGAATCGGGCGAGTTCACGCGGAAGCCGCAGGACCCGAACATCCGCATCTGTGCCGTCTGCGGAACGGAGGTCCGGGTGCCCGACCCTTACGTCGAGGCCCTCTGCCTGGAATGCGACAGCCCGATCCCCGCCCTGATTCGCGGCGGGGGCGAATCGGCCCGGTATTCCGACTCGCTCGCGGGCCGCATGACGACGTCGGTCTCCTTCTATACCGGCTTCACCACGGCCCTGCTGTACCCCGTCCCGGCCCTGATGTGGATCCTGCTGGGGATGGGTCTGGCGCTGGCGATCATCGTCGTCCCCGTCGGCGCGGTGCTCGCCTTCTTTGCCGGCTCGCAGTTGAACCCGATCACGGCACAAACGGACTTCACATGGGTCGGCCTGGTGGTGACGGCGCTGTTCGTCATTGAGGCCCTCTACTTCGTCCTGGTCGATTACCACATCCTCATCGACACCATCCGCACCACGTCGGCCGGGCTCGAAGCGCCCCCGGCGCTCGCGTGGAGCCCCGCCAGCCTGGGCACGGCCCTTCTGGGCTACATCTCGCTTGCGGTCTACTACGTCGTCCTCCTCGGCGGATTCATCTGGCTGAGCAGTCCCGGCGGATTTGACCTTTCCAGCGTCGATGCCTTTGCCGCGCGGCTGCGCTCGCCGGGCAATTTCCTGGTGCTGGCTCTGCTGACGTTCATGGTGCCGATGCAATTGATCGGGCTCGCCAGCGGGCGGTCCCTCGACGGGCTGAATCCCGTCCGCGTCTTCCGATCGATCGTCGCCGTGGCGGGCCACTACTGCTTCCTCTTCCTCATCGTCCTGATGTACCTCGGCATCCTGCTGGGCGTCACCGTCGGCGTGATGGACTGGGCGGGCGGCGCGATCGTGAAGGCGGCGCGGACGGGCATCCAGCAGGGCCTTGCCCCGATGGGGATGGGGCTGCTCGCGTGGGCGGCGGTCATCGGCCTCGGGTTCTTTATCAGCTATTCGCTCGGACGCGTCCTCGGCCTCTTCGCCCGCACCTTCAAGGACAAGCTTGACTTTGATCTCTAGGCGAAACCTGCACCCTGTGGCGGCTGTGGCCCTCGTCTGCCCGCTTTTCGGGCTGCCGGCTCCCGCTCAGGCCGAGACGCCGACCTTCCAGAGCCTGATGGATCCGCGCATCTTTCCGGAGCCGCAGCGCGGCATGCGCGTCGAGGCCGCGGAGGCGAAAGGCCGCACGCTGCGCATCACAACGACCGGGGCCGAGCTGACGCTGGATGCGGACGGCGGCGCATTCTCCTTCCGGCAGCGGATCGGGCACCGGCGCGAGGTGGTCCGCGTGGAGATCGACAGTGTGGCCCAAGGCATGCCCGCGATGGTCCACAGCGGCCCCGGGTTCGCCTTCGTCCGGTTTCAGGAACCGCGGCTTGACCTCCGGGCAAACGGCGACTCGCTCTTCATGTTCCACGCCCGCGACCCGGTTCGCATCAGGGTCAGGAGCCGGATCGAGCCCGGTTTCCGGGCTTCGTGGGAATCGTGCCATCTCCTCCTGGACGAGTGGGGCGGCTTTGGTCTCTATTGCTCCCACCGCAAGGCGGCCGATGCCTTTGACCCGTACTCGCCACTGACGGCAACCTGCGAGTTGCCCGCGGACGCCGTCTTGTGGGTGGGCATCTGCCCGCCGAAGCCGTACGACTGGGAGCGGTCGGTCCGCGATCATGTCGTGTGGCACTGGTCCAACCGGCTCGCGTATCCGCCGGACGACACGCTCGCAAGCTGGGCGAAGCACGGCAACATCGTCCTCCTGCAGTCCGAGGTCATGCTGTGGAAGGACTGGAATCTGGCCTTCGAACCGAGGCTCGGGGCGGGCGAATTCGCCCGCGTGCGGAACACGGTGCACCGGCTCGGCATGCGGTTCATCGTCTACACGAGCCCGTACTACTTCCTGCGCGGGACGCCGCTCGAGAAGAACGCCATGAACAGCTTCGCCAGCTTCACCAACTGGCCCGCCGGAACGCCGACGGGCGAGAACATCGACCTGTTCATGGCCGAGATCACGAAGCTCGTGCATGCACACAAGCCCGACGGCCTCTACTTCGACGGCCAGTACATCGAAAACCCGGCGGCCCTGTATGCCCTGGCCCGTCGAACCCGGGCGCTGCTGGGGGAGGACGGCATCCTCGAGTGGCATTCAACCGATGCCCTGGGGCCGGACATGTGCTTCCTGCCACAGGCGGACGCCTATGTCGATTTTGTCCTGCGGGGCGAGGGCCGCGAGCGATTGTACGGCAGCGACCGCTACCTGCGGTACTTTGTTTCCGGCTACGGGAGCAGCAACAGCATCGGCGTCCTGTGCAATAACGGTTCGCGCCCGACCCGCGAACTCGTCCGACGGCTCATCGACGTGAACGCACGAATGCACACGCTCGCCGGCTGGCTCGCCGACCCGGAACTCGTCGGCATTCTGGACACCGAATACAGGCCGCGAATGCGGGACTCGCTCCGCGCAGAGGTGGAGCGGGGCGTCGTCGCGCGACAGGCTCGCGTCGCGGAGCAAGCCAGGTCCCTGGCGGCGGAGCGGCGCGCGATTCTCGCTCCGCCGGCGTGGGGCGAGCCCGTCCTTCTTGAACGCTTCGCTTCGGTTCCGGCCTGGACGCCAACCGTTTCACCCCTGAACCCCTCGCCGTTCGGCATCGTCGACGGTTCGCTGGCCGTTACGGGGCGCGCGAGCACCTGCGCCTACCTGACGCAGGCGCTGAACACGCGAATGGGCGGCCTGGTCGTCAAGCTTCGCTGCGGCACCGACGGCGGCCAGTCGTGGGGACCGGCGGCGTGCCTGCGATGGCCGGGCGGCACGTTTTTGCGGGTCGGCGTGCGCTCCGACGGGCTTATCCAGGCGGACCTCTCGGGCGAGCAGCGCGTGGGCGATACGGCGGACCCGAAGGCCTGGGTCTGGCTGCGCGCCCGCTGGACGGCCAACCTCGGCGTGATCGAACGAAGCGATGACGGCCGCGACTTCCGCCGGATCTGGGAGTATGAGCACGGGGGGGCCTACAATGGCGCGGCCGAAAGCGTCTCGGTGGGCAAGATCCCCCACAACGGCGGCAGCCGGGACCACAGCGATCCGGGTTCGGTCGGAACGTGCTTCATCGGCGAGCTGGCGCTGTACCCGCCTTCGCCGCGTGAATGAACGTCCAGCAGTTGTCGAGGACGGTGTCGTCGCCACAGGAACGAAACCGGTGAAGCTGCCGGTACGCATCCGGCGCCTCGGCATGCAGCCGCCGCACCTCCGCGATCTGCTCGTCGGACTCGCGGTAGCGGGCCAGCCATGCGTTCAGCGACTCGCCGGACCGCTGCCGGGACGTGCGCACGATCGTGAAGCCGTTTTTCCCAAGCAGTTCCGCGAGGTCGGCGGCCGTCAGGTCGTGCCGCCGGAGCGGCTGCCGGGCATGAACGATCCGCCGCCACCACTCGGCATCGGCCTCGCCAAACGGCGTGATCTGGCCGATGACAAGCCGTCCTCCCGCCGCGAGAACCCGGCGGACCTCGCGCAGGCAGCGATTCACGTCGTCGATGTAGTGAAGGGTCTGGCGGCAAACCACGGCATCAAACGAGGCGTCGGAGAAGGGGATGGCCTCCGCATCGCCGCAGCAGCGCTCGATCCGCGGGTCGCGGATGTGCGCCAGCATCGCGGCCGAGACGTCCATCGCCACGCACCGCCCGAGCGAAGGACACGCCGCCAGCGCCGCCTCCAGCACGGCCCCGGTACCCGCCCCCACGTCCAGAATCCGCAGTCCCGGCACGGGCTCGAGAAAGCCGAGCGTCGCCGACATCACGGCCGGATCACGCACCCAGGGCGTGTTGTCGTACGATTCCGCGCGCTGGTCGAAATGGCGAGCTACGTCGTGTCCCACGGAACGCCCTTGCGCAGGCCCGCCGTGATCCTACCGGACCGCCGCGCGGCTGTCACGCGACGATTGGCGCTGCGATACGGCCTGTTCGGCGCAGCGCCGCAGCCTTCGCAGGGCGGCGGCCGGATCGGATTGGCCGAAGACGGACGTGCCGGCGACGTGCGTGTCGGCGCCGGCAACGGCGGCACGGGCGATCGTATCGACGTTGATGCCGCCGTCGATCTCGAGGCGCTGATCGGGCCGGAGACGCCTGCGAAGGGCCGTCACCTTCGGCAGGACGTCCGCGATGAACGTCTGTCCTCCGAAGCCGGGCCAGACGCTCATCACGAGGACCATCTCGACGTGCGGCAGGATGTCGAACACGGCTTCGGCCGGCGTCGCCGGGTTCATCACGATGCCGGCGCTCAGGCCGAGGCGGTGAATCTCGTCGGCGATCTTCCGCGGCTCGGCCGCGACTTCGATGTGGAAGGTCAGGTGATCGCAGCCGGCCTTCGCGAACGCCTCCGCGTAGCGGGCCGGGTCGGTGATCATCAGGTGGGCGTCGAAGTAAAGCTTCGAGCACGGCCGGAGCTTCTCGATGACGGGCACGCCGAAGCTGATGTTCGGGACGAAGTGGCCGTCCATGACGTCGAGATGCAGGACGTCGGTTTCGCCCTCGATGGCGGCCACGTGGTCCCGGAGGCGGCCGAAATCCGCCGCCAGAACCGAAGGCGCGATCCGCATCCGCGGGGCAGCCAGGCGCCAGTGAGAGGAGGAAGCCGGAATGGGGACCTCCCGCGACGAAATTGCAGCAGTGAGAAAGCGAGGAGTCGGCGACGGCATCCGCCGCCCATGGGCCTCCTTCTCATTCTCTCACTTTGCCTTCTACGCTTCGTCCAGCACGTCCACCGCCTTGAACGGCTTGCCTTCCATGAACTCGAGGCTCGCGCCGCCGCCGGTGCTCACGTGGCTGACCTTCTCGCTGAGGCCGGCCTTCTCGATCGCGGCCGCGCTGTCGCCGCCGCCGATGACCGTGATCGCGCCCCTGGCCGTCGCCTCGACGAGGGCATCGGCGATCGCATACGTGCCCTTGTCGAACGGCTTGACCTCGAAGACGCCCATCGGACCGTTCCAGGCGATCGTGTTTGCGCCGGCGATGATCTTCCTGTACTCCTCGATCGCCCCGGGGCCGATGTCGAAACCGCTCATCCCGTCCGGGATGTCGCCGGCGAACGTCTGCGTGGCGATGCCTTCCTTCAGCTCCGCCGCGGCGACGACATCGACCGGCAGCTTCAGCTTCGAGCCGCCCAGCTCGAGGAGGCGCCTGGCCTCGTCGACCTTGTCGGCCTCGACGAGGCTGCCGCCGGTCTTCCTGCCCCGGGCGAGCATGAACGTGTAGTTCATCGCCCCGCCGATGAGGATCGTGTCGCACTTCTTGAGCAGGGCTTCGATAACGCCGATCTTGTCCGAGACCTTCTTGCCGCCGAGAATCGCGACGAACGGCCGCTTCGGGTTGTTCAGTGAGTCGCCGAGGTACTCCAGCTCCTTCTGGACGAGGAAGCCGACGACCTTCGGCTTGCCGCCCATCTGCTGCGGGACGGTGAGCATGCTCGCGTTGTCGCGGTGGCAGGTGCCGAACGCGTCGTTCACGTACACGTCGGCCAGATCGGCGAGCTGCCTGGCGAATGCCTTCTTCTTCTCCGCCAGCGCCGGGTCTTCCTTGGCCTTCTTGTCCTTGATCTGCTCTTCCGCGTAGAAGCGGACGTTCTCGAGCATGAGCACGTCGCCGGGCTTCATGGCCGCGGCGGCCGCACGGGCCTCCGGCCCGACGGCCTCGGGCACGAATTTGACCGGGCGGCCGAGCAGCTGGCTGAGCCGGTCGGCGCAGCACTTGATCGTGTACGGCGCATCGGCCTTGCGGTCCTTGCCCTCGGGCCGACCGAGGTGGCTCATGAGGATGCACGAACCGCCGTTGTCCAGCACGTACTTGATGGTCGGCAGCGCCATGCGGATCCGCCGATCATCCGTAATCGCGCCCTTGTCATCCTGCGGGACGTTGAAGTCCACGCGAATGAGCACCTTCTTGCCCTTGACGTCCACCTGGGCGATCGTCTTCTTGGCCATTACAGCAATCCGTCCTTCTTCGCCATGTACTTGATCAGGTCCACGACACGGCAGGAATAGCCCATCTCGTTATCGTACCAGGAAATCAGCTTGAAGAAGCGGCTGTTCAGCTCGATGCCGGCCGTGGCGTCGTAGATGCTCGATAGCGGGCAACCGATGAAGTCGCTGCTGACGACCGCCTCCTCGGTGTAGCCGAGGATGCCCTTCATCGTCGTCTCGGACGCCTTCTTCATGGCCGCGCCGATGTCCTTCAGCGACGTTTCCTTCGTCGTGCGGACCGTCAGGTCCACCGCGGAGACGTCCGCCGTCGGGATGCGGAACGCCATGCCGGTCAGCTTGCCCTTGACCTCGGGGATGCAGAGGCTCACGGCTTTCGCCGCGCCCGTCGAGGCCGGGATCGCGTTCTGGCTCGCGCCGCGGCCGCCGCGCCAGTCCTTCTTGCTCGGGCCGTCCACGGTCGGCTGCGTCGCCGTCATCGCGTGGATCGTCGTCATCAGGCCCTCTTCGATGCCGAAGTTGTCGAGCACGACCTTGACGATCGGCGCAAGACAGTTCGTCGTGCAGCTTGCGTTCGAGACGATCGTGTCGGTCGCGGGGTTGTATTTCGCCTCGTTGACGCCCATGACAAACGTCGGGATGTCCTTGTCCTTGGCCGGGGCCGAGATGATCACGCGCTTCGCGCCGGCGGCAATGTGCTTCTGGGCCCCTTCGCGGGCGGTGAAGAGGCCGGTGGACTCGACGACGTACTGCGCACCGAGCTTGGCCCACGGCAGTTCGGCCGGATCCTTGACCGACACGCACGGGATCTTCCGGCCGGCGACGACGAGGCAGTCGCCCTCGGCGCCGACGTCGACCTTGGCCCGGCCGTGCGTCGAGTCGTACTTCAGGAGGTACGCCAGATTATCGGCCGGCACCAGGTCATTGACGCCCACGAACTCGATGTCCTTGTCCTGCATGGCCGCACGAAAAACCAGCCGCCCGATCCGTCCAAAACCGTTAATCCCAACCTTGATTGCCATAGTCTTGTGCTCCTGTATCTAGGGTGGGCCGCGCCCACCACGTCAAGCCTTCACCGCGCCCAGGGGCGATTTCGAGCCCAATAGGCTAGTGAGAGCCGGGCGATGGGTCAAGTCCGGGCTGGACGGGCGCCAGAGCCCCTTCAAGCAGACATTGTCTCGCCCGGTCGGCGTCCCGTGGTTCCGCGGGACGAGGCGGCCCGTTCGCGGCAAGGTCGCGTACGCGAACGGCGGCGATGTCCTCCACCGGCTTTCGTGCGTGGATGGTGACGATATCGAGAAGCGTGATGGGAACGTTGACGCGTTTGAGCAACGCGGCGCCGGGGAAGCGGGCGGCGCGACGCCCCAGGCTGTAGAGAAACCGTTCGACGAGGTACTGGGCCGTGTACCAGCAGACCTCGCGTCGGACGCCGACGACACACAGCCCCGCCCTCCGCAGCAGGCGGCGGAGGGCCGGCACCGAGAAGAACCACAGATGTTCCGGCAGGTTGTACAGGTGCCAGTGATCCCCGCTCGCGCGCGCCGCCAGCGAAGCAACGTCGCCCGTGCTCAGGGCGAGCACGCCGCCCGGCCGCAGCCGGGCGGCCAGCAGGGCCAGTACCTCATCCGGCCGATGAAGATGCTCGATCGTGTCCCAGAGCGTGATCCAGTCGAACGGACCGCCGGCCTCGTCGAGGTGCCCGCGATCGGCCGGGCCCGTGACGATCCGCTGGCCCAGTCGCTCGCGGCCGTACCGTGCGGCGAACGCGGAGACTTCCAGGCCGCAGGCGTCGAGGCCGGCCTCGGACGCCTCCTTCACGAAGAATCCCGGGCCGCATCCGACATCGAGCAGCGTCCGCCCGCCGGAAAGCAGCCGGCGCAGCCGTGCGATCCGGACGCGGCTGGTGCGTGCCATGGCCGCCGCGAGCGCGAGGTAGTCCGAATATCCCTTGGGGGCGTCGGCGCTGATGAAGTAGGCATCGTCGTAGAATGCTTCGGGATCGACGTCGGCGCCGAGCGTGCGGGCCAGCAGGCAGCGGGGGCACTGCGCGATCGTGTAATGCCGGATGCGGTGAAGAATGCGCGACCGGTCGTCACCGCAGGCGAGGCACCGGTCCCCGTTCACGATCCGGCCATCACGTTCGCTCACAGACTTCCAGCTCCCGTTCCGACGGCGCGACCCGCAAACGTGCGGGCGCGGCGGCGGTCCGTCGCGGGATCCGGCGCGGCTCGGAATCGGCGGCCGCGTCGGGGCAGCCGTCGAAGCCCGCGGCATCCGCAATGATGTACGGCGGGCGGCGCTTCACCTCGTCATAGGTCCGCCCGAGGTACTGGCCCATCAGCCACAGCCCCATGAGCTGGATCCCACTCATGCACAGAACCACCGCGATGAGCGACGCCCAGCCGCCGATCGCCCGGTAGCCCGGCAGGTTCAACGCGTGGCCGACCAGCACGACGAGCATGTAGCCGATCGACATCACCGACAGGCCCAGGCCCGCGACGCCCATGTATTGTAGCGGCCGCGATGAGAGCGAAAAGATGCCGTCGGTCAGCAGGCGGAGAAGTTTGAGGAACGAGTACTTGGCGACACCGGCGCGGCGCTTGTGCTCGTCGATCGTGACGACGGCCTGGCGGAACCCGATCCAGCGGGCGAGCCCGCGGTTGAACCGGCTGTGCTCACGAAGGCTGCGCATCGCGGCGACGGCACGGCGGTCGTAGAGGCGGAAGTCGGCGGATTGCGGGATGATGTCCACCTCGCACAGGCGCCGAAGCACGCCGTAGCCGAGACGCTTGCACTGCCCGATCAGCGGACCGCTCTGCCGCGTGGAACGGCGCACGGCATGGACGACGTCGGCGCCCTCTTCCCAGCGGGCGAGCATCTCCGGGATGGCCTCGGGCGGGTGCTGGAGGTCGGCGTCCATCGTGATGACGACGCGGCCCTGGGCGTGGTCGAGGCCGGCGAGAATCGCGTTCTGATGGCCGAACCGCCGGGAGAGATGGAGCAGCTTGACGCGAGGATCACCGGCGTGGAGGCATTTGACGATCTCCGCCGTCCGATCCGTGCTGCCGTCGCTGACGAAGACGATCTCATAGCTGCCGGTGATCGGGCCCAGGACGTCGCCCACGCGACGCACGAGGGCCTCCACGTTCTCCTCCTCGTTGAGCGCGGGCACCACGATGCTGATCCACGGTGCCGGGGGCGTCCGGGGAGGCGTCGGAGTGCGAAGCCGCGCGCCGATGAGTTCCTCCGATCGGTTCATTGCAGCGTCTCCTCTCGAAAGCCGGCGCGTCCGGCGCCCCGGCCGGCAGCGGTCCTTTCCCGGGCGCGAGCCGGTTCGTCCGCCGGCCGCGACGATTTCCTCTGTTCGTCTCGCCTGCATCGGGCGATCGCGACGGATTCGGCGGGTGCATGCCTGCCCCGAAGGGACCGACGGTGTGCCGCCGGCGACGGCGTGGACTCCGGTTGGAGCGCAGACGATGACTGCGCGAGGGCCAGGTCCGGGTGTCGCCGCAGATACTCGGCCAGCGACGAGGCCCGGACGCCGCGTCGTGACTCCTCCCACACGAAGAATCGCGTCGAGTCGGCATCGATCGGCCACGGATCGCCCGGATTGTCCCACGCGGCCTTCGCGAGCAGGCGGCCGTTGTCAATGTGCGCCACCGTCGCAATCCGCACGCGAACGCCGCGATCCATGCTGAACGCCGCGCTGAGGCCCCACGAGTCCTGGAAGCCTCGGCCGTAGCGATCCACGCCGTCGATGACGAGCAGGTCGTTCGGCGACGGCGCCGGGCAGATCGCGGCCAGCGACGGCAGCAGGCGATCCGTTACGCGGGTCCGAATCGTCCATTCGTACACGTAGCCGAGCCGCAGCATCGACAGGGCAAATACCAGGACCGTCACGGCCGCCGCCGCCGCGTGTCGCCCCAGCCGGCCGGGTACACGGCACAACGCCGCGCCGACGACCATCGCCACGCCCATCGCCGGGAAGAGCGTGTGCCGCGTCGCCATGCCGGGGCCGCGCGATGCCATGATTCCCAGTGTTGCCGCAGCCAGCAGCAAGCCGATCACGGCCGGTCCCGCAGCCCTGCGGACCGGACAGCGACGAACGGGGTCCCGGCGCAGATAGGACCACACCAGTCCGCATCCGGCGAGAGTTGTCGCCACGGCAAGGATCAGGCCATCGCGATCGAGGGCGTAGAAGGCGCCCGGTGCGCCCCAGCGGTGGAGCCACTGATCCGCCATCGTCTGCGCGACCATCCAATGGACGAACAGGGCCACAACGGCCCCCGAACTGCGCGCCAGCGTAGAGAGGCCCGGTTCGAGCGGGCGCACCGTGCCGGCCGTCGTGATCACGCCGACAACGCCGACGCCGATCGAAACGGCCCAGAACGGCAGCGTCCCGAGCGCGAGACGCGCTCGCCGTCCCTGCGCGCCCTTGAGCAGCGCCAGCGACGAGAAGAGGACGGCGGCGCCAAGGTGCTGGTCGTGAAAGAGCGCTGACAGCACAAAGAGCAGCAGGCTGAGCCACCATCGCCTTCGTCGCGCGGCCGGATCGGCCGCCTCGAGGTGCCGCAGGTACAGAAGGGCCGATGCCAGCAGCAGCGCCCCGGCCGGAAGCATCTCGGCGGCCGCCGAAATCCAGACGACGGATTCCGTGCAGGTGTGCCACGCGGCGAAGACGGCGGCGGCCGCCAGGGCAACCCGCGTATCGTCGGCGAGCCTCCGGACAAGGGCATACAGCAGCAGACACACACCAACGTACCATGCCAGAAGGATCGCATGTTGCGTTGCCGGCCACGCCCAGAACCAGCGGAGCCACGCATCGAGGTGCAGCACGCCCAGGGGACGGAAGAATCCATACTGCCGGGCGTAGAAGAGATACGCGCCGGGCCATCCGTGCTCGACAACGCGGGCGCGTCCGCTGAAGTCGTCGCCGTAGTAACCCCATTGCGCAAGCGTGAAGAGGTAGCCGGCGGTCGCGACGAGACAGACGGTGGCCGCGCCGCCCAGGGCGGCGAGTCGCTCAACGGATTCGGAGGGGACGGCCGCTTCAGCGTTGCCACGCCGTCCGAAATCATGGGTTGCCGCAATGCTCATGCTCTATGCGCACGGCGGGCGCGAGGTCGGCGAGCCCCGGGTCATCCGCACAGATGGCTTATCGGTCAGTGAGAGGGCTCGATTTATCGGCGCCTGAGATGCGTTATTTGCCCCGGCGGCCTCGCTCCGCACAGCCGATGAGGGAGCACGAGCCATGATGTTATCGGTCCCGGCGCGGGGATTGGGCGTGGAATCCACGACGGCGCGCCATCGTTCACGTGTCCGCTCGCCGCCTGCCGCCCACGTACGGTTTGACGCCCTGTCGGCCCGCCGGCAGCATGGTCAGCCGTGTCCGAGGTGCAAGGCATCGCCGGGTCCGCTCCGCCGGGCGCCATGGCATCCGGCGGCGCGCCACGACACGGCCGTCCGGGGACGGCCGCGTGGGTCGTCGTGGCCGTTGCCGTGGCTGCGGCGACGGTGCCACGGCTGGTGATCAACTACGGCAGCGACGGCGATGCGTGGCGCGGCGCCGCGGCGGCGATGCGGTTGTGGCAGGAGGGGCGATACGTCCCGTCGCGGCTGCCGGGGAACCCGCTGTTCGAGTACGCCCTGGCCGTCCTCGTTCCGTGGGGCGGGCACGTCGCCGCCAACGCGGCGGTGCTGGCGTTCTTCGCCGCAAGCATCGCGGCGTTTGCCCGTGTCGCCCGGAAGAACGGCTGTCCGGGCGGCTGGATTGCCATCTTCGCCTTGACGCCGATCCTGCTCGTCAACGCGGCTACATCGCTCGACTACGTTCCCGGTCTGGCGATGCTTCTGTGGGCGTGGGCGATGGCGCGGGACGACCGATGGCCGGCGGCCGGCGTGCTGGTCGCAGCGGCGATCGGACTCCGGCTGAGCAACATGCTGTTTGTGCTGCCGCTGGGCGTGTATGCCCTGCGGAAGGGACGCCGGCCGGCGGTCGCGAGCGTATGGGGCGCGGCCGTCCTCCTGGCCGGCCTGGCGTTCTATGTCCCGATCCTGCGTGGCGCCGGATCGGCGATGTTCCGGCTGCCGCCGTCGCACATGAGCCCGGTGCAGTACGCGGCAAAGACAGGCTACAACGTGATTTCGGTGCTGGGGCCGGCGGCCGCCGCGGCGATCGGCGTGCTGCTCATCGTGCGGCGGAAGGACCTCGCACGTTCGCTCCGGGCCGGTCCGGCCGGTGTCGTGGGGGCCGAGTGTGCCGCGATTGCCGTCTTTGTCGCCCTGTTCCTGCTCCATTCGGATGAGGCGGCGTATCTGCTTCCCGTGCTGCCGTTCGTCTATCTGCGGATGGGGCGATGCCTGAACCGGCGGGAGATGCTGCTTGTGGGCCTGCTGATCGTCGCCGACGGGATCGTGACCGTCAATCTGAAGGGCGGCGAGAGCGGGCGCCGCCGGGTGGGGTTCCAGCCGGCATGGGGGCAGGTGGTGGGCGACGGCCTCGTCCGCCGCAACATGGAGCGGATTCGCACACGCATCGGCGAGTTTCGCCCTCCGGGCAAGGCGGTGATCATCACCGCGATGGGGCCGATCCTCACGTTTCAGAATGACGCGATCGTAACCGCCGACCCGGAGGACATCTCGAGTTCGCTGTCGGCGGCGGCGACACCCGCGCTGCGGCAGATGCATCGCGTGCGCGGCAGCGACGTGTTCCTTGTCTACGCCCTGCGGAAGGAAGACGTCCTGGCGTTGCGGCGCGAGGGTTGGCGGGTGTACATGTTCGACACGGACGCCCCGTCATCGGCCCTGCGGATCTACGGCTATGACCCGCGCCAACTGGGGGTCGAGCTTCTGCCGGTCTTCGGGCACGGCACGTCCGCGTTCCCGGGCAGTCCGTGAGGCCGCGCCGGCACCGCCCGAAACCTCTGCCGACAGTCCACGCACCGGATGCGCGAAAGGCACCGCCCGGGCGTTTCGGCAACGCACGGGCAGGTGCCCTTTCTCGGCCTTTCCGCTTTCTCGTTCGGGCGGTTTCGCCGCGTTGCGGCACGCAACGCGAGCGTCAGCGCCGGCGACGGGCCAGCACGAGGCCGCCCGCGGCGAGCAACGCGAGCGTCGCCGGTTCCGGCACGCCGGACGAGCCGAACTCACCCACGATGATGGGCAGATTCGGGGCCAGTTCGACGAGCCGGTTGTAGTTGTGTACGCCCTCGGGGAAGTAAGGATCCCACTGCCCGAAGATCCGCTCGAAATCGCGCCACTTGGCGTAATCGGGGCCGCCGCCGGCCGGGTCGTCGCCCCAGTTGAATCCGTTCATCCCCATGCGATCAACGTACTGTTCGCCGGGGAAGGCCATAGAAAAGTCGTCGTGCCACGAGGCATTGATGCACCAGACCCAGTCCACGTTCGTCGCGCCGGCGGCGTTGAACTTGTCGACGACGTAACGGAAGGCCTCCACGTACTGCGCCGCCGTATTGCCGTTGTGCCCGCCAAGGTAGCCCCAGGTGAACCAGTCGCCGTTCATCTCGTGGCCGAAGGAGATCTCCATCGGCTTGCCGTTGGCAGCGGCGGCCTGGGCCCAGTCGTTGATCCGGGTGTCATACGCGCCGGCCAGGATGTCATCCAGGCGGCTCTCGCCCGAGCGGGCCGTTTCGCCGGGGACGCTGCCGTCAAACGGCTCCCATACGATGTAGGGCTTCGAGCCGCGGCCCTGCACGGCGTTGACCGCCGCGCTCGGAAACGGCATGTCGAGGGACTCATACCAGCCGATCCGCGTCTGGTGGTGCTCGACCAGCGCCTCGAAGGCGTCGATCTTCGACGTGTCCGGCGGCCCCGGATACGGGAAGCCGTCGAGGTACGCGCCCTGCTGGAGCGTCCCCCAGCTCGCCTTGTACGCCGCGAGGCTCTCGGGCGACGAATCCACGCGCCAGTCGCGCTCCTTGTCGATGTTAAACCACATGAAGGCATCGATCTTCGGAAAGTTCGCCAGGATCTGCGCGCTCGCATTGTGGATCCAGGCCGGCTTGTCCGGATACGAGGAACCGGCGGCCGCCGGCGCCGTCATCGCCGCAACAACGGCAAGACCGCCGCACAAGCACACCATCACGCGACTGACAACGAAACGCTTGCACTCTGACATGTCTCTCTCCCTTGTCCGTTTCGAGCCTGTTCTCGCAGGCTATCCCCCGGCTCCCGTGTTCCGAGGGCTCCCATCTGAGTCTAGGCACGCAGGGGCCCCCGGTTCAAGCAGATTTCGCACGACGGCGATGCGATTGCAGCGAGCCCCCCGCCTTCACACCGCCCTTGTCGTCCGAGAATGTTGCCAAGCGTCCGGTACGGCGTTCGAGCGAGCGCGAGTGATGTGCCGATAACCATGAGGGCGCCCGGCGACAGCAGCCGCCGAGCATCAGCGCGGGGCTGCGGGCGAAGGCGGGGCAATGGGCGCCGCGTCCCGGATCAACGGACAACAAACCTCGGACAACCTACGCGTTCACAATCGTCGCGAGCCGGATCCACTCCTCCACCGTGAGTTGCTCCGGACGGCGGGACAGATCAAAGGCCGCGAGCGCGGCAGTCATTCTCGGATCGAGCTGCTTGACGCCGAGAAGATAGGCCAGGGCATGCGAGAGCTTCTTGCGCCGATGAAGGAAACAGCCGCGCGCCACGCGGACCAGCCTGTCAACGTCAGCGATCCGTGTGGCCTTCTCCGCGCTCCAGTCCAGCCGCAGCATGGTCGATTCAATCTGCGGCCGGGGCCAGAACACCGACGCCGAAAGATCCGTGATCACCATCACGTCGCAGAGGGCCTGGACGGCGATGCTCAGCGTGCCGAACGTCTTTCGCCCCGGCGGCGACGTGATGCGTTCGGCGACCTCCTTCTGAACCGTGAAGCACAGACGGTGAACCCCGAGGCCCGACAGCAGCAGGTTGACGATCAGCGGAGAGGCAATCTGATACGGCAGATTGGCCACGAGCATGACCCGCGCGGCGGGATCGGCCCCCGCGTCGCGTGCCACTTGAACCGCGTCAACCAGCTCCGACGCCAGGTGGTTCTTGTCCGCGAGGGCGTCGGCGTTGAGCAGCGTCAGGTTCGGGGCCGACGCGAGCCGCTCCGCCAGCAACCGGTAGAGTGCCCGGTCCACCTCGACCGCAACGACGTGGCGGGCCCGCTCGAGCAGCATCTCCGTCAGCGAGCCCGTGCCCGGCCCCACCTCCAGAACGATGTCGGCCGGGCCGACCTCGGCCGACGCGACGAGCTTCCGCATCAGGTTGCCGTCGATGAGGAAGTTCTGCCCGAGACGGCGGTTCGGCCGGGCACCGAGTCCGGCGAGCAGGGCCTCGATCTGACGCTTGGTCTGTGGCACCGCGGTATCCTGAAGCCCCGTGATTCTACTCCCGGATACGCGGGCGTGCGAGCGACATTGCACGCATCGTCCGGGGCCAACTATACCCCCAAGTTGCATAATCCGCACCTCGCACGAGCGAAGATCGTACGGATG
>CAZUAI010000003.1:0-127545 GCA_964617875.1 uncultured Planctomycetales bacterium | reverse complement strand
CTGCGAACCCTACGATCCGCCGCGTAAGCCTGTCGAAATATGCAACGCTGGGGTCCAGACATCACACGTACGGCCGACGGCGCGCCTCTCGCGCCGACGCAGGGAGCGGCGTCGTCCGGGCCGTCGCTAGACCGCAATCCCCGCGGCGGCGGCGGCCAGCATGATCACCGCCACGAAGCAGGCGGCGGCCAGCAGGGAGTGGGACCGGCGGCGTCGCGGCACTGTCGAAAGTGCGTTATCGCCAGGCATCGCAGGTGTCCTCCGCATCTAATATACCCCGCAAACGGAGAACGGACAAAACGAACGCCCTGTTTTCCGCGAGGAGACAGGGCGTTCGCTTGCCTTTTGGCGTCAATGAACGCGATGTCTTCGGTCCGCAATCAACAGGCCGGCGGATTGTTCGGGCCGTTGAAGCAGGCCGAGAAGGCGGCGAAATCGACAAGGTCCACGTCGCCGTCGTCATCGTTGTCGAAGCACGCGCACGTCTTCGGATTCGGCCCCGCCCACGGGTTGTTCGGTCCGTTGAAGCAGGCCGAGAAGGCGGCGAAATCAACGAGATCGACGTCGCCGTCTCCGTCCGAATCCTGCGGCGGTCTGTTGCACGGCTCGACCGTGACCATGTAGTCCTCAACCTCGCCGTCCGGCGCCGGACCGTCGAACCCCAGAATCACCGCCGAGTTCGTTGTGAAGCGGAACCGGGCGAACGTGGTCAGGCCCGACTTCGTCGTGGGCGGCACGTTGAACGAGATGGCGGTGACTCCCGGCCCGATCGGCATACCGGGGATGATCCGATCGACCGCCTGCGCCCAGGAGCCGTCACCGCCGAAGTCGAACCATGCCCAGAGGATTCCCGGCACGGACGCAGTGACCTGCACGGTCGCGGTTGCCCCCGGAACGATCGACCCGACAAACACAACGCCGTCCTCGTCGGGCAGGTTGGCGATGTCGTCACCGGTGGCGTTCGCGTTCGGCTGGCCGTCCGCCTCGGCGTCGATCTGGGCGCCGAGTTGAATGCCGGGCACGACCGTGTGCCTGGCGCCGTTGCTGCCGAGGAGCGTCGGGTAGGTCGGGTCCGGGGCGTCGCCGAAGTCCTCGGTCGGCGGGACGGGCCCGGCCTCGCCCGTGACCGCGAAGGCCAGATCCATCGAGTCCGGCCTCCAGGGATGCCCGTCGCCGTACCGCAGCTCTCGCCACGTTCCGGAGGCGGGATCGAGCCAGCAGGCGTCGTCGTTCCAATGGTAGTTGGACGACTTCCATCCCATGCTGAAGTTGGCCAGATCGCTCTGGTACTTCATGCCGAGCCAGTAGATCGTGCCCTCCCGCTGGCGGAAGGCCTCGTCGGGATGGACGTAGAAATCGTACTGGTAGACCTGGTGGTCGCCCGGGAACTGCCACAGGTTGGTGACGGGCTCGTGCCACCATTCGCCGCCGGGCACATTCGCACACAGGCCGGCGTTGTACGTCCCCGGTCTGAACGTCTTCGACCACAGCAGCGAGCCGGGATGGCTCCAGTCCGTCGGGTCCTGCGGGTTCGGATCGGGCACGTCGGCGTAGAGGTACAGCGTGATCGTCAGGCCGTTGGGAATCTCGGGAACGAGGTCGTTCAGGAACGACGTCCAGATGTGGAAGTCGGTGATCGGCCCGCTCTGCGTGCACAGGAAGTCGTCGGCGAGCTGGACGTAGCGGTTGCTGACATCGACGCCGTATTGGCTGAGATCAGGCCGCTGCAGCCACTTGATCGGCACGATCCTGATCTCGTAGTCCTCGACCTCGCCGTCGGGTGCCTGGCCGGTGGGGGTCAAACCCATCGCGCTGCTGAGGCGGAAGCGGGCGAAGGTCTTCCCGACCGCCGTGATGGCGCCGGGTGTGAACGTGAGGGCGTTCGCCCCGCTGGTCACGGGCTGGTCGGTGAAGATCTGCTCGCCGGCGTCGGCCCAGTCGCCGTCCCCGTTCAGGTCGAGCCACGCATTGAGGTAGGCGGGCGCGCCCGCCGGGATCGTCGCCGTGACTGTGATGGTATTCGGTACGTTCGGGATGAGCGCCGTGTTGAACACCACGCCGTCCTCGTCGTCCACGCCGGCGAGGTCGTCGCCGGTGGCCGTCGGGTCGGGCTGGCCGTTGGCCTCGGCGTCGATCAGGCCGCCGAGCAGGAAGCCGGGCACGATGATGTGCCTCGCTCCATTGTTTGCCAGCAGCGTCGGGTAGGTCGGGTCCGGTGCATCGCCGAAGTCGAGATCGGTGGGCACCGGTTCCTCGACGCCGGTGATGGCGAAGGCGAGGTCCATCGAATCGGGCATCATCGGGTGGTTGTCGCCGTAGCGGAGTTCTCTCCACGTCGGAGCGCCCGTGCTCTCATCGAGCCAGCACGCATCGTCGTTCCAGTGCTGGAGGGAGGTCTTCCAGCCGAGCCAGTAGCCCGTGGTCCGCTGGTGCTTGACAACGAGCCAGTAGATCGTGCCCTCGCGCTGGCGGAAGGCCTCGGTCTCGGTGACGGCGAAATCGTACTGGTAGACCCGGAAGTCGCCGGGGAATCGCCAGAACGCCGGCGGGGTGTGCCACCATTCGCCGGCGGCAACATGCGTGCACAGGCCGGCGTTGTACGTACCCGGGGTGAAGGTCTTGCTCCAGAGCATGTAGCCCGGGTGGCTGTAGGGGTTGTTCGGGCCGGCGGGCACGTCGGTGTAGATCGAGATTGTGAACGTGAGGCTGGTCAGCCCGAGCGGCGGCAGGATGTCGTCGCGGAATGAGGTCCAGAGGTGGAAGTCGGTGATCGGTCCGCTCGCCGTGCAACGGAAGTCGTCGGCAAGGGTAAACGAGGCAGGCGCGAACTCGACATCGACGCCGGTCGTGCCGAGGTCGGGCTTCTGGATCCACTTCACCGGGACGATCCCGATCCGGTAGTCCTCGACCTCGCCATCCGGGGCCGGCCCCGTGTACGTGAGGCCCGGCTGCGTGCTGAGCCGGAACCGGGCAAAGGTCTGTCCGACCGCCGTGATCGCGCCGGGCGTGAACGTGAGGGCGTTCGCCCCGCTCACCACGGGCTGATTCACGAAGATCTGCTCGCCGGCATCGGCCCAGTCGCCGTCGCCGTTGAAGTCGATCCAGGCGTTGAGGAAGGCCGGGAGTCCCACTCCCGGCATGGTGACCGTCACTGTGATCGTGTTCGGGACGCCGGAGAACAGGGCGGTGTTGAAGGTTACGCCGTCCTCATCGGCCAGGCCGGTGGTGTCATCGCCGGTGGCGGTGGGATTCGGGATGCCGTTGGGTTCGGCGTCGATGAGGTTGCCCAGGAGCAGGCCGGAGCCGATGACGTGCCGGGCCCCGTTGTTGGCCAGCAGCGTCGGGAAGGGGGCTGGAGCATCGCCGAAGTCGAGCTGCGCTTCCTTGATGACAACCTGGTAGTCCTCGACCTCGCCGTCCGGCGCCGGGCCGGTGTCCGAGAGTCCGCCCGCGGTGCTGAACCGGAACCGCGCGAACGTCGGCCCCGGCGTCGCTCCGGCCGGCACGTTGAACGTGAGCGCATTGGCGCCGGCGCTCAGTGCCACGCTGTTGAACACCTTGTTGCTGGCCTCGGCCCAGCTGCCGTTGGCCTCGAAGTCCACCCACGCATCCAGAGCCCCGGCGACGCTGGCCGTGACCGTGATCGTGGCCGGCTGGCCGGCCACCAGGGGGCCCGCAAAGACCACCCCGTCTTCGTCGTCTACGCCGTTGTTGTCATCGCCCAGGGCGTTCGGATCCTGTTGCCCGTCGCCCTCCGCGTCGATCGCGGCGCCGAGGAAGACGTTGGCCACGATGACATGCCGGGCCCCGTTGCTGGCGAGCAGTGTCGGATAGGTGGGATCGGGCGCGTCGCCGAAATCCTCCTGGATCGACGGAGGCTCGGTGCTCAGCTCAAACGCAAAGTCCCAGGGCGTCTCGGGACTGGTTGGATAAAGGACGCGAGTGCCGCTTGCCCAGACGGAGCCGATCGTCGGCGGCCAGGCGGGCGTTACCGCCGTGATCCGGACGGCGGCGTCCTGGAACATATGGGGGCGGGTCTTCCAGCCCCATGGGTACGTCGGCGTCTGTTGCCAGATGGCGGCGATGCTCAGCCAGTAGATGTTCTGGCCGGGGTCCTGGTGGAACCATTCTTCAGGGCGAAGCACCTGGTTGAACTGGAAGCAGGCCTCGTTCTGGACCTGGCCGCGGGGGTCATGATCGTACCCCGCGAAGTTCCAGGTATAGTTGGTGCAGAAGGTCTGCCACACGAGCCGGTCGGGGTGGCTCCACGGATTCGTCCCGCCGGCGGGCTTGTCGGTCCAGATGGCGATGTGGAAGGCCTGGGGCAGTTGCGGCGGGGTGGGCTGTGTCCAGTTGATAAACGAGCCCCACCAGTGGATGTCCGTTACGGGCTGGTTGCTGTTGCACTGCCAGTCGTCGGCGCAGATCGGCCGTTGTGTGCCGCTGGCGTAAATCGACCTCTCGTCCCAGCCATTGAACACGGGCGGATTGAGCCCCGGTTGCCACTCGACCACCGGCTGGCTCCACTTCAGGTAGAGCGGCGGCTTCTGCTGAATAGCCGGCGTTACCATCAGGTTGTGCCAGTAGTTCCACAGGCCGACGGGGACCTGGCTGCCCGGCGGCGGCACGGGCAGAGCGCCGCCGACCCACCGGGCGTTCTCATCAACGATGAACCGCATGGACATCACGATGTTGAACGCCGGGTTGTTCATGAAGCCGCTGGCGACCGGCGTGGTGGCGTTCACGCTTGCGATTGAAGGAGTGATCGTGATCGTGGTCGGGACGCCCCAGGGAATGGGGTTGCCCGGGCCGCACTTCCAATGCCAGGAGCGGATGGCCCCGGCGGCGTCCCGGATTCCGAACGATACGTTCCGGATCTGGCCGGTCGCGCCCCATTGCGGCGCGGTCACCGTCACGTTGATGACGGAGTTGCTCAGATCGGGATCGAGCCCGTAAACGTAGTTCCAGGCACTGGCGTACTCCCCAGGCGCCGTCGGCGCCCAGACCATGACGAGGCCGGCGTCCGACGGATAGCCGCTTCCGCCGCCGGGGTAGACGTAGAGCTGCCCTTGGGGAAGCGTGGGTTGCACGAACACCGTTGTTGTGGGGTACGGCTCGCCCTCCATCAGGAACATGGACCACTGGGACATGTAGGCGGACCACTCGGGCGGGGCCATGGGTTCCACAATGCCGCCCCCGCCACCGCCGCCGCCGAGGGCGGCCTGCCACTCCGTTTGCGAGTCAATCAGGAAGTTTGGATCGGCGAGGGCGACCCCGCCGCCGCCCACCGTTGCCACAAAGAACACGGCGGCGCAACCTGCGCACACCTTCCACCTTCGAGCGGAATCCGCTTCTGTGCGTCTCTCGGACATGTGAAGCTCCTTTGTCCTGTTTGGACAGCGCCGACTGCGACCCGTCTTTTTTCCCTACCGGCGAGGACATGCTTGCGCGCCAACACACCCGCCGACAGTGGACATGCTATGGGTAGTATACCTCAAAAAACGGCATCTTGCAAGAAAAACCGCTTGGTTCGGCAACTCGTCAGCCGCAATATCGGGGCGTGACGGATTGCCGTCAATAATGCGCATCCACATCAAGAGCTTTCCTATGCAGCCTTGAGATCCGGCACGGAAAGCGAAGCCCTGCTGACGGTTCCGGATTGCGGTGAGCCGATTTCTAACGCAGGGCAGGGGCTGAATTCGAGATCGGTCTATCGTTCCTCGCCGATTGTGTCGGATGGGATTCCTGCGCCCGTCGCGGATGGAGTCTTGAAACATGCGCCCTCCGGCGACGGTGCGGCCTTGGCGCTCATGCCGGAGATGTACCGGTTGGCCAACGGGGACGCCTGGAACGCCGAGGCGTATCCCCCGGTCGTCGGCCCCGGCGACAAGTTCTGCGTCCATTTCAAGAACGGTCTCGCTGCCGTCGGCGGACATTGGTCAGGGTCGGTCCAGTCCACTCTCCGTCGTGCTGACGAGGGGGACGAATTCACCGGCCTCTCTGTCGAGCAGTTGCAACCACGGCATTGCCTATGTGTCGTTGTGCCGCTACGTCGCATGGGTCGGCGAAGGGCTTTTTCTGATCGGCCAGGTTGTGCTGATTCGGGGTGCGCGGGCCTTACGGCAGACGGTCTTGTCTCTTCGTCTCATGCCCATTCAGGAGCAGGAGGACGCGGCCAACGAGAGTCGCCCCGGCGTTGTCGGCGGCCAGGGCGGTGACAGCAATCCGTCGCTGCGGGGCAGACGCCGCCGTACTGCGCTGTGTGCTCTCCAGGCGATCGGTGGGGTTGATTCCTAATGCTGATAACTGATGGACAGCGGGCCGGGGAATCGTCAGCTTTTGTCGCGCGGGGCCTCTCGTGATACTGGCATCCCCGTTCCGTCCGTTGAGCCGGGAACTTGTGCCGCGAGACTCGCGCTCGTACGTCCGATCAATTGCGGCGCGTACGGGCAGCCTTTGCGGCGGAAACCCGTAGCGCGAGCGAAGTGTGCAGGCCTCGCCGCAGCGCACGTGTAACGTTCGTTCATCGCGAGGGATGTGCCAGCCGCAGTGATTCGCCGGGCCGGCGATGCAACGATGACAGGTCCGCGAGCGCCGTCTTCGTCTCGCGGCGGTGCGCTGTGCGTCGCGGTCGAGATGCGATGATGTGCGGGCGACGCGTTGCGCTGGGGTGAACTCCGCAACGTCTTCGCGGCGCGGGGCGGCCCGAAGATTTTTTTGTTTTTTTCGTCGTTGCCCCATTGCATTGAGGCGCGGACGTGTTATATTTGCTATGCCCCGCAGCGGTGCGGATGACACGGAGGTCGCCGAATGCCGCTTATTCCTCTATCTCTTCGCTGTTGCGGGAACAGACCCACAGCCCAGTGGTAATCGATGGAGCGATTCGCCGCGGTTCGGCCGCCGCTTCGCCGGCGACGGCCAGGAACGCCTGGGAATCAGCCGGAGGTCTGACATGCCCGCCAAGACGCCGAGCGTTGAGACGCTGTGGAAGCGCTATCTCAAGACCCGCAAGCCTCAATGGCGCAACCAGCTCGTGGAGCAGTATGCCCCGCTGGTGCACATTCAGGCGGCGAGGCTCTCGCGGAAGCTTCCCGCGCAGGTCACGTACGACGAGATCTGTTCCGCCGCCTTCGACGGACTCATCGAGGCCGTCGAGAGCTACGATCCCTCGCGGAAGGCCAAGTTCGAGACCTTCTGCCAGCAGCGGATCGCCGGTGCGGTGATGGACTGGCTGCGGAGCCTCGACCCGCAGTCGCGCACGGTCCGCACGTTCGAGAAACGCCGCCTCAACGTCCGCGAGATGCTGGACGCCGAGTTCGGACGCCCGCCCACGCACGAGGAACTCGCCGCGCGGATGGGCGTCAGTCAGGACCGCTATGACCAGCTCTCCCGCATCTCGCAGCTCGGACGCGAGGTCCACTTCAGCGCCATGGAGCCGCACGCCGACTCGCACGGACGCCCGACCGACCGCGTGTGGGACATCGGCGACCCGCACGACAACGATCCGTCGCTGAAGGCCGCCCGGTCCATGCTCACCGAGTACCTGACGCGGGGGCTGTCGCGCGAGGAGCGCCTCGTCCTGGTGCTCTACTACTACGAAGACCTCACGATGGCGGAGATCGGCCTTGTGCTCGACCTCTCCGAGTCGCGCGTGAGCCAGATCCACAAGGATGTGCTCGGCCGCCTGCGGCAGCGATTCAAGGGCAGCCACGGCGAGGAACTGGTCGCCTGACGGCGTCTTCCCATGGAACGGGTGCGGCATTCACAGGGGTGCCACGGCCGTGCCGCCGTGGGGTGACATCTCCCGTGCGCACTGCTCACAGAGCAGGGACGCACGGCCGCACGGTGCCAATCCGCCAATTCCGATGCGTAGATGTGCTGGGCGGCCCCTTGGTGCGCCCCGCCTTTGCGGCGGTCCTCATTTCCCCGCGTAGTCGATGATCCGCGCGATCTCGCGGCGCAGGTCCTTCCGCTCGATGATGCGATCGACGAATCCGTGCTCGAGCATGAATTCCGCCGTCTGGAAGCCCTCGGGCAGCTCCGCCTTGATTGTGTTCGCGATGACGCGCGGGCCGGCGAAACCGATCATGGCCCCCGGCTCCGCCACGATGATATCGCCGAGCGACGCGAAACTGGCCGCGACGCCGGCGGTCGTGGGATCGGTCGCCACGACGATGTACAGTCCGCCCGCCTCATCCAGCCGGGCGAGCGCGGCCGAGGTCTTGGCCATCTGCACGAGCGAGACCATGCCTTCCTGCATGCGGGCGCCGCCGGATGCGGTCACCATCACCAGCGGCAGGTTCTCGTCGGTGGCGCGTTCGATGGCGGCGGTGGCCTTCTCGCCGACGACGGCCCCCATCGACCCCATGATGAAGAACGGGTCCATCACGCCGAGGATCACCGCACGGCCGCGGATGAAGCCCTTACCGACGATGATCGCTTCGGCTTCGCCGGCCTCGTCCTGCACGGCCCGCAGTCGCTCCTTGTACGGCAGCCGGTCCTTGAACTTGAGCGGGTCGGTCGAGACCAGGTCCGGCAGGAACTCCTCGAACGTATCGGGGTCGCACAACTGCGCGATCCGTGTTCGTGCGTTGATCCGGTGGTGGAACCCGCACTCCGGGCAGACGTGCAGCGCCTCCTCGACGTCCTTCTGGTAGACCGTCGCAGAGCACTTGGGGCACTGCGTCCATGCCCCCACGGGCACCTCGACCCGCTGGCCTGGGACGGTGGCAGCGGATGCGGTTGCGGGGGCTGCGGGTACGGGTGGTGCGGGCGTTTCGTCGGCCATCGGCGACTCCTTGGCTCACGGTTTCCAAATCGGGGAGTTTAACCGGTCGCTCGTGTGGCAGAAAGGGGCGCGACTCGCGGGCGGCATCGGGCGTGCGTTGTCCACCGCGTGTCCTGGGCTGACGAAGACCGGCGGATCCGCCCAACCCCCGTGCCCGGCACCATTCCGCCAAGCCATTTCGGCGTCGGTCATGTCACTAACTGGAATAATGCAATAGTGTAGAACTCGAGGTCGCAATGTATTCTTCGCGGCGGGTCTGCGGGACGACGTGGGCATTGTTGTCCATTCCGATCGCCTGCCCCGCGGGCGATCAGAGACAAGTGTTAATTTGGGCAGAATCTGCCGATAAGCGCCTATAGCCGGTGGGCATGTCAACAAGAATCCGCTTTTCTTGTTGACAAGAGGTTGCGTGCACGTTAGGATAGATCCATTGGCGGAGCGTGGGCTTCGACAGACACTTGTTTTGGTAGGGTTGCTGATGGGTCCGCTCTCGTCGCAGGGCGAGCGCGTGTCGGTGGCGCAAACCTCTCGGCGGAGGGGCAGGGGCCGCTGAGACGTGCGCGTCGATCCCGATTCGTAGTGGACGCGACGCGCGAGGAGGACTAACATCAAATAGAGGAGGTTAGCCATGTGCGCCACGGCACGTCGCCCAGTCATGGGCTTCACTTTGATCGAACTGCTGGTCGTAGTCGCCATCATTGCGCTGCTGATCTCTGTGCTGTTGCCTTCGATGTCGAAAGCGCGGGAGCAGGGTAAGCGCGCTGTCTGCCTGTCCCGGCTTCACGTGTGCGCCGTCGGGTTGTCTGCTTATTCGGCCGACTGGAAGGGCCGGCTTCCCGTACGCGGTTGCTATACGTACAACATCCGCGAACCGGAGAGCTGGGTCTATTTGAAGAAGTATGTGCATACCCCAACCCCTCGTATTCCCGTGAATGAGGGTGTATTGTACGGCAAGTACACGGGCAAAGACGGCAATTTTTACTATTGCCCCAACAACGTTACGTATAGCTACGACAGCCCGGTGGCTGGTTGGATTACATTTTCGGCCGTGTACACAGGGGATCCGAACTATCCGACGAGCGGGATCACATGGGGTGGCTATGCGTACGCTGCCACCTTCACGACCGCGACTTTCCCGATCGAAGGTGAGGTGAAGCGGTTCTTTGAGAATGATGCCCAGCTCAAGCTGAATATGTATGTCCCAAAGTACGACGATCCTAAGATGACGACGGACGATCCGACAGTCGGATTTCCACCGAGGCCGACCTATGAAAGCTGGATGAAGAGTCAAATGCTCTCAACGCAGAAGCCATTCCGGGGGCGGTTCTACGCCCTGATGAGCGATAATGTCATCGCAGATATTGCTCACAAGGTCGGCTTCAACGTGCTTTACAGCGACTACCGCGCCAAGTGGGTCGGCGATACGACCGGTTACATTCGCAGTCTGTCCAGGGGCAGTGGCGCAGGCGGCACGCCGGGCGTATATGCTACCTTCAACTACTTTTCCCAGAAGCAGTGAGTTACCGGGACAATGCTGAGTAGGAACAGCTCGACAGACGGCCTGTCGTCTCGCCGATTGTGCGTCCTCATTGGCAACGTATTGGCGGTTGTTGTCGTTTTTGCCACTGTGGCGTGTCGGGGGAAAAGCTCGTCGGCAGATACCGCGTTTCGCGATGTGGTGGTGCGTAAGTGTACCGCCTGTGGCAAGACAGAGGAAATGAAGCGGCAGGATGCCCTCGCAAAGGGGTTTGTGGACATCGAAGGAATAAGGCTTTCAGACGCGGGACGAACCTGCCCGGATTGCAAGAAGCCCACGATGGAGATGATGGAAAAGTGTGAGCGCGACGGAACCGTCTTCGCGCCCGGCGCCATGGACAAGGGTGAGTGGAAGCCCGCCGTTTGTCCGAAGTGCGGTTGGAAGCCGCCCGCGCGTTGACGCTTGGCCCTTTGGACCGCGTTTCCCGCTTTTTGATTCGGGGCAGTCAGGTATCCAGTTCTCGTTGGTCGCCGTCGCCTCGTCGCCGGTGAACCGAGTGCGGCATGTAGTCTTCTCGCGGAGGGGCGGTTGGCGCAGGACCGCACCCCTTCAATAGGGCGATCTGCTCAGCAATATTTCCCGAACTCGTGGGCGGCCTTGAACATGGCCTCCGCGTTGGCCAGGCACCGCGGGTCGAGCGGGAGCATGAACGGCGCGGACGTCGGAAAGAGGACAAGCCCGCCGCCGTCGCCGCCGTCGCGGATCGCGTCCCGCACCTGCCGACGCATCTCCTCCGGCGTGCCCTTCTCGAACGTGAGCGCCTGTACGGCGCCCATCAGGCACATTCGTTTGCCCAGTCGGGCCTTGACCTCCGCGAGTGTCACGTCCGCCGTCGTCATCGGCAGCGTCTCGATCGGCTCCAGCGCGTCGGCGCCGATGTCGGCGATCATGTCCAGCAGGTCGCGAAGCCGCCCGTGGCAGTGGATCACGCTGAAGTTGCCCGTGCCGTGGATGGCCTCCGTCGCCCGCTTGTCCTGCTCGAGCACGTACCGCGGGAAGTACTCGTGTGGATTCAGCAGCGGCGCGCCGCAGTACTCCGGGCCCCACAGCCGGAACGCCGCGTTCTTCACGACGGCCCCGGTCTTTTCGATCGCCCGCAGCACGAGCCCCTGCGCCTTGTCCACGAGCGCGCGGATCGGCCCGTCGTCCTCCATGCACCGCAGCACGAAGTCCTCGAAATCGAACAGGCCGACCACGTGTCCGATGGCATCCCCCACGCTGAAGCACAGGATCCCCCGCTCTCCGACCGCTGCCTCGATGTCACGCAGCCGCCGCACGTTGACCTCGGCGGGCGATTCCGGGATTGAGAGCACCCGTTCGATGTCCGCGTCGTTCTTGATCAGCGGTTCGACCTGCCAGTTCGTCATCAGCCCCGGATCACGGCGGGACACCGCCCGGAGCGGGCCCTTGGGCGTCGAGATTTCCGTCGTCAGCACCACCGTGCCGTCCGGGTGGCGCTCCTGCCTGCCGCGAACTGCGTTGGGGTCATCGAGCAGCACGGGGCAATCCAGCGGGGCGAACACGAAGCTGTCGCCGTACCGCATCTGAAGATCCATCAGCGGCGCGTACGACGGCTCGTCGTTGGCCCAGTCGTTGTTGAACGGGGAGTGTTCGTAGATGGTCACCGGCACCCGATCGGGCCGGCCCCGCCGTAACACCGTCAGCAGCCGTTCTCTGGAGGTCATTCGCACATGGTATCCGCAGGGCGGCCGACGGCCAAGACGGGCCACCGGGCCCCGCAAGGCTTATAGGACCAATTGGACCCTGTGGAGGGCCTACATTTCGCAGGCCCCCAAACCGGCTAAAGAAAAATCCGGCCATCGGACGATAGAAGATTCGCTATGCTTCTCACCTTTCCCAGATTAACACCCGGTGAGTTGACATAGGAAAGAGCGATAAACTGGTAGCGTCGCAAGAGGACATCTGAGCCGGTAAGGATTCACCGGCGGCACCCAACTCGCGTAGCGGATCTCTACCGTTTCCCAAGCAGGAGGCTTCGGCGGACGCAGGGCCGTCCCGGCGAAAGGGCCGGGGGCATGCCCTGACGCGGAGATGTTGCGCGCCTGGAGGTATTCGATGCCTTCTACCAAGCTCCTGGACCGCTTCATGGAACCCCTGCTGGCCGGCAAGCGGCACGAATGCCGGCAGGTTCTGAGTGAAGCGATGAAGGAGATCGCCGAACCGACGGGGGTCTACCACCGCCTGATCTGGCCGGCGATGGAACGGATTGACGCCTTGTATCGCGAGGATCGCATCAATCTGGCCACGGAACACATGGCAACCCGCATCAGCCGGAGCCTGGTGGATCAGTTGCAGGCGCATCTGCAGCCGCGGCCGAAGAACGGCAAACGGGTCGTCATCATGTGCGCGGACGGCGAGCCGGAGGAACTCGGGGCGCAGATCTGCGCGGACCTCTTCGAGGCCGACGGCTGGGACGTGTATTTCGTCGGCGGGGGCGTTCCGAACGACGAGATCCTCGCCATCACGGGCCAGCTGCGGCCCGATATACTGCTCATTTTCGGCACGCGGCCGCAAGGCATTCCGGGCGTTCGAAAGCTGATCGACATGATCCGCGAGGTGGATGCCCACCCGGCCATGAACATCATGATTTCCGGCGGCGTGTTCAACCGTGCCTCCGGCCTCTGGCAGGAGGTCAACGCGGACCTCTTCGCGCCCAACGCGCAAAAGGCGCTTGACATCGCGAACGAGGCCAAGCCGCGCACGCCGATGGTGCGGATCCCCGGCGCGCCGAAGAAGCGACGCCGAAGGCGCCGCCCGCCGTTGTTGGCGCACCTCGACGCCGAAAGCTGACGGCACAGGCGGCCGCGCCGCTACGTTCCCCGCATGGCGCGCGCCTGCACTGCGGTGCTTGTCGAAGAAGGAGATGGAGGCGGCGGGAATCGAACCCGCGTCCCGTGGCACTTCAGCCGGGGCCTCTACGTGCGTAGTCGTCCGGTTTGTTCTCGAGCGTTGACGCCCGGCGACAGGCTTCAGACGCTCCAGCGTCGAGGTAGTCTCGCCCTGCCGTCACGACGCGAACCCGGTTCGGGCCAGCCTGCTGTCTTCGCTCCGCCGACCAGCAGGCGTCGCCGGCGGAACGGGCTGTCTATTTAGGCAGCCATGCGCAACGGTTGATCGTTGGCACGTAAAAGTTTGCCAGGTGTTTAACCAGGCCTCCTGACAACCTGGGCACGCAACCACCGACCTCAACTTGCCCGGTCGAACCCAGTTCGCCCCCGAGCGTTCGCTCCATTATAGCACCGCCGCGGTGCGTGTGCGAAGAAGGCCTGTACGGGAGGGGCCAGAAGTCCTTGCCGCACTGGCACAACACCTTGTCCATGGGGGGGGGCGGGCCCCGACGCGATGGACTGGCGGCCGCAAACGTTGCCGCCCCCGTGCTCTCGCCGGGGAGGCCGCGAAGAACGACGAGGTCGTCAGCCGGGATCCTCCGTTCGCGGCGTGCCGGATTGCGCAATCTGCTCGAACCAGCCGACCTTCGGCAGTTCGCCCACAAGCGGCGCCACGTACTCGCGGAACAGCGGCAGGATGTTGTTGTTGTGCTCGCTGATGTACATGTCCGGCAGCACCTTGGTCGTCGGCGGATGGTCCGGCGCGACCGCGGCGAGGTCGATCAGCTTCGTGCCGACCGCGTACGTCGTTCCCGGCAGCCGCGTCAGGGCGACGCTGCCGTCCACCTCCGCATCCACGGAGTAACTGACGGCCATCTGGCCGACCAGGCGGGCCTCCCACGCATCCACCGGGCTGTAGAAGCCGGCGTACGACCGCTGCAGGTAGCCGAACGTGTCCGCCCGCACGCGCTTGATCTTCTTGCACTTCTCGAGCACCTGCGCCGACAGGAAGTCGGCCAGCGCCCCGGCGCCCGTCGAGAGCTGCACGTTGCCGAACTCGTCGCGCTCCGTGTTCGCCTGGCGCATCGCCGAGACCTTCGACACCCACTCCTTGTGATGCTCGTCGGCGATGCCCTCGCTCACGGCGATCACGCACCGGCCGTAGCGGTCGAAGACCGCCTGCACGTCCTCGACGAACTGCTCGATCCGGAACGGCCGCTCCGGGATGTACACGAGGTGCGGACCGTCGTCTTCGCGCTGCCGGGCGAGGATGCTCGCCGCCGTCAGGAAGCCCGCGTGCCGCCCCATGAGGATGTTGATCTTCACGCCGGGCAGCGCCCGGTTGTCGAGATCGTCACCGATGAACGCCGCCGCCACGAACCGCGCCGCGCTGCCGTAGCCCGGGCAGTGGTCGGTGACCAGGAGGTCGTTGTCGATCGTCTTCGGGATGTGGATCACGCGGAGGTCGTACTTGGCGTCGATGGCCAGCCGGTTGACGATCCGTGCCGTCTGGGCCGAATCGTTCCCGCCGATGTAGAAGAAGTAGCGGACGTCGAGCTTGCGGAACACGCTGAGGATGCGCTCGCAGTACGACACGTCCGGCTTGTCGCGCGTCGAGCCGAGGGCGGCCGCCGGCGTCTGGGCGACCAGCTCGAGCATCTCCGTGGGCTGCCGGAGCAGGTCGTAGAACTTCTCGTTGATGATGCCGCGCACGCCGTGCCGTGCCCCGTAGAGGTTCCGGATGTGCCGGCACTTCTGTACCTCCTGGATGACGCCCACCAGCGACTGGTTGATGACCACGGTGGGCCCGCCGGCCTGTCCGATCACCGCGTTGCCTGAACCGACTGCCATAATGAATCCTCCAGCCAACCCCGGAATCGTCGGGGGTAATGCTCAGTCTCCGATCAGTCCACTACCATGTCCGTTCAATAAAGCCCGTGTCCACCTGCCCGCGGAGGAAGTGCGTGTGCGAGAAGATCTCGCGGAAGATCGGGATCGTCGTCTTGATCGGGGCGATGCGGAACTCCTCCAGGCACCGCTGCATGCAGGCGATCGCCTCGGCCCGCGTCGGCCGGTACACGATCAGCTTGGCGATCATCGAGTCGTAGCGCGGGCTGATGCGGCTGCCCGGCACGACGTGCGTGTCCACACGGACACCGTAGCCGCCCGGCATTTCGAACTGGTCCACCGGGCCCGGGCACGGGCGGAACGCATCCGCCGGGTCCTCCGCGTTGATGCGGCACTCGATCGCCGCGCCGCGCGGCGCGATGTCTTTCTGGCGGATCGACAGGTTCTCGCCCGCCGCCACGCGCAACTGCCAGGCCACCAGGTCGTGTCCGGTGACCATCTCCGTCACCGGGTGCTCGACCTGGATGCGGGCGTTCACCTCGGTGAAGTAATAATTCTGGTTCTTGTCCACGAGGAACTCGACCGTCCCCGCGTTGAAGTACTTCGCCGCCTTCGCGATGCGGACCGCCGCGGCGCAGAGTTCGTCGCGCGTGCGGCTGCTGATCCCGGGCGACGGCGATTCCTCGACCAGCTTCTGGTAGCGGCGCTGCAGCGTGCAGTCGCGCTCGTAGAAATGCACGACGTGGCCGGCCTTGTCGCCGAGAATCTGGACCTCGACGTGCCGGGCCATCTCCACGACCTTTTCGAGGTAGATCCCGTCGTCCTTGAAGGCGTTCTGCGCCTCGAGCCGCGCCTGCCGCAGCGACGCACGCAGCGTCGCCTCGTTGTTCGCGATCCGGATCCCGCGCCCGCCTCCGCCGGCCGCCGCCTTGATCATCACCGGGTAGCCGATCTTCGCGGCCAGCGCGATCGCCCCGTCGTCGTCCTCCAGCCGGTCGCCGCTGCCCGGCACCGTGGGCACCTTGGCCGTTTTCGCCAGCTTTCGCGCCGCGACCTTGTCGCCCACCATCCGCATCGTCTCGGCGCTCGGGCCGATGAACTCGATCCGCGCCTCCCGGCACTGCTCGGCAAATCGCGGATTCTCCGCCAGGAAGCCGTAGCCGGGATGGATCGCGTCCACGTTGGCGATCTCGGCCGCGGCGATGATGCGGTCGCTCCGAAGGTAGCTCTCCGACGGCGGGCCCGCCCCGATGCAGATCGCACGATCCGCCCGACTGAGGTACGGCGCTTCGCGGTCCTCTTCCGAGAACACGCACACCGTCTCGATCCCCATCTCGCGGCACGCGCGCAGGATGCGCACCGCGATCTCTCCACGGTTCGCGATCAGTATGCGTGAGAACATCAGCCGATCCTTCCCGACGTCATGCCTTCGACCTCACCAGGAACATCGGCTGCCCGTACTCCAGCGGTTGCTCGTTCCGCACGAGGATCTGCTCGACAATGCCCGATACTTCGGCCTTGATTTCGTTGAAGACCTTCATCGCCTCGATGACGCCCACGATCGTGTCCGGCGCGACGGGACTGCCGATGCTGATGAAGGGCGGCGAATCCGGATCGGGCGACGAGTAGAACGTGCCCACCATCGGCGAACGGATCATGAGCAGGCCGTCGTCCGCCTTCGGCTCGGCAGCTTCGGCCGGGGACGCCGCGGGGGCGGCGCCGGGCGGGGGGGCTGCGGCCGGAGCGGCCGCGACCGCCGGAGCCACGGCCACGATCGGCGGAGCCATCGCCGCCGCACCGCCGCCGCGCTTGATCACCACGCATTGCTCCCCGTCGCGAAGCTCCATCTCCGTCAGCTCGTGCTCAACCATCATCGACACGAGTTCACGAATCGTTTCGATCTCAACCACGAATCACCATCTCATCCAGGTTGCTGCTCAAGGTCGTCAGGACCTCGGCACCGCCCTGCGTCACCAGGATGTCATCCTCTATCCTGACCCCGCCGACCCCCGGCACGTACACGCCGGGCTCGATCGTTACCACCATCCCCGCCCGCAGGTCCACCGGCTGCCGTCGGCTCAGCGAAGGCGCCTCGTGAACGTTCAGCCCGAGTCCGTGCCCGGTCCCGTGCTTGAATGCTTTGCCGTATCCGACAGATTTCAAGTACGAGCGTGCAGCCCGGTCCACGGCCTGCGTGCTCACGCCCGCGCGAACAACCTCAATTGCGCGGCGTTGCGCCTCAAGCACCGCCGCGTACATCCGGCGGAATCGTGGCCGAATTGTACGGATGAACACCACCCGGGTCAAGTCGCTCCGGTAGTGCCCGACGACGGCCCCCCAGTCGATCAGCAGCAGGCTGCCCCTGCGGATTCGGCGGTCGCCTGGCCTGGCGTGGGGCAGCGAGGCGTTGGGTCCCTCCGCCACGATGGAAGGAAAGGCCGCCCCCATCGCCCCGCGTCGCAGCATTTCGTACTCCAGCCGGGCGGCCACCTGGCGTTCGGTCATGCCGATGCGGATGGCCCGGCACGTCGCCACGAACGCATCCTGGGCCACGGCGACGGCGCGGCGGGTCTCCCGCAACTCGTGCGCATCCTTGCACAGGCGGAGGTCGTTGACGATCGGCTTCGCCCGGACCAGCCGCGCCGGACGGCAGGCCTTCGCGAAGGCCGACGCCTGCGCCAGGCTCAGATGATCCGCCTGTATCCCTACGTGACGGCCGCGCCAGTGAAGCCGCCGTGCCAGCCGCGTCAGTTCGTCGCCGATGCTCTTCTTTCGGACAACCTTTGAGGCCCAGGGCGCCTCGCGGTCGGCCTGCTCGTCAAACCGGCCGTCGGTAATCAGCCACACCCCGTCGAGCCCGATTACCGTCGCCCCGTCCTCGCCCGAGAACCCCGTGAGGTAGTACTGGTCCACCGGGTTGGTGACCAGATAGGCGGCAAGCCGCCCCTCGACCATCGCCGCCCGACATTTCTCCAACCGCGCCGCGATGTACGGCGGGACCAGCCTGCGCCTGTGTCGTGTCATGCCGGAGAGGATAACCCCGCGGCCGCTGACGGCCAAGCCGAGGGCACCCGCATCCCGCGCCGGTCGGCCCGTGCTTCACGTCGAAAGAGGGCGGGGGCGCGAAGATCAGAAAACGCGACAGTACACTCGCGCGAGGCTGACCGTAGCCGGCCGGTACGACCCCGCTGCGTCCTACCGCCGCTCGATCGGCACGTAGTCGCGCTGCGTCGGGCCCGTGTAGACCTGACGGGGGCGGGCGATCTTCGCCTCGCCGCTCTGACGCAACTCCTTCCAATGGGCGATCCAGCCGGGCATGCGTCCGATCGCAAACATGACCGGGAACATGTTGCTCGGGATGCCGATCGCCCGCATGATGATTCCGCTGTAGAAGTCCACGTTCGGGTACAACTTGCGGTCGATGAAGTACGAGTCCTTCAGTGCGGCCTCTTCCAGGCCCCGGGCGATGTCGAGCAGCGGGTCGCCCCGCTTCAGGACGCGGAACACCTCGTCGCACGACTGTTTCAGAATCGACGCCCGCGGATCGTAGTTCTTGTAGACCCGGTGGCCGAACCCCATCAGGCGGAAGCCGCTGTCCTTCCTCTTGGCCAGCTCGACACATTCCTTCACGCTCATCTGCCCGCGGTGGATCGTCTCGAGCATCTCGATGACCGCCTGGTTCGCTCCGCCGTGCAGCGGGCCCCACAGGGCGCACACGCCGGACGCGATCGATGCGAACAGGTTCGCCCGGCTCGAACCGACCATGCGGACGGTGGACGTGCTGCAGTTCTGCTCGTGGTCGGCGTGCAGGAGCAGAATGAGGTTGATCGCCCGCTCGATCTCGGGGCTGACCTCGTACGGCTTGTGCGGCAGCGTGAACATCATGTACAGGAAATTGTTCACGTACCGGCGTCGTGGGTCGGGGTAGATGAAGGGCTCGCCGCGTGACATCTTGTAGGAGAACGCGGCGATCGTCCGCACCTTGCTGATGAGGGCGGTGGCGGCCTGCTGCAGTTGCTCGTCCGTCTCGCACGGAAGGATGTCCGGGTGGTAGCACGACAGGGCGTTGATCATGGCCGAGAGCATGGCCATCGGCGGCGCCGAGGCCGGGAACCCCTCGAAATGATGCTTGAGCCCCTCGTGCAGCAGTGCATTATCCGTCAGCAGAACGGAGAACTGCTGCATCTGCGTCTCGTTCGGCAGCTCCCCCCAGATCAGGAGGTAGGCCACCTCGATGAACCGGGACTTCTCCGCCAACTGCTCGATCGGGATCCCCCGGTAGCGGAGGATGCCCTTTTCGCCGTCGATGAAGGTGATCGCGCTGCGGCACGCCCCCGTGTTGCCGTAGCCGTCATCGAGCGTGATGAAGCCCGTTTCATTCCGCAGCTTCGCGATGTCGATGGCGTGCTCGTCCTCCGTGCCCACGATGATGGGTAGCCGTGTCTCCCGCTCCCCTATCCGTAGCGTTGCGACGTTTTCCATGTTGTTGCACTCCGGGCCCAGGTCGCAGGTGCGGGCAACGAGACTTGCGCAGCGCACCCTGCCCGAGCAACTGTAGCCTCCTTCCGGCGGCTGGGCAAGCCGGAGAACAGGGCGTTCCCCGCGGATCGGGCCCGGCGGAGGCCCTCACCGCCGGACTGCTGAAGCCGATCATTCGGGCGGCGGCCATCTCGACCTCAACACAGACCGCAGGAAGTGCCGACAGAGTACCTGGGAGACCGCCCCCATCCTTTTACGCAGCCGCGTGTCTTGCTTGTAGCGGGCGGGGCGTTGGCCTCTCCCCTGGTTTCGAATATAGTTAAGTGCAGGCCCAAGTCCTGCTGGGATAGCGCGCGAAGCGACACGGCATGATCGACGCCATACGAGCCTATTTCGAGAGCCTTTTCTCCGGCGCGTACGACCGCGGCACAATCCTCGTCGAGTTCCTGCTGATCGGGGCCGTGGTGTACTCCGTGCTGCGGTTCCTCCACGGTACGCGCGGCGCGCGGCTCTTCCGCGGGCTTGTCGTCATGATGATCACCGGATTCCTGGCGATCCGCGTCCTCGCCGTGCGGTTCGACTGGGAACGCATCTCCGTGCTCTATCAGTCGTTCGCGTGGGCCGTGTTGCTGACCGTCCTCGTCGTGTTTCAGCCGGAGTTGCGGCGCGGCCTGATGAAAGTGGGTGAAACGCGCTGGTTTCGGCGGTATTCCCGGGAGATCGACCACAGCATCACCGTGATTGCCAACGCCGCCGCCGTCCTGAGCAAGAGCAAGATCGGGGCCATCATCGCCATCGAACGCGAGGTCCCGCTCGGCCACCTCGCCGAGAACGGCGTCGATCTCGACGCCCGGCTCTCCGTGGACCTCTTGCACACGATCTTCTGGCCGAACTCGGCCCTGCACGACATGGGCGTCATCGTGCAGCGGGATCGTATTGTGGCGGCGGGCGTGCAGTTCCCGCTTGCCGAGGCCGGGACGCTGGACCGGCGATTCGGCAGCCGTCACCGGGCGGCGGTGGGTCTGAGCAGCGAGTCCGACGCCCTCGTCGTCGTCGTGAGCGAGGAGACCGGAACGATTTCCCTGGCGGAGCACGGGGTGTTGTCGCAGGGTATTTCGCCGGCGGAGTTGGCGCAAGTCCTGCGTGAGCGGCTGTTGGGCGAGCGCGCCCGCCCGCCGGAACCGGCCGTCGTCCGCGCCGACCAGTCTGACGAGCAGACGGCGGCCAGGTCGGAGCCGGCTGCGGGCGCAGCGGTCCTTCCGCGGGCGCGCGGCCCTGTGCCGCCCATGGCCCGGGAGGCGAAGGCGTAAATCCCTATGATGACGCAGGTTAAGCTCCTGATTGCCACCGTCATCCTCACGGTTGTCATTTGGGTCTTCGCCGATCAGGCCAGCCTCGGGACGGCGACGGTGTGGGCCACGATCCGGCTGACGGCCTCGGGCGATGTCGTGCCGGTTGTGGAGCAGTCTGGGGTCGGCGGGGGGACCGAAGGGGGCCAGACGGCACGTGTTCGCCTCGACCTCGCTGGCTCCAAGGCTGCCATTCGCCGCCTTACGGGCGAGGAGACCAGCGGTACGGCGGAGTACACTATCCGCGTTCCCGAGCGATGGCTGGGCGGCCAGTTCGGCTTGGACGTGGTGGACGCGATGAACCGGGTCAAGGTGATGCATGATCGAGGCCTGCATCTCGTATCGGCCTACCCCCCGATGATTCAGGTTTTCATCGACCCGCTGGTCACCGCCACGTTTACGGTCCAGCCCGACGCGGGGGCAATGGCCGCGAGTCTGGCCGGGCCCGCCACGGTGCATCCGAAGACCGTCAACGGGCGGCTCCGTGAGAGCCATCTGACCAAGCTGGGCACCAGGGAACCGGTCGTCGTGGTGCCGATACACACCCTTCTTCGCGAGGCGCAGGGAAAGACTGAGCCCGTGAGTTTCCGCGTGCCGCTCCCCCGAATCGTGCAGGATCTGCCCGTCGAGTTCCAGCCGGGCGAGGTCACCGTCACCGCCACACTCACGCAAAGAAGCGTCTCGAAACGTCTTACCCGGATTCCCCTCAACGTCCTGATGAACCCGGACATGATGGGCCAGTACCGCGTGATCTGGGCGGACGATGCGGATCGCGTGCAGACGATTGATGTGCGTGTGCCCCCGGATCGCGCGGAGAGCCTGAGCCCGCAGAGCATCTACGCCTTCGTCGCCATCAGCAGGGACGACGTTGCGCCGAAGGCCCCATCGTCAACCGCCCCCTCGGCCACCGGGTCCGATGGCTGGGTCACGCGCACGGTTCAGTTCGTCTTCCCGCCCGGCTACGAGGATGCCCGCATTGAGGGCGCAGGTCCAACAGTGAGGCTGAAAGTTGTCGAGATTCCCGTGACGCCCGCCGCCGCTACGCCGCCCCTCCCTCCCACATAGATCGGGTTCCGTATGCCGGCGGGGACTCCGCAACGGGCGGCGCCGACGATCACTGTGCGCCGGTTCCCCGGCGAATTCGCTCGATCAGCGCCGTCGTACTGTACCCCTCGAGCAAATCGAGCAGGACGACCTTGCCACCGTACGACTCGACAAACTCCCGGCCGACGACGCCCTTGTCGGTCCAGTCGCTGCCCTTGACCAGCACGTCGGGGCGGACGGCCCGGATGAGCTGCTCGGGCGTCGATTCGCCGAACAGCACGACGTAGTCCACGTACTGGATGGCGGCGAGCATCTCGGCTCGATCGCGTTCGTTGCAGATCGGGCGGTCGGCGCCTTTGGCCAGCGATCGGACCGACGCATCGTTGTTCAGTCCGACGACGACCACGGTGCCGAGTTCGCGGCAGCGGGCGAGGAACCGGACGTGGCCGGGGTGCATCAGATCGAAGCAGCCGTTCGTGAAGACGACCGAGTCGCCTCGCTGCCGGCGCAGGGCGAGTTCCGTCGTGAGTTCCTCCACGCTGCGCATCTTGCCCGCGCCGTCGCCGTCGGCGAGCCGCAGGTCGGCGATGATCTCTTCCTTCGTGATCGGTACGCAGCCGAATTTCTCGACCTCGAGGCCGCCGGCGATGTTCGCAAGCTTGGTGGCGTCGATCCACGATGCCCCCGCGGCAATCGCCGCCGCCAGCATGGCCAGCACGGCGTCGCCCGCGCCGGTGTTGTCGTAGACCGACCGCGCCCGCGTGGCGACGTGGACCGGCTGTTCGCCGCGGACCCACAGGAGCGAGCCTTCGCGATCGAGCGTCACGAGCAGGGCATCGAGCCCCAGCCCCTCGGCAAACTCCGGCGTCGCCGCGCGGATCGCGCCGAGGCGGTTGTCGTCAAGGCCGGCGGCGAGGCAGAACTCGCTCCGGTTCGGCGTCAGCACCGAGCTGCCGCAGTACTTCGAATAGTCCCGCAGCCGCGCGGGATCGACGAGGACGGGCTTTTCGTGCTTGCGGGCCAGCTCGATCAGATGGCGGCACGCGCCCTCGCTGAGTACGCCCTTGTCGTAGTCCTCGATGCACACGACGTCCACCGCGGGGACGAACCGCGTAATGATCTCGAACAGCCTCTTCTCGTCGTCGGCGTCGAGGTTGTGGACCAGCTCGTCGTCGAGCCGCAGCAGCTGCTGCCGGTGGCGGTGCTGGGCAAGACCGACCAGCCGTGTCTTCGTCGTCGTCGGGCGGCTGGTGAGGGCGAGCACGCCCCGTGTTCCGACCTCCAGGTCGTCGAGCATCGCGCGGACGCGGTGGCCCTCGTCATCGAGTCCGACCACGCCGCAGCACGTGACCTTCAGCCCGAGCGTCACCAGCGACGCGGCCACGCTCCCGGCCCCGCCCACACGCTCTTCCTGGTGCCGTTTGGTGAGCACGGGCACGGGGGCCTCCGGGCTGATCCGCTCGGCGTCGCCGTAGATGTAGCGGTCGAGGATGAGGTCCCCGACCAACAGGACCCGCTGCCTTCGGAAGGACTCGACGATTTCGATCAGGCGACTCGGCAACGTCCGGCCCCTCATGAGTCAGGCAGGGAGACCGCGGCGCGACCGCCGGCGGATGCCCCTGCGAAAACGCGGGGAATGCTACGAGTCGCTCGAATGCCTGTCAATGCGGTCGGATTCACGGGGTGCATGATTGCAGTCGCATCTGCGAGGATCCGGCCGTCGAAGCACCTCTCGGAGCCTTACCTGACGGGCGCGGTTGCCGGGACGGGTGCGTTGAAGGGCATCTGACGCAACGAGCCCGGCAGCGCGAACTCCTTGTCGCCTGTGCGGACCCGCACGGCGGGTAGAGGACGCCTGCCGGACCACGCGATTGCGTCGAGGCGATCATCCGCACGAACGTGGATTGTGCCCGCCGGCTCGAAACCAGCCGACCCGGTCCCCGAGGCCATCCGGCGTTCGATGCGAAGAGTGGGGCCGGTGGCGCCCCTGAACGGGTAGAGCACGACGACCAGCCACGCCGGCAACTCCAACTCGGCCGAGAGCGTCAGGTGCGGGGCGGCGGCGATGCGGCCGTAGCTGTCCGAGTACCAGCCGACGGGCGGGTCCTTCTGCCCTTCGCGGACCTGGGCCTGCGGCGGGGCGGGCCACAGCCAGAGCATCGCCAGATTCGCGTCCGGGTGGCCGGTCACGGCGAAGTTGTCGCGCACGTCGAGCGGCCCCGGTGTGTACTGGAACGTCTGCTCGATGCGGTGCTTGCCGGAGCCCGTCAGGATATCCGAGATTACCCAGTACTCGTGGTTGACGAACAGGACCTCACGACGGTGGACCACGCCTGCGGAGGCGGGTTTGCCGTATCCGGCGTTGTATTCGCCTGCCGCCATTGCGAGGCCTTCACAAGCAGCGAAACAATCGGCGATCGGCTTCCCGGCACGCCACAGCTCCCTGTGGGCTCGCCGGACCTGCTCGCCGCCGTCTACCAGGATTGTTGCGTGCGACCGCGTGCCGACGAAGTAATCACGCCAGGCGCCGGGGACGTAGGTGTACCGGCCGGGATCGACGATGAAGCTCCGGCCGAACGCCGAGACGTCGAAACCGAGGGCGTCCTCGTGCTGATGGCCGGTGCCGAACGGCCCGGCGTCGAGGATCAGGCAGCGGGCGTCCGGCTTCCACGAGTCGCGAAAGACCGCCAGCCCGCTGTGCGGGAACAGGCGGCAGAGCGGCGGGGCCTCGCCCTCGCGGCCGTTCGAAAGGACGTATTTCGCTTCCGGGAGGTCGAGCGTCCGCGCCAGGTAGTCGAGGAACGGCGTCATCTCGGCCGCGTCGCCGTCGTTGATCATGGGGAGCGTATGGTCGGGCTTGAGCGTGAGCGTCGAGTACGTGGCCGCGCGCCGCAGCGTCGCCTCCAGTTCGGCGGGGGCGGGCCGGTGGCATGAGCGGGCCAGGTCGAGCAGCCGCGCCAGCGAATGGACAACGACAAGGCCGTAGTGCGTCGTCAGCTCCTCCTGTGACCCGTCGGGGTAGATCTGGATGCCGACGTCCTGCCGATACACGTCAAGCACGCCGGCCAGCCAGCGATCAGCGTCCTTGAACTCCGGGAAGACCATCGCGACGGTGCCGATGCCGAGCTGCTCCATGAAGCCCCAGTTGCCGCGTCGTGGTCCGCTGTGGGCGGCGAGATACCCGGTTTGCTCGCGGAGCGAGCCGAGCAGGACGGCCAGTTCATCAGGCATGATGACCCGCTCGCCGGCGAAGCGGTTGATGAACCGCGACCACTCGACGAGGCGCAGGCCGATCTCGAGCGTCCGCCACGATCCCCACGAGTCCGCCGCCTTCTCGACGGGGTTCTTGCGGATCCAGTCGAGCATCAGGCCGACGCCGTGCCGCGGGTACGCCACGTTCCTCGTGCGGTCGTATGCCTCCTCGAGCGGCAACAGGTAGAAGAACCGGTTGATCCACCACGTGATCTCGCGGTCGCCGCGGCCGAACCGGGCGTTCCAGTCGAAGTCGCGGCCGGCGTCGATGTACTCGAAGAGAAAGGCGAACCGGTTCCGCATTGCGAGGTCCGGCTTGTCGCGGACGTAGGCCGGCCCGGCCTTCGGGTTGTCGAACGTCTGCATGAACAACTCGGGGGCGAACCGCACGCGCGGCCGTTTCGCGAAGTGTTCGGCGAGCAGGCGGCGACCCTCGCCGGCGTCACCGCGTTCGACGGCGGCGCCGTATGCGGGATCCGGCAGGCTGAGCTGCGACAGGACTGCAACGTTCGCCGGCCTGGTGGTCGGTTCGGCCGCGCCGGCGCATGGGACACGCCACGCGGCAACGACGAGAAGCCCGCCGGCGAGAACACATTTGATCGGCCCAGGCCGCATCCGCTTGTCCCCGGCTGCAGAGAGCCTTTTCGCCCTTTCGCTTTCCCGGTCTCCCACGTTCCCGGCGTTGCCGCGCGACGCCGGAGCTACCCCTGCCACGCGGCGAGCGCCTCGCGCTTCGTGATGTAGTCCGCCGTTGGTTCGGCGGCCGACCAGTCCACCTCGCCGAACCGGATGCAGCCGCCCGCGAACGTGGACAGCAGCGAGCGGTTGCCGCGGTCCTTGACGACCTCGATGCCGCCGGCGCCCTTCCAGAACGGCCGGCGCTTCGCGAACTCGAACCGGTCGATCCGGTCGCTCGTCCAGACCCAGTTGCGCTCGGCCTCGCCCTGCGTCTTGGCGTGCGCGAAGAGATACCACGTCTTGCCCCGGCGGAGCAGGTGGGCCGACTCGATGCTCCCCTGCCGGTGGCCGCCCTCGAGCCGCGGCTCGTAGCCTGTCGCCAGCCCGACGAGGATCGGGCCGTGGTCGTCCCACCGCTTCCAGTCCCTGGTGCTCGCCATCGCGATGCAGGTTGCGCCCTTCTTCGTGTTCGCCGTGTAGATCAGGTACACGCGTCCGTCGTGCTCGACGAGGTGCGGGTCGCGGCAGCTCGAGATCCGGTCCTCCCACCAGGCGGCCCACGGCCGGCCCTTGCACGGCGAGATCGGATTGGTGTCCCACCGCCGCCAGTCGAACAGGTCGCGGCTCGAGGCCAGCCCGATGTTCTGTGACAGGTGGCGGTTGAGCCCGGTGTAGGCCATGATGTATTCGTCGCCCCGCTTGAGGATGAACGGCGCCCACACGTGCGCCTCCTCCCACGTGCCGGGCCGGACAAGCATGACCGGGTCGTGCACCTCCCAGTCGAAGTAGTTCGCCGTCGAGGCATGGCCGAAGAAGATTTCGTGGCCGGGGTAGAACGGCGTGCCCTCCTGCAGGCGCCGCTCGATATAGAAGAAGTGGTACCGCCCCTCGTGGCCGATGCAGGCGAAGTCGGCCACCGTCCCGCCCACGGGCCGGAACCCCTTCTGCAGGATGTCGGTGGGGGGGTGCCGGTATCGCTCGAAGCGCCATCGCGCCAGCGTCTCCTCGAACTCGAGGATCGTCATCGATGTGTCCGGTTGGGACGTCTGGGCGGCGACGGGCCCCGCGAATGCGGCGCCGGCGATCGCGCCGCCGGCGACCCGCAGTACGTCTCGTCGGCTGAGGGCGGTCTCACGCACGGGCTTGCTCCTGCTTCGGAACCTCTCGAATCCACGGCACGTGCGGCGAGCGTAGGCGATGACGAAACCCGTGTCAACGAAACGCCGGGCGCACGGCCGGGTGTGCGAAGGACCGTTTCGGCGGTTACTCTCGTTCGCTCTACCGCGTGCCCGCCTCTTCGCTTTTCGTCGCCGCCTGCGCGCTGGTCGGCGGACTCGCCGCGACGACCGTCACCGGCGCGATCTTCTCCAGTTCGTCCCGAAGCTCCTTCGCCGGCCCCACGACGACGATCGCCATCTTCGCCGGGTCGATCGTCTTCCGGATCAGCCGCATGCAATCGTCGCCGGTCGTCGCGGCCACCGTCCTGCACAGCCGTTGCAGGTAATCCTTCGGCAGGTCGTGCGACTCGATCAGCCACAGGTCGCCGGCGACGCTGTCCGGCGTCTCGCGCTGGCGGGGGAAGCTGCCGAGCGTGAACGCCTTCGTCGTCGTCAGTTCGTCGGCGGTCGGCGGCTCGGTCCTCAGGCGGTCGATCTCATCGAGGATCGTCCGCACCGACTCCACCGTCCGCGCCACCTTCGTGAACGTGCTCGCCTTGAACTCGTCGGCGACGCGCTGCGCGCTGTAGCTGCCGCGGGCCCCGTATGTCAGGCCTTTCTTCACGCGGATCGTTTCGTTCAGCCGGGCGCTGAACGACGTCCCGAAGTAGCCGCTGACGACGATGCCGGTGAAGTAGTCCGGGTCCTGTCGCGTCAGGTCCACGTAGCGCCCCACGCGGATCTGGCACTGCACGCCGGGCCGATCGACCAGCCAGATCCGCGTCGGCGCCGACGGCGGCACCGCCGGCATGGCCGCCTCCGGCGCGGCCGTCTCGGCGGCCCAGTCGCCGAAGCCCGCCTCGGCCAGCGCTCTCGCCCGGTCCATGTCGATGTCTCCGGCAAAGAGCAGCACGGCCGTCGACGGCCGGGCGAACTGCCGCCACCACTGCCGCACATCCGCGACCGTCAGCGCGTCCACGTCCTCCAGCTCGCCCGTCGTCGTGCGGGCGTACGGGTGCTCGCCGTACACCCGGCGCCGGAACTCGCGATCCGCGATATACGACGGCTCGTTCGTCGAGACCGCCAGGCTCGTGCGGACCTGCTGGCGCAGCTTGCGGAACTCGTCCTCCGGGAACGTCGGCGTGCGGACGACCTCGGCGAGCAGCCGCACGGTCCGCTCGACGTGGTCGGTGATGCAACTCGCCGAAACGGAGCTGTTGTCCATGCCGCCGTCGCCCGAGAGCGAGATGGCGTACGTCTCGAGTTCGTCGGCCAGTTCGGCTTCGGTGTGCCTTTTCGTGCCCTTGGTCAGCATGCCGAGCGCCATTGACGCCGTGCCCGGCCGGGTCTCGGTCCAGGCCCCGGCCCGAAGCCCGAGCTGTACGCTGACGAACGGGCCCTTGCGGTTCTCGACGACGATGACCTTCAGGCCGTTGGGCAGCGTCGCCGATTCGTATTTCGGCGTCGGGTCGTACTCCGGCAGGGCGGCGACGGGCGGCTTGGCCGGGAAGTCGTCCGGCCGCTTCAGGCCCGGCCGCCCGGGCGGGGGCGGGTCCGTTTCGGGCCTGGCGGTGACCGGCGGGGCCTCTTCCGCCTTCGTGAAGCCGAGCGCGCCGCCGACGGCGCCCGCGATGTTCCGCTCGACCCGCGCCTTGATCAGCCGCTCGGGCGCGAGGTACTGCCGCGCGACCCGCAGGAGATCGTCCGCCGTCACGGCGCGAACGCGATCGAGCCGCGTGTTGACCCGCGCGGCGTCGCCTTCGAGTACGGCGGTCCGGCCGAGCGCGCGGGCCCGGTGCTCGTTGGTCAGGCTTTCCATGACCACTTGGCGGAGCATCTGGTTGCGGGCCTTTTCAAGCTCCTTCGGGCTGACCGGCTCCGTGCGCAGGCGCTCGATCTGCCGGTCGATCGCCGCAAGGGCTTCGTCCGGCTTCGCGCCGACGGGCGGCAGCATCGCCCCCGCGCCGAAGAACCCGTCGTGTTCCAGCGAGTAGCTCATCGCCGTCGCCAGCGTCGCCAGTTCCTTCTGAGCGACCAGCTCGCGATAGATGCGGCTGCTTGTGCCCTCGCCGAGGATCGTGCCGAGCAGATCCAGCGCGATTTCGTCCGCGTGGCCGATCGGGACGGTGCGGCCGCCGATCCCCACCAGCGGGGCGGGGGCGTTGTCCTCCGCCAGCGTCACCGATCGCGCCGCCGTCTGCTGCGGCTCGCGGACGGTGACCCGCGCCGGGTCCGGGTAGGCGGGGATCCAGCCGAAGTACTTTCGGGCCATTCGCTGCGCCTCGTCGTGCCGGACGGCCCCGGCGATGACGAGCACGGCGTTGTTCGGAACGTAGAATCGCGTCCAGAACTCGCGCAGCTCGGGCACGCTCGCCGCCCGCAGGTGCGGAATGCAGCCGATCACCGACCAGCGGTACGGGTGTACGCGGAACAGCTCGGACAGGGCCTTCTCGTACAGCGTGCCGTACGGCCGGTTCACGTACATGCGGCGCTCCTCCTCGACGACCTGCCGCTCGGTGTCGAACGTCTGCTGGTCGATCTTGAGGAACGTCATCCGTTCGGCCTCGAGCCACAACGCCAGTTCGAGCTGGTTCGCGGGCAGCGTCTCGTGGTAGACCGTCTGGTCGAAGCTCGTGTAGGCGTTGCACGTGCCGCCGGTCCGGCGGATGAGGTCGAAGTGGTCCGTCGGCCCCAGCCGGTCGGTCCCGCGGAACATCATGTGCTCGAACATGTGGGCGAAGCCCTGGCGCTCGGGGTTCTCGTCCTTCGAGCCCACGTGGTACCAGAGCTGCACGTTGACGATCGGGCAGGTGAAGTCCTCGAGCGTGATCACGCGGAGCCGGTTCTCGAGCGTGATCTCGCGGTAGTCGAGCCGGAGCGAGGAATCGGCCAGACCCGCCTCCGCGGCGGAAATCGCGACGGCGGCCGGCAGGATCCGGGAAAGCGAACTGCAGCGGTTCATAGGCACGGCACCTTTCGGGGGACAATGACGAATCCGCGGGCGTTACTGCCGCCGACGGCCGTCACATTTCATCTCTGGGGATGATACGCTCGTATACAAGGTCGGCAACCCGCGCGGGACGCCCGCACGGCGCGTTCCTGTGTAGCCGGGGACGGTGTTGCCCGAGAAGGCGGCTGGAAGTGCCTCAGTCGTCAGAGCTTACGGTCAGCCGCTTGAAGCCGTGACGCCGCTTCTTGCTGAGGAGCCGGCGGCCCTTGGAGGTCTTCATCCGGGCGCGGAAGCCCTGCTTTCGTATCCTCTTCCGTTTGCTGAGCTTACGTGGATAATGCATGGTTGGTCCTGTATGTCACCCTACGTCGTCACCAATCGACAAATCCCAAAGGACGCATCATAGCAACCCGCCGCTCCGCTGCCAAGTGCGGGGGAACGCCCGGGTGCATGTCCGTATGCGCGCAGGGGGTCAGGAACCCTTGCCGGACGGGCAGAACGCCGTGTTCACGGGAAGTGGACGCCCTGACGCGTTTCGCCCAAGGCAAGAAGGGTTCCTTACCCCTCCCTGCGTCAGACGGCGACTACGACCTGACCGCCGGCATCATCGACACGACGGGCCTGGCACCGGGCCACTACGTGCTGAAGCTCGTGCCGCCGGAGTCGGTCGTGGTGCTGCGTTCGGACGTGGATCTCAGCGTTCCGATCAACGGCAATGTGGTCACGTACGCGGACTCCGTCAGCGAGCCGGTGCAGGTCGAGTTCGACGTGGCGGCACCGTAGGCGACCTCGGGGCGTGATCGATTGCCGGGCGGGCGGTTTTCCGCGGTTGCGGAGTGCAGCGGCATCGCTGCCGCTTTGGATTCGGCCTGAGCCGGATCGCCGTCGGCGGCGCGCCCTGCACCACAACGAAGGTTTGTCTCCGCGCGTCAGCGGCGCAACTCCGCCGGCGGCGCAACGAAGCACCGCGCGCACCGTGGTTCATAAGCGTCCGCGCCGCCGATCATCGTCTCGCCGAGCGGCGCGGTCCGCTGCGTGTACTCGGCAGGCTGGCCGCAGACGGCACAGCTGGCCGTTGTCCACGTCACGGCGTCGGCCACGGCCATCACCTGCGGCATCGGGCCGAACGGCAACCCCCACGAATCCCGATCGAGGCCCGCCACAATCACATGCTTGCCCATATCCGCCAGTCTGCGGCACACCGCCGGCAGGCCGGCATCAAAGAACTGAGCTTCATCCACGGCGACAACATCCGCATCATCCTGCGCCGCCAGACAGGCGTCCGATCGCTCGATGGGCCTCGCCTGAAATCGCAAGTGGCTGTGCGTGACGATATCGGACGCATCATACCGCGTGTCCGAGGCGTGCTTGAACACGGCGACGCGCCGGCCGCGCCGCTGCGCCTCCTGGAGGCGGGTGATCAGCAGCTCCGACTTGCCGCTGAACATGCAGCCGCAGATTACCTCCAGGCGTCCGGTCGTATCCGCGTCGTTGGCGTTCATTCGTACTCCCGTCTGCGAGCATCATCAGGCGGAACGCGGGTGGGGGCAACCGGCGTGCGGGGGGGGGGCGAAGCGGGCTACGCCCACACCTCACCCGACGACGCAACGGAACGAGACAGGACGCTTTCATTGTGTCCTTCTTCCTTCGACGGAGAAGGGGGGGAAGGCGTCTCGCGCGGGGCAGGTGCTTGCCGGGAAGACAACATGTCGAGGCTTCTTCGTGTGCGGGCAGGCGTACTCGGACGTTCACGTTCGTCGGCGGCGCCGGATCATCGCCAGCGATGATGCCGCAAGTACGCGCCGCAATTGACGAGGATGCAATGCGTTGCGGTTGCTGGCCGTTCCGCGGACGCTTGCGCGGCAACGCGCCGCTACAACTCCTACCGCCGCTACCGCCGCCAATCGCTCACATAAGGAGCGTTCCCTTCACAGGTTAGCGAACGCACAACGCTTTCGCACGAATCGCGGGCACCCTCTGTGCCTGTCGCATCCTGCAACGAGGGGTGCGTCCGCCACAAGGCCCGTCCTTCCGGCGAGAGCAGACGACGGGCCAGGGCCACCGGGGATCATTACGAAAAGGAGCATTCCGTGGACGGTATCAGTGCAATCAGCGGTTCCGCAGGCTATACCCCGGCCATGGTCACGGGGGCAACCCCGGCCGTCGGCAATGCCGGCGCCGCCCAACTCCCGTCCGCCGTGCAGGCCACGTCCCTGGTCGCCTCCTCGACGAACGTCTCCACGCAGATGGAATCCCTCATCAGCGTGACCAGTGGGGTCAGCAACAGCGATGTCGTGAACGCGCTCCTCCTCATGTTCGCCCTCAAGATGCTCAGCGGCGACAAGATGAGCGAAGAAGACAAGAAAATGATGACCGGCCTGCTTCTGCTCGCCGCCGCCGGCCAGCAGCAGCAGTCCAGCACGCTGGTCTACCAGTCGATGTCCGTCTCGATGTCGCAGGAGCAACTGGCCTACAGCTCGATGGCCGTCTCCGGCCTTCAGGCCGTTGCCGGCCAGGCGGCCTACGCCGCCAACCCGGGCTCGGCCGCGACCTCCGCGCCCGCCGCAGTAAACCTCGTCGCATAACCGGACGTGTCGGTGTCTGCTTCCGCGCAGACGAACGCCGGTGGAACGCGCCGCGCAAGGACACCTTTCTCCAGCGCCGCGATCGGCCGCGGGCGGTAGTCGTGCATTGATCGTGCTGAACGGACAACTGCTGTCTGCTTTCGATCCCCGAGGTCCGATCTGCGGACAAACCGGATGCCTGTAGACCGATAATTCTTTTCTTCGAAACCCCATTTTTTCCGCTTGACAGGCAGTCGCAGGCGCGATAAAAATGGGGAACAATCAGGGAGAGAGAGAATGTCATCCTATTCTTATCTATTTGCGGTTTCTATTCGTTGGTTATTGGTCGGCGCCGCTGGGGGCGTAGTGTTCTTGGTCGCTGGTTGCGGCTGGATGCTCGATCCGGGTGGCGACGCCGACGGTGGTGTTACAAAACCAACTGCTGAGTTGCAGGTGTTGGCTGGCGACCTCACGGGCGATTCTTCGGTGACCCAGGCCGATGTTCAGGCGTTTCAGGACGCCGCAGCGAACACGGCCGGGTTCATGGGAGCCCAGAGGGGCGATGCCGCCTTCAGGAGCGAGGCCGATCTGGATAATGACGGTCGGATTACCTGGCAGGATTTTCAGTTGTTGCTCCAGGCAGCCGGCGTGACTGGCTAGTGGATGTCAAGGTTCGCAGGGCGGCACCCGCACACACAGGATGCGGGTTTCCGCCGGCCCAGAAACGGGCAAGGAGAGAGAGATGAATCGAGAGCAAGGCTTTTGGTGTGTGGCGTTTTGTGTGGGTGCGTTGGTTGCCGGCGTATTGGCGGGGCCGGCCTACGGCGCAATGATCCAGATTGATCTGGTGGCTACGCCGTCTTCGGTGACGGCAGGCGGAACGGTCGAAGTGGCGGTCCTCGCCGACATTGTCAGCCCCGTGATCGGCTATGGCTTCAACATCGTGTTTGATGGCGCCCTGCTGAGGCTGGATTCCGTGTCGGTTCCGCAGCCCTTTGTGTCGCTCGCGTCCGCGGTTCCGGGAGCGAGCGTGCTGGCGCTTGCGTACCCGAACAACGCGGTGGGCACTGATGTGGTTCTCGCCAAGGCCCACTTTACGTCGCTCGCGACGGGATCGGCCCAGGTCAACATCAGCGTCAACCCCGGCGATCTCACCCAGGGGTTTGCCGAGATGCAGGTGGGCGCGTTTGCCCAGTTCGCGGTCACGCCGGCGCAGATCTCGATTACCGCGGAGGCCCCCCCGAGTCCGCCTTCGCCCGGCCCGGTAGTCCCGGAGCCGACAACGTTCCTGATCCTGGCCGGCGGGGCTGCCCTCCTGTGGCTGCCGCGCGCCTGGCTGGCCCGGCGTCCCGCGTAGACGCCGCCCCGATACTCTCCGTCCGGTGTGTGCGGCACACCCATGCCTCCTTGTTTCTCGTGCCGATACCTTCGCGGCCGGCTCTGACGCCGGCCGCCGCCGTTGCGCGAGGCACTCCTGTTGTGGGCTGCCCGGCCGAGCCCTATCATGTCCGCCGTTGCGGACGAGGCGCACCGCATCGTTCGTCGAAGGCGTCCATACGTGAAGATCCTTGTCGTCAACTGCGGCAGCTCCTCGATCAAATACCGTCTCTTCGATATGCGGGATGAGTCGGAACTCGCCGGCGGTCAGATCGAACGCATCGGCGAGCCGGCCTCGGCGGTATTCCATGTGGGTGGCGGTTTGGAAATCCACGCTACGGAACGCATCGCCGACTACGAGAGCGGCGTCCGCTGCCTTCTCCGCCTGCTGACGACGGCCGGCGACCGTCCACCGCTCTCCGCCGTCAGCGAGATCGACGGCGTGGGCCATCGCGTGGTGCATGGCGGCGAGACTTTCTATGATTCCGTCCTCATCGATGATCGCGTGACGGAGGCGATCGCCGGCTTCTGCGACCTTGCGCCGCTGCACAACCCGGCAAACCTGGCCGGCATCCAGGCGGCGAGGCGGAGCCTCCCCGACCGGCCCCACGTCGCGGTCTTCGACACGGCGTTCTTCCAGACGATGCCCCCGGCCGCGTACGTGTACGCGCTGCCGTACGAGTGGTATACCGAGAAACGCATTCGCCGGTACGGCTTCCACGGCACCAGCCACCGGTACGTGGCGCTGGTCGCCGCCGAATTGCTCGGACGCCCCGACCCCAACCTCATCACGCTGCACCTCGGAAACGGCTGCAGCGCCACGTGCATCCGGGCCGGCAAGGCCATCGACCAGAGCATGGGCCTGACCCCGCTCGAAGGGCTCGTCATGGGAACCCGTTGCGGCGATGTCGATCCGGCAATCGTCTTCCACCTGACGCGCCTCGGCATGAGCCTCGACGCCGTGCATGACGCCATGGAGACGGGCGGGGGTCTGCTCGGCATCAGCGGCTTCTCGCGCGACTTGCGCGACATTCGTGAGGCGGCCTTGCGGGGCGACGGCCGGTCCGCCCTCGCAATCGACATCTTCGCCCACCGGGTGCGGAAGTACGTCGGGGCCTTCCTGCTGGAGCTGGGGCGGTGCGATGCGATCGTCTTCACGGCCGGAATCGGCGAGCATGCGTCGTTCATGCGCGCCCGGATCTTCGAGGACACCGCGCCACTCGGCATCGAGCTGGATCCCGTGCGCAACGAAGAACCCTGCCGCGGGCCGCGGCGCATCTCCACGGACGCCAGCCGCATCGAGGTCTGGGTGGTTCCGACGAACGAAGAACTGCTGATTGCCCGCGACACCTGGCGATTGGTGCGTGGAGAACCCCTCGAACGCCCCTGAACGCTCACCGCTTCGCGGCCGCGTTCGTTCCTTCACCCGGTTCCGGCGGCGGTTCCGCGTTCCATCGCAACCAATAGCAATGCACGTCGCGCAGCATCCGGCTGAACTCGTCGAAGCTGAGCGGCTTGACCAGGTAGCTGTTGGCGCGATGGGCGTACGCCGTCGCCACATCCGGCTCGGCGCTGGACGTCGTGAGCACGATCACGGGCACGGACTGCAGGTTCTCGGCCGCCTTGATCGCCCGGAGGACCTCGAGTCCGTCCACCTTGGGAAGGCGGAGGTCCAGAAGAACAGCGCGGGGCAGCGGGCGGCTGTGCGGGTGCGCGTCATCGCCGCGATGGAACAGGTAGTTCAGCGCCGCTTCGCCGTCCGTGACGTGCTCGATCCGGATCGAGGAATCCACCGATTCCAGCGCATGCCTGATCAGCATCGCGTGGCCGGCGTCGTCCTCGACGAGGAGAAGCGTGCCGGCCCCGGCCTCGCATTGACTTTCAGCCATGATCGCGAGCCTCCCCGGGTTTCCCGATCGTGAAACAGAACGTGCTGCCGCGACCCGCCCCCTCCGACTCGACCCAGATCCGACCCCCGTGCGCCTCGATGATCCGCTTGACGATGGCCAGGCCCACGCCCGTGCCGTCCTGGCTCGAATCGAGCCGCTCGAACAGGCCGAAGACCCGCTGGTGGTAGGCCGGAAGGATTCCCTGTCCGTTGTCCTTGACGTAGAACACGTCGTCCTGTCCGTCCTGCCGGACCCCCACCTCGATCCGCGGATTGATCTGACCGCCCATGAACTTCGCCGCGTTGTCGAGCAGGTTCTGCATGACCTCCAGCAACCGCGCGCGATCGACCTTCACAACAGGCATGTCCGGGGCGATGTCCACCGCGACGCTGCGTTGCGCCAGCCGCCCCGCCACCAGCGCCGCTGCTTCCCGGGTCAGCGCCGTGAACGCGACCGGCTCCGGCGGATGTGCGATACGACCGATGCGCGCCAGCTCGAGAAGGTCCGTGAGCAGCCGTTGCATCTTGTCCACGGCGTTCCGGATGTGTTCCAGGTCGTCCTCGACGCCCCGCGTGTTCCCTTTCTGAACGTCCTCCATCAGGACGCCGAGAAACCCGCTGATCGTGACCAGCGGGCTCCGCAGGTCGTGCGACACCGTGTACACGAACCGCTCGAGTTCCGTGTTTCTCGCCTCCAGCTCCGCCTGCGCCCGCTTGCGTGCCTGGATCTCGCCGACCAGGGCCGCGTTGGCCCTCTCCAGGCGGGCCGTCCGGTCCTTCACCTGTTCCTCGAGATGCTCCTGGTATCGGCGGTTTTCCCGAAGCAGGCGGGCGCGTTCCAGCACCTTGTGGAGCGTGTGTTCCAGGGCGCCCATATCCTCGATCGGCTTGAGGATGTAGCCCCAGGCCCCGAGACGCAGGGCGGTAACGGCATCTCGCAAGTGTCCGGTCCCCGAGACGATCACGACCGGCGTGCCCGGCGACTCGCGAGCGATCGTCCCCAGGACCTCCAGCCCGTCCAACCGCGGCATGCGCAGATCCAGCAGGACCGCGTCCGGCCGCTCGCCACGGAACTGCTCCAGACCCTCGACCCCGTCCACGGCCTCAAGGGTCGCGTAGCCCAGATCCTCCAGGTACATGGTGACGCTCCGACGGATCGCCTGATCGTCATCAATCACCAGTACCCTGGCCGACGCCATCTCGGGCATCATCTTGCTCCGCAGCAGTTGAACAACACCCTATTCTTTATCGGTCGGGAATTGAATTGCGCCGAAGAACGAGATCGTTAAATCGTCACTCAGCCCGACCCGATCGGCACCTGCGAAACCATCGCGGACGCGCCAGCCTCTGCCCCCGCCGCAGCACGCCGAAAGTATAGCCGCAGGCAGCCCACGTTGTCATCCCCGCCCGGGAAGCCGTCTTCATCAAGCCCGATAACAGCGCTGCGAAGCGGGTCGTACTCCTTGTCAGCCGAACGCCGCCGGCATCAACCAGGGGCAGGCAGCCAGATGATCCGTCGCCCGTCCATCTGGCACCGCACAGGCAAGCGGAGGGTCCGCACGTCCGGCGCAGTTTTTCAACAGGCGTTCGGGGTATACAATGACCACGCCGCGACCGCCGTGTTTCGGATGTCGCGTGTCGCAGCGGAACGGCCGTATGAACGTCGTCCTGGTCGGCATGAAGCATTGCGGCAAGAGCACGGTGGGGGCCGCCCTGGCAACCCGCTGGGGTTGTCCATTTCACGATGTTGATGTCATGATCGAAGAAACCCATGCCTGCCAGACCGGCACACGGATGACGGTTCGCGAGGTGTTTGCCACGTTCGGCGAGGATTACTTCCACAAACTCGAAGCTCAGGTCGTGTGCGAGCTGTACATGAAGCTCTATCAGGCAGGCGCGAAGAACGTCGTCGCCCTGGGCGGGCGCACGGCGATGAACAACCGGATCCACGACCTGCTCGATGGCATCGGTTGCATCGTATACCTGCAGGTCAGCCCCGCGGAGTTGTTCGCCCGCGTGCAGCGATCCGGCCTCCCCCCGTTTCTCGATGATGCCGACCCTGCCGGCGACTTCATCGCGATCTGTCGGCAGCGTGAGGCCCGCTACGAGGAACTCGCCGATGTCAGCGTCAATCTCGACGGCCTCAGCGTGGAGGCTGCCGTGGACGCGGTCGCCCAGGCGGTGGAGGAGTGCGGAGATGCCCGGTAACACGTTCGGCCACCTCTTTCGAATCACGACGTTCGGCGAATCGCACGGCCCCGCCGTCGGCGTGGTCGTTGACGGCGTCACGCCCGGTGTCGCGCTTGACCTTGCCGCGATTCAACGAGAACTGGACCGCCGCCGGCCGGGCCAGTCGCGCGTGACGACGCAGCGAAAGGAACCGGACACCGTCGAGGTCCTCGCGGGCCTGTTTGAGGGCACGACGACCGGCGCCCCGGTGCTCATGATCGTCTACAACCGAGACGCCAAACCTTCCGCCTACGAGGCCATCAAGGATCTGTACCGCCCCGGCCATGCCGACTTCACGTACCAGAAGAAGTACGGGCTTCGCGACTGGCGCGGCGGAGGCCGGTCGTCGGCGCGGGAGACCGCCGCCCGCGTGGCGGCGGGGGCCGTGGCACGGCAACTCCTCGCCCGTCGCGGAGCGTCGATCACCGCGTACACGATCCGCGCCGCCGGCGTCGCCTGCCGGACGGTCGATCTCGCGGAGATCGAGAACAACCCGATGCGTGCGTGCGACCCCGTGGCCGCGGTCGAGATGGTTCGCCGTGTGGAAGAAGCCCGGTCGCGAGGCGACAGCGTCGGTGGCGTGATCGAGTGCCGGGTGGACGGCATCCCGGCGGGGCTTGGCGAGCCGGTATTCGACCGCCTCGACGCCGATCTTGCCAAGGCGATGCTGTCGATTCCGGCGGTCAAGGGGATCGAGTTCGGCGCGGGGTTCGGCGCCGCCGACATGACCGGAAGCCGGCACAACGATGAGATCACGCCCGACGGGTTTGCCGGCAACAACGCCGGCGGGATCCTGGGCGGGATCTCCACGGGCCAGCAGATCCTGTTTCGGGTCGCGGTCAAGCCCACGTCTTCGATCTCCAGCCCCCAGCGCACGATCACGACCGGCGGCGCGGCGGCCGAGATCCGCACCAAGGGCCGCCACGACCCATGCCTGTGCCCGCGGGCCGTGCCCGTCGTCGAGGCGATGGCCGCGATCGTGCTCGAGGACCATTTCAAACGGCAGGCATCCCTTCACGCGTGAGGCGGTCCTTGCGATACCACGTCAACATCAAGGACTCGTCGTTTGGTCTTGGCCTCAATCCGCCGGAGTACAACACCATCGTCTCGTTCGACCTCGCGGGCCGGATGATCGGGGCGTACGTGCGCGACGCCGACGGCCGCGACGCCAACTACCGGCGCGGCTACGACAACCGGATCATCAGGCTGGTCAAGGACGCCTCGCTTCGCAACAAGTGCATCGAGGAGCTGACGGACGCCCAGCGCGACGGCCTCCTGGCGCGGTGCTTCTCGCTCGTCGGTGACGCCCTTCGCAGCGGCGAACTCGGCGACGCCGAGGCCCGGATGCTCGAACGCGCCGCCCGGAACGGCCCGGATGTCCTGGCGGCGCAGCGCGAACAGTTCATCGCCGTCTACGGCTCCGTTCCGATCCTGCCGCCGGATCAGTACCGGGCCCTGGTGCTCCAGGCGACGCGGGGCTGCCCGTTCAACGACTGCGAGTTCTGCTCGTTCTACCGCGGGTGCGCGTTCCACGTGAACACCCCGGACGAGTTCGAGCGGCACATCGAAGCGGTCCGCGGCTTCTTCGGGGAGTCCCTCCGGCTGCGGCAGAGCGTCTTCCTCGGCGACGCCAACGCGATCCTGATCCCCACGGCCAGGCTCCTTGCGCAGATCGAGGTTGCACGCCGGACGCTTGAGATCGCGCCACCCGACCTGGCGCCGTGCGACGAACACGCCTGGAAGCGGAAGCATCCGTACGGCCTCGTGGGGCTTTACGGCTTCCTCGACGGCCTCAGCGGCACCCGCAAGACGCTCGACGACTACCGCGCCCTGGCCGCCGCCGGGCTCAAGCGGGTCTACATCGGCGCCGAGAGCGGCTGTGACGAGGTGCTCGAGCGGCTGAAGAAACCGTGCCGGCAAGAGCAGGTCGTCGAGACGGTCGAACTCTGTAAACAGGCCGGCGTGGCCGTCGGCCTCATCTTCCTCGCGGGGCTCTGCCGGGAAGATCCGCCGCTCGCCGCCCGGCACATCGCCGAATCGCGCGACCTGCTGAACCGCCTGCCCCTCGACGCCGCCGACATCGTGTATCTATCACCGTTCATCGCCGACCGGGCCGGGACGCCCCGGTTGCCGCCGCACGCCGAACAGCAACTCGCCGAACTGGAGGCGGGCCTTGCCCGACGACCAGCCGGGCCGAGGGTCGTTGTCTACGACATCCGGGGGTTCATTTACTGAAGGCCCAGGGCATGGACTCGACAAAGCACACGCTCCTTGCCATAATAGCCGACGAGTTGAAACGGTCGAGCGACCCGAAAACGCCGTATGAGCGGGTTCCATGGGACACGGGGCGGCATGCACCGGTCCCGGCTACCGGACTCATAGATACTATTTATACGTAATCCGGAACCGCGCATGCTTCGTTTTTCGGTCTACAGCAATGGGGACGTCGCGCAGGACGTTGACCTCAAAGGCGCGTACCTGGTCGGCAGTGACGGCGTGCCGCTGCGAGCGGACATCGAGTTCCGCAACGGGGAGATCCTCTGTGAAAAGAAGGCCCCCGGCCCGGCCGGCCTTGCGCTTCTCTGGCCCATCAAGGGTTACGGGCGGATCCTTCTGGAGAGCGCGAGGCTCCCCGAGCGGCCCCAACCGTACAACCTCCACCTGGAACTGGCCCGTGGCCGCCTGATGCGGATCGACCAGAAACGGGAGGAATGGGGGTTGTTCGACTACCCGGGCACGGAGGAACTCAGCGCGCAATTGAAGCGTGCCCGCGACTGCTTCGTCGCGGCCCTCCAGGGCGTCAGCCCGGGCGAGGTGGCTCAGTGGGCCGACGAGGCTCTCCGCGCATCCATCATCCTGGGTGAACGGCTCAGCCTTTTCCACGCGGATGTGTTCCTCAATCGCCGACGCCAGACCCACGCCTTCAACCGGCGCCCGTTCGGCTGCATGCTCGATCCGGCGAACACCACCGAACCGTACCGCCGCCGCGTCCGCGAGGCGTTCGATTTTGTCAGCCTGCCCATGCTCTGGCGATCGATCGAGCCGAAGGAGCAGGAACTGAACTGGGCCGCCCTCGACGCCTGGGTTGATTGGCTGACGAAGCACCGCGTGCCGATCATGGCGGGCCCGCTCGTCTCCTTCCAGGAAGGGCACGTGCCCGACTGGCTCTTCATCTACGAGCACGACTACGACGCCATCCGCTCGATGGTGTTCGAGCACGTCCGCCGTGTCGTCGAGCGCTACGGCCGGCATGTGCAGCGGTGGATCATTGTGGGCGGTGTCCATGCCAGCAACCCGCTCCACTTCAACTTCGAGCAATTGATGGAGTTGACTCGGGTTGCCGCCACGCTCGTCAAGCAACTTGCGCCACGGGCAACCTCCGTGATCGAGCTGATCTCGCCCTGGGGCGAGTACTACTCCCGCAACCAACGAACGATTCCGCCGATGCTGTATGCCGATATGGCCGTGCAGAGCGGAATCGGCTTCGACGCCTTCGGCATTCAGTTCCAGTTCGGCCCAGGCCTCGACGGCATGTTTGTTCGCGACATGTTCCAGATCTCCAGCATGGTGGACCGGGTTGGCAATCTGGGCAAGCCTGTGCATATCACCGCCGCTCAGGTACCGGGCCAGCTTGCCTTGACGAACGCCAACGAAGCCATGGCGGCCGACGGCGGCATCTGGCGTCAGGAATGGAACGAGGAACTCCAGGCCGCCTGGCTCAAGGAGTTCTATCACACGGCGTTGAGCAAGCCTTTTGTCGAAACGGTTGCGTGGCGCGATCTTGTCGATGAGGCCCCGATGGCGATCATGCCGAACGGGGGTCTCGTCCGCGCGAACCAGACGCCGAAGACGGCATACAACATTCTTCTGTCGCTCCGGCACGACATCCTTGGCGCCGCCCGGAAGCCACCCCGGCTTGCCGAAATGCCCTGACGGGCCATCGCGTGCGTCACGGCCGGCGCTGCGTCTTCCATCGAATCGAGCACGAGCCGGCGGACTGCCGTGACTGTGTAATTCGCACGACCGCCTCGGCCGGCAGTTCCGACCACTTGATGAACACGCCGCGGTCCTCGCGCACGGGCCATGGCGCTTCGTTGACGGTCGCTGCGGTCGCATTCGCCTGGGGGTCGCGATCCACCACGATGGACAGCCTGGTGCCGCGGACGTGCAGATTGTCGATCCTGATCGTGGCCCAGCCGGCGGGCAGGGCCGGCAGAACCTCCACGCCCTCCGCCGTCGGCCGCACGCCGAAGAAGACCTCGATCGCCATGATCGCGGGCATTGACGTCCAGATGTAGTCGGTCAGGTCGCTCGGAGCGCCGGTGAGCGAGTTGTAGAACTCGCGGAAATGGCCGCTCTTCTCCAGGGTGTCGAAGACCATGCGGCAGTTGACCTCGGCCAGGCGTGCGGCCTCGTCGTAGCGGCCGTACCGTTTGAGGCCCTGGATCACGAGCCAGGTCATCTGGACCCAGTTGGCTCCCCGCCAGTGCCATTGCCCGCGGAGCTTCTCGGGCATGTGCCGGACCGCGAGCGTGGCTGCGGGGAACTCCGTGCCGAACGCCTGCGGATCGTGAAGCAATTCGACGAATCGCGGCGCCTGCTCGTCGGTCGCCAGGCCGCACCACAGAGGAAAGAACGTCGAGATGTCCATGACCCGCGCCCACCGGTCGCCGATGAGGTCGCGCCCGTAGTAAACGCGGTCCTCGTCGTGCCACAGGTGGCCGCGCATCCGCGCCGAACGTCTTTCTGCGTCGGTCTCCCATGCGGCGGCCTCATTGTCTTCGCCCAGTTCACGGGCCATTGCCGCCAGCGTGCGTTCCTCGTTCAGGAGGTAGCAGTTCAGGTCCAGCGCCTCCTGCTGCGCGGCCTTGCCCGTCGCCGTCCACGTGGCGAGGTCGGCGTCGTCGCGCGCGCTCTCGATGTCGTCCTGCCAGTGCTGGAGCGCCACCGGCCCCCGCGTCCGCGCGGGCGATCGCCACCAGCGGACGAACGGGCCGCATGCCGCGCGGGCCTCCGCCAGAAAGGCCCGGTCGCCGCTCCAGAGGTACGCCGACCACGCCTCGTGTGCCAGGAACGGGCACGTCGCGATCCGCGTGTGGATGCAGTTCTCGCCGCGGTGATTAACGCCGTATTGGATGAAACCGTCCGGGCCCCGCACCTGAAAATGGCCGCGGAGGTACGCCTGCGAAAGCGACGGCTCCGTCAGATTCACCACGAATGTGGTGAGGTGCTCGTGGGCGTGCATCCCGTAGCTCCACCACCCGTACGGGTTGTGCCCGTGTACGCGGCAGAACGTGTACCACGGCTGTTGGAGGACGCCCTGCGCGCTCCACGTGTTGCCGCGCGGCAATTCCAGGGCACAAGCCAGGTCCGCCGTCCACGACGGGCGATCCAGGCGGGCGACCGGCATCCGCTCGTACCAGCGGTAGCTGTCGCGGACGAGACCCGGCCAGTCGGCTCCAAGGGCGCCGACGGCCGACCGGATCGATTGGCGAAGGGCCTCGTCCTTCGTCTGCCCGGGGTACAGAACGATCTGCTGCCGCGTCTCGAACCGCTCGGGACCGTAGCGATGCAGATTCAACGCGACCGCAAGCGTGCGGGCCTGATCGGCGGCCAGCGGCACGTCGAAACGGAGGCTGACCTGCGCCATCCCTCCCGGCGAGCCGGGGTTCGTGCCGTCGTCTTCGGCGGACTGCGACGACGCCGTGACCGAAGGATCGCTGCCCGCCAGGGTGCAAAGCAGGGATCCGCGTCTCCGCGGTTCGCGCGTGTCGCGCTGCCACTCCTCGAAACTGCACACGGCCGCGCCGTTGATCGGGTCGTAGCCGAGCCATTCCTTGCGCCCGGTCGTCACGTGGATGCCGTAGCCGTAGCGGTCGAACGGTTGCGCGGCGTTCGGCGTCTTCGTGCACACCGCCTCCAGGGCGACGACGGCCGGGCCCGAAGACGTGTTGCGCATCTGAACGATCGCGAGGAGGGTGTCGCTCCGGACGGGCAGGAAGAGCACGTGAGCGCGGACATCGCCGAGGGTCGCCTCCTGCGCAACCAGGTTGACGAGATGGTCCGTGAACCGACGGGGCGGGTCGAACGTGACGGCGCCGCCGTTCACGCCGAACCCGATGAGGAGGTTGACGTCACTGTTCGTGTTGACCACGCCGAGCTTGGTGAAGTGGGGAAGCCGGAACCGGTCGTCCTTCTCCTTCTCGAGCGTGTGCCAGGGGATGTCGGTGTCGAAGCCCGTCGGCCCGCCGACATCGTGCGCCTTGACCACGTAGGGACTCGGCTTGTTCGCCAGCGCATCGCGCAACCCGGTGGGCAGGCCGTGCGATGCCTCGGCCAGCAGGGACGGCAGGCCGGCCTCGCGGACGGGCGGACGCGGGACAGCGCCGACCGCATCCGTGAGATCGACCAGCGCCGCGGCCGACGTCGAGGCCGGGCCCTTCGCCGTTGTCGCCCGGCACGCGACGAGCACTCCGGCAATCGCCAGGCATCCGATGAGTCCGTATCGCCGTGCCATGAGGGTCCTGGTCTATTCGAAGGCCAGAGCCGTAGCCGGCTCCAGCCGGGCGGCGCGATAGCCGGGGTAGACGGCGCTGCCGACGCCGCCGATGATGCCCACGCCGAGCGCCAGCGCGACCCATCGCCACTCCATCTGGACGGTCTGCAGCGGCATCGCGTATTCGATCCCGTACTTCGCCCCGACCGCCATCGCCAGTCCGAGGAGCGTTCCGCCCGTACACAGCAGGAGCGACTCCTCGATCGCCAGCCGCACAATGTAGCGCCGCGTCGCGCCGAGCGACCGCAGAATGCCGATCTCCCGTGTTCGTTCGAGCACCAGCGTGTACATCGTCAGCAGCGTGAAGAGGAAGCACACGACCAGCGCCACGCCGGAGGCGATGTTGATGAACGCGTAGATCTGCGAAAAGCCCTCGAAGAGCAGCCGGCCGTAGCTGCTTTTCTCGACGACCTGGCAGTCGATCTCGCGCTCGACGGCCGCCGCGGCCTGCTCTGATCGCCTGGGGTCGGTCAGTCTCACCAGGAACATGGTGCAGCGGCGCAAGCCGGAGGCGTTGATGTGCCGCAGCGTCTGGATCGGGGCGAAGACGCGGGCGGCCACGCCCGTCTCAACGACGCCGACCACCGTGAACGTATGCCCCAGCATCGGTACCGCATCGCCCACGTTCAGCTTCGCGACGCGCTGGAGCCGTTGATCGATCACGATTTCCAGGCCCGTCTTGAGCACGTCCGGCGGCATCGCGTCCGTATCGTAGCCGCCCGTCGGCCCGGCCCGCTCGGCAACCGCCCGCTCGAAACGCCCGTCCGCGTCGAAGACTCGCCCCTCGACCAGCCTCCGGTCGCCGAAAATCGCCGGCAGATCGTGGCGATCCACGCCGAAGATCCGCTGCTTCTGCCCGGCGACCGGCGCCGTGAGCCAGTAGACCGGCGTTACGCCCGCGATCACCGGCTCGCCGTCCACGCGCGTCCCGCGGAGCAGCCGCGCGTGGTTCTCGCCGAAGTAGCCCCCGCCCGCGTAGATCGCGTTCTCGCCGCGCGGCATCACCAGCAGCTCGGCCGGGACCGACTCCATCCGCTGCGCCACCTCGTTGAGCGTGCCGTGCGAGAGACTCAGCATGACGACCATCATGGCGATGCCGACGGCGACGGCGAGCATGCAGAGGACGCTGCGCAGCTTACGATGCAGGATGTTGGCCAGGGGAAGATTGTCCATCGGGTTCCGCTCCGCGCACAAGGGCCAGCACTTCGTCCAGCCGCCGGATCACGCCGTCGGCCTCGCCGGCGAACGGCGGCGGCGCGTTGTCGCCGATCATCAGGGCCGTGCGTGTTCCGGCCGCCTTGCCCGCCTGAATGTCGAACAGGTAGTCGCCGACGGTCAGCGTATCCCGGGGGCGAACGCCCAGCGTACGGCAGATCGCCAGGACGGGCTCGGCCGACGGCTTGATGGCGCCGTCCTCCCGCGTCCGCACGACGTCGAACGCCAGGCCGTGCTTCGCCAGAACCGTCGCCACCGCCTTGCGGCTGTTCCGCGTCAGCAGGCCCAGCCGGATCCCCCGGCGGCGCAACGCCGCGAGCACCTCGGCGGCGCCGTCGTGCAACTCGCTGTTGGCCGCCGCTTCGGCTTCGTGGCGATCAAGCACCGCCTCGGCATCTGCCCGTTGCTGCGCCGACATCCGCTCCATCGCCTCGAGGATCGGCTGCCGGCCCTCGATTCCGAGTTCGGCGCGCATCGCGTCGAAGTCCAGGTGCGGCCGCGTGATCGTGCCGTCGAGGTCGAAGATCACCGCCTGGATGCTGCCGGAAGGAGACGCCCCGGTGGCCCCATCGTCCATGGACACGTGATACCGCCAATGGGCCAACGGGGCAAGGGGTGCATGGCCGTTCCTGCACGCAGGGAGGGGGGCAGGAACGTTTCTTGCCCTGGGCTGAACGCGTCAGGGCGTCCACTCCCCGTGAACACGGTGTTCTGCCTGTCCGGCAGAGGTTCCTCACCCTTTTTCGCCCATTCGGCCACGCGCCGTGTGGCAGGCCCGCATTGGACACGGTCTGTTCAGCGGGGTATGGTTCGTCCGACCGGGCCGACCGAAAACGCCGCCGGCGTTGCACGCCCCGGGAGGAGTCTCGTCATGACGCGGACCGCTGCGATTGTCACAAGCCTCGCCGCTGCGTTTGCCCTGTCGATCGCTTGCGGCCACGCAGCCGAACAGAATGCCCACCAGATCGCCGCGGACTGGATCTCACGCTTCGCGTTTTCGCCGCCGCCGACCGGTGACGGGAGCGGCAGGGACCTGACGCAGGGGGCCCTGCCCTCGTTCACGGTCGTGCCGGCGGCGACCGGCCGGCAACTCGTCCGCGTCTCGCTGCCGTTTCCGCCCGGGGCGTTTCCGCAGGGCGTCGGTCTGATCCTGCAAACCGGCGGTGACACGATCACGCCGGATGTGCGAAGACTGACGCATCACCCCGGCCAGCCCCGCTCCGCCCGTCGCGCGATCGTCACGTTCCCGTATGCCTTCGCCGATCTGTCCGAGCGCGTCTTCCGCGCACAAACAGGCTCGGATCGACGTCCACCCGCCAGCCGCCCCGCCCCGACGCCGACGATTCCGTACCGCGACCGTGTCGGTGACCTCGACGTCGCTCTTGCCGGCTCCGGCATCGAGATCGGGCAACCCGGCAATCCGACGTGGCGCGCCGTGCTGATGGCGCCGATCTGCGAAGGAACCGTGCCGCCGACCATCGAGGTCATCGAGCGCGGAACGCATTACCTGTGGGCACGGCTGCTCGTGCCCGACCCCCGCTGGCCCCGCATCCTGGAGTTGAGGGCCGATTCACTCGGCACGGTCGCCGTGCGGGCACACCTGCAGCGGCTGGATAGCGGCGATGCGTATTGCCCGGATCTGGGGTGGCGATTCGAAGGCCCCGCCGTCCGCTCGCTGCGCGTGGGGCAGGCCGAACGGAAGCCCGACAGCGGTTCGATCGAGCATCGCTTCGACAAGGGTGAGGGTGCGACGGTCGTTACGACGGCGGGCTGCCTGCTGTTCCCGGATGCGCCTCTGCTGCAACGCGGATCCCTGGACGTCGTGTCCGCGCCCGATGGCCGGGGTCGAATCACGTATGTTCGCTGCCGCGAGAGCGATCGCGTGCCGCACCAGGAGGCCGCCTGGCGAACGGCGACGTTCGTGCTGAGCCTCGCGGGCGCGGCGCCCTGGAACGCCTTGCTCGAGCCGCCACACGAGGTCCGCGTTCCGGGCGAATGCTTCGACGCCGTCTACCAGTGCGGCCGGCCCGCGGATGTCTCCTCCGCGAAGGTCCTTGCAGACGTTCTCCAGTATCACCGCCACGCGATCGGCGCATCCGCTATTCGCGGCGACGACTTCGGCAACATCACGAGCTTCCCGGCCGCCGTGTTTGGAATGAACCGCCTGAATCACTGCCCGCCGATCTTCGACGAGTATTACCGCTCCGGCGATGCACGGCTCCGCGAGGCTGCCCTCCAGTGGTGCGACAACTTCTACGACCTCTCAATCTGGTGGGGCACGACGCGCGAGAACGAGTTTGGGGGCACGCGCTACAACAATGCGAGTCTGAGTTCCGGCGCCCACAAGGACGATTCGGCGTTCATGTGGCGGTCGAACACCGCCGTGAGCTTCTGCACGAAGGGCATCGACACGTTCCTTTACGCTTATGAGGAGACCGGCGATCCGCGCATGGCGACCGCCCTGCGATGGCAGATCGAATACGCCCGGTCCGGCATCCATGCCGACATGGGCGAGTGCCGCAACATCGGGGATGTGCTCGATTTCGTCCGGCTCTACCGGTCCACCGGCCGGCGCGAGCACCTCGACCAAGCCCTGCGGCTCTTCCGCGAGCTGCGCACAAAGCTCTCGGACGGCGACCTGTTTGATCAGGGCGGCAAGCCGCTGGACAAGGACCCGCCCTTCATCGACGAGGACGCCCGGGGCCTCAAGGTCGGCTACGCGAAGCCGTACATCATCGGCTACGCCCTCGCGGGCCTGCCCGATCTGGCTCGCGAAGCGCCGGATGAGCCGAAGCTGAAGGACGTCGTCCGCGCGGTGGCCGATTTCCTCGTCGAAAGCCAGGACCCGCTCGGCGGCTGGCGATACCCGCACCCGCGCTCCAGCTACCTGACGCTCAGCCAGGCGATCGAGCACGCACGGCAGATCACGCAGGCCGCAAAGCTCCTCGGCCCCGACGCCAGGTACCTCGACGCCATCGAGCGCGTGCTCCGACAGAGGATCCTGGTCTGGCGGAAGACCGGCACGGTCCTGAGCGGCCTGTCCGGTTGGGAACTTGCCACGGGACGGATCAAGGAAGCCGCCCAGATCTACGACCTCTACAAGCGCCCTGCCGACCGCGATGCCTCGCGCGACTACATCGACGGCAGGATCGGCGTCGGAACGTCGCCGCCCGAAGGGCTCGTCTACTTCCCCGAGGTGCTCGCGTACTACCTCCAGCACCGGCCGGCCGAACGCCTGCTCAAGCCGCCGACGGCGGATGAGCCGCTGGCGAAGGTGCTCGGAAGGCTCACCCAAGAAAAGCCATGAAAACCCGAACAACGAACGTGGTCCGTATCCTTCTTGCTGTCGTCGCCGGCGGGGCGGCCGCTTTGCCAACGGTCCTTGCGAGCGGCCCGACGGAGGATCCGAAGGAGTACGTCGCCAGGGCGATCAGCCCGGAACCGGGCCGGATAGCGGCGTTGGGCGTATGGCGCCGCGACAAGGAAGTCCTGGTGTCGGCTGAACTGCCGGGTTTTGCGTGTGATGCCTGGTGTTATGAGAGTCCGGTGGATTTCCCCGGCGCCAGGCCCCGCACCGACGTGTATCAGACCTTCGGGGCGAAGAGCGACCTGCCGGTGTTCCGCGACCGCGTCGCCGAACGCATGACCTTCCCCGGGTCATGGCTCTCCGGGCAGTACAGGGACTTCGCCGCCTGGCGCCGCACCGCCCGCGAGAGGGTCATGCAGTGCCTGCTCGCCCCGCCGCCGCCGGCGCCGTTCGAGCCGACGATCATCGCCGAGCAGGACCGCGGCACGCACACCGCCCGCAAGATCGTGTTCAACCTCACCGCCGACAGCCGCGTGCTGGGGCTCCTGCTGGTTCCGAAGGGCCGCGGGCCGTTCCCCGCCGTGCTGCTGCTGCACGACCACGGCGCGAAGTTCGACATCGGCAAGGAGAAGGTCATCGAGACGTGGGACGACCCGTCCGAGCGGCCGAAGTCCGCCCGCGCCTGGGTGGACAAGTACTACGGCGGGCGGTTCCTCGGCGATGAACTTGCCGGGCGCGGCTACGTCTGCCTCGCCACCGATGCGCTCAACTGGTCCGACCGCGGGGGCGCCGGCTACGACGGCCAGCAGGCCCTGGCGAGCAACCTGTTTCACCTCGGCATGTCGCTGGCCGGCTGTATCGCCCACGAGGATCTGCGGGCGGCGGAGTTTCTCGCCACACGGCCCGAGGTCGATGCCGGGCGCGTCGCTGCCATGGGCCTGTCGATGGGGTCGTTCCGCACGTGGCAGGTCGCCGCGCTTTCGGATCGCATCGCCGCCGCCGTCGCCGTCTGCTGGATGGCGACGGTCAGGGGCCTCATGGTCCCCGGCAACAACCAGACGCGAGGTCAGTCGGCCTACACGATGACGCACCCGGGGCTGTTCAACGACTTCGACTACCCCGACGTGGCCAGCCTCGCCTGCCCGAAGCCGATGCTCTTCTACAACGGCGAGCGCGATGCCTTGTTCCCGGTCCCCGCCGTCAAAGACGCCTATGCGAAGATGCGCCGGGTGTGGGAAAGCCAGGGCGCGGCGGATCGCCTTGTGACGAAGCTCTGGCCCGTCGAACACGTCTTCAACCGCGAGATGCAGGAAGAGGCCTTCGCGTGGCTCGATCGTCACCTGCGGCGGTAGGGGGGCGGTTCTCCGGGGCCGCGTCTTCGCGGACCCGGGGGTTCGCCCACCTGCTGTTCGCGTGTGCGCGGCGGGGGCGTGTCTTGCGTTGTCCCAACAGGTGGGCGAACCCGCGGAGAACCGCGGAACCGCCCACCCTACGCGCGGCGGCGGAGGTTCGCCCACCTGCTGTTCGCGTGTGCGCGGCGGGGGCGTGTCTTCCGTTGTCCCAACAGGTGGGCGAACCCGCGGAGTACCGCGGAACCGCCCACCCTACACGCGGCGGCGGAGGTTTGCTCGCCTGCTGTTCGTGCGCGTGCGCCGTGGGCGTGTCTTCCGTTGTCCCAACAGGTGGGCGAACCCGCGGAGTACCGCGGAACCGCCCACCCTACGCGCGGCGGCGGAGGTTCGCCCACCTGCCGTTCGTGCGTGCGCGCCGGGGGCGTGTCTTCCGTTGTCCCAACAGGTGGGCGAACCCGCGGGGTACCGCGGAACCGCCCACCCTACGCGCGGCGGCGGAGGTTTGCTCGCCTGCTGTTTGTTCGCGCGTGCGCGCCGGGGGCGTGTCTTCCGTTGTCCCAACAGGTGGGTGAACCCGCGGAGTACCGCGGAACCGCCCACCCGACGCGCTTACGGATGCAGCAGCGCCATCACTTCGCTTCGCGTCCGGGCGTCGCTCCGGCATGTGCCGCGGATGGCCGACGTGATCATCACCGCCCCCGGCTTGCGGACGCCGCGGCAGGTCATGCACGTGTGCGTCGCCCGCATCACCACCGCCACGCCCTTCGCGCTCAAGCTGCTCATCAGCAGGTCCGCGATCTGGCTCGTCAGCCGCTCCTGCACCTGCGGCCGCTTCGAAAACGCCTCGACGACGCGGGCGAGCTTCGAGATGCCGACGACCTTGCCGTCCGGCAGGTACGCCACGTCGGCCTCGCCCTCGAACGGCATCAGGTGGTGTTCGCACATCGAGTTGAACGGGATTCGCCGGAGGACCACCATCTCGTCATACTGCTCGTTGAAGACCGCGCTGAGGTGCCGTTTCGGATCGTCGTGCAGGCCCGAAAACATCTCCGCGTACATCCGGGCGACGCGCATCGGCGTGGCCTTCAGCCCCTCCCGATCCGGGTCCTCGCCCACGGCGGCGAGGATCTCCCGCACCGCCGTCGCGATCCGCTCCAGTTGCACGTTGGACGATTCCGACGATGTCCTGGCCATTGCTGACACTCCGCGCACGTACAGACAGTCCGCCGAGCCGGTCTCCGTTCCGAAGGGGCACCGCTCCTGGCTGCACGCCTCCGCCCGTTGGGCGGCCGGCTTCGCCTCAGGAGCCGCCGCCCATACGCCCATGCAATCCGACCCGATTGTAGCACCCGGCTTCCGGTTGTGGTAACTTCCCCGCCCCATGAGCATGCGCCTTGATCGGATTTGCCTGACGCACGTGCGGGTTCCCCTGCACGAGCCCTTCGTGATCAGCAGCGGCGCCGTGGCCGAAAAGGACGCGATCCTCGTCGAGCTGCACGGCGGCGGCATCGCGGGACTCGGCGAGGCGTCGCCGATGGCCGGCGCCTTCTACAGCCACCACACGCCCGACGGCGCCTGGACGAACCTCCTCGGTCCGCTGCTTGAGGTCCTGCGAGATGCCGGCGAGCTTTCGCCGCGCGGGTTTCTCGCGGCAACGGAAGGCATCGACGACCCGTTCGCCCGCTGCGGCATCGAGAATGCGATGTGGGACATCCTCGCCCGCGCCGAGGGCCGTCCGCTGTGGCAGATCCTCGGCGGTTCGCCGCGGGCCGGCGTCGAGGCGGGCCTGGCGGTCGGCATCTACGACGTCCCCGCGACGCTCGTGCAGCGCATCCGCGCCTACCTCGAGCAGGACGGCTATCGACGCGTGAAGATCAAGGTCCAGCCCGGCTGGGACGTCGTGCCGCTCGAAGCGGTTCGGGCGGCCTGGCCCGATGTGCCGCTCATGGTCGACGCCAATGCCGCCTATCGCCGGGAACACATCGAGCACATCGCGGCCTGGGACCGGTTCGGCCTGATGATGATCGAGCAGCCGTTGCCCGCCGACGACCTCGAGGGCCACGCCATGCTCGCCGCCCGCTGCCGTACGCCGATCTGTCTGGACGAGTCCGCGAAGAACCTCGACGCGGTCCGTGCCGCGATCGAGTGCCGCGCCGCCCGCATCATCAACATCAAGTTGCAGCGGGTGGGCGGTTTCACGGGGGCACGCGAGATCCACGACCTGACGCGCGGCGCCGGCGTCGGCTGCTGGATGGGCACGATGCCCGAGCTGGCGGTCGGGGGCTGGGCGGCGGTCCACTTCGCCACGATGCCGAACATCGCGTATCCGACGGACGTCGAATCCAGCCGTCGCTGGTTCGTCGATGATGTGACCGCACCCGACATCCTGTGCCGCGACGGCGTCATCCAGCTCCCCGATGGCCCCGGGCTCGGCGTCGCCCTCCACCCGGCCAGGGTCCGCCAATACACGGTCCGGACTCACAGCGAGCCGCTGAGCACCCGCCTGCGGTTCGATACGCGGTGAGCAAGGCGTATCATCGCTTCCCCGGCGGCGGTGCGAACTCGTTCCCGGACTCCACCGCTCCGGCATGACGCGCGCGATCCTCGTGCGGTGTCCCCCTTGCCGCGGTCCCGTACGCGGCCTAACCTCGGGTAGCTGTCGCGTGGCGGTATACGACCGTCGCTGTCGATGAACGGGAGGTTCATATGGCCGTACCCAGATTGCTGGACTCCAGCGAGATCGAGGCCGCCGTACGCAGCCTGCCCGGCTGGTCGCTCGAGGCGGGCCGATTGCATCGGGACCTCCGCTTCAAATCCTTCGTCGAGGCCTTCGGCTTCATGACGCAGGTGGCCTTGATTGCCGAGGCGGCCAATCACCACCCCGACTGGTCGAACGTCTACAACCGCGTTCGCATCGACCTGACCACGCACGAAGCCGGCGGCATCACCGAGCGAGATATCGAGCTTGCCCGGAAGATCGATGCCATCGCCAGCCACCGCGAATAGCGAAACGGCAGGGCACCGTTGCGATTCGCGGGCGGGCGGCGTGTCCCGGATCCGGCGGGTTGCACGATCGAGACCACACCGGCTGGAAGCGTTTCGCGCTTACCTGTATAATAACGGGTTTGGCGCCTGGAGCGGGGCTGTAGATGCCCGTTGCCGGGAGCGCCCCACGACACGGCAGCCGCGTTTCGATCATGGCCACGGCGGATATACCCGGGCAAGCCACAGGGGCGGGCGAGGCGGAGGTCACGACCGGCTACCTCCTCCGTTGGATGTTCTCGTTCCTTCGCCCGGTCAAGCTCCTTGTGCTCCTCGCGTGCCTCTACCTTGCCGTGCGGACCGCCGCCGAGATCCTGGCCGTCTACCAGACCGCCCAGGCCGTCACCGAGATCAAGCAGGTCGCTTACAGCGAAGCCGTCGCTCGCGCCGGTTTCTGGGCGTGGATCCGCGGCCCAGGCCCGGACGCGGCGGGCCTCCGCCGGGTGATCCTTCTGCTGGCCGCATCCACCGTCACGCTCTGCGTCTTCACCTACCTGCGCGAGGTTGCCAACGCCAAGCTCAGCATGGAGATGGTCTTCTACATCCGCGAGGCGGTTTACGACAAACTTCAGCGCGTCGGGTTCGGCTTCCACGACGCCATTTCCACCGGCGAACTGATCAACCGCTCGCTCAGCGACCTCCAGAACGTCCGCGCGTTCGTCAACACGGCCGTGCTCGTCACGCTCGAGATTCTCCTCATTGTCGGCGGCTGCATCACCGTCCTGCTCCTGCGCTCGACCGGGGTGGCCCTTCTCGCCATGGCGCCCCTGCCGGTCTGGACCTGGTACATCCTCCGCTTCAGCCGGAAGGCCCAGCCGACGCTCACCTCCGTCATGGAGGCCGGCGACCGGAACGTCTCGCTCATCACGGAGAACATCGCCGGGGTACATGTCGTCAAGGCCTTCGCCACGGAGAAGCAGGAGATCGACAAGTACGACCGGAATTGCGACGTGTTCTTCGCTCGCGTGATGAAGCGCATCCGTCTCTTCGCGAACTTCACGCCGGTGATCCGGGCCATCGCCATTACGTCGCACCTGTCGCTCTTCCTGGCCGTCGGCATCCTGATGATCAGGGGCCGGCTCGACCCCGGCGACATCCTCATGCTCGGCTGGGCGATGGGCGCGATCCTCGGCCGCCTGCAGCAGGTCGCCGTCATCAACGACCAGTACCAGAACGCGATCGTTTCCGCCCGCCGCCTGCACGAGGTCCTTTCGGCCGCGCCGACGATCCGCGAGCATCCCCGCGCGCGGCCGTTGCCCCCGGGTCCGGGGGCCGTCCGCATGGAGCGCGTGACCTTCGGCTACGACCCCGCCAAGCCGGTGTTGCACGACATCGACCTGGACATCCGGGGCGGCACCGTCGTCGCCATTGTCGGGCCGACCGGCGCGGGCAAGACGACGCTCGTCAACCTCATCGCCCGTTTCTACGACCCGCAGCAGGGCCGCGTCCTGATCGACGGCGTCGATGTCCGCGACGTGCGGCTGGAGAGCCTCCGCACCCAGATTGCCTACGTCTTCCAGGAGACGTACCTCTTCAGCGATTCCGTGCAGGCGAATGTCGCCTTCGGCCGGCCGCACGTGCGCGGAGGCGAGGTCGAGATCGCCGCCCGGCTCGCCCAGGCTCACGAGTTCGTCGAGTCCCTGCCGCGCGGCTACGAGACGCTGCTCGGTGAGCGCGGTGCGTCGCTCTCCGGCGGGCAGCGGCAGCGGCTCGCTATCGCGCGGGCGATCCTGAGCAACCCGCGCATTCTGATCCTCGACGACGCCACGGCCGCCATCGACCCCGAGACCGAGGATCTCATCCGCCGCGGAATGGACTTTGTGATGGAGGATCGGACGACGTTCGTCATCGCCCACCGGATCAGCACGGTGCAGCGGGCGGATCTCGTTGTCGTGCTCGAGAACGGCCGCATCACGCAGACCGGCACCCATGCCGAGTTGATGCGCCGGAACGGTCACTACCGCGACATCGCGGCCGTCCAGCTCTGCGGCGACCGGCCCGAGGGCGGCGACGAGGAGGCTCCGTCGCACATGGACCGGCTCCGCCGCGACGACCAGGTCCGCGCGGCGGCGACGGCGGCCAGGGACGGCGACGTGACGGGGAGCGACAGAGTGTCTGATGACCCGAACAGCGTACCGGATGCGTGTGCGATCGTGGGGCAGCCATCCGGGCTGCCGGGAGGCAGGCCGCGGCCCTGCGCCACGAGCAAGGGGGCGGCGTTTGCAACACGGGGGGCGGAGCGCTAGTCCAGGATGACCGCAGCAGCCACATCCCGCGCGCAGCGTAAGGCGGCGGCCGCCGCCCTGGCGGCGACCCTGCCCCGGCCGACCGAGGAGGAGGAACCCCGGTATCGCCCCATCGACCGCACGATGGTCCGCCGGCTCCTGGGCTTCCTCCGCCCCTACCGGTGGCGTTACGCCCTCGGCATCGCGCTCGGCATGGTGATGATCGTGCTGGAGATGCAGGGGCCGCTGTTCATGGGCCGGATCGTCAACTGGGCCACGGGCTACGTCCGCGGCACGCTCTCGCCGATGCCCACGGAGTCGGGGGCGATCCGGCACCTCGTGGGCCTGATCGGTCTGTGGGGCGCGGTTCTGGCGGTCGCCGTGACGATTCAGCGCATCACGATCCTCATCATGACCGACGCCGGCGAGCGGGTGCAGTTCGACCTCCGCCGCCGGCTGTTCGCGCACCTTCAGGCCCTCTCAATGAGCTACTACGACCGGACGAAGCTCGGCCGGATCATCAGCCGCTGCACCAGCGACGTCAACAGCCTGCGCGAGATCAACGTCTGGGGCATCGACACCGTCGTCAAGAACGCCCTGATGATGGCCGTCGCCGCCGCCATGCTGCTCTGGACCGAGCCGCGCCTCTTTGCGTCGGTCGTCTGGCTCGCCCCGGTGCTGGTCTACTGCAACCACGTCTACCGCAAGCGGGCCGGTGCCATGCAGCAGATCGCCCGCGAGGGCTACACCCGCGTCGCCACGAACCTCGCGGAAAACATCACCGGCGTCCGCGTGGTCACCGCGTTCAACCGCCAGATACGAAACCTCGGCGTGTTCGACGCCCTCCAGGAGATCAACACCGCCAACAACGTCAGCGCCGCCCGCATCAACGGGATCTATCAGCCGCTGCTGCACGCCGTCGGGCTGACGGGCAAGGTGATCATCCTGCTCTACGGCGGGTTTCTGCTTGCGAGCGGAGGCATTCCGATGAACCGCGGGATCGGCGCCGTCGTGACCGCGTTCCTCTACTGGGACTGGTTCATGGGGCCGATCCTGAACTTCGGCAACTTCCACAACCAGCTCATGATGGCGATGGCCGGGGCCGAGCGGATCTTCAACCTGCTCGACATCAGGCCGGAGGTGCACGATCTGCCCGACGCCGTGCCGCTTCCGCGGATCGTCGGCCACGTGCGCTTCGAGCGCGTCACGTTCGGCTACAGGCCCGACCGGCCGGTGCTGCACGACATCGATTTCGAGGCCCGGCCGGGGCAGATGATCGCCCTTGTCGGCGCCACCGGCAGCGGCAAGAGCAGCATCATCTCGCTGCTCGCCCGCTTCTACCAGCCGCAGAAGGGCCGGGTGCTCGTCGATGGGTACGACATCCGCGGCGTCACCGGCGAATCGCTGCACCGGCAGATGGGCCTCGTGCTCCAGTCGAACTACCTCTTCACCGGGACGGTGATGGACAACATCCGCTACCCCCGGCCGCAGGCGACCGACGAGGAGGTCATCCGCGCCGCCCGGGCGATCGGCTCGCATGACGCCCTGCTCTCGCTGAAGGACGGCTTCCAGACCGAGGTCGGCGAGCGCGGGGCCAACCTGTCGTTCGGCCAGCGCCAGCTCGTCTGCTTCACCCGTGCCTTCCTCGCGGATCCGCGGATCTTCATGCTCGATGAGGCGACGAGTTCCGTGGACACCGTCACCGAGCGCCTGCTGCAGCGGTCGCTTGAACGGCTCCTGGAGGGCCGGACGACGTTCATCGTCGCCCACCGGCTCAGCACGATCATGCGCGCCGACTGCATCCTGGTCATCGACGAAGGCCGGATCGTCGAGCGCGGCACCCACCGCGAACTCCTCGACGCCGACGGCAAATATGCCCGCCTCTACGAGCAATTCACCCACTTTGCCCCGTGAGCCCGCCGCGCAACCCCTCGCCCCGCAGAAGAGAGCGACGGGGCAGGGCGTCCGGCCTGCAGGCCGCTCTTCACGACGCATCACCCGTGACTTCCTCTCGAGAAACCAGGGGCGGACTCCGGTGAGCGAAACGGTCGGCTGACCTTGCTTCGCACGCGCCGGTGCGATAACCTGCGCGCGGTGGCGCGCGGCCGTTCGCCGTTCGCTCCGCGACGAACTATGCTTTCGAAGGAACTCGCCGTCTATACCTGCAGACGCGGCCGGGCGCAGCCGGACCGGCTGCTCCGCGACACGCACGCGCACTACGTCGGATACGCCCGCCGTCTGATCGACCTTTACCGTCACGGGGCCGGCCGGACGCGCGCCGAGCTTCACCGCGCCGCCGAAGCCGTTTTTCAGGCCGAGCCCGATTGCCCGCCGCAGCGCATCCGGGCGTTCGTGCGCCTGCTCGACCAGGCCAGCGAGTACCAGACCGACATCGACGGCCGGGCCTATCGGCTGCGGCAGCGCGTGTTTGACCTTGCCGCGTCGCGCCACCCCCTCGTCGTCGAGCCCGATGCCCTGTTCCAACACCGCGAGGCCGACGTCAAGCAGGCCATCGCCCTCGAGGTCGGCCGGCCCTGGCCGGAGATCGAGGCCGCCATGTACGCCGACCTGCCCGGGTGCCATCGGCTGAAGGCGATGACCGGTTACGCGAGGCCGGAAGACCTGCTCCGGCGCTACAACGTCGCGCAGGCCCAGGTGCTGCTGTTCTGGGCCGAAGAAATGACCGTCGTCGCCCGCGACAGCTTCAAGCGGATCTTTCGCTACGCCAGGCTCAACGGCCTGCTGCACGAGATCCAGTGTGTCGGCCGCGACGAGTACCGCATCCGCTTCACCGGCCCCGCGTCCGTGCTCCGGCAGAACCGCCGTTACGGCGTGAACATGGCGATGTTTCTGCCCGTGCTGCTGACCTGCCGCCGGTGGAACCTGTCGGCACGGCTCCGCCTGCCGTACGGCATCGCGACGTACGACTTGTCGCCCGAAGACGGCCTGCAAAGCTACCTGCCGGCGCCGGAGGAGTTCGACTCGGACGTCGAAAAGGCGTTTGCCGGGAAGTTCGGCCCCGAACGCGACGGCTGGCACCTGCGCCGCGAGGGCGGCTTTCTCGTCCGCGGGCAGAAGATCTTCGTGCCCGACTTTGCCTTCCGCCACGACGACGGCACGCAGGCGTACCTGGAGATCGTCGGTTTCTGGACGCCCGAGTACCTCGAAGCCAAGCGCAGGACGCTGGACCTGTTCCGCGACGCGCCGATCCTCGTGGCCGTCGCCTCCCGGACGGCAAGACAGCCGCGCGGCCTGCCCGCCGGCTTCATCCCCTACCGCACGAGGCTGAAGATCCAGCCTGTGCTCGATCGCCTGAACGCGCTACGAAAGCCCTCGTAGGCCACGGTCGCGGTCGCTCATGCCGGTCAGCACCGATACCACATCGTCAACCGCGATGTCGTCAAAGGGTTCCCCCGCCGTTCGCGGACCGCCGATCGTCCGCACCGCCGGCCCGATCGGCCGCCACACCGCCGGGTCGGTCGGTCCGAACAGGGCGACCGTCGGCGTCCCCAGCGCCGCCGCAAGATGCGTCATTCCCGCGTCGTTTCCGACGAATGCGTCCGCTCCGGCGATCGCCGCCGCCGCCCGCGCGAGATCCTCTTCGTAGATCACGTCGGCCGTTCGCGCAAGCCGCGTGCGAAACGCTTCCCCGTACCAGTCCAGTTCGACCGGGCCGATCATCCAGCGCACGTCGCGCCCGGCCCGGCGCAGTTCCGACGCGACGGCCTCGAACCGCTCCAGCGGCCAGCACTTCGCCTTGCCGCCGCTGCCCAGATGGAGGATCACGCCTCGGCGTTTCGCAGCGTCCACCCGAATCAGCGGTTCCGTCGTGGGCTCCGGCGCAGCCTGGGCCGTTTCGAGCGGCCCGCTTTCTCGCGTTGGGGTGCAGGCTTCCGGCCCGCCGGGCGGCGCAGGCAGGATGCCTGCATCACAACGAAGCCGTCCAACCGGAATCGGCACGCGCCCCGCCGTACGGAGATCCTCGATCCATTGTGCCGTGATGTGTCGCCGTGCCGCCTCCGTCTCCGGCCGGACACGCGGGTCCACCGCCAGCACCGGGCACGCCGCCGCTTCGCGCAGCCGCGTCGCCGGCGGCACATCCGCCGTCCCACAGAAGCTTACGATCCGATCGAAGCCACGAACGAGATGCCGCACATCCGGCTCGACGACCGCGCCCGCCGTCGTCGCGAACAGCCCGCTCATCCCGCGCCCGTCGAGGTCCACGGCCGAGTTCACGACGCTTCGTCCCGCCGCCAGCCGCGCCGCCGGCGTCCGGGCAATCAGGCAGACGTGGGTCGGCTCCGCGTGCTCTTCGGCCATCGCCGACGCGATCGCGCGAACGACGTGCAGCGTCAGCACGCAGTCGCCCAGTGCGCCGGCGTGGAATACCCCGAGCCTCACCGCCGCCTCACGCGATCAGGCCGCCGAGCAGACACCCGCCTCACTCCGCATCCCGCGAACGCCCCTCGAACGGTCGGTGCGAGATCAGCCGTTTGCCGCCCGCATCGCACAGATCGTCCAGGTTCACCCAGACCGTCTCGCCGCACGAGTCGCAGGCGTAGCCGGCGGGCTCGTACTCCCGCAGCGCAACGTGCAGAACCGTCTGCGCGTGACAACGCGTGCAACGGAAAAACGCTTGCGTCTTCGGCCGGTTCATGGCGCGACCTCCCATTCTCCAGGACGTCTTACGCAGGCAACCGCAACGCCACCTTTATTCTATCCCAACCGTCGCCGCCGGACAATGCCGCGGTGTCGCGTTTCGGTGAGCCCGCGGGTCCGCCCGGCGGCGCCGGCCGGGCAGGCAAGGCGGCCGTCCGCGGGATTACGGGGCGTGATTCTCGAGCACGATGTTGTCCACGTACCACGTTGCCCTGTCCGTGCCGTTGCTGACGAAGCCGAGCCACATCAGCGACTTGAACTCGCGGCTGCCGTTCGCGAGCCCGGTGAACCGCTGCGGCGGCCCGCCCGGCGGCGTGACCGTCAGGTCCCATGTGCCCGTGGAGGCGTCGCCCAGGCCGGCGGTCATCTCGATGCGCACCCACTGCTCCGCCGGCACGTCCGCGAGCGGCTTGTCGCCGACGAGCAGCTTGCCCTGCCGGATCGTCAGGCTCGGTCCGACGCGGTACGGATTCGCGTCGTCGCGCCACTGGACATAAGCATACGCGGCCGGCTCCACGCGGACGTCAAAGCCGCAGCGGCTCACGCCGGCCACGTGGCCCGGCGCGTAGTGGAACATGGGAGCGAATTCGCGTGAGAGGCCCGGTACGTCGACGATCCTCAGGGAGCGCTTGCCCGCGGCCGCCGCCTCGTCGGTGACCTCGATCGAATCGCCCTTCTTTTCCGTGTAACACGACGCGTAGCCCGGCGCGCCCTTCAGCGGCGTCGTCTCGAAGCCGTCATCCAGCCGCAACGGCCACGGCGACGGCGGCGGGGCAAATTCGACCGGCGGGTACGTGACGGCGCCGGCGAGCCGGATCCACTCCTCGCGGCCGTATACGCCGGCCTTCGTGTAGTCGAACGGCTTGAAGCCGATCTGCGATGCCGGCGAGCCGTCCTTGAGCCGGAAATCGAGCCCCTTCGCATCGACGAACAGCGGATCGGCGATGACCGAACTTCGGTCCCGGCCGGCCTTCCGCCAGTCGTCCAGCGTCGTGCCCTTGTAGGCGACCTTGCGGCCGGAGGCGTCCCAATACAGATTCGCGTCGCGCACGTACCGGTCGTCGTCCCAGTTGGAGCCGAACAGCTCCCCGCAATCGAAGTAGACGATGTTGTTCGTGAAATAGAACGATACGTGCGACTCGACCCGCGTGCGCTGGAGCTGCTGCTCGATGCCCAGCGCAAGGATGTTGTTGCGGACCACGTTCTCGCGGCCGTAGTGCTGGTGGTAGCCGCCGGTCTTCGTGTTGTACACGAGGTTGTTCTCGAGCACGATGTACGAGCTTCCCTCGTCGTTGTAGAGGCCCCAGCCGCCGTAGCTGTACGAATAAATGTCGTGGGCGACGTTGTGGCTGACCGTCGTGCCGGGCGAGACGCCGAGCGTGTAGACCGCTCCCATGTCGCTCAGGACGCCCCAGCCGATGTGGTGGATGTGGTTCGCGTCGATCCGGTTGCGCTGGGCGAGGCTGTCGCCGTAGCCCCAGCTCCAGCCGACCGAAACGCCTGTGTAGCGGAAGTCGGCGATCTCGTTGTGTGTGATGCGGTTGTCGCTGCTCTGTCCGATCCAGACGCCGACGGCGCTGGGAAAGACCCGGCCGCCGTCGCGGATGATGTTGTTGTCCACGAGAATGTGGCTGGTCCGGTCCGGTCCGTCGGGCCGGATCACCCCCTCGCCGATGCGCACGCCGCCCGCGCCGAGGTCGTGCAGGTAGTTCTGCTCGACACGGCAGTCGCGGCAGCCCCGGCGGAACCAGATCCCGTACGTCCCCGTGTGAGCGATCTCGCATTCCTCGACGGCGATTCGTCTTGCGCCGTCCGCCTGAACGACCGCCTCGATCGAAAACGCCGCCTGCGGGTCCGAGTGCCCCTCCTTGGGGAACCGGTAGCCGCTGTGCCGGAACGAGAGGCGGCGCAAGATGATGTCCTCGACGAAAGCGTTCCCGGCGGGGTCGCCGGCGAAGCGGACGAACGCATCGACGACGGGGGCGACGACCTCGGCCTTTGCCATATCCTCCCCTGGAAGAGGAATGTAGCTCAGCGTGCCGTTCGGGTCGAGATACCATTCGCCGGGTTCGTCAAGGGCCGCGCGAAGGTCCTCGATGTGGTATCGCTGGCTCATGCCCCAATGGCCGAGCGGCCAGTTCGTGCCGGCGTTCAGGATCACCGCATTGCTGGCGGGGTCGAACGAGACGATCCGCCGCTGCGCCACCTCCCAGGATTCGTAGACAACGAGGAGGGCATCCGCCAGCCCCGGCCACGGTTGGATGTCGCCCGGCCGCGCGAGGAAGCCGCGGTGCGTCAGATCCGCTTCCTTCCCCGTCAGCGGGTCGATGCCGTAGCTCATTCGCTGGGCCATGTAGAAGTAGAACTTGTTCGGCGTCCGGGCCCGGACGGCCCGCTTCCCGTTGACGTAGAGCTGCTCGAACCGCGGCTTGCCCGCGCCGACGTCCGACACCGGCGCCGTCCAGATGCCGTCCGCCGCCGCCCGGAATCCGCGGATGACCCGCCCGCCGTCGAAAACGGGTTTGGCCCCCGGCGCGGCCTCGTAGAACACCGGGCAGCGAGCGGTCCCGCTGTCCTGCGGCTCGAAGACGACCGGCTCGGTCATTGGGTACACGCCGCCGGCGATCTTCACCCATACGGGCTCGGCCAGTGGTCCTTGGGCCTTGAGTTTACGTACCGCGTCACGCGCGCCACGAAGCGACGCGAGCGGGCCGTCGGTTTTCCCGGCATTCGCCGCCGGCAGCGACCCCGACCAGGCATCGTTGCCGTCGGGCGAGACGTGGAACGTGCTCGCCCGCGCGGCCGATGAGCCGACGAGAATCCCGAACGCCGTCGCCAGCCCCAGACTGTACGAGTGCCCCCGAATCTGCATACCGGTTACTCCCGCGCGCCGATCGCTTCGATCGTCCGAACCACGCGGCTCATGGTACCGCGGCGGAGATCGCACGCCAAACCAGGAACACCACGCGCGGATACGGCCTTTGGTAAGAGGCTCTCGTCCGCTTTCGACCGCGGGTCATGAAAGCGATTCGCGCCCCCACCGCCGAGGCGGTGGGCCATCCATCTGGCGGAGCCGCGGAGCGGCGGCGGTATGTAGCCCGGGGCGCGAGCCCTGGGGACAAAGACCCGCGCGGATATCGCAAGCCCCGGACGGGGCAACAGAGGGGGCGTTTGCAAATCGCCTCTGTCGCCCCCTGCCGGGGCTTTCTGGTTCTCCCTGCCCGTACCCGGGGCTTGCGCCCTGGGCTACACACTGCCGCCCCGTCCGGGGCTGCCGGGCTAAGAACCTATCCCGAAACCCTTCGGCACAGACGGCTTTTCGCCACAAGTTGCCCATCCTCACAGGTTTTGGGATGGGCTCTAACTCGTGCGGATTGCTCCAAAGTACATGCAGGGACGGCACTCGCGTTGCCGCGCGTCGGATTCGGTGCGAGCGACGTGGCCTTACCTGTCGCTGTCGGTGTTTCCAATACGCACGGCAGTATGTCCTTGGCCTGGACGAGCGGGTCTGCGGTGTCAATTCCGCCCGATGCCAACCTCACGAAGGTCCGAACCGCACTCCGGGCAGACGAATGTCGGCAGCCCGCGCACCGCATAGCCGCACTTGCCGCACGAGGGATACCGTTTGCGGTCCTCCGCTCAGCCCTCGGCCGGCTCCACGTCATGCTCGAATCGCTCCAGCGGACACCCCGCGCACTTCGGCCTCGGTTTGCAGTGGTTCTTGCCGACGGCGACCAGCAGCGCGTGGTATTCGTTGTACAGCGGCACGTCGGCGGCGAGGTTCGCCTCGAACAGCTCCTTGATCTGCTCGTAGTCCGCGTCATCGTCGAGCAGCCGGTGCCGGCGAAGAATGCGGTACGTATAGGCATCGACGACGAAGCTCAGCTTGCCGCCGGCGTAGAGGAGGATCGAATCCGCCGTCTCCCGCCCGATTCCGCGGACCGACAGCAGTTCCTCGCGCAGCGTCTCCGTTCGCGTGGCGAACATGCGGTCGAGATCGCCGTCGTACCGCTCCCACAGCCACTTCACGAACGACTTGAGGCGCTGCGTCTTGACGTTGAAATAACCCGCCGGCCGGATCAGCTCGGCCAGCGCCGACGGCTTGATGTCGCGCAGCCTCGCCCAGTCCAGGCAGCCCGCCTGCCGCAGGTTCGCGATCGCCCGCTCGACGTTCGACCACGCCGTGTTCTGCGTCAGGATCGCGCCGACGACCACCTCGAGCGGTGTCTCGCCGGGCCACCAGTGCTGCGGCCCGAACCGGCGCAGCATGGCGTCGTAGAACTCCATCAGCCTCTTGCCGGTTCGCGTGCTCACGTGTGCCGTGCCTCCGTCGGTACGGCCGCGATTGAATCTCCGGCCGCCGCGTGCATAATCGTGCCCCGATGGCGTCTCGTCAATCATCGTGGAACTTCTCCGACGTGCTCAGTCCGCGGGGAAGCGGCTATTTTCACCGCACGCAGCGGCCCCTGCACTGCCTCGTCTTCCTGCTGCCGTGGCTGATCGTGTTCGAGGCCGGCATGCTCTGGCGCCACGCGACGGAGCCCGGTCGCCCCATCCCCGCGCTGGTCGCCTGGAAGGTCATCGAGCATTTCATCGAGCTGCTCGGGGCCAGCGGGATCTACTTCCCGGGCCTGCTGCTGGTGGCGATCCTGCTCGGCTGGCACCTGGTCGCCCGGCACCCCTGGGCGATCGACAAGCCGACGCTGGCCGGCATGCTCGGCGAGAGCATCATCTGGGCCGTTCCCCTCTACGCCTTCAACTCGTTCATCCAGCAGGCACGGCGGGGCGCCATCGAGTCCCGCTGGGTCGACGACATCATCCTCAGCATCGGCGCCGGGATCTACGAGGAACTTGTCTTCCGCCTGATCGCCATCACGCTGCTGAGCATCATCCTGATCGACGTGTTTTCGCTGAACAGGAACGCCACGATGGTGTTCATCTTCTTCGCGTCCGCGGCCCTCTTCGCCGCGCACCACCACCGCCCGTTCGGGAACGAGCCCTTCGACTCCGCGAAGTTCCTCTTCCGCACCGCCGCCGGCCTCTACCTGACGGCGATCTTCGTCTTCCGGGGCTTCGGCATCGCCGCGGGCGCCCATGCCGTCTACGACATCTTCGTCGTCACGCTCGCCGCCATGCACGCGGCCGACCGGATCCCCTGAATCATGAGCCCGGCGCCCCGGGCTCGGGCTTCGGCGCCGCCGTGGCCGGCCTCGAGGATGCCGCCGGGCGGTCGCGCTCGATCTCGATGCGCGTCGCCACCAGTTGCGCCGAGCCCGAATCCTTGACGATCCGCCCGGTGACCTTTACCTTCTCGCCCGTCTGGATGTCGCCCAGGCCCGCCACGCGGCCGTTGATCAGGATCTCCGTCTGATCGGTCACCGTGCCGCTTACCCGGACGGTCGTCTGCTTATTCTCGTTGTACCAGCGCATCGAGACCTGCCCGCTGGCCACGTCGATCGTCTCGGCCTCGCCCACGATCGTCCGGTGCGCCGGCTGGTCGCTCTTGCGGCTGCAGCCAGCCGTCGCAAGCAAGCCGACTCCCAGAACCAGGACCGCCCGGACGCGAATCCACCTGTGCATGCGGCATACCTCCCCGAACGCCCGTTTTTGACGCCGGCGACACCCGTCGCGGCCGCGGATACTCTATCCCGACGGGCGAAGCGATTCAACGTCGAAAACGACGCGCCCACGGGCCGGCCCGGCTGGAAATCGCCGTCAGGCCGTGGTATGGTATTCGCCATGACGACTGCAAACACTCCTACCCCCGGTGAAGACAGGGGCGGCGGGGCCGATGCCGGCGCCGCGCACGCGGCGGCTCGCGCCGGCGGCCCCCTGAGACTCGAACACCCCATCACGGAATCGAACGCCCGCCACGTGATGGAGACCCTGCTTCGCATGATGGCCCAGTGGCAGCAGGATGCCGAATCCGGCAAGGGCGCCAAGAGCCCCAAGGCGACCGACCTGCACATCAACCCCGGCCGTCCGCCCGACTTCCGCGTCGAGCGAGTCATCCGCAGCCTCAAGTACCCCAAGTTGACGCAGGAGGACATCGTCCTTCTGTCCAACGCGATCATGAACGAGAACCAGCGCAAGCGGTTCGAACGCGACCACTGTATCGACATGTCCTACCATGTCGACACCGTGCGCTTCCGCGTCAACATGGTCCAGTGCTTCAACGGCCGCAGCATCTCCTTCCGGCGATTCGAGCAGATCAAGGACTTCTCCGCGTACAACCTCCCGCAAAACTACATCAACATCGCCGAGGGCGAGCACGGCTTCGTCATCATGTCGGGCAGCACCGGCAGCGGCAAGACGACCTCGATCGCCGCGATGCTCGATCACCTGAACCGCAACTTCCAGTTGAAGATCTGTACGATCGAGGATCCGATCGAGTACGTCTACCTGCCCAAGAAGTCCATCATCGTCCAGATCGAGATCGGCGAGGACGGCATCCCCACCGAGGACATCGCCCTGCGCAACCTCGTCCGCATGGACCCCGACGCCGGGCTCGCCGGCGAGATGCGCGACCGCGCCTCCCTCGAAGCGGCCCTCAAGACCGCGCAGGCCGGCCACCTCATCTATGGCACGCTGCACTGCGAAGGCGTCGGCCAGGCGTTCGACCGCATCCTGGCCTACTACGATACGAGCGAGCAGCAGCGGATTCTCGGTACGCTGGCCGATAACATGTCGGCGATCATCAACCAGCGGCTCCTGCCGTGCATCAAGCCGGGGATCGACGTGGTGCCCGCGTATGAGATCTTCATGCCCAATCCGCTCACACGGCGCTACATCCGGGAAATGCGATACCCCGAGGCCGTCGCCGAGATGGACAAACCGGCGATGAAGGAAATCGGCTGCGTCACGTATGTCGATTCCCTCTACAAACTCGTGACCGAGGAATGGATCAAGTACGATGTCGCGCTGGACAACGCCGGCGACAAGGCCGAGAAGCTCAAAGCACGGCTGAAGGGCATCGATATGAAGTGACCCCGGCGTCGCACGATGCGGCGCTCGAACCGGCAGCAGCGGGAAAGCGGGAAAGCGGGAAAACGAGAAATGCAGCGGCTGTCGCAGCCAACCTCCTGGCCGGATCGCGTGTCTGATAGAATGCCGCAGCGGATGTCCGCTGCCCTGATTTGAGAGGGATTGCCATGCTTGCACGATGGATGCGCTACTGGATTCGGATTGCGTTGGTCGTGTCTGCGGGCGTGCTGCCGCAGATTTCGGGGAGTTGCAACGACGGCCAGTTTTACATCGACATCCCGGGTGTCATCGTGATCGGTCAGGATCGTCATGACGACGACGATGACGACTGGTGCTTCGGCTGCGGCGGCGGATGGTTCTACGACCCGTGCCCCTACTGCTGGTAGGCCATGGCCCGGCCGCACCTCGTTACGGAGGACGCCATCGCGTGATCGTTATCATCGACAACTACGACTCGTTCACCTACAACCTCGTCCAGCGGATCGGCGAGTTGGACGCCTCCCGCGAGATCAGGGTGTACCGGAACGACCAGGTCACGATCGAGCAGCTCGAGGAGGATAAGCCGGACCATCTGCTGGTCTCGCCGGGGCCGTGTACGCCGCGCGAGGCGGGCATCAGCAACGACGTCATCCGGCACTTTGCCGGGCGGATTCCGATTCTCGGCGTCTGCCTGGGCCACCAGTGCATCGGCTTTGCGCACGGCGCTGAGATCGTGCGCAACCACCGCCTCATGCACGGCAAGACCAGCGAGATCCGGCACGACGGCAGGACGATCTTCGCCGGCTTGTCCAACCCCTTTACCGCGACCCGCTATCACTCCCTCGTCATCAAGCCCGGCACGCTGAGCGACGAGTTCGAGGTGACTGCGCACACCGACGACGATCCGGACGAAATCATGGGCGTCCGCCACAAGCGGCAACCCATCGAGGGCGTCCAGTTCCACCCCGAGAGCTTCCTCACCGCCGAAGGCCCGCGGCTGCTGGCCAACTTCCTGGCGATGTGAGAACCCGCTGCGATGCGGATGGACGAGTGCCGGGATTCCTCCCGGCCGCCTCCCCGCACGACCGCGTCGTCGCTTGCGAAGCGGCCGAAGACCGCGGCGGGTAATACGGATAACACAGCGCTTCCAGCGCCACGCTCGTGGTGTGCAGGTACTGGCCCACATCGACCAGGTACTTGGGGTTCGCCCGAAGGCTGTACTTCGTGATTCCGTCGATAATCGCGCGGTCGCCCCACGATCCGTCCTCGTTCTGATGACCGAGGAGGAACCGGCGTCCCTCCGCGTACACGGGCAGGTCGGTTCTGTGCAGGTAATTGAGGTCCATGACCAGTTCGGCGACGGCATCGGCGTTCCGCTTCTCCACGAAGATCGGGATCAGGGCCTCGTGCATGCGGCGGATGTACTCGAGGTCCTTCGCGGAAACGCACTGCATGGGCGTGTTCCCGAACTCCGTGAGATAGAAGATCTCGTGCGTCATGTCGTAGACGTAGGTCCGCTGAAACGGATTGTCGAGGTCGAGCTGTGTCAGGTCCGGGTGCAGACGCGTCACGCAGCCCGGGCGCTGCCACAGCTCGCAGAAGCCCGGCCCTCCCGGCCGGCCGAGTTGTCGCAGGCGGTAGACGATCCCCATCGTGTTGTCGATGCCCCGCGACTTCAGGTGCTTCGGCGAGAGCATTCTGTCCCTGACGCGGTCGATCTCGCGGAGATATGCCGTCGTGTCGAATCCCAGCTCCCTCAACAGGACGCAGGCATTCAGGTACGAGATGGCATCCTGCTTGAACTCGTCGTCCGTGGAATCGGCCAGATTGTGGTAGGCCGCGCCATCGTTTCGCGCGACGATCGGCGCGAGCAGCTCCCGAATCGACCGCCGGTCTTCCTCCGTGCTGACCTGGCAGATGCTCCACCAGCCGCTCAGGTATTCGACGTAGAACTTCTTTCCCTTCATCCGGTGTTCCGACCGGAGCCGCGCGACGTCCATCTTTGACGCGAGGCCTTTCAGAAACCCCTGCGCCCGCTCGACGACACGATCCACCGCCTCCCGGTCCGCGGCCGACCGTGTGGCCGGCCGGCTCTGTCCGACGGCCGACCGCACCGGTACAAGCATCAAGATGGCCACAACGTACGGCCTCCCGAACCGAAGACTCCTGCTGTTCATTGGCGAATCCTCCGTGGCACGGCCGTCCTCGCCGCATCATCATGACAAAGAGTGTCGGAGTCGTCATTCACGACGGAAATCCTACCCGTGTTCCGATAAGTTGCCCAAACGGGCCCCGTGTCTGCAATTTCGAGCTTGCCTCTCCGGCGCCAGGCAGGCTATGATCAGCTTGTAACAAGAAAGATGGGTCCGAATGTCTCTCGGTGATCCGGCGGCACATGGTGGGGCAGGCTCGCCCCTCGCGAAAGCGGGGGCCACGTCGGCAGTCCGAGCGTGCTTCGCCGGCATCATCGGTCTCACATGCCTGTGCCTTCCCGTTCGTGCCGCCGGCCCCCTCGGAAAGCCGCCGGCCTTCGCCGCTCAGCCGGATCAGGCATTGATCACGCTGAACAGCCGCCGATACTCCGACGCCGAGGCCGCCGTTGCCGCCATTGAAGCCGCCGGCGGACACGCCGTGCATGTGCTCTCCCCGCGAGCGATCATCGCCCGCGTCCCCGCGGCGTCCGAGGGCCGCATCCGCGCCATCCACCGCATCGCCTCGATGCGCCGTGACGCCGTGCCCGTTGACGCCTGGGCGGCCGACCCCGATCTCGTCGGCGCCGTCAGCGCCTGGAACCACCTGCACGCCATCCGCTTGCTCACGACTCCCCCAGGCGGGAGCCCCCTCATCGGCGACGCCCTCGTCCCGCCCTCGCCGGACCCCGGCACGGCCCGCATCGGCTTCGCCGCCGCACCGACGACCGTCCAGACGAGCGAGTTCATGGTCGGCAGGATCGCCGTTGGCGTCATTCTGCCCGAGTCCGACGGCGGAACCGAGAACTGGAGCCCCGAGCGACAGACCCAGGTCTTCAACGCGATCGTCGCGGGCATGAACTGGTGGGCGACGAAGGGCGGCGCCACGGCCAACCTGACCTTCTACTACGACCAGCGGTTCGGCGTTCCGACCCAGTACGAACCGATCAACCGCAGCGGCTGGAGCGACGAGAGCATCTGGGTCGGCGACATCTTCGCCAACATGGGCTACACCAGCGGCGATGCGTTCACCCGCGGTCGTGCCTACGTCAACAGCCTGCGCAATACCTTCCACACGGACTGGTGCTTCGCCATCATCGTCGCCGACAGCCTCAACGACCCCGACGGCAAGTTCGCCGACGGGCAGTACTTCGCCTGGGCCTGGCTGGGCGGCCCCTACTCGGTGATGTGTTATGACAACGACGGCTACGGCATCTCGCGCATGCACGAGGTCATCCGTCACGAGACCGGACACACCTTCCTCGCCGGCGACGAGTACTGCGACCCCGGCTACGCCTGCTGCGACTTCGGCTACTACGGTTACCTCGGCGTTTACAACGGCAACTGCGAGAACGGCAACCCGGCCAGCGTGCCGTGCGTGATGCGCCGCATCCAAGACGCTGTATGTCCGTACACGAGCGACCAGATCGGCTGGCGGGACAGCGACGGCGACGGCAAGCCCGACACCATCGACAACGTCGTCAGCAACACGCTGAACGCGTATCCGTCGCCGACCGTACAGCGCCGGCTTACGTTCACCGGTTCGGCCGTGGACGTGCCCTATGACTCTCCCACCCGCGCCGACGTGACCATCAACAGGATCTCCAGCGTCCTGTACCGCGTGGACGGGGGCGACTGGATCCCTGCATCCGCGAGCGACGGTGCCTTCGATGAAGACAGCGAGCCCTACACCTTCACCACGGACACGCTGGCGGTCGGCCCCCACGCCATCGAGACCATCGCCTATTCCACCTCGGGCAACGTCTCGGTGATCGCCCTTCGGAACGTCGAGATTGTGACCGGCCCCGCCGTGGTGACGAGCGTGGATGTCCTCACCGTGCCCGAACGCGGCACGGCCGCGTTCGGGGTGAAACTGAGCGGCGCCCCGCAAGGCACGGTGATCGTGACAACCGCCCGGATTTCGGGCGACCCGGACATCAGCGTGCAGTCCGGCGCCAGTCTCCAATTCAAGGCGGCGAACTGGGACGTGTGGCAAACCGTCACGCTGGCCGCCGCGCACGACTCCGATCGGCTGAACGGCCAGGCGACGATCCGGTGCAGCGCCCCGGGCCATGTGGGCAAAGACGTCGTCGCGACCGAATCGGACGACGAGGTTCCAGCCGATTTCGACAGCGACGGCGACGTTGACCTCGCGGATTTTACCTTTTTTCAAGGGTGCTTCAGCGGGCCCAACGAATTGCCCCAGGCACCGGATTGCGAAATGGCCGACCTTGACCACGACGAGGATATCGACCTCGCCGACCTGCTCATCTACCAGCGCTGTTTCAATGGCCCCAACAATCCGCCGCTATGCCCCCCAGGCTGAAGCCGGTCGCCGTATTCCCTCGGCGGACAGGCAGGGCACGGTGCATGAACGGCCGGGCCGTGCGGTATTCCCCGATCTGTGTTGGGGACGGCAACTGTGAGACAATCGGACGCCGGTGCCGTCCCCGAGCGACGGGCAACCGTGGTTCCGACGCATTCCGGCTGTTGTCCGTGGGTGCATGGCCGTTCCTGCGCGCAGGAGGGGGGCAGGAACCTTTCTTGCCCTGGGCTGAACGCGTCAGGGCGTCCACTTCCCATGAGCACGGTGTTCTGCCTGTCCGGCAAGGGTTCCTGACCGCTTTCGCACATACGGCCATGCGCCTGTTGCCCGGTTGCATGACGAATCATGGCGGGCTACGATGCGCGGTGACCCGGGCGGACGATAGAACTCCGGTGGGAACCTGCACACATGCTCAATAAGACAATTACTGCGCCGAAAGGCTTTTCGTGCGGCGTTGCCGCGGCCGGCATCAAGGCCGACGGCGCGCTCGATGTCGGGCTGCTCGTGGCCGCACGTCCCTGTTCGGCGGCGGCCATGTTTACGTCGAACCGTTTCTGCGGGGCGCCGATCATTGTCGGGCGCGAACACGTTCGCGGCGGTCGGCTTCAGGCCGTGGTCGTGAACAGCGGCTGTTCGAATGTGGCCACGGGCGCCCGCGGCATCCGCGATGCTCGCGAATTGTGCCGGCTCGTGGCCGGACGGCTTGGGGTGCGGCCAGAGCACGTGCTGCCGTCCAGCACGGGCGTAATCGGGCGGTTTCTGCCGATGGACAAGCTGGCGGCCGGCATCATCCAGGCGGCCGGCGCGCTTTCGACGAGCGCCCGGGCCGGCACGGCGTTTGCCCGGGCGATCATGACGACCGACTTGCGGCCGAAGCAGGCGTGCACGCGGTTCCGGCTGGGACGCGCCCGGGCCACAATCGCCGGCTGCTGCAAGGGCAGCGGCATGATCGCCCCGAACATGGCGACGATGCTCGCCTACCTCACGACCGATGCAAACGTGCCGCCGTCGGTGCTGCGGCAGCTGCTGCGCCCGGCGGTCGAGTGGACGTTCAATCGCGTGACCGTGGACGAGTGCCAGTCCACCAGTGACACGGTCGTGCTGCTCGCCAGCGGCCTGGCGGGCAACGCGGCGATCCGCTCGGCGATGTCCGCGGCGGGCAGGTCGTTCGCCGCCGCGCTCTTCGAGGTGGCGGCGTCGCTGGCGTACCAGATCGCGGCCGACGGCGAGGGGGCGACGCGGGTCGTCGAGGTGGCCGTCCGCGGTGCGAAGACGCCGGCCGACGCGCACCACGTCGCACGCACGATTGCCGTCAGCCCGCTCGTCAAGACGGCGATCCACGGCGGCGACCCGAACTGGGGCCGCATCGTCCAGGCTCTCGGCACGACGACCGCGCGGTTTGAGGAGCGGCGCGTCCGGGTACACATCGGCCCGGTGTGCGTCTTCCGCCGCGGCGAGCCGGTCCGCGACGTGTCGCTGGCGAAGGTGTCGCGGCTGATGAAGGCGCCGCACGTGTCGATCGCGGTGGACCTCGCCGCCGGCCGGTGCGACGATCGCGTGCTGACGTGCGACCTCTCGCGCGAGTACGTCGCGATCAACGCCGACTACACGACGTGACCATGTTCGACTGCGACGGCTTCTTCTATCACCCGACACGCGACGTGTATGCGTCGCCCGCGGACTTCGGTCTGAAGGGGGGGGCCGTCCGCTTTCCGACGCGCGACGGGCTGACGCTGGACGGGCTGTTCTTTCCGGCCACGGTTTCGAGGGCGCACGGCACCGTCGTCCACTTCCACGGCAACGCGGGCAACATCACCGGCCACTTCGCGCATGTCGCATGGCTGCCGGCGGCCGGGTGGAACCTGTTCTGCTTCGACTACCGCGGCTACGGCCGGTCGCAGGGGCGGCCGTCGCGCCGGGGCCTCATCCTCGACGGCCACGCCGCCGTCGAGTGCGTGCGGAGCCGCGGCGACCTCGACCCGGCACGTCTGGTCGTCCTCGGCCAGTCGCTGGGCGGGGCCGTGGCGATCGTTGTGGTCGCCGAGCGGGCCGATGTGGCGGGCCTTGCCGTCGAGGGGGCGTTCAGCGGCTATCGGAAGATCGCCGCGTGGCACCTCCGCCGCAACCCGCTGCTGTTTCCAGTCGCGGGCGTCGTGCCGCGGCTGCTGATGAGCGACGGATGCGATCCGATCGACTTCGTTTCGCGGGTCTCGCCGCGACCGCTGCTGATCCTGCACGGCCGCGAGGACGACATCGTCGATCCGCGCATGGCCGGGGAGCTGTATGCCGCCGCTGGCGAGCCGAAGGAGCTGTGGATGATCGACGGTGCGGGTCACTACGCGGCTCTGGACGACCTGGCCGACGTCGCCCGGCCGAGACTGCTCCGCTTCTTTGAGCGGTGCGTGGGGACGCCGCCGACGTCCGTGGAAGTCCGCGGAACGTGACGGTATCGCCCCGCGCCGCGGGCACGCCCCCGGAGCCGTGCCTGCAGCCGCCGGGGCTTGCGGCGTGCATGTGGCCTCTACCGGATCGTCAGGCGCAGCTCGGCGTAGATCATGCGGGGGACCTCGGCGTCGTTGAGCAGGAGCGTACCGCCCTCGCGGTGCGACGGATCGAGCAGGTTGCGGACGCCGACGGCGACGGATGCCTGCTTCTTCCAGAACTCGTACTCGGCCCGGAGGTCCAGGCGGAAATAGTGCGGGATGTGGCGCGGGAACAGGGCGATCGTCGGGTTCGGGGCGGTGACGTCGTCCACGAAGTAAAGGTGTGACGACAGGTGCAGGTCGGGGATGGGGCTGTAGCGGGCACCGAGCATGAACTTGTGCCGCGGCGGCGTGTTGATGTCTCCCTCGACGGCCGGGCTCATGTCGCCGCGCCAGTTCAACTGCTCCATCGTGTAGTTGCCGAGCAGCGTCAGGTTCTTCAGCGGCCGGTACTTCGCCCCGAGTTCCACGCCGTAGGTCGAGAGGGCGGCGCGGTTGTCGTAGTCCATGCGGAGCAGGCCCGGCGGTCCCGGCTTCATGGCGATCGTGCACCAGTCGCGGTACTCGTTCCAGTAGAGGTCGAGGTTCGTTTCGAGCTTGTCGAAGTACCGGCCGCGGTGGCCCAGCTCGTAGACGATCGCGGTGGTGGACTCCAGATCGCGATGGCTGACGAGGTGGATCAGGCCGTTGGCCGCGGCCTCGTCCTGGAATCGGTCGCCCACGGCGGGCATCATGAAGGCATCGGACACGGCCGCGTACACGAGCGAGTCCTTGGCGAGTTCGTATGAGAGGGCGGCGCGGCCGCTGGGCTGGAAGCCGTTGTAGAACTCGTAGTCGAGCCGGGCGCCGAGGTTCAGGGCCCACCGCGGGGCGAATCGCCACTCGTCCTGCACGTAGAGCCCGAAGATGCCCGTGCTGACGAAGTTCCGCGTCATGATGGACGGGTCGGCGTACGAGCCGTCCACCAGGTCGGCGCGGGTGTCGATGCCCCAGGTGAGGGTGTGGTCGGGGGCGGGCTTGAGCGTGTGACTGAACTGGAGGGCGAACTGCTGATATCGAAAGTCGGCCACGCCGCAGCCCGTCGTGAGCCACAGGTCGTTGAAGTAACCGACGACGTGGAAGGCGTTGTCCTGCTCGACCAGGTGACTCCACTGCCCCATGAGGTAGTTCGCCTGGGTGCCGGGATTTCGATCGGTACGGAAGCCGTTCAGCGGCGCGCGGGAAAACCCGCCGTCCTGAACGCCGCTGCCGCCGGAGAAGGTGAGCGTGTCCTGCGGGCCCGCGTCGTAGATCGCGTGGACGCCCGTCCGCCCGGCCTTGAGGTCGTCGCGCAGAGGCCACAGCCGCGAGCCGCCGCGGGCGAATCCGTCGCTCGACTCGTACTCGCCGGACACGCGGAGGCGCAGTTTCTCGTCGGCATAGCCGTAGCCGAGGTGCTCCTTCGTCGCGCCGCGCGAGCCGCCGCCGCCCGTGAACGTCAGGCCCTTCTGGTCCACCGGGTCCCTGGTAACCACGTTGATCACGCCGTTGATCGCGTTTGTGCCCCAGGTGACGCCGCCGGTGCCGCGGATCACCTCGATCCGTTCGATGTCCTCGAGCTGGAACGGCCAGATGCCCCACTCCGTCCCCCCGAACATGGAGTCGTAGATCTGACGACCGTCCACGAGCACCAGGACGTGGCTGCTGAGGAACCGGTTCAAGCCGCGCGGCGACACGGCGACGGCGTTGTACAGGAGTTCGGCGACATCAACGCCGGGTACGAGACGCAGGGCGTCCGGGATCGACCGGGCGCCGGATTCGCGGATGTCCTTCGCCGTGATGACGCTGACGGCGTACGGCGCCGTGGCGATGGTCTGGCGGTGGCGTGCGCCGGTGATGATCGTCGGCACCTCGAGATTCAGCAGCTTGATGTCATCCATGCCGGCCGCGTCCGGTGCGAGGACATCCAGCCCGAGTTCGGCGGGACGCGAGGTCGGTGCCGATGACGTTACGGGCGGGGGCTGTGCCGCCACCGCCACGGCGAGTGCGGCAGCCGTCGCCACAGCCGGCCACAGCGAGTTGCGGATTGTCGTAATGCCCCTCATTTGATCGTAAACCTCATTTCGGCATAGATCATCCGTGGGACCTCGGCGTTGTTGAGAAACTGGGTTCCGCCCTCGGGATGGCTCGGGTCGAGCAGGTTCCGCACGCCGACCGCCACCGAGGCCTGCTTCTTCCAGAACTCGTATTCCGCGCGCAGATCCAGCCGGAAGTAGCGCGGAATGCGGCGGGGCAGGAGCGGTATGGTCGAGTTCGGCGCCGTGACCGCGTCCACGTAGTACACCTGCGTGGAAAGGTGGAGGTCGGGAATCGGGTCGTACCGCGCCCCGAGCATGAACTTGTGTTTCGGCGGCGTGACGAAGTCCTGCTCCACGCACGGGCCCATGGCCCCGCGCCAATCCATCATCTCGAACGTGTAGTTCCCGAGCAGCGTGAGCTGCTTCGTCAGCTTGTACTTCGCGCTCGCCTCGACGCCGTAGAGCGAGTAGTCCGAACGGGTATCCAGATCGAACCGGAGCAAACCCGGTGGCCCCGGCCGGAACGCCGAGGCCAGCATGTTGCTGTACTCGTCCCAGTACACGTCCGCGGTCGTCTCGAGGCGGTCGTTCAGGAACTTTCCGCGGTAGCCGAGTTCATACGCCATCATCGTCGTTGCCCGCATGTCCTCGTGGCTCGTCATGTGAACCAGGCCCCGCAGCAGAGGTTCCTGCTGGAAGCGGTCCCCCGGCGCCGGCGTGTCGAATCCGTGAGCGACGGCGGCGTAGAGGACCGAATTCCGCGCCAGCTCGTAGGACAGCGCGGCCCGGCCGCCGGGCTGGAAGCCGTTGTAGAACTCGTAGTCGAGTCGGGCGACAAGGCTGAGCATCCATCCCGGGGCGAACCGCCAAGCGTCCTCGGCGTACAGGCCGAACGTCCCCGTGCTGGCGAAGTTCTTGGTGAGGATATAGGGGTCGGCCGTGGACCCGTCCAGCAGGTCGCGCGGGTGTCGAGGCCCCACGTCAGCGTGTGGTCCGGCACGGGCTTCAGCGTATGGCTGAACTGCAGGGCGAACTGCTGAAAGCGGTAGTCGCTCATCTTCGCGCCCTGATTGAACGCAAAATCATTCAGATAGCCGAGGACGTTGAAGGACTCGGTCTCGCTGACGACGTGGTCCCAGCGACCCAGAAAGTAGTTCGCCTGGGTGCCCGCGTTGTGCCGGTTGCCGAATCCGTGCAGCGGAGTACGCGAGAAACCGCCGTCCAGCAGGCCGCTGCCGCCGGAGAAGGTCAGGGTGTCCTGGGGCCCGGCGTCGTAGATGGCGTGGAGGGCCATGCGGCCTTCCTTGTAGTCGTCCTGCAACGGAAAGAGCCGCGAGCCGCCCTTCGCGAAGCCGTCGCTCCCTTCGTACTCGCCCGAGACTCGTAACCGCAGCTTCTCGTCCGCGAAGCCGTAGCCCATGTGCTCCTTGTGCACGCCGCGCGAGCCGCCGCCGCCCGTGACCGTCAACCCGCGCTGGTCCGCCGGGTCTTTCGTCACGATGTTGACGACGCCGTTCGTGGCGTTCGTGCCCCACGTGATGCCGCCCGTGCCGCGGATCACCTCGATCCGCTCGATGTCCTCGAGCTGGAACGGCCAGGCGACCCACTGCGTTCCGCCGAACATGCTGTCATAGAACTCCCGCCCATCGACCAGCACGAGCAGGTGGTTGTTCAGATAGCGGTGCCCGCCGCGCGGCGACACGGCCGAGACGCCATAGAGCAGCTCGGCCACGTCCATGCCCGGCACGAGCCGCAAGGCGTCGGGCACCGACCGGGCGCCGGATTCGCGGATGTCCTTCGCCGTGATGACGCTGACGGCATACGGGGCCGTCGCGATGGTCTGGCGGTGGCGCGTGCCGGTGATGATCGTCGGCACTTCGAGATTCAGCAGCTTGATGTCGTCCATGCCGGCCGCGTCCGGGCTGAAGAGATCGGCCCCGGCCCCGGCTTCGGCCGGGCGCGAGGTCGGCGCCTGGGAAGCGGCGGGCGGGGGCTGCGCCGCCATCGCCGCTGCAAGGACGGCGACGAGTGCCGCCGCCCGCCACAGTGAGCCCCGCATGGTCGCGACAGTGTTCATTTGATCGTGAACCTTATTTCTGCGTAGATCATGCGGGGAACCTGTGCGTCGTTGAGAAAGAGCGTCCCGCCCTCGTAGTGGTTCGCATCCAGCAGGTTGCGCACGCCGACCGCCACCGACGCCTGCTTCTTCCAGAACTCGTACTCGGCGCGCAGGTCGAGCCGGAAGTGTGTCGGGACCTGCCGCGGGAAGAACGGCATGCCGGAGTTCGGCGCCTCGAAAGCGTCCACATAGTACAGATGGGCGGACAAGTGCAGGTCGCTGCGGGGGCTGTACCGTGTGCCGAGCATGAACTTGTGCTTCGGGGGCGTGTTGATGTCGGACTCCAGCGACGGGTGGGCCGCCCCGCGCCAGTTCAGACGCTCGAACGTGTAGTTCCCGAGCAGCGTGAGGTTCTTCGCGACGGGATACCGGGCGCCGAGTTCCACGCCGTACGCCGACGCCGGCACGCGCGCGTCGTAGTCAAGACGGAACAGTCCGGGCGGCCCCGGCCGTATTGCGGCCGAGGCCCAGTTGTCGTACTCGTTCCAGTAGAGGTCCACGCTGGTCTCGAGCCGGCCGAAGTGCTTGGCCCGGTAGCCGAGTTCGTACGTCATCGCGGTGGTCGGCCCCATGTCCACATGGCTGGTGAGCCGCCCGAGGTTCCGCAGCAGAGGCTCGTTCTGGAAGCGATCGCCCACGGCGGGCCACACGAACGCCCGCGCGACGGCGGCATAGACGAGCGCGTCCCGCGCCGGCTCGTACGAGATCGCCGCCCGGCCGCTCGGCTGGAAGCCGCCGTAGAACTCGTAGTCCAGCCGCGCGCCCAGGTTCAGGGCCCACCGCGGGGCGAAACGCCAGTCGTCCTGCGCATACAGGCCGATCAGCCCCGTGCCGGCATAGTCGCGTGTCGTCATGTAGGGATCCGAGCCGCTGACGTCGAGCCGGTCGGCCCGCGTGTCGATGCCCCACGTCAGTGTGTGATTCTCTGCGGGTTTCAGCGTGTGGCTGAACTGCAGGGCGAACTGCTGGTAGCGGAAGTCCGAGTTGTCGATCCCCTGCGAGAACCAGAGATCGTTGAAGTACCCGGTCACCTCGAAGGAGTTGTCCTGGGCGACGTCGTGCGTCCACTTGCCCATCAGGAACTCGGCCTGGGTGCCCGAATCGCGCATGCTGCGGTATCCGGAGAACGGGCTTGGGCTCAGGCCGCCGACCCCCACGCCGCTTCCGCCCGAGATCATCAGCCGGTCGCGCGGCCCGGCCTCATAGATCGCGTGGACGCCGGATCGCACCGAGGTGTTCTCGTCATCCTGCGGAAACAGCAACGAGCCCCCCTTGTGGTACCCGTCGCTCCGTTCGAAATCCTCGGATATGCGCAGGCGGAGTTTCTCGTCGGCGAAGGCATAGCCGCCGTGTTCGTAGGCGGTGCCGCGCGAGCCGCCGCCCGCTTTCGTGGTGAGGCCGAGCTGGTCGATCGGATCCCTGGTGACGATGTTGATGATGCCGTTGACGGCGTTCGTGCCCCACGTCACGCCCCCGGTGCCGCGGATGACCTCGATCCGCTCGATGTCCTCGAGTTGGAACGGCCAGGCGATCCACTCCGTGCCGCCGAACATGGAGTCGTAGATCTGGCGGCCGTCCACGAGCACGAGCACATGGTTGCTGAGATACCGGGTCATGCCGCGCGGCGAGACGGCGGAGACCTTGTACGAAATGTCGGCCACGTCCACGCCGGGTACCTGGCGGAGGGCGTCGGGCACCGACCGGGCGCCGGATTCGCGGATGTCCTTCGCCGTGATGACGCTGACGGCATACGGGGCCGTCGCGATGGTCTGGCGGTGGCGCGTGCCGGTGATGATCGTCGGCACTTCCAGGTTGAGGAGCTTGATGTCATCGATGTCGGCCGCGTCCAGGGTGAAGACGTCGGATCCGGCTTCGGCGGGACGTGAGGCCGGCGCCGTTGCGGCGGCCGGCGTTGCCTGCCCCGCGGCCGGAACCGCGAACAGGCCGCACATCGCGACGGCCGACAGGAAACGCAGGAACCTTCCTCGGACCCGCACGGATCGGAAGGCCGCATGTGCCAGATGGGATCGAATGATTCCGGGCATCGGGCGGATTCCAGCCTCCCTGTGGGTCAGCGTTCCTTTCCGTAGCGAAACGCCATCGAGTCCAGAATCGGCGATTCGACGGACACGCCGATCATGTCGGCGGTCCGTTCGTTGATCGATGCCTGCACGGCCCGGGGATAGACCAGGCCGATGTCCTGCGCCTTGGCGCCCCGGAGCACGCGCTGGACCAGTTCGGCCATCTGGGGCCCGAGCGACTGGGTGTCGGCGGCGAGCCCGGCCAGGGCGCCGGCCTTCACGACATTGGCGGAGAAGGCCCAGACCGCCTTCTTCTGCCGCACGCCCCAGAGCAGGAGACGCTGGACGTTGGCGGTGTTGTAGACGGCGGCGTCCGGGAGCATGACGACGGCGTCACACGCCTTGTCGTTGAGGGCCTCGATGGCCTTGGGAAACTCGTCCTTGTTGGCCTCGATCACCGAGACGATCAGCCCGCGACTGCCCGCCGCGACACGCAACGCCTCTGCGGTGCGCCGCGTCCGGCTGCTGTGCAAAACACCCACGTTGCGGACATCGGGGCAGAGTTTGACGATCCAATCGACCTGCTCGCGGGGCGCCACGTCTGTTGTGATGCCCGCGACGCGCGCCCGATGGGGGCTGTCGGGAGCCATGAAGGACGCATCCACGACGTTGGCGACGGTGCAGAAGAGAACCGGTGTGCCGGGAATGCTCTCCAGCGCAAGCGAGGCGGCGACCGCGCCGGAGGCGACGATGACCGATGGCCTGGCGTCGGAGAGCCGCTTGACGGCGGCGCGGGTCGCTTCGGCGAGGCGCGAATTCGCGGCCGGCGCGGTGGCGATAGGGCCTCCGGCGGTGTCCGACGCGCTCGCGTCGCCGGCCGTCTTCTCGGGCCCTTCCGGCAATTCCACCGTGACGCAACGGATGCCCTTCTGCGTGAGCGCGGCCTCGACGGCGACGGCGGCATCGCGGTAGCTCTTGTACGGCGTCACCAGAATGCCCACGGTGCCCGGCGGGGCCTGCGCCATCGCGGCGCGCGGCCCGGCTGCGGCCAGGCCGAGGAGGCTCGCCGCGAGCAGCCAGATGAGCCGCCGTCTGCGGCCTGAGCCTGACGGCGGGCCGTTCGCACGCCGGCGTTCCGGGAATCGGGAATGGCGAATCAGGTTATTCCATGCCAAATGCAACATCTGACACTTCCTAACGAATCGTCAGACGAAACTCCGCGTACACCATGCGGGGCACCTCCGCACGGTTGAGAAATATCGTAGTGCCTTCCGGGTGCGACGGATCGAGCAGGTTGCGGACGCCGACCGCCACCGATGCCTGCTCCTTCCAGAACGCGTACTCGGCTCGCAGGTCGAGCCGGAAGTACGAGGGAACGCTTCGCGTCAGCAGGGGGATGTCCGGATCCGGCGATTTCACCGCATCGACGAAGTACAGGTTCGCCGACAGGTGCAGGTCGGTCAGCGGATCGTATCGCGTCCCAACCATGAACTTGTGTCTCGGCGGCGTGATGAGGTCCTTGTCCGTGTAGGGGTTTTCGCCGTCCCAGTTGAGCTGCTGATAGGTGTAATTGCCCAGCAGCATGAGTTGCTTCGTCACGGCGTAGCGGCCTTCCAGTTCGACGCCGTACGTCGCCGCATTCGCGCGGTTCCCGTACTTCCAGTGCAGGAGGCCCGGCGGTCCGAGTTGCGGGCTCACCGTGGTCAGGTCGTCGTAGTCGTGCCAGTACACGTTGGCGTTTACGTTCAGGCGGTCGAAGAACGTACCCCGGTAGCCCACCTCATAGGCGATCAGGTTCTCCGCGTCGATGTCCTCTCGGCCTACGGCATAGCCCAGGCCGTTCAAGAGCGGGAACGTCAGGAAACGCAGCCCCAGCGGCGACATCTGGAACGCGCGGGACACCGCTCCATAGACGAAGTGGTTGTCGGCGATCTCACGCGAGAGCGCAGCCCTCGCATTGGGCTGAAACCCCCCGTAGAACTCGTAGTCGAGGCGTGCGCCCAGATTCAGCGCCCACCGCGGCGCGAATCGCCATTCATCCTGAACGTACGCCCCGATGATGGCCGTGCTCGCGTAGTCCCGTGACAGCAGGAAGGGGTTGGCCGACGACGCGTCGACGATGTCCGTCCGGCTGTCGATCCCCCAGGTCAGCGTGTGCCCTTCGGTCGGCTTGAACGTATGGCCCACCTGAAACGCGAGCTGCTCGTAGCGGTACTCCGACGCCTTCCCGAGCGGGCGGAACCAGAAGTCGTTGACGTAGCCGGTGACGCTGAGCCGGTTGTCGTCGGCGATCCTGTGCTCCCACTTGCCGAGAAGGTAATTGGCCTGCGACCCGCTGTTCTGCGACATCCCCAGCCCGATCGTCGGCGGGGAGGGATAGCCCCCGTCCAGCAGGCCGCTGCCGCCGGAGAGAGTCAGCGTGTCCCTGGGGCCGGCGTCGTAGATGGCGTACACCCCCATACGGCCGATCTTGTAGTCATCTTCGAGCGTGCGGAGCCATGAGCCGCCCTTGGGAAAACCGTCGCTGGACTCGTACTCGCCCGATACGCGCAGGCGAAGCTTCCTGTCCGCGAAACCGTAGCCGAGATGTTCCTTGTTCATTCCCCGTGAGCCGCCGCCGCCGGTGAACGTCAGCCCCGCCTGGTCCTTCGGGTCCCTGGTGATGATGTTGATCACGCCGTTGACCGCGTTGGAGCCCCACGTGACGCCGCCGGGGCCGCGGATCACCTCGATCCGCTCGATGTCCTCCAACTGGAAGGGCCAGCTGCCCCACGCCGTGCCGCCGAAGACGGAGTCGTAGATCTGGCGACCGTCCACCAGGACGAGAACCGTCCGGCTCAGGACGCCCTCGAAGCCGCGCGGCGACGCGGCCGAGTTCGCGTAGGTGAGGTCCGCGACGTCCACGCCCGCCGCCTGACGCAGGGCGTCGGGTACCGTTCGCGCGCCCGAACGCCGGATGTCCTCCGCCGTGATGACGCTGACGGCGTACGGTACGGTCGTAATGCTCTGTTCCCGGCGCGACGCCGTGATGACCGTGGGAATCTCGAGGTCCAGGAGCTGGATGTCCTCCGTGGTCTCTTCCTTCGTCGGTCGCGTCGCCGCCGGGGGAACGGACGCCCCGTCCGCGGGCCCGGCCGGATCCGCCATGGCCGGCCCGGCGGTCGGCACGACGCAGACGAGCAGCAGTCCGAAGCATCGAAGAATCATCTCGTTCTCGCTTTCCTCATCGGATCGTCAGCCGAAGCTCGGCGTAGACCATCCGCGGGACCTCGGCCTCGTTCAGAAACAGCGTACCGGCCTCGTAGTGGCTCGGATCCAGGAGGTTGCGGACGCCGACCGCGACGGAGGCCTGCTTCTTCCAGAACTCGTACTCGGCGCGAAGATCCAGCCGGAAGTACGGATCCGCGTGCCGCCAGGCGAACGGGTTGGCGGGCGTGCGGGCCTGGGACGCATCGACGTAGTACAGGTGCGCCGAAAGACGCAACGGTTCGATCGGGCTGTACCGGACACCAACCATGAACTTGTGTTCGGGCGGTTTGCGAAGCTCGGTTGCCCGCAGCAGCGATGTCGAGCCGTGCGTGTCCATGTATTGGAAGGTGTAGTGACCGAGCAGGTCGAGCGAACGGTTCACGCTGTACTTCGCGTCGAGTTCCACCCCGTAGAGCGAGAGGGCCCAGCCGTTCGGGGTTCGGAACTGCATCAGGCCGGGCGGTCCGGGCTCGAGCCGCAGGACGGCGACGTCGTCGTACTCCTGCCAGAAGACGTTGGCGTTCGCCTGCAGGCGGTCGAAGAACCGGCCCCGGTAGCCGGCCTCGTAGGCCATGACCGTCTCGGGCCGCACGTTCGGGTCGCCCGTCGTGTACGAGAGGCCGTTCATCGACGGCAGACGGAGAAACCGCGTGGCCGCCGGGGTGATCTGGAACGCGCGAGAGATCGCGCCGTAAACCATCGAGTCCCGGGAGAGGTCGTAGGAGAGCGACGTCCGCGCGCTGGGCTGAAAGCCCCCGTAGAACTCGTAGTCGAGCCGCCCGCCCAGCGACCACAGCCACTTCGGCGCAAACCGCCAGTCGTCCTGCACGTAGGCTCCCAGGATTGCCGTGCTCACGTAGTCCTTCGACAGCAGGATCGGGTCGGCGTTCCCCGCCTCGACGAGGTCGGTGCGGGTATCGACGCCCCAGGTCAGCGTGTGATTGTCGGCGGGCCGGAACGTGTGGCCGAACTGCACGGCGATCTGCTGGTAGCGATAGTCGGCCTGCTTCATGCCGATGCAGGCGCCGGCCTCGTTGACGTAGGCGGTCAGCTGGAACGAGTTGTTCTCGCGGACCTCGTGGTCCCACCGGCCGAGGACGAACGACACCTCGGAGCCGGGGTTCTGGCTGGCGCCGAAGCCGGCCATCGGCGTCGTGGGGAAGCCGCCGTCCGTGACCGCGTTGCCGGCCGAAAGCGTGAACCGGTCCTTCAGTCCCGCGTCGTAGACGGCGTGGAGGGCCGAACGGCCGGCCTTGTAGTCGTCGTCGAGCCGCCGGAGGAGCGAACCGCCGTTCGGGAAGCCGTCGCTTGCCTCATACTCGCCGGAGATGCGCAGACGCAGCTTGTCGTCGGCGAAGCCGTAGCCCAGGTGCTCCTTGAACGTGCCCTGCGTGCCGCCGCCGCCGACGGTGGTGAGGCCCTTCTGGTCGCCCGGGTCCTTCGTGACGATGTTGATCAGGCCGTTGACGGCGTTGGCGCCCCACGTGACGCCGCCGGGGCCGCGGACGACCTCGATCCGCTCGATGTCCTCCAGCTGGATCGGCCAGGTGCCCCAGAGCATGCCGCCGGTGAGCGAATCGTAGAGCTGCCGGCCGTCCATGAGCACGACCATCTCGCGGGCGGCGAAGCCGTTGAAGCCCCGGATGCCGGCGGGCGAGTTGGCGTAGCTCATGTCGGCGACGTCCACGCCGGGCACGAGGCGCAGCGCATCCGGCACCGAGCGGGCGCCGGCCCAGCGGATGTCGTCGGCCGTGATGACGCTGACGGCCTGGGGGATGTTCTCGACACGCTGCTCGCGCCGCGTGGCCGCCGTCAGGACGATCGGCACCTCGAGGTCGAGCAGGGCGATGTCGTCGGCGGCCGACGCGTCCGCGAGCCACCGGTCGTGCGGCTGGGTCTCCGGCGCGCGGTTCGGCTCGGCTGCTGCGCCGGACCCTGCGAGCAGGGTCAGCACCACGACGGCGAGCGCGTGGGCGGCTGTTCTTCCGCGTATGGCCGGACGCGCACTCATTTGATCGTCACGCTCAACTCGGCGTACACCATGCGTGGAACTTCAGCGTTGTTCAGGAAGACCGTCGCGCCCTCGCCGTGGCTGGGATCCAGCAGGTTGCGTACGCCGATGGCTACGGACGCCTGTTTCTTCCAGAACTCATACTCGGCCCGGAGGTCGAGCCGGAAGTACTGCGAAAGGTGCAGCGGCACAAACGGGTTCGTCGGGTTCGGGGAGCGAACGGCGTCCACGTAGTACAGGTGCGCCGACAGATGCAGATCCTCGATCGGGTCATAACGCGCTCCGAGCATGAATTTGTGCTTCGGAAGCGTGAACATATCTTTCATCGTGGGAGGCACTGGTGCATTCCAGCCAAGCTGCTCGTACGTGTAGTGGCCGAGGAGGGTCAGTTCCTTCGTGATCGCGCACTTGGCGTCGAGTTCGGCACCGTAGATCGACGAGGAGGCCACGTTGTCGAAATTGAGGCGGACCAGGCCCGGCGGCCCGGGTTTCGGAACGAAGGCTCCGAGATCGCGGTAGTCGTTCCAGAAGAGATTGGCATCAATGTTGAGCCGATCGAAGAACGTCCTGCGCCAGCCCAGCTCATAGTTCAGTACGGTTGCCGCCTGCAGGTCCCTGTTGCTGGTTGTCCGGGCCAGCCCGTTCAGCATGGGGATGTTCGCGAAGTGCGTGCCCACCGAAGGCACCTGGAACGCCCGCGACACAGCGCCGTAGACGAATGACTTGTCGGCCAGCTCGTGCGACAGCGCAACCCGCGCGCTTGGCTGGAAGCCGGTGTAGAACTCGTAATCGATCCGTGCGCCTGCGTTGAGCACCCACCGCGGCGCGAACCGCCACTCGTCCTGCGCGTACAGGCCGATGATCGCCGTACTCAGAAAGTCTTCCTTCAGCATGAACGGGTCGGCATAGCTCGTATCAACCAGATCGGTGCGACTGTCGATTCCCCACGTGACCGTGTGAGCCTCGGCGGGCTTGAATGTCTGGCCAATCTGCAACGCAAGCTGTTGATAGCGGTACTCCATGGCCGACACGCCGTTGCTGATTCCGAAGTCGTTCACAAACCCGGTGATGGTCACCCGGTTGTCGTCGGCGATCGCATGGATCCACTTTCCCAGCAGGAAGTTGGCCTGCGACCCGGAGTTGTGTCCCGCTCCGATGCCGGCCCAGGGCGGTGGCGGATAGCCGCCGTCCAGCAACGCGCTGCCTCCCGAGAAGGTCAGCTTGTCTTTCGGCCCGGCATCGTAGGTGGCGTAAACGCCCATGCGCCCCGCCTTGTAGTCGTCCTCCATCTGCCGCAGCCACGAACCGCCCTTGACGAATCCGTCGTTTCCCTCGTATTCGCCGGACACGCGAAGCCGCAGCTTGTTGTCCGAGAAACCGTAACCGAGGTGCTCCTTCTGCGATCCGCGCGAGCCGCCCCCTCCGGTGAACGTCAGCCCTTTCTGGTCCGCGGGGTCCTTCGTGATGATATTGATGACGCCGTTGGGCGTGTTCGCGCCCCACGTCACGCCGCCCGGGCTGCGAATCACCTCGATCCGCTCGATGTCTTCCAGTTGAAACGGCCAACTGCCCCACAGCGTGCCGCCGAAGACCGAGTCGAAGATCTGGCGGCCGTCCACCAGCACGAGCACGTTGTTGCTGAGAAGCCCCTGGATTCCGCGGGGCGAGATCGCGTACGCCCCGGAAGCCAGGTCCGCGACATCGACTCCCGGCATGAGACGCAACGCATCCGCCACCGACCGCGCCCCCGACCGCCGGATGTCGTCGGCGGTGATGACGCTCATCGCCGCGGGAACGTCCGTCACCCTCTGCTCGCGACGCGATGCCGTCACGACGACCGGCACCTCCATCTCGAGCAGTTCGATGTCACTTTCCGATTCGTGAGCCGGGACCGGCGACGGGCTTGCGGGCTGCGTCGTCGCCGCACGGGCCGCCGACGGCCCCAGCAGCAGAAGAAGGGCCGTAAGGCCGCCGATCCAGGTGCATGCCGTGCTCGTGGTCATTTGATCGTCACCCGCATTTCCGCGTACACCATCCGCGGGACCGCCGCCGTGTTCAGAAAGCTGCAGGCCCCCTCGTAGTGGTCCGGATCGAGCAGGTTGCGGACGCCGACCGCGACGGAGGCCTGCTTCTTCCAGAATTCGTATTCCGCGCGAAGATCCAGGCGGATGTACGGATCGATCCCGAGCGAGCCGAACGGGTTCATCGGATTCGGCGCCCGAACGGCATCCACGTAATACGCATGGGCCGAGAGACGCAGGTCGTCCGTCACCGAGTACCTGGCCCCGAGCATGAACTTGTGCCGGGGCGGCGTCAGCAGTTCCTGGTCCGTGAACGGTACGTCGCCGCGCCAGTCGAGGTACTGGAACGTGTAGTTCCCGACGAGCACCAGGCGCGGCGTGACGGGGTATCGGGCTTCCAGCTCGAAGCCGTAGAGCGACCCGTCGCCATGACGGGCCAGGCGTTTCTGGAGCACGCCCGGCGGCCCAGGCTCCGGCGAGACCGTCACCTGGTCCGCGTACTCGTGCCAGAACACATTTGCGTCGGTCTGCAGCCCGTGCAGGAAGCGGCCGCGATAGCCGGCCTCGTACGCAACGAGCGTTTGCGCGCCCACGTCACGGTCGCACGTCGTCCGCACGAGTCCGCCGACGACGGGGAGATCCACGAAGCGAAGCCCGGCGGGGAGCATCTGGTAGGCCCGCGCGGCGGCGGCGTAGACGAAGTGGTTCTCGAGGATCTCCCGGCTGAGCGCGACGCGCCCGCTGGGCTGGAAGCCGCCGTAGAATTCGTAGTCCATCCTTCCGCCGACGTGCAGGCTCCATTGCGGCGCAAACCGCCACTCGTCCTGGAGGTAGAGGCCGAGCAGCCCCGATCCGACGACGTTCTTGTCGAGGACGAACGGATCGGCGAGGCGCCCGTCGGTCCGGTCGGCCCGCGAATCGAGGCCCCAGGAAATCGTATGGCCGTTGCCTCGCTCCAGGACCGCGCTGTACTGCAGCGCGAACTGCTGGTAGCGGTATTCGATCGCGGCGGCGCCCGCGCACAGCCAGAAATCGTTGACGTACCCCGTGATCTCGTGGCGGGTGACCGAATCGGTCCGATGCGTCCACTTCCCGAGCACGAACTCCGCCTGGGAGCCCGGGTTCTTCGCCTTGTCGAATATGCACATCGGGCTTGGGGGTATGCCGCCATCGGTGATCCCGCTGCCCGCCGAGAGGAGCAGCGTGTCCTCGGGCGATGCCTCGTAAATCGCATGGATTCCCATCCGGCCGGCCTTGTAGTCGTCGTCCAGCTTCCGCAGCCAGAAGCCGCCTTCGCGGAATCCGTCGCTGCCCTCGTACTCGCCCGACACGCGAAGCCGCAGCTTCCCGTCGGAAAAGCCATAGCCCAGGTGCTCCTTGTTAGTCCCGCGTGAGCCGCCCCCGCCGGTCACGGTCAGGCCCCGCTGGTCTCGCGGGTCCTTCGTGACGATGTTGATTACGCCGTTGAGCGTGTTCGGGCCCCAGCTGACGCCGCCCGGCCCACGGATCACCTCGATCCGCTCGATGTCCTCGAGCTGGAACGGCCACTGGCCCCAGAATGTCCCGTTGAACATGGCGTCGAAAATCTGCCGCCCATCGACGAGCACGAGCACCTGGTCGCTGAAAAGCCCCTGGAAACCGCGCGGCGACGCGCCGAAATTGGCGTAGCTCAGTTCCGTTACGTCCATGCCCGGCACCAGGCGCAGGGCATCGCCGATGGACCTGGCGCCCGCCCAGCGGATGTCGTCCGCCGTCACCACGCTGACGGCCGCCGGCACCGCCTCCAGCTTCTGCTCGGTACGCGTGATGCCCAGGACCGTCGGCACTTCGAGTTCGAGCAGCGCGATGTCGTCCGTCGGGGCCGTGACCGCCCGGCTCGACGGCCCCTGTGCCGCCGAACCGACGGCCGGCACGCCGCTTCCGAGCAGGGAGCCCGCGATTGCCACCATGGTCGCGATCCTTCGCATTACTTCAACGTCACCCGAAGCTCCGCGTAGATCATCCGGGGCACCTCGCCCGAATCCATGGCCGTCGAGCCGCTCTCCGGATGGACCGGATCCAACAGGTTCGACACGCCGACGGCGACGGCCGCCTGCTTCTTCCAGAACTCGTATTCGGCCCGAAGGTCGAGCCGGAAGTAGGAGGGATACCAGGGTTTGGCGATCGGGTTCGATGCCGTGCCGCCCTGCGCCTTGTCCACGTAATACAGGTTCGCCGACAGATGCAGGTCATCCAGCGGGCTGTAGCGCGTGCCGAGCATGAACTTGTGCCGCGGCGGGCTCATGCGGTCGCTGTGGACGATCGGCCCGGGCGAATCCAGGTGTTCGAAGGTGTAGTTGCCGAGCAGGGTCAGCGACTTCGTCACCGCGTAGCGGGCGTCGAGTTCGATCCCGTACAGGCCCGTCTGGTAGTTGTTGTCGCCGCGGCTCTGGAAGAGGCCCGGGGGCCCCGGCCGGAAGCCCGCCGTGGCGACCTCCCGGTAGTCGTGCCAGAAAACGTTGGCGTTAACCTCCAGGCGGTTGGAGAAGCGTCCGCGGTAGCCCAGTTCGTACGCCACGAGTTGTTCCGCGCCAACGTCCTGCGGTTCCGTCGCCCGGAAGGCCGGTCCGAGCAGCGGAAAGTCGATGAACCGTCTTCCGCACGGTGCCATCTGGAACGCCCGGGAGACGGCGGCGTAGACGAGCGAGGCGTCGCTCAGCTCGTAGGCCAGTGCCGCCCGCGCGCTCGGCTGAAAACCGCCGTAGAAGTCGTAGTCGATGCGGCCGCCGAGGTTCAGGGCCCACCGCGGGGCGAAACGCCAGTCGTCCTGCGCATAGAGTCCGATCGCCCCGCTGCGGACGTAATCCCTGCTCAGGAGGAACGGGTCCGCGAGGCTGGCGTTCACCAGGTCCCATCGGGTGTCGATGCCCCAGCTGAAGGTATGGTCGTCGGCGGGCTTGAACGTGTGCGCCATCTGGAGTCCGAGCTGCTGGTATCGGTATTCGCTCCAGGCGACGCGGGCGGCATCGTAGCTGTCGTTGAAGTAGAAGCTCAGATCGATCGCGTTGTCTTTTTCGATGCGGTGGTTCCACCTGGCCAGGACGTAGTTGGTTTGCGCCGAGTCGCGGTGCCCGTCGAGAATGAGGAGGCGCGGCACGGGGTAGTTGCCGTCGATCAGGGCGCTGCCGATCGAGAGCGTGAGCGTGTCCTTCGGGCTCGCCTCGTAGATCGCGTGTACGCCCGCGCGGCCCGCTTTGTAATGGTCGTCCAGGGGGCCGAGGATGCCGGGGCGGTCGACCGTGAAACCGTCGCTGCCTTCGTACTCGCCCGAGGCCCGCAGCCGCAGCTTGCCGTCGTTAAACCCGTAGCCGGCGTGCTCGCGGTTCGTCCCGCGGGAGCCGCCGCCGCCCGTCACGGTCAGGCCCTGCTGGTCCTTCGGGTCCTTGGTGATGATGTTGATGACGCCGTTGACGGCGTTCGCGCCCCAGGTGACGCCGCCCGGTCCGCGGATCACCTCGATGCGGGCGACGTCCTCGAGCTGGAAGGGCCAGTTGCCCCAGGCGGTCCCGGCGTAGAGCGGGTCGTAGATCGGCCGGCCGTCCATCAACACGAGCGTCTTGTTCGTGTAGAGCCCCTGAAACCCGCGGGGCGACACGGCCCAGTTGCCGTATGTGAGCTGCGCCACGTCCACGCCGGGCGCGAGCCGAAGTGCGTCCGGGATGGACCGCGCGCCCGCCTGGCGGATGTCGTCGGCGGTGATCACGCTCATCGCGTACGGCACCGACGTGATTTTCTGCTCGTGACGGGCGGCGGTGACGACCGTGGGCACCTCCAGGTCGAGCAGCTCAATGTCTTCCAGGCTCGTCTTCGCCGTGGGCCGCGTGGCGACCGCATGCGACGAGACGGTCGAGCCGTCCTGTGCGACGGCCGCCGCCCCGCAGATCGCCAGAAGCGCAAGAGGGCCGAGAACGCCTTCGCCACGTCGCGGGACCGATCTCACTTGAAGGCAAACCTCACTTCCGCATACACCATCCGCGGCACCTCCGCGCTGTTCACCGCGAGCGCGCCGCCTTCGTAATGGTTCGCGTCCAGCAGGTTTCGAACGCCCACGGCCACAGAGGCCTGCTTCTTCCAGAACTCGTACTCCGCGCGAAGGTCGAGTCGCAAGTACCGTGCGATGTGGTGCGGCACCAGCGGGTTCGCCGCATTCGGCGCCTCGACCGCATCCACGTAGTACAGGTGGGACGAGAGGTGCAGATCCGGAAGCGGGTCGTACCGTGCGCCGAGCATGAACTTGTGCTTGGGAGGTGTGACGGCAAGCCGGTCGTTGTACGGAACCGCCGCGTCCCATCGGAGCTGCTGGCAGGTGTAGTGTCCCAGCAGGGTAAGCTCCTTCGAAACGGCGTACTTCGCGTCAAGCTCCACCCCGTACGTGGAGGCCTCCCCGCGGTTGTCGTAATTTGCCTGGACGAGGCCCGGCGGCCCGGGCTTCGGACTGGCCGTGATCAGGGCGTCGTACTCGTTCCAGTACACGCAGAGGTTCGTCTCCACGCGGTCGAAGAACCGCTTCCGGTAGCCCACCTCGTAGGTGATCACCGTCTCCGCGTCCATGTCGCGGCTGCCCTTGCCGTAGGCCAGCCCGAAAACCTCCGGGATCTCCAGGAGCCGCAGCCCCGCCGGCGGCATCGAGAACGCGCGCGATACCGCGCCGTATACGAAGGCGTTGTCGGGCAGCTGGTGCGAGAGCGCCGCCCGCGCGCTGGGCGCGAAACCGCCGTAGAATTCGTAGTCGATCCGGCTGCCCAGGTTCAGCGCCCACCGTGGCGCGAACTGCCACTCATCCTGCACGTAAAGACCCAGGGTGCCTGTGCTGACGAAGTTCTTCGCGAGCATGGAGGGATCGGCGTACGACGCATCGAGGATGTCGAATCGGCTGTCGAAGCCCCATGTGAACGTGTGGTTCTCGGCCGGCTTGAACGTGTGGTTGAGCTGGAGGGCGAACTGCTGGTACCGGTAGTCGGCGGCCGCGATGCCGGGGCAATGCTGGAAGTCGTTGACGTAGCCGGTCAGATTGAGCCGGTTGTCGTCGGCAAACCGGTGTTCCCACTTGCCGAGGAAGAAGTTCGCCTGCGACCCGGGATTCTGCCTCGATCCGATCGTGGCCAGCGGCGAAGGAGGCTCGGCGCCATCGACCAGTCCGCTTCCCACCGACAGCGTCAGGGTGTCCTTGGGGCCGGCGTCGTAGATCGCATGCACGCCCATCCGCCCCGCCTTGTAATCGTCCTCGAGTGTGCCCAGGATCGAGCCGCCCTCGCGAAACCCGTCGCTGGCCTCGTACTCGCCCGAAACACGAAGGCGGAGCGGGCCGTCCGAATATGCGTAGCCCAGGTGTTCCTTGTGCGTGCCCTGTGTCCCGCCCTGGCCGGTGCTCGTCAGGCTCGTCTGATCCTTCGGATCCTTCGTGATGATGTTGATCACTCCGTTGAGCGTGTTCGCCCCCCAGGTCACCCCGCCCGGCCCGCGGACCACCTCGATCCGTTCGATGTCCTCCAGCTGGAACGGCCAGTTGCCCCACAGCGTGCCCCCGTAGACCGAGTCGAAGATCTGCCGGCTGTCAACCAGCACCAGTACTTCATTGGCCGAGTACGCATGGAACCCCCGCGGTGAGACCGCGTAGGTGCCGTAGGCGAGTTCGGCAACGTCCACGCCCGGTGCCAGTCGAAGCGCGTCCGGCACGGATCGCGCCCCGGAATGCCGGATGTCTTCGGCCGTGATTACGCTGACGGCATACGGAAGGTCTGCTGCAGCCTGCCGCCGTCGCGAAGCCGTCACGACCGTGGGCACGTCAAGCTCGAACAAGCTGATGTCTTCGACCTCCGTCCTTCGCCACGCTTGCGTCGCCTGGCCCGATGGCTGTGAGGCCGGAGCCGGCTCCGCCCCGGGCGACGCCGACCCGCCGCAGGCGAGCCAGGCCGCCGCCAGCAGCCACAACCTCGCCCGAACGCGAAGCGTTTGACGGGACTGCGCATGGAACGTCGTGGACATTGCCGACCCTGCTATTGAGCCTTCCCATAGCGCTGCGACACGCCGGCAAGGACGTCACTGCTGATCGACACTCCGATCATCTCGGCCGTACGCTCGTTGATCGCCGTTTGTACCTGCCGCGGGTACTCCGGCCGCGCCGTCGAGGCGTCTGTTCCCTTCAGTACCTTGCGAACGAGTTCGATCGTTTGCTTCCCGAGTGCCTCGGTGTCGGCGTACTGCCCCGCGAAGGCGCCGGCCTTCACGATGTTCGCCGAAAACGCAAACACCGGCTTCTGCTGCCGGATGCCCCAGAGGAGCAACCGCTGCACGTTGGCCGAGTTGTAGATGGCGGCGTCGGGCAGCATGAGCATGCCTGTGCAGCCCTTGCTGTTGAGCGCCTCCACGGCCTTCGGAAACTCGTCCTTGTTCGCTTCGATGATCTGTACCGCGATGCTCCGCTGCTGCGCCGCCGCCCGAAGGGCCTCGGCCGTACGCCGGGAGCGCTCGCTGCACAACACCCCGATGTTCCGCGCATTGGGACACAGGCGTGCCATCCACGTCACCTGGTCCGCGGGCGAAACATCGGTCGTCACGCCGACGACGCGGGAACGGTCCGGACTGTCCGCTTCCAGAAAAGGCATGTCCAGGGCGTTGGGGACCAGGCAGAAGACGACCGGCACCTTGGGGATTACGCTCAACGCCAGGGATGTGGCCGTGGCCCCGCACGCGACAACGACGGCGGGCTTCGCATCGGTGATCGTCCGCAGGGCGGCCTCTGTTGCGGAGGCCAACCGCACGGCGGGAACCGAGGATCCCGGTACGCTCGCTGTGGCCGGCCCACGCGTTGCAGGTGGGCCCTCCTCACTCGACCGCTCGCTGTCCGCAGGCAACTCGGCGAGCACGCACCGATAACCGTCCGCCGTCAGAACCGACTGCATTTCGGATGCCGCATCGCGATAGGTCTTGTAGGGTGTGAAGAGAATGCCCACAGTCGCGCCGGGCTTGGCGGACGGTGCCGCTTGGGCTGCCGATGTGGCCCCAAGCACGAGGAACGCAATGCCAACGGGGACGAATCCCCGCACGGGTTGGGTCATACGATTGAGAGCCATTCAACCCAATCAGCAGTAGCTGAAAGGCCGCGCCGTGTTGCCGTAGCTCCATGGCCGGTGGTTTCCCCGTTCGATCCGGCCACTGCCGCTATTATCGGCACATCCTGCCTGTTCCGTTGTTGTTTTAGTCCAGAAAAAAGGCTTCTACGATCGATGCATGGGCTTGCAATGCGTTCTGACGATTGTCCGTCAGCGGCCGCCGTTTGCAAACCCTTGAAGCAGGGCAAACAACACAATTGGAGGGTCGAAGATACCGATGGATAGCCGGGACAGTCTACAGGGATGGGCCGCGCCATCCCTCAGTCTGCCCGATGCCATGGGGCGTGGGATAGGGTAATACCTGCTCACGCGGGACGGATCCGATGCAGCAAACGAACCCGTGGGGCCTCCAGGCCCGGGCTATTGCCTTCTGCGTGTTGCTGATCCTCGGCACGGTTAGCCTGTTGGGGGCGGCACTGCTCTGGCGGGACTATCAAGGCTCCGTAAGTCGCGTGCGGAGCCATGCGCAAACCTATTGCAAATCAATAGGTTACAGCGCCGAGCCTGCGATCCTTCTTAATGACGCCAAGGCGATGGCGCATGTCCTTCAGGCGGCGGAGAGCGATCAGGCGGTGCAGGTCGCGGAACTGATCGATACCCGGGGAAGGGTGCTGTCGAGCCTCCGGCGGGATCCGCGGTTTGCCCAGGAGGCGACCCTGGACTACGCCAGGCCGCTCGGTGGCAAAGTGGACCGCGACGCGGCGAGGGTGGAGCAGACGGCCTCGCAGCTGCTCGTGGTCGCGCCGATCTGGCCCGAGACGGACGACCTTGACCTCGGCATCGCCCCGGACGAGGGCGCGGCTACGACGCGGCCGGCACGCGGCGGTGCCGGCGCGCCCATCGGCTACATCGCGCTGACGTACAGCCTGAAGCAGGTTCACGAAGAGCTGATGGCGGGGATGATGTCGGGCGCGGTCATCGCCGTCATCGTGGTCGTGGTGGGCATCGGGGCCACGGTGCTGATGATGCGGCAGCTCCTGACGCCGGTGCTCGACCTCGTACACACGGCGACGGCGATCGCAGACGGCGATTTCACAAAACGGGCCCGCGAACAGGCGGTGGGGGAGATCGGGATTCTGGCGAAGGTCTTCAATCACATGGCGCACTCGCTCCAGGGGTATACGGAGAACCTGGAGGCGCAGGTTTCGGAGCGTACGGCGGCGCTCGCGGAAAGCGAGGCGTACGCCCGGTCGGTGTTCGACTCGGTACATGCGGGGATCGTCGTCATCGACCCGGACTCGCGAACCATTGTGGACGCGAACGCGTTCGCGCTGCAGATGCTGGCACGACGAAAGGAAGACACCATCGGTTTGGCGTGCGCGGGCTGCATCTGTCCGGCCGATCTCGACGAATGCGCGGTGTCGAACGAGCATATGCATCTCGAGGCGACGGAGTGCTTCGTCACCACGTCGCACGGGAAGCAGATTCCCGTCCTCAAGAGCGTGGCGCCGGTGCTGCGTGGCGGCCGGACGTATCTGCTCGAGAGCTTCGTGAATATCACGGACCTGAAGCGTGCGGAGCAGCAGCTTCGGGAGTATGCCGCGTCGGTGCGGGCGGCGAACATGGAACTCGAGGCGCAGAAGGAGCAGTTGCAGGCGCAGGGGCAGGAACTGGAGGGCATCAACCGGGCGCTGGAGGAGGCGAAGACGGCGGCCGAAGCGGCCAGCCAGGCGAAGAGCGAGTTCCTCGCCAACATGAGCCACGAGATCCGCACGCCGATGACGGCGATCCTGGGCTACACGGATCTCCTGCTCGACCCGAACCTCTCGCCCAGCGATCGGGTGGACCACGTGCAGACCGTGCGGCGAAACGGCGAGCACCTGCTGACGATCATCAACGACATCCTGGACATCTCGAAGATCGAGGCCGGCAAGATGGTCATGGAGGAGACCGCGTGCTCACCGTGCCGGATCATCGCCGAGGTCGCCTCCCTCGTGAAGGTGCGGACCGAGGCACGCGGCCTCGCATTCGGCGTGGAATACGTCGGGGCCATCCCCGAGACGATCCACACCGACCCGACGCGGCTGCGCCAGATCCTCATCAACCTGCTCGGCAACGCGATCAAGTTCACGGAGGCCGGCAGCGTCCGCCTGATCGCCCAGTTCGTGCCGGGCGATCCGCCGCGAATGCAGTTCGACGTCATCGACACGGGCATCGGGATGACGCCCGAACAGACGCAGGAACTCTTCCGGCCCTTCACGCAGGCCGACACGTCGATGGCCCGGAAGTTCGGCGGCACGGGGCTCGGGCTCGCCATCAGCAAGCGATTGGGCCAGATGCTCGGCGGCGACGTGATCGTGGCGGAAAGCCAGCCGGGTGTCGGCACCCGGTTCCGCGCGACGGTCGCCACGGGCCCGCTGGACGGCGTCCGCATGATCGAGAACCCGATGTCCGAGACGCTCGTGGTCACGGAGCCGGTGAAGCCGGCGCCCCCGGTGCAGGACCGGCTGGCGTGCCGCGTGCTCCTGGCGGAGGACGGGCCCGACAATCAGCGGCTGATCTCGTTCCTGCTCCGCAAGGCCGGAGCGGAGGTCGAGATCGTCGACAACGGACAGCGGGCCGTCGAGAGCGCTCTCGCCGCGCGGGACGCCGGCCGGCCCTTCGACATCATCCTCATGGACATGCAGATGCCCATCATGGACGGCTACCAGGCCACCACGATGCTTCGCGAGAAGGGCTACGCGGGGCCGGTCATCGCCCTGACGGCGCACGCCATGGCCGCCGACCGCGGCAAGTGCATCAATGCCGGGTGCGACGAGTACCTCGTCAAGCCCATCGATCGAAGGAAGCTCATGGCGACGCTGCAGATGTTTATCCGCGGCGAGGTCCCCGCCGGCGCGCCGGTCTGACGGGCCGCAACAACCCGCTTCCCGGACAGACCGGGGGCTCCTACCCTCCGCTCATCAGTCTCCACAGCCGCTCCGGCGTGCACGGTGTCTGGCGGGGGAACCGGCCGATTGCGTCGGCGATGGCGCTGAGCACCGCCGGCGTCGCGCCGATCAGTGGCGGCTCGCCCACGCCGTGCGCGCCGAACGGGCCGGCGGGATCGTCGTGTTCAAGGATGACGCACTCGACCGGCGGCACGTCGCGGATCGTCGGCAGGATGTAGTCGGTGAACCCGGGGTTGAGCATTCGCCCCTCGTGCATCACGACCTCTTCCATGATCGCCATGCCGATCCCCTGCGCCGCGCCGCCGGCGATCTGGCCCTCGACGAGCGTCGGATTGATCGCCCGGCCGACGTCGTGGCAGGCGATGTGCCGCTCGACGCGGACCTCGCCGGTCTCGGTGTCCACGAGCACCTGGGTGATGTGCGCCCCGAAAAGGTACGTGATGAACGATCGCGGGCTCTGCCCCGTGTCGAACTGCTCGCAGACGGTCCGTGGTTTGAACAGGCCGGTCGCTTCCAGCCCGTAGCCGCGTTGCCGGCCGGCGGCCGCGAGGTCGCTCAGCGCCACGTGCCGGTTCGGGTCCTGCCGGCCGCGGGCGACGCCGTCGCGCAGTTCGATCTCGTGCGGATGAATGCGGAGGAACGCGCCCGCGACGTCGAGGATCTGTTCGCGAAGCTCGCTCGCGGCGAGCTTGACGGCGTTGCCCGTGAAGAACGTCTGGCGCGAGGCGGACGACGAGCCCGACTCGTTCGTCCGCTGCGTGTCGGCCCAGATGATCCGCGTCCGCGAGAGCGGCACGCCGAGTTCCTCGGCCGCGATCTGCGACATCACGGTCAGCAGGCCCTGGCCGTACTCGACGCCGCCGGTGTAGACCTCGACGAAGCCGTCGTCGGCCAGCCGCACCCGCGCCCGCGAGGCGTCCGGAAAGCCGTCCCCGTAGCCGAGGCCGAAGCAGATGACGCTCAACCCCCATCCGCGCTTCAGGTGGGGGGGGAGCAGCGCCGCCGGCGTCTGTTCCCGAAACCGCTGCAGTGCCGCCTCCATGCACGCTCGCGCCGTGGGCTCGGGGATCCGCTGCCCCGTCGTCACTTCGTCGCCCGGGCCGATCAGATTCTTCCGCCGCACCTCGACGCGGTCCATGCCCAGCCGCGCGGCGAGCCGGTCGATCATGCCTTCGTAGGCGATGGCCATCTGCGCACTGCCGAAGCCGCGCATGGCGCCCGTCGGGTTGTTGTTCGTGTGTACGCCGTACACGTCCACGTGGACGTTCGGCACCCGGTACGGCCCCGTCGCGTGGCTGGCGGCCTTCCGCAGCACGGCGGGGCCCGTCGAGGCGTACGCGCCCTCGTCGCTGTAGACGACGACCTTCGCCGCCGTCAGCGTGCCGTCGCTCGTCGCGCCGAGCGTGTAGTGGATCCGCATCGCGTGGCGCTTGTGGCGGGCCCGCATCGACTCTTCGCGGGAGTAGCGCATTGCCACGGTCTGGTTCGGGTGCTTCAGCGCGGCAAGGCCCAGGTGGATCTGGATGCTGATGTCCTCGCGCCCGCCGAAGGCTCCGCCCGTGGCGGGCTGGATGATGCGGACGCATTCGACCGGCAGCCCCAGCGCCAACGCGGTGAGCCGCCGTTCTTCGTGGACCCACTGGCCGCTGGCGCGGATCGTGAGCGTTTGCCCGTCCCAGCGGGCGACGCCGGCCTCGAGGTCGAGGAACGCATGATCGACCGTCTGCGTCTGGAACGTGTCCTCGACGATGACATCGCTGCCGGCGAGCGCGGCGTCGGCGTCGCCCTTGCGGATCCGCTTGCCGCCCATGACGTTGCCGCTCGGGTGGAGCAGGGGGGCGCCGGGGGCCAGGGCCGCGTCGATCGTGCCGATGACCGGCAGCGGCTTGTACCGCACCTTGACGGCCGCGCAGGCGTCGCCGAGCACCCGTTCCGTCTCGGCGACGACGATCGCAATCGCATCCCCGCGATAGAGCGCCTTGTGGTCGATCAGCACCGGGTGATCGCGAAGGATCAGCCCGTGCCGGTTCGTCCCGGGAACGTCCTTGTGTGTGTAGACGCCGAGGACCCCGGGCACCACCAGGGCCGCCGTCGGATCAATTTCGAGGATCTCGGCGTGGGCGTGTTCGGATCGGACGACGCGGGCGAAGAGGTCGGCCTCGCGGGCGAGCAGGTCGGCGCCGTAGAGCGCCGTGCCCAGTGCCTTCTCCGGTCCGTCGATGCGATCGAGCGATTTGCCGACCGGACCGGTGGTGCGTTCCGGGAAGGGCGTCTGGCTCGGCGGGACGTCGAGCGGGCGGACCGGCGGGGCCTCGGACGGCGGGGAGACGGTGCTCATGGCGTCACCTCGCGGGCGGCGAGCCGGACCGCATCGACGATCGACTTGTAGCCGGTGCAACGGCAGATGTTGCCCTCAAGCGCCGTGAGCAGGGCCTCGTCGGTCGGCCGCTTCGTCTGCTGGAGCAGGGCGTACGCCGCAAGGATCAGCCCCGGCGTGCAGTAGCCGCACTGCGCCGCCCCGGTCTCGACGAACGCCCGCTGGAGGGCCGACATCGCCTGCCCGTCGGCGATGCCCTCGATCGTCGTCACACGGCGTCCCTGCACCGACATCGCCAGCGTCAGGCAGCTGTTGATCGGCCGTCCGTCGAGCAACACGGTGCAAGAGCCGCACTCGCCCTCGAGACAGGCCCCTTTGGTGCCGGTCAATTGGAGCCGGTCGCGCAGCACCGCGAGCAGCGTCTCGTCAGCCTCGACCTCGACGCAGGTCTCGGCGCCATTCAATGTGAATCGCAGCACATCCATCATTACCCCCTCTCCCTTCCAGGGAGAGGGCCGGGGCGAGGGTTACCATCCTCTGGCTCATCACCTTTTCCTCGCCCGCCCATCTCCTCCCGCAATTGCGTCAGAAGTCGCCGCACCAGCACGCCGCACATCGCCCGGCGGTACGCAGCCGAGGCACGGTGATCGCTGATCGGCTGCGCTTCCCGCATCGCTTCCTCCGCCGCCTGCGCGATCGTCTCCTCGGTCAGCCCGCCCTGGGCGAGTACGGTTTCGGCCCGTGTCGCTCGCATCGGGTACGGCCCGACGCTGCCGAGCGCGATCCGGTACGTCCCGTCCGCCGGCTGCGCAACCGCGCAACAGACGACGGCGATGTTGCACGCCCCGCGCTTGCCGATCTTGTACCAGCCCGTGGGCGCACCCGCGCGAAACCGCACGCTCGTAATCAGCTCATCCGGCGCCAGGGCCGTTTGCTTGTAGTCGCGGAAGAACTCGGTGATCGGCAGCGTCCGTCGGCCTCGCCTGGCATGAGCCAGTTCCACCAGTGCATCGAGGGCCAGCAGCGCCGTGCTGCCATCGCCGGCGGGCGAGGCCGTCGCGAGATTCCCGGCGATCGTGCCACGGTTGCGGACCTGTGGCCCGCCCACGCTGCGTGCGGCGGCGGCCAGGCAACCCGTTGCCATGCAGGCGATCCGGGCAAACGTCGCGCCGCCGGCCAGGACGATCTCGCCGTCCTGCTTCCCGATTTCCTGGAAATCGGCGACCTGCGACAGGTCCAGCCATCCGGCCGGCCGCAGCCGTCCGTGGTTGAGCTGAACGATCAGGTCCGTCCCGCCGCCGATCGTGACCACATCCGGTCCGTGTTCGGCCCGCAGGGCGAGCGCTGCGTCGAGATGTCGCGGTTGCAGGAACATCATCACGCGCTCCGCGTGTTCCCGGCACGCACACCTCGATGATGACATCGGGCGGCGCAAAATGCAACGGGGTGAGAACCGACGCGCCGTATCGGTCGGATGCCCGCCTTCCCTCGTGCGTCGGGGACTTTGCTGCACGCACGCGCCTCCTTTGCTATAATCCTCCCCGTTGGTCGGATGTGAGGATCGTTCTCTTGAAACGGGAGCAGGCCATGATTCGCGTGGGTCTGATCGGCGCAGGATTCATCGGACGAAACCACTTTAACCAGTATCAGAAGCTGGGCGGGCGGGCGCAGGTTGTCGCCCTGTGCGACAAAGAGGCGGACCGGCGTTCGGGCGACTGGACGAAGGTGGGCGGCAACATCGCCGACGCGCAGGGGCGCGTGCAGGAGCTGGGCGATATCCGCCAGTACGCGCAGTGGAAGGACCTCATCGCCGACCCGGGCGTGGACATGGTGGACATCTGCGCCCCGACGTTCCTGCACAAGGAGATCGCCATTGCCGCGCTGAAGGCCGGCAAGCACGTCCTCAGTGAGAAGCCGATGGCCCTGAACCCCGCCCAGTGCGACGAAATGCTCGCCGTCGCGAAAAAGGCCAAAGGCAAGTTCATGATCGCCCAGTGCATCCGGTTCTGGCCGGAGTGCGTGTACGTGAAGGAAATGATCGACAACAGAAGCCTCGGCAGGCTCAAGGCCCTGCACCTGCGACGGCAGGCGAGCGTGCCCGACTACTCGTGGAACAGCTGGATCCTCAATCCCCGGCTCTCGGGCGGGGCAAGCCTCGATCTGCACGTGCATGATGTGGACTACGCCCTGTGGATGCTCGGCAAGCCGAAGGCCGTCACGGCCCAGGGCTACAAACGCGCCGGCGGAGGCTACGACCGCCTGCACGCGCTCTGGGATTACGGTAAGAAAGACCTCGTCGTGCAGCTCGAGGGCTACTGGGACATGCCGCCGGGCTACCCGTTCAACATGGGGTTCACGGCGGTCTTCGAAAAGGGCGCGATCGACTTCGACCTCAAGTCCGGCAAGCCGCTGACGGTTTACAGGTGGGGCGCCCAGCCGGAGACTCCGCCGATGGGGCCCGACGACGGCTACCTCGCCGAGATCAAGTACTTTCTGGGTTGCATCGAGAACAACAGGAAGCCCAGGACGAGCACGCCCGCCGAGAGCCGCGACGCCGTCGCGATCGCCCTGGCCGAGGTCAGGAGCGCCCAGACAGGCAAGCGGATCGCGATTCGATGAGCAGGGCGCGCGGTTCTCCGGAGCCGCGTGCTCGCGGCGAAGGAGGTTCCCCGCCTTCTTGCACGGCCCGCCACAGGGACGCCGCATGACGAAACTCGCGCCATACGCCCGAGCCGCACACCGCCGCCGCCGGCGCCTGTCTCACTTTCTTGCTTTCTCGCTTTTCCACTCTTCCCTCGTGTTCGCGGCCATTGCCGTCGCGGCATCGCTCTTCCTCGTCGCCGCCGTCGCCCGCGCACAGCCGGCCACCTCGCGCGTCAGTTCGAAGGCGGACCTTGAAGCCCTGCAGGCCGCGTTCGCGGACCTTGCCGACACCATGCGCCCCAGCGTCGTCGCCGTTCGAGCCGAACGCCGCGTGCGGATGTCGCCGGATAAGCAGGTCGGCAGCGGCATCCAGACGCAGCCGACGCGGCTCATCCCGTCGATCGGCAGCGGCGTTATCATCCGCGAGGACGGCATGATCCTCACCAACGAGCACGTGGTCCAGCAGGCGGAGAAGGTCGTCGTCGTCCTGCACGACGGCTCGTCGCACGAGGCCGTTGCGATCCGCGCCGATCCGCGGAGCGACCTGGCGATCGTCGAGATCGACGCGGAAGACCTGGAGCCGGCCCCGTTGGGCGACCTTTCGCGCGTGCGGCAGGGGCACTGGGCCTTCGTCCTGGGCAATCCGTGCGGCCTTGGCGCCGACGGCGGCATGGTCATGTCGCACGGGATCGTCACCGCGATCGGGCGGAAGCTCCAGCTCGACCCCACCGAACGGCGGTACTACGGCAACCTGATCCAGACGTCGGCCGCCGTCAACCCCGGCAACAGCGGCGGACCGCTGGTGAACATCGACGGAGAGGTCATCGGCATCACCACGGCGATCTCGACGCGGACCGGCGGGAACGAGGGCATCGGCTTCGCCGTGCCGATGGAGGCCCGCACGAAGGCAATCATCGAGCGTCTGCTCCGGGGTGAGCCGATCGAATACGGCTACCTCGGCGTGACCGCCTCGACGCCGGCCGAGGTCCAACGGCAGACACCCGCCGGTTTGCCCGCCTGCGGCGCCGCCGTCGATCAGATCGAGCCCGGCTCGCCGGCCGACAGGGCGCGGCTCGCGACCGGCGACGTCATCCTCGAGTTCGACGGCATCACCGTCGAGGACGCCGACCATCTCGTGCGGCTCGTCGGTGCCGCGCCGATCGGCAGGCCCGTGAGCCTGACCTACTCCCGCCGGGGCCACCGGACCCCCACCTTCGTCACGTTGACGCCGCGCCCCCGGCCACAAAGCCGGCGCGCCGCCGAAACGACGGACTAACGGAACTTCAGCTTCCTCGCCGCGAACGCCGTCATGCGCAGCAGGAGCCAGCCGTGCGTGAAGCGGCTGATGTTCGTTGTGCCGTACGTGCGGGCGCGGTAGCGCACGGGGATTTCGACGATCTTCAGGTCGGCCTTCGACGCGCCGAAGATCAGGTCGAAATCGCCGAACGGGTCGAAATCGCCGAAGTAGTGGCGGTTCGCGGCGATCCGCTCGTAGTCCTTCTTCCGCAGCACCTTCGTGCCGCAGAGCGTGTCGCGGAAACGCTGGCCGAGGACCCATGTGAAGGCGATGCTGAAGAACCGGTTGCCGAGTTTGTTGAGGAACCGCATCGCCTGGTTCTCGAGCGGGTAGACGAGGCGGGTGCCGTTGATGAACTCCCCCCGGCCCTCCTGCAGGGCCCGGAAGAACTTCGGCAGGTCCTCCGGCGGGACGGTCAGATCGGCGTCGAGGATCATCAGCACGTCGCACTTGGCGGCGGCGAAGCCCTTGCGCACGGCGTCGCCCTTGCCGCGGCCGTCGCCCTGCGGGATGAAGCGGATATCCCGGTCGGGGTTGGCGGCGATGACCCGCTGGATCTCCTCCGGCGTGCCGTCGGTGCTGTTGCCGTCCACGAAGATGATCTCGGTGTGCGAGCCCATCATCGGTGTGCGGGCGACGGCGGCGGCGATGTTGCCCCGCTCGTTCCGCGTGGGGATCAGGACCGTGCAGGACAGGTTCTCGGCGTTCGGCGGCGGACCGGCGGGCCGGGCGACCACGAACGTCACGAGGCCCAGGTGCCGCAGACCCGCCAGACGCACGAGGAACCGGTTGCACAGGCCGGCGAGCAGCGGGATGCCGATCGGGCAGAGGGCCTCGGTGCCCTGACGAATCACCTCGAAGCCGGTGATGTTCAGCAGGTTCTCGAGGTCCCAGCGGCTGAGCCAGTTCTGCTCGCCGACCTTCCGGCGAAGCCCCAGCCGCGACGCCGCCCGCAGCAGCGGCTCCCACAGGGCGTTGTAGTAGGCGATCAGGACGCGGCTCTCGGTCGTGGTCACGCGGCGAACGCGCTCCAGCGTCCGCTGCACGTCGGAAAACGAGCCGATCGCGTTGCACAGGACCACGTAGTCGAACGTTTCGTGCAGTTCGAACGACTCGGGCTCGGCCGCAATGAACGTGAGGTCCGGGTGCTTGCGGGCGGCGTGCTCGACGACGTCCTCATATGGATCGACCCCGACGCCGCGGGCCGGCTCGAGGCTTGCCAGCAGGTCGCCCGTGCCGCAGCCGACGTCCAGGACCCGCGCCCCCGGCGGGACGTGGAACCGGAACAGCCGCCGGAGAAGGCCGTAGTAGAACCCGTGCCGGCGCTGCCACCGTTCGATCGTCTGCGGATCGGCGTGATGGCGCGCATAGTGCCGGGTACGGCGGGCCTGTTCGGCCGCCGCCCATTCCTCGCGCGAGGTCGGTTCGGGTTGTGGTGTCGCATCGCTCATGCTGCCCGTGCCGTCGAGCGCCCGATTATCGCCGGGCGCCGTGGAAGTTCAAACGCCGCAAAGGCGGAGATACGCGCGATCGCCTGCCTCCCGGGAGCTTACGCGGTCGCGCTCGCGAGGAGTTGCGGCGTCTTGCCGCCCGGCGGCGCAGCGCCCGGCGTGGGCCGGTCGGGCGGGGCGGCAGAACGCGCACGGCGGGCCATGCGGCGGTTGTGTTCGTCGCATTCCTTCAGATACGCCAACGCCAGCTCGCGGTATTCCCCGGCCGACATCGTGCCGGTGTGGCATCGGCCGACGTTGAGGAAATCGGCCGTCAGCCAGTCCTGTTCGTTCAGCCGGCCGGCCGCCCGCAGTTCTTCATAGAACGGCGAGCCGGGGTAGGGCGAGAAAACGCTCAGCTCGACGACGTCGGGTTCGATCTCCGGGATCAGCCGCATCGTGGCCTGCATCTCCTCGCGGGTCTCCGTGGGGACGCCGATCAGCAGGAACGCATGGAAGGACAGCCCCGCGCGGCGGATCATCGCGGCGGCCCGACGGACCTGATCGACGCGGATGCCCTTCCGCATCGCACGCAGGATCCGGTCGCTGCCCGATTCGACGCCCATCTGCACCTGGACGCAGCCGGCCTGCTTCATCAGGGCGAGCAGCTCGTCGTCGATCGTGTTCGCCCGCACGAGGCACATCCACCGCACGCCGGCCTGCCGGGCGATCAGTTGCTCGCACAGGGCGATGGTGCGCGGCCGGTTGGCCGTGAAGAGGTCGTCCCAGAACGTGATGAACCGCGCGCCGTACCGGTCACGCTGGTCGAGGATCTCCGCGACGACGTCGTCGGGCGCCCGCATCCTCGCGCCGGCGCCGCCCCAGACGCTGCGGATCGCGCAGAAGGCGCACCGGTACGGGCAGCCGCGCGAGGAAACGATCTCACCCATCATGAACTCCACCTTCCGACGCGGCAGCCGGTCGGTGTAGAGCAGCCGGTCCCGCGCCGGGTGCGGCAGCGTGCTGATGTCCTCGACCACCGGCCGCGCCGCGTTGTGGACCACGCCGGACGGTCCGCGGAACGACAATCCGGCGATTCCGCTCAGATCGGTGCCGGGACGCTCCATCGCGCGGAGCAGTTCGACGCTGGTGACCTCCCCTTCGCCGCGTACGGCGAAGTCGATGTCCTCGCCTTGCCAGATCAGGTCGCCGCAGGTGCTCGTGGCCGGACCGCCGAGGACGATCCGTACCCGCGGGTCGATCGACCGGGCGATTCGCGCGACGACCTTCGCCGCCGCGAGGTCCAGCACGCGGCAGGTGATCCCGATGACGTCGGGCCTTCGCTCGCGGATGACCCCCTCGACCTCGCGCCAGACGGGGTGCGTCGGTGTTTGCAGGGCCTCGAAGTACCGTGGCCAGTTCAGGGCCATATCGAGCAACGGGTGCTCGACCGGCTTCATGGCTTCGGCAAAATCCGGGCCCCATTCGGCGTCGTAGATTTCCACGTCGTGCCCGTCGGCCATCAGGGCCGAAGCGACGTAACCCAGCCCCAGCGGGAAACTTGGATACTGGCACCGCACGAACCGGCGAGCCGGCGGGTCGATCAGCAGAACCTTCATGCAGGTGTTATCGGCACAACAACCGCGAAACCGAAAAAACGAAATACCGGAAAAACTCAGCGAGGGCTTCTTTGCCGTGTCTCAATGTCAGAGCCCGGAGCCTCGCGTAAGCGGGGAAAGCGATGGGCGGTTTTGCCGTGTCTCGCCTGTCGCCGCCCCGTCAGCCGTCTTCGCTCTCTCGTCTTTTCGCTTTCCGGCGTTGTGGTATGCGACGCCGGGGTCAGGCCGGCGGGAGGAGGAACAGCCGTCCCGCGCCTGCGTCGATCGACAGTTGAAGGCCCTCCATCGCCGGGCTGTCGTCGAGCACGGCGACCTCCCGGCCCGTGGCGGGGTCCACCTCGACGACTCTCGAGCGATCCACATCGAACCCGACGGTCGGCCATGCCGTGTACGCAAAGTCGTAGTTGTTCAGCAGCACGGCCCGCCGTCCATCGGCGTGTCGAAAGACGCCGACGAGGTAGTCGCCGGCCGAGAGGGCCCTGATGGGTGTGCCTGCGAGCACTTTCGCCGGGTCGGCCTTGGCCGGCACGCGGTACACGCCGGCGCTGGTCAGCTTCATCAGCGTGGGGCCGAGGTTTCGTACGGCGTGGTTGATCCGCTTCGCCTCGTCGTAGTGTCGCGTGCGGCGGCCCTCGGCCGTGATGATCGCGCCGCCCCTGGGAAACTCCGCCCCCTGCGGCGTCCAGTAGCAGAAGTACATCACGCCCTTGGCCCCGTACGCCAGCGACGTGTAGATCTGCCAGCGGAGCTGGGCCTCGGTCGGGTCGGCGTGCGGGCCGAACGGCATCGTGTTGAAGAAGTTCCAGAAGGGGATCTTCCGCTCGAGCGAGTGCTTCCGCATGACGTCCAGATTGCTGCAATACAGGTCGCGGCCGTCGGCGTCCGGGCGCATCATCGGGTAGTGGTCCATGCTCAGCACATCCACATCGACTTCCTTGACGAACCGCGCGACGTGTTCGTCGTATGTCGGCGTGCCGAGTTGTGCGGCGTTCGCGTAGTTGGGGAAGAGGTTGATGTAGGCGAGCTTGCCGGGACGCAGGGCCCGGAGCCGATCGACGATCTTGCGCAGGCCGGGGAAGTCGCCGGCGCTCGGCTCGTCGCGGATCAGGTAGCCCCAGCAGGCCGGCCCGTCGGCATACTGCTCGATCCTGTCCGGTACCGGGACGATCGCCTTGAGCCCGTGCTTTTCGCAGAGGGCAAGCTGCTTCTTCACCGCCTCCGGCGCCGCCGATGCCCCGCCGAGCACGACGTTGAATCCGGCCTCGGCGATCTCGGCGTACCGCGCATCGGTCTGGTGTTCCGCCGGCGGCGCCACCCAGAAACTGATGACAAACCGGTCCTGCACAAACCGCGGCGCCTCGGCCCACGCCTTCGGCGCCGACAACACGAGCATCCCGACGACCGCAACGTTCCCCGGCACAATCCGGCGGCATCTCGACGGCATGTTCCGGACTCCTTTCAGACGCGGCGTTTCCATGTTCGTTCCGTGCGGCAGTGTAAGCAAACCGCGCGCAAGCGCATAGGGGTCTGCGGCGGCGGCGTTTCTGCCTGATGCAGGGCGGCCGAAAAGCCTCTCCGCGGCCGCTGATGCAGACGGAGACGGCCTGCGCGTCGAGCCCAAACGAATCAAAGACGGCGCGGTCGTGCCTCTGGCCTTGCGGTGACTTGTCATGGCCGTGCCTTTGGCCTTGCGGCGACTCGTCACGGCGGGGGCTTTCGCGTTGCGTCGATTGGTCACGGCCGGGCCTTTTTCTTCTTCGCCTGTCCGCCCCAACGGGGCCCATGCATGGAGACACGGGCGATGCCGCGCCCCAACGGGGCACAGGTCTGCAGCCAGGGGCGCGAGTCCCTGGTACAAGTACTCGCGCACCGTTGTGCTCACCGTAGCGAACGCCGCAGCGCTCTCTCCGCGACGTCCCGCGGCAGGAGGATCGTCAGCGTCTTCAGGCGGATGTAGTCCTCGTGATAGAACATGTACCCGGGGTGTGGTCCATTCTGGGCCCGCGTGCCCGAATCCTTGATGAGATACCAGCGGTCGCCCTCGCCCTTCGGAAAGCCGATCAGGTGGACGGCGTGGTCGTCGGTCGTGTCGCCGTTGGTGAACCGGAACTGTCGCGCGTTGTCGTCGATGAAGATGCCGGGAAGGTCGAACGTCGGCACGAACGCCAGGCCCTGCCGGCCCAGAAAGCCCGGCTCGGTGTCGTCGCCCCCGAGACACAGGCCCCGCCCGGAACGGTCCGCCTCGCGGACGACCCGCATGAGGTCGTCCAGCGAAACGTTGTAGTATTCGCGCGAGTGCCACCAGTTGTCGGGCACGTCGTATTCGCACCACTGGTTGTATGGCTCCTGCGCCAGCGACATGACGGTGGTGTAGTCGTCGAGGTCCAGCCGCACGACACGGCGGAGGTAGTCCGCGGGGCTCATCGTCTCGCCGTCGGCCGCCACGCTTTCGGGCGGCGGGCCGAGGTGCCGGTCGAGGATGGCCCGGATGTCCGCGATGACGCGCCCCTCGTCCCATGCGGACTGCGTCTGCACCGCCGTGAGGTGCTCGCGCATCTCCGCGCACATGCGGCGGTCGTCATGGAACTCGCGCCCGGGCGGGAGGCCGCGGTAGGCCGACGCCGGTACGATGCCGTACCGCTTCCAGATCCGGATCGTGGCGTTGGGCTCCGAGCCCCGGCAGAATGCCGATTGGCCCCGGGTGGCGACGAACCGCCGCGCCTTCTCCACAAACTCCCAGTAGACCGTGTACATCTCCGAGAGCCGGATCGTGCGCCCGCTCGCGCGGTGGATCTCGGACTCGAAGAACGACGTTGACGCAAACGCCCAGCAGTGGCCCGTCAGCCCCTGGCAGATCGGCTCCTGGTGCCAGACCTGCCGGAAGTCCTTGGGCGACGACGGCGGCGGCGTTCCGCCCCACGACGCCTTGAATGCCGGCTTGCTCGATGCGGAGCTTGTGGTCGTGCCGGCGGCCCGCTTCTCCAGTTGCCGTGCGAAAAGGTTCGTGTCGTCCACGAACGTGGCGCCGTCACGGCGGTTCGTCGGCGTCTGCCCCGGGGCGGGCGGGCACGCGACGCTCATGTACCCGACGAGGAGAATCGCATTCCGAAGTCTCATGCGGATCATGGTACGGCGGCGGTCGTGCGGAAGGAACTGCCCAGACCGGCGGCGTGCGTGACGGATTCAGCGGGCTTTCTCCGGCTGTGGCGTGGGTACCTTGCACACGGCCGGCCGGCACGGATACTGATGGACCTCATGGCAGACGCCGCGAACAACGTCGAAGGCACGCCCGGCGCGTCGGTCGGCATCGTCCGGACGCAGACGGCGATCCTCTTCACGCCGCCCGATGTGCTCCAGCTGGAGTGCGGCCGGACGCTTGGCCCCATCGAGGTCGCCTACGAAACGTACGGCCGGCTCAACGACGACCGCAGCAACGCCGTCCTCATCTGCCACGCCCTCTCCGGCGACGCTCACGTCGCCGGCTACCACAGCGAGGCCGACCGCAAGCCCGGCTGGTGGGACATCATGGTCGGCCCCGGCAAGGGGATCGACACCGACCGCTACTTCGTCATTTGCTCGAACGTTCTGGGCGGCTGCCGTGGCACGACCGGGCCGTCGAGCATCAACCCGGCGACGGGCAGGCCCTGGGGGCTCGACTTCCCCGTCATCACGATCGAGGACATGGTCAAGGTGCAGAAACGCCTCGTCGAGCACCTCGGCATCCGCAAACTGCTGGCCGTCATCGGCGGTTCCATGGGCGGCATGCAGGTCATCGAGTGGGCCGTCCGCTATCCGGAGAGCGTGACGGCGGCGATTCCCATCGCCGCAACCGCGCGGCTCAACGCCCAGTCCATCGCGTTCGACGCCGTCGGCCGCAACGCCATCCTGGCCGATCCCCGCTTTGCCAACGGGCAGTACACCGCCGAGGAAGGACCCGACGCCGGCCTGGCGATCGCCCGGATGGTGGGGCACATCACCTACCTCTCCGAGCAGGGCATGCACGAGAAGTTCGGCCGCGAACTCCGCAACGCCGCGACCTACAGCTACGACTTCGACCCGGAGTTCAGCGTCGAGACGTACCTCGACCACCAGGGCCGGGCGTTCGTCGAGCGGTTCGATGCGAACAGCTACCTCTACATCACCAAGGCGATCGACTACTACGACCTGGCGGCCCGCCGCGGCCCGCTGAGCGAGGCGTTCCGGGACGTCCGGGCGAAGTTCCTCGTCATCAGCTTCGCCAGCGACTGGCTCTTCACGCCGCAGCAGTCGCGGCAGATCGTCGATGCCCTGCTGGTTAACCACAAGGAGGTCACCTACTGCGACGTCGATTCGCCGTACGGTCACGACGCCTTCCTGCTCGAGCCGAAGGTCCTGGGGCGGCTGATCGGTGCGTTCCTTGCGAGCGCCGGCGGCCGGCCTGTCTGCCCGGACGGCGGGATTCTCGAACCGTACGTCGAGCAGGCCGACGTCCAGACGGCCTGGTCTCGCCAGCGGGTGGACTACGACCGGATCGAGGACCTCATCCCGCACGGCAGCACCGTCCTCGACCTCGGCTGCGGACGCGGCACGCTGCTCAGCCGGCTGATGCGGACGAAGGGCGTCCGCGGGATGGGCGTCGAGGCGGATCAGGAGTCGCTCTGCGAGTGCGTGGACCGCGGCATTCCCGTGATCGAGTACAACCTCGAGCGCCAGTTGTCGAGCTTCCCGGCGGACTCGTACGACTATGTGGTTCTGTCGCTGACGATGCAGACGCTTCGCCGTCCCGACCGCGTCCTGCGCGAGATGCTCCGGATCGGCGGCTGTGCCATCGTCAGCTTCCCGAACTTCGCGCACTGGCGGCCCCTCGTGCAGATGTTGCTGACGGGCGAAACCCCGGTCACCGAGAGCCTGCCCTTCCGCTGGTACAACTCGCCGAACATCCGCTACCTCACGATCCGCGACTTCGAGGTGTTCTGCCGTGAGCAGGGGATCCGCGTGCGCCAGCGCATCCCGCTCATCGCCGGCCGCAGCGAGCCGGTCCGGTTCTGGCCCAACATCCGCGCCGAAGAGGCGATCTTCGTCCTGAGCCGCGGCGCGTAGGATGAACGGTCCGTGGGGCGAGCACGCCGTGGCCTCACCTTCCCGCGGCCTCCAGCTCCTTCCGGTTGACGCAGTTTCGCGGCGGCTTGCCCTCGAGGACGCGACGGACCTCCAGTGCGGCCTTGGTGCGCATCTCGACGAGGCCCTGCTCGGAATAGAACGCGCTATGCGGCGTCAGCACGAGGTTGGCCGGCGGCGACTCCCGCCGCCAGAGACGCAGCAGCCGGTCGTCGTCCGGTGGGGGCTCGTGCGGGAACACGTCGATCCCCGCCCCGGCGATCCGCCCGGACTCGAGCGCGGCGGCCAGGGCGTCCGTGTCCACGACCGCGCCCCGGGCCGTGTTCACCAGCACGGCCGTCGGCTTCATCTTCGCGAGCTGCTCGCGGCCGATCATGCCGCGCGTCTCGTCCGTCAGCGGTACGTGGAGCGACACGGCGTCGCTCTCGGCCAGGAGCGCATCCAGCTCCTCGGCCATCCGCACGCCGAGCGCCTTGTCGCGGCCGTCGGGAATGTACGGGTCGTACGCCACCACGTTCATCCGCAGGCCCCTGGCCCGCAACGCCGTCGCCGTCCCGATCCGGCCCAGGCCGACGATGCCCAGCGTGGCCCCGGCCAGGCGGAACACCGGCTGCACGCTCAGGTACCCCCACGGTTGCAGCGAGGCCCGGAGACGCCGGTTGACGAACGTGATCTTCCGCGAGCAGTCGATCAGCAGGCCGATCGCGTGGTCGGCCACCTCGTCCACGCCGTAGTCGGGCGTGTTGGAAACGCAGATGCCCTTGCGCGCGGCCGCGGCGAGGTCCACGTTGTCGAACCCGACGCCGCAGCGGACAAGCACGCGGCACCGCCGCAGCCGCTCGAGCGACGCGGCGGTGATCGTGATCTCGTGGAAGACGATCAGGCCGTCGGCGGCGTCGAACCGGTCGTCGAACTCGGTCTCGCGGTGCGCCTGAAGGCACTCGACGCTCGCGACGCCCGCGAGCGCCTCCTCCTCGATGCGGGCCGGCGGTGCCAGGTAGTTTGTGATCGCAACTCGAAACACGGGCGGGTATGATACGCCGCGCCACCGGGGTCGGCAAACGAACCGGCCGCACGGCAGGCACGAGGGGTGCGTTCGCGGGGGGGCGGCAGCCCCGCGGCGGCGGTGATGCGGCCGTGGCAGACACGCTCGGGCCCGCCGCCGACGACGGAAAACGCCCGGCCGCAAGGAGAACGTCATGCCGAAGAGGGTCTGGAACGTCGCGATCGTCGGGCCCGGCTGGGTCGCCGGGGCATACGCGAATGCCTTCCGCAAACGCGACGACGTCCGCGTCACGCACGTCGTCGGGCGGACCGTGGCGGGCGCAAGGGCCTTCGCCGTCCGGCACGGGATCGACTGTCTCGCGCACGACGACCTGCGCGAGGCACTGCGGGACCGGGCGGTTGACATCGTTGGCGTCTTTACGCCGCACCATCTGCACGCCCGGCAGGCGATCCTCGCGGCGAAGGCCGGCAGGCACATCATCATCGAAAAACCCGTGTGTCTGTCGCTGAAGGATCTCCGGGCGATGCGGGCGGCCGTGAAGGCTGCGAAGGTCAGGACCATTGTCGGCTTCGTGTTGCGGTGGAACCCCTTGCTGCAGATGATCCGCAGGAACATCGCCGACGGCTCCCTCGGTCGGGTCATCTTCGCCGAAACCGACTACCTGCACGGCATCATCAACAAGGGCTACACGAAGGCCTGGCACGTGACGCGGAAAACCGGCGGGACGAGCTTCCTCGTCGGCGGCTGCCATGCGGTGGACGCGATCCGGTATCTCGTCGGCCGCAGGGTCGTCGAGGTCTCGGCCTACTCGACAAGCCGCACGAAGGAGCTGGAGTACCCCGGCACGGAGCTGGCGCTGCTCAAGTTCGCCGACGGCACGATCGGCAAGGTCGGCGTCTGCCTCGAGTGCAATGCGAACGTGCCGTACGTGTTCAACGTCGAGGTCTACGGCACGAAAGGCACCTTCCGGAACGACCGCGTGGCCGGCGACATGCTGAAGGGCCAGACGGGCTTCGCGACGGTGCCGACGATCCTCCCCGACTCGTCGGACGTGTCGCACCACCCGTTTGACGGCGAGGTCGCGCACTTCCTCGACTGCCTCAGCCGCAACCGCCGTCCGCTGCCGGACCTGGAGGATGCGGCCGAGACCATGGAGGTGTGCTTCGCCGCGGAACTGTCGGCGAAGCGGGGGCGGCCGATCCGGCTGCCGTTGTCCTGACGGCGGGGCATGGCCCGGGGAGCGCGATGTCCGGTGAGGTTTCGTTCGTCCGCCATCTTGGTTGCGGTCGCCGTCGCGGCCTCGCCGGTCGTCGCGGCGACATGGATCGATGCCGACGAGGCGATCATCGAGTGTCGGAGGCCCGTGTCCAACGCGGAGGCGGCTGCGCTCGCCTTGCTTCAGGAGCGGGCACGGCTGCTGCGGGGCCGCGAATTCCCCGAAACGGCCGACGCGACGACCCGAAGCGTTGCCGGTGCGAGGCTTCATGTCGGCGTGATCGACGATGCCTCCCTCTCCGCCCCGCAGACGCCGGCAGCGGTTCGATCGCTGAAGGGCGAACTCGGTCGCGCCCGCGATCGTGACCAGACGTACGTCATCGGCCCCGCCTTGATCGACGGCCGCCCCGTCGTCATCGCGAAGGGGGCGGGCCCCGCCGGCGCCGCGTTCGCGATCGCGGACCTGGCGACGCGACTCCTTCGTCTCCGCGGAAAGGTCGGCTTCCTGCTCGAGGAGATGCACGCGGAAACGCCCGTCCTGTCGGAGCGCGGCATCTACCTGAACATCGCCTCGCCGTGCCACCCGATTGCCGTGCACGAGTGGGATGAGCGGCAGTGGGGTCCGTACCTCGACGCGCTGCTCGCGGCGCGGATCAACCGGATCTACCTCTACCTCTGGATGGACGTGAACAGCCCGCTGCCCGGTGAATCCCCATGGCCGGACATCTCCCGCCGGCTGCACGAGCGGCTCGCGTGGATGATTCCGCAGGCGCAGCGGCGCGGAATGAAGGTGGTGTGCCTCTTCACGCCGACGTTCATCCCCAAGGTCGTCTGGCAGCGGAACCCGGCGGTCCATGCGAAGATCGAGTACGTGGACCACGGCTTCGCGTGTGTCTGTCCGAGCAATCCCGACGCATGGCCCCTGATGCATCGCGTCTACGATGCCCACATCGAGCGGTTCCGCGGCGCCGACGGCTTCCAGTTGTGGTTCTACGACCCCGGCGGCTGCATGTGCGAGCGGTGTCGCGCCGATCTCTGCGGGCCGCTGCTGCGGCAGGTCGAGGAGTTCCGTCACGTCGTCCGCCGGCAGAACCCGAACGCCGGGTTCCAGGTGTCGCTGTGGCCGATCTGGGTCTGGGAGGAGAAGCTCAAGGTGCCGTACGGCAGGGAGTTGCTCGATCGCCTGAAGCGGCAATGGCCGGCCGACAGCCCGCTTCCGGACATCGTCGACGACTGCGGCGACACGCCGAATACCTTCCTCCGGCCGGCTGCCGAGCGTGGCTTTCGAACGCAGGCGTTCATCTTCGCGACGAACATCGAGACCTCCTTCATCTTCCTCAACCCGATGCTGAACTACGGGCGCGCTGCCGCCGGATCGGCCGTCGAGAACGGCGCGCACGGCGCGTTCTGCCATCGCATCGAGGCCGGCAGCAAATCCGCCGGCGACTTCCTGAATGCGTGCTGGCTGTGGAATCCCGCGGTCGATGAAGCGGAGGTCTTGCGGCGATACGCCCGCTGGACCTGCGGTGACGAGGACGCCGCCGGCGATCTGGTCGCGGCGCTGGCCCTGTGGAACGCGGCATTGTATGACGGAAACGCCTCCGAGGCGGACTGGGTGCGCATCGGGCGTCGATTGGCCGCCGTCGCGAACGCGACGCCCGCCGCTTTCGGCGAACGGTTGACGGTCCTGCGGGACACCGCCGACTGTCTGGCCCTGATCGCCGCCGGGGCTTCCGCTGCACCCGATGAGCAGAATCGCCTGGCGGGGCGTCTCCGCGATGCGATGCAGGAATCGGCGACATTCCGCGCCTACGCTCCCCGCGCCGTGAGCGAGTACCCCGGCTACGTCCGCTGGCTGAAGAAGGGTTGGCGGGCCGAGCGTTTCTGATCGGCGATCGTTTCCGCCATGCGGCGTTGGCGTCGGAGGCCGGCAGCGGGTAGCATACGTCCCATGCAAGGGCTTGATGAACTGAAATACGACTCCGCAGGGCTGATTCCGGCGATCGTGCAGGACGCAGACACAGGCGATGTCCTCATGATGGCCTACATGAACAAAGACAGCTTGGCTGAAACAATACGCTCGCGCCGGACGCACTTCTGGTCGCGCTCGCGGCAGAAATACTGGATGAAGGGCGAATCCTCCGGTCACGTGCAGGAGGTGCTCGGCATCTACATCGACTGCGACAGGGACACGTTGCTCGTCAAGGTCCGGCAGGTCGGCGCCGCGTGCCACGAGGGCTTCAGGAGCTGCTTCTCTCGCCAGCGGCAGGACGACGGGCAGTGGAAGGTCATCGCCGAACGGTTGTTCGACCCTGAGCAGGTCTACGGGAAGAAGTGACCCCGCTCCCATGAAGGGGCATGTGCGATGTCGGTGACCGCCCCGGAGAACAGCCTTCCCGAGCCGCCGGCTGTGCCGCTCGTGCCGCCGCCGAAGGCGTTTTTCCCGTCCCTCGCCTCGCGCGGCGTTGCCGTCCTGATCGCCGCGGTGGCCGTTGCACTGGTTCTCGCGTACGGGTTCCGCTCGCCTTTCCTGTCGCCTCGCGTGGTCGAAATTGTCGAACTCGTGCTGATCGCGGCGTTCGTCATGGAGCGGATCGGCAGCCTGCTCGTCGGGCCGCAGGCGGACGAAGCATTTCGCCGTGGCTGGCTCGACTACGCCGTGATCGCGGCAGGGGTCACGCTCGTCGTCATCGATTTCCACGCCTACCGTGACCCCGTTCGGCAGGCGGTGGTCGTCTACGTGCTGCTGCAAACGGCGGCGCGCGCCGCCCGTCACGGACTGCTGCTGTGTTGTGCCCGCATGGGGTTTCCCACCGGCGGCACGCGGCCGGGCGTGGTGATCGCATTGTCCTTCATCGTTGTCATCGTCCTGGGGGCGTTTCTCCTGACGCTGCCCGTTGCCACGAATCCCTCGCTGGCGGGCCAGACGCCGTACCAGTGGCGGGCGCACGCCCTCAACTGCTTCTTTACGGCGACAAGCGCCGTGAGCCTCACCGGCCTGACGGTCTACCAGACCGGCCACGATTTCACCTTTGTGGGGCGGGTGATCCTGCTGGTCCTGATCCAGGCGGGCGGGCTGGCGGTCCTGAGCATGGGGGCCGTCTTTGCGATGCTCGCCGGGCGGTGGATCGACGCCACGCGGTCCGGGGGCGCGTCTCGCGCGTGGCCCGAAGAGACGGCGGGCGAAATCACGCGGACCCTGACGTGGGTCATTGCGTGTACGTTCGTAATCGAGGGGATCGGTGCCGTGGTCCTGTACCCGGCGTGGACCGAGCAGGATGCCGCGGACGGCGGGCGGTGGTTCTGGAGCGTGTTTCATGCCGTCAGCGCGTTCTGCAACGCCGGCTTCGGCCTGCGAGACGACAGTTTCGTGACGTACCGCGGATGCCGGCAGGTATACGGGGCGATTCTTGGTCTGATCGTTCTGGGCGGGCTCGGGCTGCCCGTGCTGCGCGAGGTGGTCACCCGTCCCTTCGCCTGGCGGCGGGGCCGGGGAGGCGAGGTCGTGTGTTCGCTGCACACGAAGCTCGCGCTCGCGACGACGGCCGTACTCATTCTCGTCGGAACCGTCCTCCTGTGGGTCTCGGAGACCCCCGCGAAATCGACGAAACGCTACGAGATCCGGCTCGGCGAGCAGGTGATGGTCAAGCATTACCCGGATCGGATGCGTTCGATGACGACGCGCGAACGATGGGCGGCGGCGCTCTTCCTCTCGGTCTCGGCGCGAACCGGGGGATTCAGCCCGGCACTCACCGACGAGGAATCGCTCTGGCCGGCGACGCATGCGCTGCTCTGCCTGCTCATGTTCGTCGGCGGCTCGCCGGCCTCGACGGCGGGCGGAATCCGGACGGTCACCTTCGCCGTGCTGCTCCTGGCCGTGTGGGCGGCGCTCCGCGGGCGCGAACGCCCGTCGGCCTTCGGCCGCACGATCCCCGCTGCGGCGGTTCGGGGGGGCCTGGCCCTCGCCGGCCTCATGGCGGCGCTCGTCCTCGTCGTGACGTGGCTGCTCTGCTACATCGAACCGCACTCGTTCGGTGCGCTTCTTCTGGAAACGGTCTCGGCAACCTCGAACGCCGGCCTGTCCACGGGAATCACGCCGACGCTGACAAAGGCCGGGCGGCTGCTGCTGATCGCGTGCATGTTCGTCGGACGGTTGCTGCCGCCGCTGCTTCTGGTGTCGCTGGCGGGGCAGGCGAGGTCGTCGCTTCCCACGCCGCCGGAGGAAGACCTCATCGTCGGCTGAGCCGCCGCGCCGGGCGGTCGGTTACCCGAATCGCCGGGCCACGGCACGCAGCCCGAGGAAGCACGCGACGACGCCCAACGGCAGGAAAAAACACGGCGGCAGGATGCTCTCGGTCGCGCTCGATTCGTGGTAAGCGCGGACGCGCGGGAGGTCGCCCGTCAACTTGAGGATATCCTCCAGGCCGAACTGTTCCCGTTTGCCGATCGCCACCCAGAACTTGCCCACTTGCCCCGAAGGCACGTAGCCCACTGCGTAGTATCGTCCCGCCGTGGCCAGCGGAACCGTCTGTTTGGTCAGGATCCATGAGTCGGTCCCGCTGAACGGTTCATGGAAGAACTCGGGCTCCGTCACGCTGTCGGTCGTGAATACCGTGGCGCCGAGTCCCGCGGGGATCGGGAACGGCAGGTGCGCCGCGGGCAGGCCGGGCCCGATGAGGGCGACGGCGGGCCGGTAGGCCTTCGGCCGCTCGATGGCGGGCACGCCGATGTTGAAATAGAACTCCTGCCCGGCGGCGGCGTCGAAGGCCAGCCACAGAAGCTGCCCCGGCGACGTCACCTCGTGGTAGACGACCTGTGAGAGATCCACGTCAGCGATGACGCTTGCGTGGTCGGCGTCCACCTCTGAACCGTCGCTGAAGAACGGCAGGTGGGCTAGGCATACGGGGCTGCAACACGCGATCATCCCGATCACGACTGGCAGATGTCTTGAACGCATCATGGCTGATTCCTCAGGTTCGGGTCGCACGCGCTCATTATAGGCGCACCGCCTCCGCCGGCCACCCTTTGCCGGCCGCGGTTGGGCGACGTAGCATGGTCGCACAGGAGTTCCCGTCCAGGCTCGGCTGCCTGCGTCGGGCGTATGGAAGGTGTAACGCAATGAAGACCAGCGTTATGACGGTGGCGGCGGCTTTTGTCGCGTGTCTGCTTCCGGCGTGCAGCACGCTTCTGGGCGAGCCTGGGTTCGTCGTGCGTGAGGCGCCGGCGCTGGAGTTGCCCGGCGTCCCTCCTAAAGGAGATCCGAATTCGCCGGGCGGCGAGTTCGACTGCAACAACGCCGCCCACTGGGACGCCGGGACGATGTACGTCTTCTCCTCGGCGGGCCATCCGTGGCGAGGCTCGGGGCCGGACCTGTTTCACCTCGCCCGTCCGTCGGTCCGCGTGCGGTTCGACAATGAAAAGGTATGGAAGGTCGCGAAGCAGGGCTCCCGCTGGATCGAGGCGACCCACAAGGTCGAGGGCGGCCCGCTCTATATGTGGTATCACAACGAGCCCCCGAACGTCTGCCCGAACGCGCCGGGCCTGACGATCCCCCGCATCGGCGCGATGGTCTCCCGCGACAACGGCCTGAACTGGAACGATCTGGGCCTCGTGCTCGAGGCCCCGAGGGATTCCCGCTTCTGCGAAACCGCGAACCACTACTTCGCCGGCGGAAACGGCGACTTCTGCGTCAATCTCGATCAGAAGGGCGAGTGGTTCTATTTCTTCATCAGCACGTACAACCGGGACACGGCCGAGCAGGGCGTCGCGGTCGCCCGGATGCGGTACGCGGATCGCGACGCGCCCGTCGGCAAGGTCTGGAAGTGGTACCGGGGCCAGTGGAAGGAACCTGGAATCGGCGGGCACGTGACGCCGATCTTCCCGGTGGAGATCGACTGGCACCGGCCGGATGCGCGGGCGTTCTGGGGGCCGTCGGTCCACTGGAACACGTACCTGCGCCAATACGTGATGCTCCTCAACCTCGCGAAGGACAAGGAATGGCAGCAGGAGGGCATCTACGTCAGTTTCAATCCCGATCCGGCAAACCCGAAGGGCTGGACGCCGCCGCGAAAGGTGCTGGACGCCGCCGCCCTCGACAAGTCGAAGTGGTATCCGCAGGTGATCGGGATCGACGCGAAGGCCGGGGAAACGGACAAGCTTGCGGGCCGTGTCGCGAGGCTGTTTGTTACGGGTCTTTCGCGGTGGGAAATCACGTTCCGGCGGCCGGGCGAGTAACGTGCGCAGAAAAATGCCCGAGGCGTTGCCGTCTGGCCGGGGTGAACCAGACGGACTTTGGGGGGATTGCCTCGGGCACCTCGTAGTATACTCGGACCTGCCCGCGTTTGCCAGACCCGCGGGGTCCGTTTTTCAAAATCGTCTTGCCTTCGCGTTGCCGCGATGAAGCCCCGAAACGCCCCGCAACCCTGGCGGGGGCCGTCGGAACTGCAGGCGGCACTCGCCCTCAGCTTCGTTTATCGGTCGATTGTCATCAATTACATGAAGCCGAGTTCCAGTCTGGCCGCCTCGGACATGCGGTCCGGCGTCCACGGCGGTTCCCAAACCAGCTGCACCTCGGCCCGCACCACGCCGCCAATTCCCCCTACCCGCGACTCGATGTCCGTCAGAAGCTCCCCCGCCACGGGGCAACCGGGCGAGGTAAGCGTCATGCGGATTGTCACGACCCCTGACGGCAGGACGTCAATCCCGTAGATCAGACCCAGATCATAGATGTTGACCGGAATCTCAGGGTCGTACACGGTACGGAGAACCTCAACCACCTGAGCCTTGACGGCCTTGGTATGGGTCTGGTCGATGGGGGCCTCGTCGGTCATGGCCATACGCCTTTGTGGCGGCTTCCCGTCGGCTCGGCCCAGAGCCGGCTTCGGCGAGAACCGCCAGGGTTCGTTGATCGCGTCCCGGCTGGCCTGGGCTTGTCTGCGGCCAGGCTGCCGTGGATTGTAGGCCGGCTGCGATGCCCTGGCTTGTGCGGGGTGGGGCGCACGTGGCAAATGTCGCGTGTCTTCTCGTCGTCGCCGCGCCGGCATCGGTCCGCACGGCGGGCGCGGGTGGCTCAATTCGACGGCACTGGCAAACGCACCACGTCTTGCTTTACGCTGCCTCAGCCGGATACGACAGCGGCATGAACGGAGCGAACCGGTGGGCGGCCCATCGCTGGACATTTTGCTCGTCGAGGACAACGCCGACCACGCGGAACTCGTTCGACGCACGCTGAGCGACCGCGGCGTGACGAGATCGCTTCTGTGCGTGTCGGACGGAGAGAAGGCGCTCGACTACCTGCTTCGACGCGGCGACTACGCCGAACCCGCGAAGAGCCCGCGGCCGCGTTTCGTGCTTCTCGATCTGCGCCTGCCGAAAAAGGACGCTTTCGATGTCCTGCGGCAACTGCGAGGTGTGCCGGACGTCGGCAGGATCCCGGTGGTCGTCCTCAGCACGTCGGAAGCGCCCGGCGACATTTACCAGGCCTACCGTTGCGGCGCGAACAGCTACCTGGTCAAGCCGATCGACTTCCACGACTTCAACGAGATGCTGTGCGCGGCGGCCGCTTACTGGCTGTCGCTGAATCGTTCGCCGGTTCTGTAAGCGGCAGTCGCATCGGCGCCTCGGACAGCGTTGCGGGCGAACGCCGCGGAGGGTATCGTGCCGGTTCCGGGCGAACGGGCCGCTGGAGACTCTCTCATGACACGAAGTCCGATCGAACATGTTCTTCTTGCCGTGCTGGCCGGGTTCCTCTTCGTCCTGCCCGCGGTGACGTGGGCCGCGGAGCCCGGCACGCTGAACGTGCTATTCATTGCCGTCGATGACCTGCGGCCGCAACTCGGCTGCTACGGCGATCCGCTGGTCAAGTCGCCGAACATCGACAGGCTGGCCCAGGGCGGTCTCGTCTTCACCCGGGCGTACTGCCAGCAGGCCGTGTGCAGCCCCTCCCGCACGTCGCTCCTGACCGGACGGCGGCCCGACACGACCCGGATCTACGACCTCAATACGCACTTCCGCAAGACGATCCCCGACGTCGTCACGCTCCCTGAGCACTTCAAGAAACACGGCTACCACGCGCAGGGCCTCAGCAAGATCTACCACGGCGGCCTCGACGACCCGCAATCGTGGAGCGTCCCTCACTGGGTGCCGGGTGCGCCGATGTACGGCAAGCCGGAGACCCTCACACGGCAGGCGGCAAAGCGGAAGCAGGCAAGGGACCGGGGCCACGAAGCGGAGGCGGAGGCGGTCGAGAAGGACCCGAAGACCGGGCTGGTCCTCCGCGTCCGCCGCCCGCCGGTCCGCGACCGCGGCCCGGCGTGGGAGGATCCCGACGTGGCCGACAACGCCCTCGCCGACGGCATGACGGCCGACCGCGCGATCGAGGTGCTGCGCAAAGTGAAGGACAAGCCGTTCTTCCTGGCCGTCGGCTTTCTGAAGCCGCACCTGCCGTTCGTCGCGCCGAAGAAATACTACGACCTGTACCCGCTCGACAGGATCCTTACGCCCGACAACATGTACCCGCCGACGGACGTTCCCGATCCCGCCATGACCGATTGGGGCGAGCTTCGGGCGTACGAAGGAATCCCGAAGACGGGTCCGCTCTCCCGGCAGCAGGCCCGCGAGCTGATCCGGGGTTACTACGCCGCGACCAGCTACACGGACGCGCAGATCGGCTGCGTGCTGGATGAGCTGGACAGGCTCGGCCTTCGCGAAAAGACCGTTGTCGTGCTCTGGGGCGATCACGGCTGGCATCTCGGCGAGCACGGGCTGTGGTGCAAGCACACCAACTTCGAGGTGGCCACGCGGTCGCTGCTGATGATCCGCGCCCCGGGCCGCAAGGCCGCGGGCGCCACGAGCAGCGCCCTGGTCGAGTTTGTGGACGTCTACCCGACGTTGTGCGACCTCTGCGGCATCCCGCGGCCGGAAGGCCTCGAGGGCACAAGCATGGTCCCGTTGCTCGATGCCCCGGACCGGCCGTGGAAGGCCGCCGCCTTCAGCCAGTACCCGCGGCAGAAGCTCATGGGCCACTCGATCCGCACCGACCGCTACCGCTACACCGAGTGGGCCGAACCGGGCAGGGAGCCCGTCGGCATCGAACTCTACGACCACAAAACCGACCCGGGCGAGAACGCGAACCTCGCCAACCGCCCGGACCAGAAGGAACGGGTCGCGGAGCTGGCGAACAGACTGAAAGCGGGCTGGAAGGAAGCACGGCCGCGCTCGCAATGAACACAGATGGGCCCGAAGCGCGGGCGAACGTCCGGGCAAGGAAACCCGAAACGCAGGCGAGGGCCCCACGATGGAACCCGATGATGAATAACGGAACTCATCGACCGCGATCGACGCCCTTGTGGTTCGCCTTTGTCGTCGTCCTGTCCGGCAGGGCCGCCGAGGCCGCCGGCCCCGTCACCATCGTCGCGAACCCCGGCCGGTTCGGCACGATCGAGCAGGCGGCCGTCGCCGAGAAGCAGGTCAACTGGTGGGACGACGACCTCGCCGACGACAACGCCTGCACCGAGTCGTTCGCGGCCGTCGAACTCCGCCGGTTCTTCGCCGCCTGTACCGGTGCCAGCGAGGCCGACATCCGCCTCGCCGACCCGCGATCGAACCCGTCCGGCGGCGACCTCATCCTGATCGGCAGCCCCGGCACCAACGCGATGATCGAGTCGTCGAAGCCCGCCGGTGAGAAAGGCTTCACGCCCGACGCCGCCGAGGGATTCCACATCCTCGCCGCGCCGGCCGGCGATCGGACCGTCACGGTGATCAAGGGCAGCGACCGCGTCGGGGCGCTCTACGGTGTCTATGCGTATGTCGAGCAGCTGGGCGTCCGTTTCTTCGGCCTGGGCGACCGCGACACGATTGTGCCGGGCGAGCCGGTCGATCCGCCGTCGAAGCTTGACCTTGCCGAAAAGCCCGATTTTCTCACGCGCGGCTTCCACGCCTGGGAGGACCGCGGCGACCCCGACTTCTTCCTCTGGATGACGCGCAACCGGCTGAACCTCTGGTGTTCGATCTCGAAGGACCACCTGCACCTGTTCAAGAAGCTCGGCATGCGCCTCATCGCCGGCGGACATGACCCGCAGGCCCGCTGCCTCGACCCCAACGCCGAGTATCCGTACAGGCACGCGAGGCACCCCGGCGGCGAGGGGAAGCCGGCCGATCCCTACGCCGTCAGCCCGGACTTCGCCGGCGACGCGGATAAGGACGGCAGGCTTACGTACTTCGAGGCCCACCCCGAGTGGTATGGCCTCCGCGAGGGCAAACGCAGCAACCGGATCAAGGGAGACTTCGGCGACAACTACTGCACCTCCAACGCGGATGCCACGGCCGAGCTTGCGAAGAATCTGGTGCGGCAATGCATCGACGGCCACTGGCGGCATGTGGACCTGCTCAACTTCTGGATGCTTGACGTCGGCAAGTGGTGCGAGTGCGAGGCGTGCGCGAAGCAGGGCACGTACACCGACCGCCTCCTCGCGACCATGTACGCCGTGCGAAAGGCCGTCGTCGCCGCCCGCGACGAAGGCCGCCTCCAGCGCAACGTGCAGCTCGTCACGCTCGCCTACCACGAGACGCTGCCGCCCCCGAGCAGGCCGCTCCCGGCCGACTTCGACTACGCCAACTGCTTCGTGACCTTCTTCCCGATCGAACGCTGCTACGTCCACGCGCTGGCCGACCCGGCCTGCACCGAGATCAACGACGCCCTCCGCGCGGACCTTTCCGGCTGGACCACCGGCGGCGGGCGGAACTACACCGGCCAGATCTTCATCGGCGAGTACTACAACGTCAGCTCGTTCAAGTCCCTGCCGCTGCTCTTCACGCGGAGCATGGCCGCCGACATCCCGTGGTACTATCGCACCGGCGCGAGGCACTTCCATTACATGCACGTCCCGACGCGGCTCTGGGGCACCTGGCGGCTCAACCAGCTCCTCCTCGCCCGCCTCCTCTGGAACACCCGCGCCGACGCCGACGCCGTCGTCGCCGACTACTTCGCGGCCATCTATCCGACGACGGCCGACCGGATGAAGGCGTTCTACGCCGATCTCGAATATGCCTCGCTCAACGCGAAGGCGTTCAAGCATTACGTGCGCACGACGGCCGGCGGGTACAACCTTCGTGCGCCCCTTGTCAACGACAAGCTCCCGCTTTTCGCGTGCGACCACCTCCGCTACGAGCCGTCGCCGGCCCTTGCGAACGCCGGGCCGAGCGTCGTCGAAATGATTGAGGCCATGGGCCGCGCCCGCCGTCTGATCGACGATGCCTTGCTGACCTGCGGCGACGCGGACGAGAAGGCCCGGCTCGTCGAGGATGAACGCCGCTTCGCCTACGGCGAGGCGACCGTCGAGTTCTACTACCGCCTCGTCCGCACCGCGATGTTCCACCGCCAGGGCGACGCGGACCAGGCCCGCCGTGAGTTTGCCGCCGCCGCACGTCAGGCGTCGGTCCTGAAGGGCATCGTGGACCTCGTCCAGGTCTCGTCCTCGCACGCGAACGCGACGGACGGCCTCGATGCCTCGCAGGCGACCGCCGCCTGCGAACGTTTTCGAAAGCTCTACGGCGAGGCCGCGGCGACGCAGGCGAAAGAGTGAGAACGTGGGAAACGGGGAAAGCCTGAAACAAAGGGGCTTCTTCGTCAGGAGTGTGTTCATGACCGGTGCCGACAGACGAAAGAATGTGGCGTGGCTGGTCCTCCGCGGCCGCGTACCCCCGGCCGCGCGGGTTCGCCTGCCTGTGGCTCTTTCGGCCGGTGTACGCATCTGTGGGCTGGTGTTGTCGCTTGCCGTGATCGCCCCTGCCCGCGCCGCCGAGCCGGCGACGCGCCCCGCGGGGCCGTTCACCGGCGCGTTTATCCACCTGAGCCAGCTCTTCGAGAAGGATGCGGACGCCGACGTTTGCCGGAAGGCCCTCGCCGAGACGCTCGACCGCTTCAGGCAGAGCGGCCTGCGCGTCGCGATGCCCTACGTCACGACGACGTCGGGCATGGCCGTCTACGACAGCGACATCATCCCCGACCGGCAATACAAGGACTGGGACCCGTTCGCGGCGTTCCTGGCCGAGGCCCGCAAACGCGACATCGAGGTGTGGCCGGTCTTCTGCGTCGTCTCGTGCGGCGATGCCGACGTCCGCGGCATCCTGCGGAAACACGAGGAGTGGGCCCTGCTCGACAAATCCGAGAGGAAGATCGGCTGGATCTCGCCTTGCAACCCGCAGGCCCGCGCGTGGCTCGCCTCGGTCGTCACCGAGATCGTCACGAAGTACAAACCCGACGGCATCGTGCTTGACTACCTGCGGTTCCCGAACCAGCCCGTCGCGTTCGACGCCGACTCGGCGGCCCGCTTCGCGAAGGAGCATCCGAACCACAAGTCGCTCGCCGAGGCCGAACGCAAGGCCCAGGTGCAGGAGTTCAAGGAGAAGAGCCTCACCGACCTGGCACGGTTGCTGAGCCAGGAGGCCCGCAGGCAGAAGCCCGGCATCCGCGTCGGCATGTATACGTGGGGGCCGCACGTGACGAAATCGCACTACGTCGCCCAGATGTGGCCCGAGTGGCTCGCCAGGGGCTACGTCGATATGGTCAGCGTTTCCGGCTATTGCTTCCGCGAAAACTACGGCGAGAAATACCTCGAGGTCTTCGAGAAGCGGATGAAGGACGCCGTCCAGTTGGCCGGGGGTCTCCGTCCGCAGGCCGAACTGACGTTCACGCTCGGCGTTCGCACCAGCCACGGCCGTGTGGCCAGGGCCGAGGCCATCAACGATTACTTGAAGGCCGCGCGCAAGGCCGGCATCCGGGGCGTTGCCGTCTTCACGTGGACGTACCTCCAGCCGTTTCTCGATGACGTGATCCAGGCCGGCTACCTCCGTACGTTTACCGCTCCGGGCGGCGAGAGGAACCCGGCCCCGGCCGCACCCCCGCATCGCCGTGCGCGGCAGGGCTGACCCCGGCGTCGCCGGCCGCCGCAACGCGGGAAGCGGGAGGAAAGGAAAAGCCGAACAGCGACAAAGCGAAAGAACGGAGCGACCGGGCAAACGGGTAACCGAGCCACTGAGTAACCCCCAGCGTTGCATATTTCGACAGGCTTACGCGGCGGATCGTAGGGTTCGCAG
>CAZUAI010000002.1:0-143234 GCA_964617875.1 uncultured Planctomycetales bacterium | reverse complement strand
GAACCCTACGATCCGCCGCGTAAGCCTGTCGAAATATGCAACGCTGGGGTAAAGGGATTCCGGGGCGTACGGGATTGTGTACTTTCGACCGTCTCCAGGGTATTCATGACAAAGCCCTCCCTGGCTTTGGTGGAGCGCCAAGCCGGGAAGGGCTATGGGAATCATCGGCCAGGAAAGGGCTGAGACATCAACCAATCGACGCCGGGACGCAAACCCGGCCACAAAACAGTGCCCCGATCCGTCCGCCGGAGCCCTGGACACGCTCGGTCTCTGTCCCGCACGGCGGGTTCTTCACGGCAGTGCCATTCGTGTCAGGGGCCTTGGCTTCCACACGTCGTAACGCCCGTCCGAGCCGATCCGTTCGCGTTCGTCACAAGCCCCTGGAACCGAAGGCTCCTGACGTCTTCCTCGTCGCCATGCGGAAGAACGTCTCGTTGCCCGATTGTCCGGGCCGGGACGCCGGCCACAACGGCGCCGGCGGGGACATCGCGCGTCACAACCGCGCCCGCTCCGACCACCGCGCCGGCGCCGATCCGCACGCCCTTGAGCACGGTGACCCCGGCGCCGAGCCAGGCGCCGTCGTCGATCCGCACGGGACCGCACACCAGCGGCTGCACGCCGGGCGGGGCGCCCGCGGCCGTGCCGTGGTCATGATCGGTGATGTAGCAGAACGGCCCGATCATCACGTGATCGCCGATCTCGATCGACGTCGCTGCATCGAAGAACGACTCGCGATTCACGTAGCAGTTCCGGCCGAAGGCGATCCGCGGATTCGCACGGCGTCGTGACGCGGACGACCGCTCGTCCGTCGTGGTGACGAGCGTCACGCCCGGTTCCAGCGCCACGCCGTCCGCCAGCCGGATGTGCCAGGGGTTCCGCGGCACGCGCACGCGGCCGAGACGGCACCGCGTGCCGATCTGCATGCCCAGCAGCCGGTAGAATCCGATGCGGACGCGGCTGGCGAGCGACTCGGGCAGCCGCAGCACGAAGTTGACCAGCCGTTCGCGCCGCGCCGCCCGCGGTCCGGCAAGGGCGACCGGGATCAGGAGCCTGGCAGCCTGAGGGGGGATCTCAGCAGAGGGAACCATTGCGTCCTGCAATGCCTGTTCGCTCATCTTCGCAGGCTCCTGATCCCGTCGCCCCTGACGATCACCGCGGAGACACGCGCAGCAGCGAGGCCAGCCCGTCGAGCCGGCCCCGCCACGTCGCCAGCGCCCGCCGCCAGCCGCCGCGCATCACGCACGTCCGCAGTTCGGCCAGACCGAAGTACACCTGGAGCATCGCGAGCTTCGCCCGGTCGCGCAGGCCGGTCCGGCCCAGCACATCACGCATGATGACCCAGCGATTGACGACCTGCGCGCGCCCGAGCAGCCGCGGCTGTGCGTGCGAGGACGTGCCCATGTCGCGGTGGAACACCCGGGCGCGGCCCGTGTTCACGAGTCGCCGCGCGCGACCGACGCGGGCGGAAAGGTGCACATCCTCGGCAAACGAATACTCGCCGAAGCCCTCGTGGAACCGCACGCCGCGGAGCGCGTCGGCCCGGTACGCCGCGCAGCAGCTCGGCAGCCAGTCCACCGCCCGCAGCCCGTCGCGGGCATCCGGCGGCAGCAGGTTCCACGCCGGGCCGATCAGCCGGCCGCCGTAGTCGTCCGCCCCGCGCCCCGCCATGAGCCGCATGAACGCGCGGTTCAGCCGCGACGGCCGTACGAATGTCTGGTTGACAATCGTCCCGCTCACCCCGCCGATCTCGCCGGCGGCGTCCGCAGCGAACACACGCAGGATCTCCTCGACAAACGAAGGCTCGCACACGACATCGTCGTCGAGGAAGAAGAGGACCTCGCCCTGGGCATGGTCGATCGCCTCGTTCCGCTGCGCGGATGCGCCCGCCCGTTGGCACGGCAGACAGACCCGCGTGCAGCCGGCGGGAAACGCAACGCCCGCCAGGATGCGGCTTGCGGCATCGCCGGTGGAGGCGTCGGCCACGATAATCTCGGTGGGAACAATCGTCTGCCGCGCCAGGCTCTCCAGGCACCGCGCGAGCGGCTCGGGCCGGTTGCGTGTCGGGATGACGACGGTCGTTCGCATGCCGCGAAGCACACATGGATCGACGGCCGCATCGGCCACCGGGAGCGACGACGACCGCGATCTCCGGCGATGCCGTTCCGCCCGCTCGATCGCGTCGCGGTACTCGGTCAGCATCCGCCCGGCAAACGCCGGCGCACCGAAACGCTGCAAGGCCGACGCCGCGATCGACGCCTGGTCGTACCTGTCGTAGTTCCGGAGGACGTCCAGGATGGCGTCGGCGAGCGCTTTGCTGTCGCCGACGGGAACGAGCCGGCCGTCCTCGTGGCGTACGATGTCGCGCGGGCCGCCGGAATCCGTGGAGACGACCGGGCGTCCGACGCACAGCGCCTCGGCCAGCGTCATGCCGAAGGTCTCAACCCGGCTGGAGGACGCGACGACGTGGCAGGACTGCATCCGCCCGGCCAGCTCCGCGCGGGTCAGCGGCCCGACGAAGCGGACCCGGGCGCCGAGCCCGGACCCTCCGGACATGGCCCGGGCTCGGCGATACTCACCGGATCCGACAATATCGACTTCGATCCGAAGCTCGGCGGGCAGAAGCGCGAGCGCCCGGATCAGCACCGGCAGGTCTTTCACTTCGTGATCGCGGGCGACGCATACGAGCTTCCACCTTCCATCGGTCGGTGGGGCGGCCGGCATGAACGAAAAGGTTTCCGTGTCCACCGCATTGGGCACACACCGCACCTCGCGGCGCACGCCGAGTTCTTTCATCCGTTGCGCGAGGCTTTGCGATACGGCGAACACGGCATCGGCCTCGTCATACACCGCGAGCAGGCGCCGGCCGTAGTTCTCCATCAGCTCCGGCAGAAAACTGTAGTGCTCGGTGATGAGGACCGGGATGCTGTTCGCGCGCCCGACGCGCAGTGCAGTCTCGCCGGCAAACGCCGCGCAGTGCGCGTGAATCACGTCGGGCCGGCCGAAGCGCCGCTCGAACAGCCGCATCGCCCGTTCGACGGCCCGACATCGCGCATCAACCAAAAGCCGCTCCGAGCGCGTTGTAGCGACGAACGATTCCGTTCGGAGCACCGTGAAGCCGTCCGACTCCAGGAGTCGATCCGGCCGCCGGCGGCCGCGCCGCGCAAGCCACTGCCGGGGCGAGCAGGTTCGTCCGATGGCCACGCCCACGTCCGCCACGCGGGCGAGCGCCTTCGCCTGGTCGTACAGGAACACGCCGTCGGCCGGGTTGTCCGTGTCGGGAAACGCGTCAACGATCAGAAGGACTCGCGGCCGTGTGTCCGATTCCGGTGTCACGCAGCCCCTCCTGCCAGGATGGACTCGTATTGCAGCAGGTTGTTCGGCGAGTACTCCGCGACGATCTTCGCGCGGGCGCTGGCGCCGAGCCGCGGCGCGTCCGCCGCGTTCCACACCATCTTTTCCATGACGTCGGCCAGCGCTTCGGGCCTTACGTCGCAGACCCACCCGGCACGGCCGTCGTCGAGCACCTCGTGCATCGGCCCGCGATCCGTCGCCAGGATCGGCAGGCCCGCGGCCATCATCTCGAGCAGCCGCCAGCTGTAGTTGTCCACGTTCGATGCCGCCACGCCGCAATCGGCCCACGACAGCACGGCGGGCACATCCGCATGTTCCACGCGGCCGGTCAGGACCACACGGTCCGTCAGGCCCGCCTCGGCCACGCGCTGACGGAACCACGCCATGTCCGGGCCATCGCCCACGACCATCAGCCGTGCGGCCGGATGCCGGGGTGCGATCCGCGAAAACGCCTCGAACGCAAGGCGACCGCCGTGCTCCGGGATGAGCCGGCCGAGGGAGACGAAACAGAACGTCCCGGGCGCTGCCCGGTCGGGCAGCCCGGCCGGCATCGTGGGCCAGGTCCGGCGGCGCCCGCCATAGCGCGACGCGTCGATCCAGTTGGGCACGCAGTGGACCTTCGACGCCGGAACGCCCGCCCAGCGCAGCTTCTCGGCGATGTGCGAATACTTCGTCACAACGGCATCCATCAGCCGGATGCTCAACCGCCGCCGCGCGGCCCATTTCAGGTTCCGCCAGAGCGACCGTTCCCGGTAGCAGTCGCAATGGCCGTTCGAGCCGAGGCGGCACAGCGGCGCGACCACCGTCTGCGGGCACGCCACCTCCAGGTAGTGCAGCGTCAGCACCAGCCGCCGCGCCCGTGCGAACGCGGGCAGCAGGTGCGCCCGGTGTACGATGACGACATCGAACGGACCGTGCGTTCGTGAGAGCCGATGATACTGCCACGCGAGTTTCAGCAGGCTGCGCCGGCCGGCGTCGTTCGCTTCATACACGGGCACCCGGTGCGCCTCCGACCAGGCCCAGCGGTCGCGATCGAGCAGCCTCCGCGTGTCGTCGTCGTGAGGTTGAGCGAGCAGCGCTCTTCGATCGCGAGCGGCCAGCACGCAGACCGAATGCCCCCGACGACACAGAAAGTCCACCTCGCTCGTGTTGTGCGTCTCGCTCCCGCCGACGGTCGGCGGGAAGTCGTTGACCACCTCGAGGACGCGAAGCGGGCGAGCGGCCTTCTCCCACGGGAGCGGCGCGGCGTCGAGCGCGGGCGGCGCCTCGTCGCGGACCGCCTCGTGGCAACGGCACACTTTCGACTCCCGGGTCAGCAACTCAGGCATGTTGCCGTGATCGCGTCTTCCGTCGCCGGTTCTCCGGCGCACACGTGATTGCCGCCGCGCCCCGTGGTCGCGAAAAGACTCTCGTGGAAACGTCTTGTCAGAGCACACTGGTCGAACCCGGCCAGGGCCGCCGCGCGTGCCGCGGCGTAGCGCGAATGCCAGTCCTCCGCCTCGAATGCCGCGCGAAGCCGCCGCGACAGCTCCTCCACGTCCATCGTGTCCAGGATCGGCCCGACGGGGTGTCGACCGACGAACTCCGCCACTGCCGCATCGGCCGGCATGTGGCACAGAATCGGCACGCCCAGGCGGAGGTAGCTCACGAACTTCGTCGAGAACGACGTCCTCACATGCGGCCGCCGTGCCGGCTCGAACCACAGCGGCACGTACACGTAGTCCGTCTCGGCAAGCTCGCGGTCCACGACGTCCGGCGGCTGCCACCCGCGGATGCGCACCCAGTTCCGGTTCCGCACCGCCGGCGGGACCGGCAGCCCGTCGGGCTCGGAGAACACGACGATCTCGGGCTGCGCATCGGATCCGCTCGTTCCGAACAGACGTTCCAACGCCAGGAGGAACGTCGTCCATACGTCCTCCCCCGCGATCGATCCCGCGAAGCCGATCCGCAGGCGACCGCCGCGGCGCGGGCGGAGCCCCAGAACCGGCCGCGCTCCGAGACTCGGCGGAAGCAGCAGGGCGTCACGCCCCGTCTGTTGCCGGTAACTGTCGCGCATCGGTTCGGAAATCGCGTAGCGCGCCGACGCCGCCTCATACGCCCGTTGAAAGCAGCGCCGAACGCGGTTCACCACGAACCGGGGATGCCAGCGGTATTCCGCGTAGGCGGCGGGATCGTCGTGGATCCACAGGTGCAGCGGGACGTCCAGCCGTTCGGCGATCAGGTGACTCGTCCACACCGAGAGGCCCGGTCCGATGCCCAGGACGGCCTCGACGCCGGCGTCGCGCGCGAGCGACGCCGCCTCGGCCGCCACCCGCGGGGCGTGCCACGTCCAGTTCCCGTACTCCTTCAACGCACTCAGGCCCCAGCGATTCGGACGCCGCAGCAGGGGAATGGACCATTGCCGGACGGCCGACCAGGACGACGCCGGATCCGTCACGGGTACATCGTGATGGATCCAGCACAGGTTTTCGCGCGGGTATCCGTCCAGCAGGTTCTGAAGGCACACGGCGCCGCCGTGTCGCCCGCCTGGCGCATAGTACGTCACGACCAGCAGCCGCGGCAGTGTCTGCGCCGCAGCGGCCGGGTGCCGGCGGCCCTCCCGGTCGTGCATGGCCGTCGTCGGAGTCAGACGAGCACCTCCGACGAACGATACACCTGCTTCATCCACTCGAGCGTGCGCGGAATGCCCTCGGCAAGGCCGACCGTCGAGCGGTGCCCCAGATCGCGAACTGCCTTCGAGCAATCCACCTGCTTGTCCTTCGTCGTGAACGGTTCGGCCTCGGCATACGTCACCAGCCCCGCGTCGGATTTTCCCAGATGCTGCAGGATCAGGTCGGAGATCGTCTTGACATCGTGATAGTCGTGGCCGCCGATGTTGTACACCTCGCCCGGCTTGAATCGTTCGGCGATGCGCGAGAGCGTTTCGGCCATGTCGGTGATGTACGTGCTCGTGCGCCGGTGCCCGAGGTACACCGTATACGGGATGTCGTGCATCGCCCGGTAGCAGAAGAGGCACACGACGGAGCGATACGGGCTGTAGTACTCTCCCGGCCCGTACGTATTGAACAGCCGCACGCGGACGCTTTCGGTGCCGGCCATCTCCGCGGAATTGAGCACCTGCATCTCGTTGACCCACTTGGTGATGGCGTAGTCGTTGAGCTGGCGGATCTCGTGGCGGTCCATCACGTCTTCGGCCATCACGCGGTCCCAGTCGCCGTAGACCTCGGAGCTGCTGAAGTACACGGCGCGGAAGCCCTCCTTCTCCTGCATCCGGAGGATGTTCTTCGTGCCGATGACGTTCGTCTTCCACAGGGTTTCGTAGTAGTCTTCGCCGTTCCAGCGTCCGAACTCGGCGGCGAGGTGGTAGACGACGTCGAATCCGCGCGGCTTCACATGGTAGCCGCCGGACCAGCCGCCGCCACTGAAGATCTGCTCCACCTGCCGGTACTCGGAGACGTCGCATCGCAGGTAGTGCGGATCGTGATGGTGCATCAGGTCGCAGACCCACACCTGATGTCCCTTGGCCCGCAATGCCGGCACGAGGTACGACCCGACGGCTCCCAGCCCGCCGGTCACAAGGATACGCATGGTTCACTCTCCGGTAGTACGACGTCCGACGGCCCGGCGCACCCGTCCCGAAGGCGCTCGTACAGCGCCAGAACACGCTTCCGCATCACCCGGCGGTCGGCTCGCTCGGCCGCAATCGCTGCGTTCGTGTCGGCGGCGCGGGAAACAAGGTCGTCATCGACGCAGGCGCGCGACACGGCCCGGGCCAGGGCGTCCGCATCGTCGTTGGCCGCCAGCAGCCCGTTCACGCCGTCGTCAATCCATTCGCGCACGGACGCAAGCGGCGACATCACCGGCAGCGCGCCGGCCGCCATGGCCTCCAGCATCACGTTCGGCGTGCCGTCCGACAGGCTTGGCCGGAGGATCGCCCGTGACCGGGCGAGCCAGCCGAACACGTCGTTCCGCGGAATGTCGCCGCACACGCGGCACCGCGAGCGGAGCGACGACGGCAGCGAATCGATCGCCCGCCGGGCCTCGTCGTTCGTCCGCAGGAAGACCGGCGTGAACCCGCGGAGCGACGCCTGGGCCATGCCCAGGGCCGCTACCAGGGGCGAGAAGCGATGGAAGCGGTCGCTTCGCGCGTGCGGGATGAGGAGGACCCGGCGTTGAACCGGATCGCTGCCCGACGCCTGGCTTCGAATGGCGCGGAGGTCGATACCGCCGTTGCCGGGTACGGCGTGGCCGAAGGGCACCTTCCATGCGGCCGCACCGAACTCGCGGCTCAGCGCGAGGTCACGGCGACAGTCGGCGAGGATGCAGTCGCATGCGGCGAGCACGGCCCGGATCTTCTCCTCGTGCCCGTCGAGCCGGCCGTAATGGGCCAGATCGCTTCCCCACAGCGACACAACCCACCTCGCGTCCACGTCGCGGATCGCGTCCGCCGCTCCGAGCGTCCGGTAACCCTCGTCCTGCAACCGCAGCGAATGCACGATCGCGGGACGCAGCCGTCGAATCAGCGCCGCCAGCCGTCGCGATTCGGCGTCCGGGCCGCTGCCGAACCGCCACCGGCACACGCGGGCCACGCCCCGGCGCCACGGCCAGAACGGCTGCACGCGATTGGCGGCCGGGTTGTCCGCCTTCGCATCGAGCGTGTGGAACGTGGCGTCGATGCGGCAATGCGGCACGGCTCCGCCCACGAATGCGTGGACGTCCCAGTCCGTCCCCGCCAGGAGGCGCAGCCACTCCTGCGTGTGGACGGAGTGGCCGTCCGCGCAGAAGAGGATCCGTTTGTGCGGCGGTCTGGTCACGTCGCGATTTCGATCTCGTCCCCGCGGCACACGAGCGCCGGCGCGGCCGCCGGCACGATGCGCCGATGCCGGGCCGTCTCTCGCTCCCGCGCGATGCCCGGCACCAGGTCGTCCGACACCGACGGCGAGCAGGCGATGTTCCACCGGATGACCTGGAAGGCCTCGGCGTAGTGGTGGCCGCTCTCGACGCCCCGCGTCCTCGCAAGGCCCCGGATGAACGTCGGATCGGCGTACGCGCGCTGCTGCTGTGATTCGTAGCACTTGATCGCCTCGACCTTCCGGCTGATGTGTCGCTCGCCGAGTGCCACGAAACACTGCGTGCTGAACGTGATGTTGTTCCACGGCAGCTCGTAGGCCAGCACGGTACACTGCTTGAAGGCGCGGATGCCCTCCGTCGCCATGACGACGTGGTCCTGGTGCATGTCCTGCGGGCACGGCAGGAAGACCAGGTCCGGCTGGTGCTCCTGTTTGAGCCGCACGAGCGTCTCGAGGATCTCCTGGCGGGCCCGGTCGAAGCAGCGGACCTCGAAGTCGAACAGAATCAGGCGGTCGGGCGGAATCCCCAGCCGCAGCGTGGCCGCGCGGACCTCGCGCTCGAGCGTGTCCGGCGCCATGTCGGGCGGCAGGGATTTGCGGCACGTGCTGAATGCGACGTAGAAGACGTCCACGCCCTCCTCGAGCAGCCGCGCGATCGTGCCGCCGCAGCCCAGCTCGCCGTCGTCGGTGTGGGGCGCGAGCACGAACGCACGTTCGGCGTCAATACCGTTGATCATGCCCTAGTTCTCCTGCGGCACGCATGCTGGCAGCTCCCGCCGGTCGGCCGCGTCCGCGTGGTCCCGGACGTCGGCGCGCTTCACCAGCGAGGTCTTGCCGTCCGTCCGCCCGAGACTTGCTTCTCGAACCCAGATGATCTCCGCACGGACCGAGAGGACGTTGCGAATCAGGCTCTCCACTTCGGTCCGCAGGGATGAGCGGCGCGAGTCCGAGACGCCGGACCGCACCTCCGCCTGGAGCGTTACGGATTGGCGCGGCTCGACATCGTCCAGCAGGACACGGTAGGCCCCCGTGAGTTCGCCCGGAAAGCGCGCCAGAACGTCCCGAAAGGCGTTCGGGAACACGTTCACGCCCTTGATGACCAGCATGTCGTCCGATCGTCCCAGGACGACGAAGCGGAAGCTCGTTCGGCCGCACGCGCAGGGCCCGGCTCCGCGGATCGACACCATGTCGCGCGTGCGGAACCGCAGCAGCGGCTGCGCCTCGCGGGCCAGGTGGGTGACGACCAGCTCGCCGACGGCTCCGTCGCGGATCGGCAGCGAGGCGAGCGTCGCCGGGTCGATCAGCTCCGGCAGCAGGAAGCCCTGGCCGTGAAAGTGGAGTCCGTCGCGGCACGGGCACTCGCTGCCGAAGACGCTCAGCACATCGGAGAGTCCGTAGTTCGCGTCGATGGCGTCCATGCCCCACTCGGCCTCGACCGCGGCCCGGAAATGTGCGTTCTGGATCCCCGGCTCGCCGCCGAAGAGCCCTTTGCGCAGCCCCAGGTCGCGAGGCTCGATGCCCAGTTCGTCCCGGGCCAGCCCGGCCAGCACGTCCAAGTACGACGGCGTACACGAAATGGCGGTGGGGCGCACGTGCCGGATCACGTCCAGCAGATACCGGGAGTTCCCTACACCGTACGGCATCACCATCGCCCCGGTCCGCTCGAGGCACAGGTGGTCCGTCAGCCCCCCGGACCAGAGGCAGTAGTTCAGGCAGTGTACGACCGTGTCATCGGGCCGCACGCCGGCGCACCAGAACGCCCGCGCCCCCGCCTCCAGCGTCGCCTCGATGTCCGCCTGCGTCAGGACCGTCAGGAGCGGCCGCGATTTCGTCCCGGATGTCCGGTGCATCCGCCGCAGCGCCTCCCGCGGCACGGCCAGCAGGCGGCCGAAGGGCGGATGGTCGATCTGGTCCTGCAGAACCTCGTGCTTCTCGAGGAATGGAAGATCCGCCGGCCGCAGACGCCCGTTCAGGTCGGCCGGCGCGATCCCGGCGGTCCGCAGACGATCCCGCCAGAACGGGCTGTTCCGCCACGCATGGGCCAGTTGCCTGCGCAGCAGCGGCAGTTCCACGGTCGCGTGGAGTTCCTCCGCCGAGAGGGTCTCGACGCGGCGATCCCACAGGCCGTTTTCGGGTCCGCCCGGCATGTCGGTGGTGATTCTGCTCATGCGGCGATCGCTTCGATTCGCTCCGCCATGGAACGCCCTTCAGGGGGCGGCCGCAACCAGTTCGTCCCGCGCTTCGTCGCAGGATGCCGTGTACGGCTCGTCGGTCCCGTCCTGATACCAGATTCGCAGGCGGCCCTGATCGTCGACCTCGGCGCCGGGCGGCAGCTCGTACGACGGGTTCCACCGCCGGCGGTCCTCCAGCCGGTAGCCGGACTGGAGCAGGATCTCGCCCTTCCCGTTGCGCCGGAGCAGCGTGCCGTGGTACAGCGTGATCTTGCCGATGTCCGTCATGGCGGCGTACATCGGCTTGGCCCGGCCGGAGAACGCTCCCGAACTGGACAGCCGCGAAACCAGGTCGAGGCCCCGGGCCACCGACGTCCGGTGGTGCGACATGCCGTAGATCGGCACGCAGTGAAACAGGTAGTGCGCCTCGATGCGGTGCTCGCGCAGCCGGTCGTAGAGTTCCGCCAGCGTGTCGAACGAGTCGTTGACGCCCTTCAGGAGCGGATGCTGGTTGTAGATGACGACGCCGGCGTCCTGCACCCGCCGGACGGCCTCCGTCGTCTCGGGCCAGAACTCGACCGGGTGGTTGAACTGCGTCCCGATCTCGAAATGCACGCTGCGGTACTTGCGGAAGATGCCGATCACGTCCGCGTCGATCCGGTGCGGGTCCTGCATGAACAGCCGCGTCCCGATCCGCACGCGCTGAATGTTCGGGGCGTGCCGCACGAACTGCGCCAGCGCCACATCGACGAGCAGGTGCGTCATCAGCGGATCGCCGCCGGTGATCAGGACCTCGCGGACGTCGTCGCGGCAGGCCGGCGAACCGATGTACTTCGCCGCGGCCACAATGTCATCCACCGTGAGCGTGCTCGGTTCGTAGTTGCCGCGCAGACACCAGCGGCAGTGCGCCCGGCAGACCGTCGTGGGGATGAACACCACCGTCCGCCGGTACAGCCGCTCGAGGCCGCGCGGCAGGCGGGCGGCGCCGTCGGTTCGCAGCTCGGCCTGGTAGTGACGCGGGCGTTCGCTCGTCAGGTCAACGAGCGATTCCCGCGGGTCGCGCACGTACTGGCGGATCAGCGCCAGGTGCTCCGGCGAATCCGGCCCGTGGCGGACGAGCGCTTCCTCGATCTTCCCGCGGAGAAACGGGGATATCAGCTCCTTGAACTGGCCGTGATGCCTGGCGGCCATGGTCGTCGGCCTCCCTGTCAGCCCACCTTGAGGAGGGCGTGGAACCCCCCGGGGGCGATATCGCGAATGTGACGCGCCGGATTCCCCGCGTACACGGTGTCCGGCGGCACATCGCACAGCACGTTTGACCCGATCCCCACGATGGAGCGCGGTCCGATCGTCTTCGCCTGGAGGATCGTCACCTTCGGCGAGATCCAGCTGTCCGGCTCGATCCGGACGCGCCCGCACAGCACCGTCCCGGCGCAGATCTGCGTGTTACGCCCGATCCGCGTGTTGTGGCCCACCTGCACGAGGTCGTCGATCTTCACGTGGTCCTCGATCACCGTGGTGTCCAGCGTGGCCCGCTCGACGGTCGTGTTCGCGCCGATCCACACGCAATCGCCGATCTGCACCCCGCCGACGTGCGGGAAGTGCACCGGCGTGCCGTCCTCGTCCACCTCGAACCCGAAGCCGGCGGCGCCGATCACGCTGTTGGCCTTGATGAAGCACTCCCGGCCGATGACGGTCCGGCCCTCGATGACCACGCCCGCGCCGATCACCGTGCCGTCCCCGATGGCCGCATCCGGCCCGATCGTCGCGTGCGGTCCGACGGCCACGCCGGCGCCGATCGTCGCGGCCGGCGACACGACCGCCGTCGGATGGATCCCCGGCGAGGGTTGCTCGGCGAAGAACCGGGTCATCATCCGGATGAAGCTGAGCCGCGGCGTCGGGCTGACGATGCGGCTGCCTTCGAGGCACAGGGCCAGCGCCTCGGGGCAGATCACCGTGCTCTCGCGGCACTGCGATGCCTTCCACAGCGTCTCCGGCGTCGCGCGGCCGGCGAACGCGATGCACCGGGGCGCGAGCCGATCGAGGGAACACGGTCGCTCCACGACCACGTCGTCGCCGAGCCGCTCCAGCCCGAGGTAGTCCGCAATTTCGCTGGCCCGCAGCGGTTCCTGTGTCGTCAGCATGATTTCACCCGAAGACCGATCGTTCACGCGACCGCCGCGGCCACGGTCTCGCCCGCCGGGTTCGCGTCGTTCGCCGGCCCTCGCTCGACCGCGGCCAGCACCTCGGCAATGCGATCGCTCGCATGGCCGTCGCCGAAAACCTGCGGCGGCGTGCCCGTCGGCCCGAACGAACCGGCCCACTCGGCCGCCTGCGCCGGGTCGAGCCGCGAGTCCGCGCCGTACGCGCATTTCAGCCAGCCGGCCTGGGCCAGGTGCGTCCACGGCGTGTGCTCTCCCAGCACGATCACGCCCTTGCCCGCGAACGACGCCTCCTTCTGCAGCCCGCCCGAGTCCGTCAGCACCACGCGCGCCGCCGTCAGCAGCACGATCATGTCCAGGTAGCCCACCGCCGGCATCACGCGCACGTGCGAGGCCGCCTCGAGTGCCCGCAGCAGCCCGTGCCGCCGCAGGGCCGCGGTCGTCCGCGGGTGCAGCGGCAGGGCCACGGTCATGGGCAGCCGGCTGATCAACTCCACGATCGCCGCCGCGGCGGCCGCGTCGTCCGTATTGCAGGGGCGATGAAAGGTCACCAGCGCGAACCGCCCGCGCGGCAGCGAACGCTGGGCAAGCACCTCGCTTCGCCGTTCGGCCTCCGGGCGGAAGAGCCGGAACGCGTCGAGCATGACGTCGCCGACGTTCCGTACGCCGCGCGTGATTCCCTCGCGTTGCAGGTTGGCGACCGACACATCGTCCGGGCAGAAGTTCCACGTCGAGAGGTGGTCCACCGCCACCCGGTTGATCTCCTCGGGCTCATCGCGGTCGTACGTCCGCGGCCCCGCCTCGACGTGCCCGACCGGGATCGCGAGCTTCGCGGCCGCCAGGCCGGCGGCGAGTGTCGAGTTCGTGTCGCCGTAGACGAGCACGGCATCCGGCCGATGCGTCAGAAGGATCCGTTCGATCTCCATCAGCGCCCGCGCGGTCTGCTCGGCGTGCGTGCCGGAACCCACGTGGAGCTGGAGCGACGGGGGCGCCAACCCCAGATCGTGGAAGAAGACCTCGCTCATGTTGCGGTCGTAGTGCTGGCCGGTATGGGCGACCATCTGCTCGATCCCGAGGCGGTCCATCGCCGCGACAACCGGCGCCAGCTTGATGAACTGCGGTCGATTTCCAACCACGTGAAGAATCATCCGCCCGGCTCCTTCTCCAGCGTTCCGTCACAGACCCGCACCGAGCTGCGGCGGTCCGACGCTCACCGGAACGGACGCCGCCCGCCCGCCGACCAGCTCGAACAACAGGGGCTCGATGCAATCGACCGTGTGCTGCCACGTGTACCGCGAACGGATCCGCTCCCGGGCCGCCGTCGCCAGCCGATCGCGCAGCGCGGGGTCCTTGCGCAGCCGCAGGATCGCGGAAACCAGTTCGCCCGGCCCTTCGCCGACCAGAAGCCCGTCCACGCCGTCGCGGACGACCCGCGGGATGGATCCCATGTTGCTCGCAATGACCGCCTTCCGGGCGGCCATCGCCTCGAGGAGCTTCAGAACGTAGCCCGGCTCGTAGATCTCGGGATGCCGCCCCCATGCGGGCACGTCGCCGACGTCGCAGCGCCTGTAGATCACCGCCACACAATGTGCGTCCGCGAGATACCGCTGCACCTGAAGGCGGTCCATTCCGGCCAACAGCAGCGTGTTCCGGTAGTGGGGCAGTGCCGTCGCCGACCCCTTGCCGCCGAGCAGCAGCACGAACAGCACGTCCGGAGCGGTGGTTTCGCACTCCCGCGCCGCCTCCAGGATGTCGTGGATCCCCTGCATCTGCTGTTCGGCGCTGCCCGCCCAGAGTACGATGAAGCGGTCCTTCAGTTCGCCCAGCAGCGTTCCGCCGCCCTCGGGCATGTATGCCGCGAGATCGCCGCCGTTCGGTGCCACGACGGCCCGGCGGATGCCGTACCGCTCCCGCGCGTACCGCGCCAGCCATTCCGACATGCACACGGCGGCATCGACCAGCGGCGCCATCCGCCGTTTCGATCGAACGTCGCGCTCGCAAAGCCGTACGGCGTCGGGATGCCGGGGCCGGTCCGAGAGGATTTCCTCGGTGGCCCCGTTGATCTCCCACACGACGGGGCACGACGGCCGGACCAGACGCAGCCACGTGCACCGGTTCGCCCAGTGAAGCACGTTGACCCGGATGTACAGAACGTCCACGTTCCGTACCATCCGGAGCTTGCCCCACTTGTTGCCGGGCAGCGACACCATCCCGGGCATGTCGGGGAGCCCGGGGCCCCACAGCTCGTGTCCGCGCCGGACGAGTTCCGTCGCCAGAAAGTATCCGTGCGCGCCGAAGCTGCCGGAACGCGCATCAAACCGCTCGTAGACAAAACCGATTTTCATCCCGCCGCCAGCCAACCCGATCCACGGCGGTTCGCACGACGACGAGCGATCGCGTCGCGGTATGCCTGGATATAGGCATCCACGGTGTCGTCGAACGTGCCGTGCTCCGCGGCCGACGCCAGGGCGCCCGCCCGAAGCCACGCGCGAAGTCCGCCGTCGGCCACGGCCGACCGGACGGCCTGCGCGACCGGCTCGTCCGCCGTCGCGTCCACCGCCAGTGCGTTGCGCCCCGGATCCACGACGCCCCGGTAGTCCTCGAGGTCGGATACGATCAACGGAACGCCCATCGCCATCAGCTCGAAGTAGCTCGCCGGACCGCCGTCCGCCTTCGGAATGCTCACCGCCACGTCCGCCACGCCGAACAGCTCCGCCACTTCGCCGTGCGGGACCTGCTCGACGAACCGGACGTTCGGCCCCAGAGGCTCGGCCAGTTGCCGCAGAACCGCCCGGTAGGACCGCGTCGCTTCGTCATCCCCCGACGAAACGATTACGACCAGGACGGCGCGGCCTGCCCCGGACGGTTTCCCCGCGGGTGCGAACGCCTTCACGCACGCCCGCACAATGCGGTCGATCTGGTAGTTCGGCGCTGTGCCGCGCGGGCTGAGCACCACGACGTCCTCCGCTCCGATTCCCAGCCGCCGGCGCCATGACTCGCGCCCGGCTCGAGCGGTCTCCGTGTTGAACCGCGTCGGGTCGGCGTACCAGTGGACGCAGCGAAAGTCCTGGGCCGGGCGCGCCGGAACGTACGACCGGCATCGGCCGATCATCGCCTCGCTCCAGGTCGTCACCAGCTCGGCCCGCGAGAGCAGAGCCTGACGCAACAGCAGGTACGACGGGTGCTTCGGAATCGCCGAATCGTCCACGTCGCTCCCCCATGCCGTCACCACCATCGGCGCCGGCAGCCGGTCCAGCCGCGCCAGCCGGTCGAGCCGCTCGCCGCAGAACAGGTTGTTGACGTGAATCACGTCGGGCCGCCGCCGGGCGATGCCCCGCCGCAGCCGATAGCGGTTCCATCGGGATTCGATGCGGCTCACCGCCGTGAAATGCGCGTTGCCCCGCAACCGGGCGTCCTCGTGCGCCAGGTTGCGGAGCGTCTCGCCGTATTCGCGTTCCACGCGATCGACCAAGTGCGGACCGTTCAGCACGCTGACATCGATTCGCCGGCGTCGCAGCGCCGCCGCCAGCCTCGCCGTGTGCGGCGACCGGGTGTCGCCGGCCAGCAGGACGTGCAATGCGCCGTCGGCCGACGACGACGCAGGCCGCTCCACACAAACACAATCCACTTGCCTGGAAACCATCTGCCCGGTCAGTCGTTCAGCAGACCGACACGCGGTCCAGGATGGCCGCAACCTGCCCGGCCTGTGCGCGCCGGCTGAAGCGGGCGATTTCGGCATCGTTCCTCGGCAGGGTGGCCCCGCCGTGCTCGGCCTCTTCGATGCACGCCTCCAGCGCCTCCGCGATCGACGTCGGGTCGTCCGGATCGGCCACGTAACCCGCACCCGTCCGCCGTACCACGTCCGCCGCCGCCCCCTCCGGCGGCACGATCGCCAGGATCGGCCGCTGCGCCGCGACGTACTCGAACACCTTGCCCGTCACGTTGCGGTTGCCGGTCTCCGGCGTGAACACGCAAACCAGCACGTGCGCCGCGCCCATGTGCCGCAGGGCCTCCGCGTGCGACACGCGCGGCAGGACACGAACGTTCAGACCCGGCACGTCGTCGAACGGCACGTCGCCCGTGCCGCCGACGAAGGTCAGGCGAAGCCGCTCGATCGGGATGCGTTTGCGAAACGCGGTGCTCCGCAGCGCCCTCGCCAGCGGCGAGGGGTTATACACCCCGTAGAAGGAGCCCGTATGCACGATCTCGACGCGCCCGTTGGGGACCGTCGGCGCGGGCCAGTCCGCGAAGTCCGCCGGGTCGTACCCGTTGAAGACCTGCGACGCCCGATCCACGGGAATGCCGTGCCGCCGGCAGAACGCCTCGACACCGGGGTAGACGAAGAGGCAGTGATCGGCCGCCCGGGCCACACGCCGCTCCATCGCTTCGTGGCGACGGCGAAGCCAGCCGGGCACGCCGTTCATGGCGAGCGACCCGTCGGACCAGGGATCGCGGAAATCGGCCACCCACGGGAGCCCGAGTTTCCTTTTCACACGCAGCCCCACAACGTGGGCGGAATACGGCGGCGCCGTCGTGACGATCGCCGCCGGCCGCTCGCGGCGGGCAACGTCGATCGCAACCGTCGTAATGTCTTTTGCCCAGGGCCACTTGTCGTCGGGAAAGTCGATGGCCTGTCGGACCGCGGGCAGGTGAGGTGCCAGTCGCGTTCTGGAGATCCGGCCCCGGAGAATCCGGTGAATCCGCCGCTCGCGGTTCGGCAGGCGGATCACCCGCACGTCGGGCGGCACCTCCGCCGTCAGCGATTCGTCGCGGCACCAGTGCGACGGGTCCTCCGCCGAGAGGACGATCGGACGATAGCCCCACTCGCCGAGATACCGCGAGAGCTTGAGCCATCGGAACGTCCCCGCGCCCCCCAGCGGCGGGAAGATGTAACTGACGACGAGTACCGTCTTCATGCGAGGCAGGGCTCTCCCGCGCGAACGTGTACCTCGAACGGGAGCAGGCACTGGCCGGAATTCGCGTTCAGCGGCGTGATGGCCCCCGGCCTCTGCCGCCGGTGGACCTCGAAGCGGAACGCCTCGACGATGCGATCGACGTATCGGCCGTCCGGGGTCATGCTCGACAGCGTCGCCAGGTATTCGCCCGGCATCACGTACAGCGGGTCGAACACGAATTCGACCGCGCCGTTCTCCGTCAGCCGGCCTGTCCGCGGAGTAGTCGTCCAGTTGCTGCTGGCCGTGGTCACTCGCGCGCCGTACACACTGTCCAGGCCGCACGCGAAGAACAGGTCCTGCACGGGTTGACGAATGTCGAACTCCGCCCGGATCACGCACCGCCGGCCCCACTCGGCCGTCGAGGCGTAGTCGCCGTGCGGGCCGACCACGCCCCCGCGCGTGAAACGCAGCTCGCCCGAACCGACGCGATCCGCCGTATTCAGGTCGGCGCCGCTGACAATCGTGCACGCTGTTCGCGCGTAAGCCTCGATGACCGCCTCGCTGTCGCCGAACTGCTCGACCCGGCCGTTGCGCAGCCAGAGCACCTTCGGGCACAGCGTGCGGACCGACGCCAGGTTGTGGCTGACGTACAGGACCGTCCGGCCCTCGTCGCGGCCGAACGAACCCATACGCTGCAGGCATCGCTTCTGAAACTGGATGTCGCCGACGGCCAGCACCTCATCCACCAGCATGATGTCGTTGACGAGGTGGGCCGCGACCGCGAACGCCAGGCGCACCTGCATCCCGCTGCTGTAGTGTTTGATCGGCGTGTCGATGAACTCCTCGACCTCGGCGAATGCCACGATCTCGTCGAACTTCCGCCGGATCTCCGCCCGGGTCATGCCCAGCAGCGCACCGTTGAGGAATACATTCTCGCGGCCGGTCAGGTCCGGGTGAAAGCCGGTCCCGACCTCGAGGAGGCTGGAAACCCGGCCGCGCATCCGCGCACGCCCCGTCGTAGGGTGGACGATGCCGCTCAGGATTTTGAGCAGCGTGCTCTTGCCGGCGCCGTTCCGGCCGATGACCCCCAGGCACTCGCCCGGGCAAATCTCGAACGACACGTCGCGCAACGCCCACAGGTCGTGCGATCGCTGGGCCCGCCAGGGCAGTCGGCTCCGCCAGCCGTCGTGCCGCCCGCGAACCGGCGGAATCCGGTATCGCTTGCCGAGCCCTTGAACTGTGATGGCTGCCGCCATGCCGACGAGAAGCACCCCTGTTCAGAGAACGTCCGCCGCCGCCCGATCGAGCCGGCGGAACATCCCGCCGCCCGCGACCAGGAACAACGCCGCCCATGCGACCGACAGGGCCATCGCCGTCCAGTCGAGCGGAACCCCGAGGAACACCCAGCGGAACCCGCCGATCACGCCGGTCATCGGGTTGCACCGGATCAGGTCCTGGTAGCGCTCCGGCACCATCGAGAACGGGTACAGGATCGGCGTGAGGAACATCCACATCTGCAACGCAAAGCCGAGCCCCTGCATCACATCCCGGAACCGGCAGTCGATGCTGGCCAGCAGCATGCCGATCCCGAGGCTCGTCGCCCCGGCCAGCAGCAGCATGACCGGCAGCAGCAGGAGCCGCGGCGTCGGCGCCATGCCGTAGAATGCGGCCAGCCCGAGGAGCACGATGCAGGCCGCCGCGAACTCGACCAGGCTCGTGACCACCGCGGCCAGCGGTACGGCCAGCCGCGGGAAGTAGACCTTGCGAATCACGCCGCTGTTGGCCATGAGGCTGTTTGCCGACCGTTGGATCGACGACGCGACGAACTGCCACGTCAGGATCCCGGACATGATGAACAACGGATAGGGCACCTCGCCCGACCGGATCTTGACGAGTTTGCCGAACACGACGGCGTAGACCAGTGTCGCCGCCAGCGGCTGCATCAGCGTCCACAGCACGCCCAGCGTCGTCTGATGATACCGCGCCCGGATATCGCGCCAGGCCAGATAGGCGATGACCTCGCGCCGCGTCCACAGCGTCCCGAGCATCGCCGGCCATGTCCGCAGAGCCGGTGAGATTTCGACGACGGGCACGTCCTGCATGCCGTCATCGGGCCCGGTCCCGCCGGGGGCCTGTGGAGCCTGATCGTTCGACCAGACGCTCGAGCGTGGGTAATCCAGTGCCGTCATTTCGCCTGCCGGCGCCGCGTGCGTGCACTCCGTGCCCGTGGGTCCTCGCCGAATGACGACGGACCCTGCCCGATGCGATCCCAAAGCGTCTTGCTTGAGGCTCGCCCGGTTCAGCGGCTCTACGCAACTCGTCTCGTCTTTGCCGTCCCGGGCCGCCAGGCCCGCGACGGCTTCGCTCTCGCCGGCCGTTCCCGCAGGAGCCGGCCGCCCGTTCGAGCGGCTCCTTCCCCACCGGTTCAGAACGTTCAAGGTCCGAGGATCGGCGAGGTGGCCTTGTTGGCCGCCTTCAACGCCAGATCCGACAGTACCAGCTTGCGGATGTTCCAGCCGTTGTTGTAGCCGTCGCTCACGCGCACGTTGTACGGCACGAACTGGGCAATCGGGTCCCAGACCGCGCTCACGCCCGCCTGGAGGACGACCGCGTTCCGCAAAACCTCCTCGATGCGGGTCTGAGCCGTGTGCGGGATCTCGATGATGTCGCCCGGCTTCAGGTCCACATCAGGCTGATTGCCGACGGCGAGTTCCTTCCACTTGAAGACGACCTGCACGTCCTGGCCGCTGCGCATCCGCCGCGTCAGGACGATCTTGTCCGCATCAAACGCCGTGGGCACGCCGCCGGCCCCGGCAATCGCCTGCCGCAGCCGCAGGCCCGTCTCCGGGATCGGGAACACGCCGCCGGTCCCGAAGCTGCTGCTCGTCGCCGTGCCGCTCCGGAAGCCTCCGCCGCGGCCGACCGTACCGTACGAGCCGCCGCCCGTCAGGCCGAAGATGTACACCGCCGGCGGCGGGGCCGACCGCGCAATGACGATGTCGCTTTCCTCGAGTGGGGGCCGGTTCATCAGTCGGACGACTTCGCCCGCCTGCGTGAGATCGTACGATTCGAGCTTGTACGGGTCGGCGGCGGGCTGCACCAGCACCTGCTGGGCGATCTGGCCGGGGCCGCCGGACGGCCCCTTCGCGAGGGAGCAGAACACCGTCCGTTCGTTCCGGCGCAGCGGCACCTCGCGGGCGCCCTCGATGCCTCCGACCACCAGCACGTTGGTCAGATGGTATTCCTTCATCTCGACCAGGACGCGCGGATTGCGCAGATACTTCGGGGAGTAGGCCGCCGCGATGGTCTTTTCAATCTGTGCGAGCGACTGGTCCGCGACAGAGACGGCGCCGACCAGCGGCAGCGTGACGCACCCGTCCTCGGCCACGCGGGCCGGGATGACCGTCGGGGCATCGAGCGAATCCACGCCGTAGACCGTCACATTCAGCACGTCGAGCGGACCGACGCGGTACTCGGGCGGCGTGGCCATCGGCCGCGTCGTCGGAACGCCGGCCGGCCGGGACGTCGCCTGCGCGTGCCACTCGGCCTCCTCCTGGGCGACCAGCTCCTGGAACTGCTCGATCGGCATCCCCTTGTAGTCGGGGGCATTGCACGCCGGCATGCTCAAGGAGATCACCGCCAGCAACGCCAGCGTCGCCGGTTGAATCGCACGTCCGTGTGTCATCCTTGCGCACATGGCCCAGACTCTCTTTTTCAGGTCATCTCCGCCTGCGGGGCGGTCACGGTGTCTCTTTCGTGCCCTCGCCCGACCCCGCCGGGCGCCGCGGCTCGCTCTCCGGCCACATCCCGCTCAAGTCTTCGGCCGGAGCCGCGGCCTTGCGCTTCCGTGACGACGAAGCCGCCGCGGGCACGGGGGGAATCGTGTTGACCACCAGACCCAATGCCGGCAGATCCACCTGCCGCGCAATCTCTTTCTCTTTCCCCGTCGTCATGTTGGCCGCGTCCGACACGTACGCCACCGCGTCCGCCGACTCGGCCAGGCGGTCGATGCTCTCGCGATCGCTTACGGCCGGACCGTCAATGAGGATCAGGTCGTACTTCGCCCGGCCCTGGCGGATGAACTCGCGCATCGCCGACGACTTCAGGATCTCCGACGGACGCTCGGGCTTCGGCCACGCCGGAACCAGCGAGAGCGTCTCCAGCTGCGTCCGCATCACGATGCGCCCGCTCTCGAATGCCTCTTCGGAGACCTCGACCGGCTCCGCCGGCCCGCCCCCGAGCGACAGGACATCCGACAGCAGGACATGCTGCGACGGATGGTCGTAGTTGGCATCAATGAGCAGTACGCTTCGGCCCGACTGTGCGATCGCCGTCGCCAGGTTCGCCAGAACGACCGACTTTCCTTCCCGCGGCTCGGTGCTCGAAACGAGCACGCAACGCGCATCCATGCGGCCTGAGGCCTGCACAACCCGCTTGGCGAGCCGGCGGAAGGCCTTTGACGCCTTGGAGCCGGATTCACGCAAGACCCAGGTCCCCATCGTCCGCTCGGAGCCCCGCCCGCCGTCCCGCGGCATCGCCGGAACGTAGCCCAGGATGAACTCGCGTGGCGTCACCGGGCGGTATTCCGTCCGCATCGGGCGAACCGGCGACGGGGCCGCCGCCTTCTTCGACCCGGACAGGTACGACAACGCGAATCCGACGAGCAATCCGATACCGGTCGGAACGAGAAACAGCTTGGGCCCCTGGTTGGCGGTCACCACGGGCGCCGTATTCGGCGGGACCAGCGTCGTGATCCGGAAGCTGCCGATTCCGGCCGCCGCCGACTCGAGGCTCAAGCGGTCGATCCGTTCGCAGACCGCGGTCAGGATCTTCCCGGTGCGCTCCACCACCTGTTGCAGAATCTGGGCCCGAATGGCCGATTCGCTGCCCACGTCATCCGACGCCGACGCGCGCTGGATTTCGATGGTCCGCTGCAGCCGGTCCTCTTCATCGCGGCAATACTGGAAATAGGCCTGCGCGGCGCGGATTGATCGCTCGGCCTGCCGGCGGGCGTTGCGTTCCAGTTCCGCAAGCCGCGCCTTGGCGGCCTGCAGCTTCGGATGGTCCGGTCCCCAGCTTTCGGCGAGCTGCGCGACCTGTCGTCGCTCCGCTTCGAGATCCATCTCGTCCGCGCCGACGGAGGTCGGGGGCTTCAACCCGGCAGCGGGTGAGGCCGCCGACGGGCCCGCGGGCCAGTTCGGGCGGGCCGAGCCGAAATGGCCTGGCTCCTCGGTTCCCCAGCTCGCACGGCCCATGAGCCGGTCGAAGGCCAGGACATCCGCAAGGTCTCCGGCGCCGGAATTCCCCTCGCCGGCAGCGGCCGGTTGCGTCGTCGTGCCCGCCATCGCCTCCAGCACCCGCAACCGCACTTCGGCCTCGATCCGCCGAAGTTCGGCACGAATCCGCGCCTCAACGAGCGCCTTCAGTCGCCCGTCGAGGATCTGCAGCTCGCCCATCCGGAACGCGGAGGGGTTTGACCCCTTGAACTCTTCGAGGTCCTGCTGTTTCTTCTGCAGCCGGTCGGTCAGCAGCATCCGCTGCTTCTCGAGGGAGGCCAGCAGCTCCGTGATCCGGCGGAGCCTCCACTGTTCCGCCGTCTCTTCGTACGCGGTGATGATGCTCTCCAGGACGTGCTGCGCCGCCTTGCGATCGGGCCCGGTGAACTTCAGGTCCTGAATCTGTCCCACGCCGGACTGCGACGCCGCTGTCTTGACTTCCAGGTTCGAGATGATGTCCAGCGCGAGGTCGGGCTCGTTGGCGTAGCAGGGAAGCGACTTCAGGTTCCCGATCTGGATCGCCGTCTGGGCCAGGCCGGCCCCAAGCAGCACATCGGTGGGCGGCAGCGCCGGCTCCTCGACCTTTCCCTTGGCAGAGGCGGAAGAAGCCGGATCGGCCGCGCTGATCGTTTCCGTGGGTTCGACGTACAGGCGGGCGGTGGCGGCGAATTGCGGTGCCACGGTCCAGAGCCGGTACGCGCCGACCCCGGCGCCGAGCAGAACGCACACCACGACGAGGAGCCGGTCCCGGCCGAACGATCCTCGCGCGGTCACGCCGTACGCCGTGCCGGCGTCGGTCGCTGCGTTGCGCGGTTCTTGTGCAGTTCCTGTCACTTCAGCAACCTTTGGGTCATCCCTGTCCGCAAACTGTTGCCGCCTGCCCGCCGACACGGAATCCCTTCGCGACGGGCTTACTGCCCCCATCATCGTCCCGCGGGGGGTCGGGCTTGAGGTTCAATAACGATTGGTCCGCTTTTCATTGCCTGTCCCCGACAAGCCGCGGCGAGGCGCGCCGCGCTCGGGTCCGATCATCTATCGGCTGGCGCGGCGGCAAGCCTTACATCCACGCGGTCACCCGGGCGCAATTGCGTCAACGCTTTATGAAGCAGTCCTAATGCGATGGCCCCCCGCGTTCGATAGAGCACGGGGGTCAATAACTGCACCCCGAAGGCTGGGACGGATACGGTGAGCCTTGTGATGTGGCCAAACAACGGATTGACGATCTTGGCCTGGGCATTTGCCCTCTCCGCGTTCACGGTGTCGCTGGTATCGCCCTGGAACCGGCGCATCGCGTGGCTGGTTGGTGCGATCGACCGGCCGGACACCCGGAAGGTCCATCGCCGTGCGACGCCGCGACTCGGCGGTCTCAGCGCCGCCGTCGCCGTGCTCGCCTGCATCGGCCTCTGGCTCTTTGTTGACCCGACTGCTCCCGAGCAGTGCCGGCGCCACTGGGGCCTCTTCCCCGGTGCGGCCGTCATGTTGCTCGTCGGGCTTTACGACGACCTGTTCGGCCTTGGCCCCCGCGCCAAGCTCCTGTTCCAGATCATTGCAGCCGCGATCCTGTGGCTCGGCGGAATCCGCATCGACGCCGTTCAGCTGCCGATGATCGGAACCGTCGAACTCGCCTGGGTCGGCGCCGTCGTCACGATCCTCTGGGTTGTGGGCGTCACGAACGCACTGAACTTCCTCGACGGCCTCGACGGCCTCGCCGCCGGCACGGCCGCGCTGGCGTCCTCCTGTTTCCTTCTGATTGCAGGCTTCACGAGCCTCGGTTCGCTGCTCGGGCTGCTCAGTGCCGCGATGATCGGAGCGTGCGTGGTCCTGGTCGTCCATAACGTGCGACCGCCGAAGTCGTTCCTCGGTGACTCCGGCAGCCTGCTCCTCGGGGTGCTGGTCGCTTCCACCGGCATCCTCGCCGCACGGAATCCGGAGGGCACAACGCGGATCTGCCTCCCGGCCCTGGCGCTCACCGTGCCCCTCGTGGACATGACTGCCTGCGTGATCCGGCGGCTCCTGGTCGGCCGATCCGTCTTCGCCGCCGACCGCGGGCACATTCACCACATGTTGCTGTCGTTCGGCTTCCGTCCCCAGACCGCCGCCGGCATCCTGTGCGGCGCCACGGCCGTGTTCGGCCTGGGCGCTGTCGCCGCCGCACGCGGACCGGCGTGGATCGAGCCCGCCATGCTCGCCGCGGTCATCGCCCTCTCCGGCGTGGTATACCGGTGGTTCGGTTATCTCTCGTTGCGCATGTGGCTGCACTGCCGCCGGGCCAACCGGATTCTTGTTGATCTGATCGCAAGGACCCGCGCCGGGGGGCATGCGACGCCGGCGTCACAGGCCAACGACGGCTCGCCCGAGACCGCCCGTGCGGTCGCCGAGCGCCTGCGTCTCGTCCTCGACGGGATTCGGCGTGCGAGAAGGACGCTGGGGATCGACTACATCCTCCTGCAGAGGGACGACGGCTCCGGCCAGGTGCCGCTGACGACGGCACCGATCCTCGAGCTGGGCCGCAAGCCCGGCACGGTCGTCACCACGCATCTGTATGCCAACGAACGGCAGCGGGCGGAGGGCCTCCTGGTCACGCTGGGCGAGGGATGCTCACGGCGGCCGGCCCGGGTCCACGCCAAGGAGTTGCTGATCATGCCGCTGCTCGTCGAACTGGCCCGCCTGCTTGGTTCGAACGGCGATGCGGCGTACGACCGTTGCGACGACATTCGGTCCGCCCCGAGCGGCAGCATGGAGGCGGCGCTGGCCGGTGACTGATCACCGACGATCACGCTTGCAAGGGAGTGCAACGTGCCGATTCTTTCGATGGAACCGATGATCTACCCGGCAAACCTCCTCGATGAGGCCCCGCCGGTGTCCGACCATACCCCGCCGCCGCAGGTTGCAGCGGCAGGCGAGAGCCAGTGGTTCGTCGCGCACACGAAGCCCCGGCAGGAAAAGGCCCTTGCGCGGCACCTCTTTGCCCATGGCGTCCCCTACTTCCTTCCGCAATATGCACGGCAACGCATTGATCGCGACGGTCACACGACGAGCTGGATTCCGTTGTTCACCGGCTACGTCTTCGTGAAGGCCGACGAACGCGGGCGGATTGAGGCCCTGCAGTCCAATCGGATCGCCGCGTCGCTGCGCGTCATCGAGCAGCGACGACTCACGGACGACCTTCGGCGGGTGAAGCGGCTGATCGATTCGCAGCTCCCGCTCTATCCCGAGGAAAAGCTGGCCCTGGGTCGCCGCGTTCGGATCGCCTACGGGCCACTGGCCGGGATGGAGGGCATTGTCGAGGGCCGGCTCGGACGCTGCCGGTTTGTGGTCACAGTGGATTTTCTCCGCCAAGGCGTCAGCGCCGAGGTGGATGCGCGGGCATTGGAGCCTTTGCCCTCGGACCTGCCGTCGGCCGGTCCGGCCCCTCCGCGGTTATCGGTGGCGGGGGCGGGACATTGCGTCGTGGCTTGAGGCCCGTTCCCCCGCGTTGGGGGCGAGAATACGGGCGGCATGGACGATGAAACAAAGGCGTTTCTCGGACTTGATCCTCAAGACGGGTCGGTGCAGGACCGATACACCGTTGCGAGGGTCTAAGGTCGAAACGCGAAGGCGAGCGTGAGATGGATCTCTCTCTTTTCAAACTAGACCGGTCGCCGTTCGACAGCACGCCGGACCCGTCCCACTTCGTCAACCTGGCAACCGCCCGCGAGGCCGTCGAGACGTTGAAATACGCCATCGACAACCGCAAGGGGGTCGTCGTGGTGACCGGTCCGCCGGGGACCGGGAAGACGGCCGTGGCGCGCATGTTGCGGTACCACCTCGGGGCACGGGCCGCGGTCGCCACGATCGCCCGCCCCTGCGCCAATCGCGACGATCTGTGGGCCGCCATCGCCGAAGGATTCCGCATCAGCCGAAAACACACGGCGGCAACCGTCAGTCTCGCCCAGGAGATCGAGCGTTTCGCCGACCAGCTCCACGAACAGGATATTCCCGCGGTGGTCGTCGTCGAGAACGCGCACGACCTCCCCGACGACTGCCTCGACCTCATCCGGCAGCTCGCGGCGATGGAAGCCGACGACATGCCGCTCGTTCAGCTCGTCGTGATCGGCTGGCCGAAGCTGGCGGCACGCTTCCTCGGTCTGGCCGGCGCGGCACTGCAGCAGCGGATGTACCGGCACATCGAGATCGCTCCGCTGAGCGAAAGCGACACGGCCGCCTACATTCGCGGCCGCATTCACAATGCCGGCGGCACGGCCGACGAAATCTTCACCGAAGACGCCATCGCCGTCGTGCATCGGCGGACCGGCGGCATCCCCCGGCTGATCAACGGCGTCTGCGAGGCCCTGCTGGCGCATGCGACCGGGCTGAAGGTCAGCCGCATCGACGCGGAACTCGCCGAAACCGTTCCGTTCGAGGGCGGCTACGACCCGAAGGTCTTCGAGGCGCAGCTCGCCGACGACGAGGCCGGCGTGCTCTTCAACGCACGGCTCCAGGAACATCCGACGATCCGCGATCTGGCCGATCGCCTCGCGGGGCTCGAGGCCGGGCTGTCCCAGGGCAACGCCGACATCAAGGAACTCCGCGACGCCCAGCCGGCCGTCACGCGGCAGCTCCGGCGGTACGACCGGATCTGCGAACGCGTGCTCGCCATGCTGCGCTCCATGCAGCAGTACCGCCAGGAAGCGGAAACGACGCTCGGCGCCTGCCGGCAGGCCCTGGAGCAGATGCAGCAGATGCTCGCCGTCCCCCAGTCGATCCTGCACGAGGCCACGCGCCTCGCCGGCGACCTGCGGGAGATGCACGAAAGCACCCGGGCCGCCGTCGATGAGGCCCGCACGATGCGGGAGGCCCTCGCCAGGCAGACCGCGGCGTGCGAGCAGGCGAGCCGCCACCTCGCCGAGGAGCGAAACGACACGCTGCCGGTGATGAACCGCACCAAACGCATGATCAACCTCCTGCGCAAAGTGCACCACGTCACCCACGAGCAGTGCCAGAAGCTCGATTCGTTCCGCCAGCGGGCGCAGGAACTCTGCGATTCGATCCCGGGACGCCTCGCGCGGCTTGAAGACGCCATGGCCGAGCCGGTGCGGACGATGGAGCAGCTCCGTCTGGCCGATCACATCCTCCGCAAGCGGATTGAGGCCGGTCAGCAGCAGACCGCCCACATGGAAAAGATCATGGGCCAGGCCGTCCATCGGGCGCGATCCATTCGCGCGGAGATCGAGCGTACCCGCGACGAGGAGTGGGCCGCACCGGGCGACCTCGAACGGGCGGCGGCCGATCGTCGAACGCCCGCCTCTCCGGGCCACGAAACGGAGCCCGACGAGCTTGACGCGCACAGCCTTACGCGCCGCGTGCAGGAATTGCGCGACCTCGTGAAGACGCTGCGCCACGCGGCCGAGCCCGCTGTCTCGGGCGCCGGCCGCCATTGACCCGCCGCGACAACCGCCGAAAAGAAAACGATGAATGCGGAACGCCGAACCCGGTCGGCCGCCGTCGGCGACCGCCGTTCATCGTCCCTCATTCACCGTTCGATGACCCGCCCGAGATCGGACGGGCTTCTCCGCCCGGAAAGCACCTGACCAGACATACGATTCGCAGGGGCCTGCGGGCAAGCGAAGAGCGAAGAAAACCGGCCGAACGTCCGAGAATGCGGCGATCGGTTCGTTGCTCGCGCGCCTGCTTCGGCGTGTCGGCAGTCGCCGGTTGCACCAGTCCGGCGAGCGACGGAATCGCCGCCGACCGTGCCTCCACGACACGGACAGGTCTTGCCGGACGCTTGCCAGTCGTCAGTAATCGCACGGTTGGCCAGCCCCTCGCCGGTCCTTGACACAATACGGGTATGCGGGGCCATCTTCGGGGGGATCGGGCCCGGCTTCGCCAGACGCGCAGAACCGCGCTACAGCAGGTTCCGCTCGCGCAACATCTGCTGATACGCCGGGGCGGGATCCGGGTAGGAGTCTTTCTCGGGTAGCGGCCACTTGGCGAAGAACTTCGCGTTATCCGCGGCCCCGGCGTCCCTGTCGCTCTTTTTCCGCTCGTCCATCAGCTCGTCATGGTAGATGACGGCCCGGCGGCAGGCGAGGACCTTCAGGTTCGCCTCGCGCTGTACCTTGAGCGAGAGGTCGGGGTCCCACGCGCAGAAGTAGTACCGTTCATCGAGCCAGCCGAGCTGTTCGAGCAGATCCCGGCGCAGCAGCCCGAAGTTCGCGTACGGCACGCCGCGAACATTGTACACACTGTAGGTCACGCCCCCCTGTTCGAACGAGTCGAGCCGGTTCCGCGTCGCCCCCATGTTGTGGTAGAAGGCGATCATGCCCACGTCGTTCAGGTCCGGCCGTTCGATCGTTCGCACGGCGGCTTCCACCGAGCCCGGCAACGGGTACGAATCGTCGTTCAGCCACAGCACATACCGGCCCGTCGCCGCACGGAAGCCCTTGTTGAACGCCCGCGTCGCCCCTTCACGCCTCGTTTCGCGAATGAAATGAATGTCGGGTTGCTCCGCCAGCCATTCCTCCGTGCCATCACCCGCCCCGCCCCCGACCACGATGACCTGGTGCGGCAGTTGCACATTCTCTCGGATCGCCGCGACGCACCGCCGGAGCTGCGGGCACCGGCCGTACGTCGCGATCACGATGCTGACTACGGGCTCGGGCATCGAGGGTGTTATCGGCAGTACCATGGGCAGTTCTCCCGAACCACCCATTGGCGACATGAAGGACTCGGTCGCCTGAAGCGTCGTGGCGTCCTATAACACCAGGAAATACGGCTTCGCTGACTAAAGTCGCCTGATTATGTATTGCGCCACGTTCCCAGCCGCATTGACAATTCGACGCCCCTCTCTTACCCTGTCCTTCGCCGCGAGTTCGCACCGTACGCTAACCTCATTAGACCCTGCTGTGTCTATACCTCCGGAAGAGGAAACACGACGAGCCGACCTGCCCGACGCCGGGCCGGGAGATGCCGATTTGGTGCGGCGGACCCTGGACGGCGAGACGGCAGCTTTTGACATCTTGGTGGAGCGGTATCAACGGCGTGCGGTCGCGACCTCGTGCCGGCTCGTCGGCAACGTCCAGGACGCCCTGGAAGTGTGCCAGGACGCCTTCCTTCGGGCCTATCGGTCGCTTTCGTCGCTGAAGGAGCCGGCGCGGTTCGCCCCGTGGCTGATGCGGATCGTCAGCAACCTGTCGCTGAACTTCCGACGATCTCGTCGGGCGGCGGCGAAGGTCGGGGCCTTGCCGCTGGATGACATCCTGCGGGACGACGAGGCGGCCCTGGCGGCCCGCGGCGAGCAGCCGGCGGGCGGCGAATGGTCGATGGACGAACTGGCATCGGGCGAGACGGCCGGGCAGATCGGGGCCGCCATCGCCGCGTTGCCGGAGAAACAGAGGCTCGCCCTGATCCTGTTCACGATCGAGGGCTGGGCGCAGAAGGATATCGCGGAGGTACTGGGATGTAGCGTGGAGGCCGTGAAGTGGAACGTATTCCAGGCCCGACGGACGCTGAAGGAGAAGCTGTCTGACTACCTGGGCTGAAGGCGGGCGGGTCATGAGCGAACGATTCGACGACGAGCTGGAGCGGCTGCTGGCGGACAAGCTGGACGGTGATCTTACGCCGGACGGGGAACACCGCCTTGGCGAACTCCTCGCCGCCGATGATCGTGCGCGCCGCGAGGCCGAGGGCCTGGAGAAGGTCGATCGCCTCGTTCGCGCCTGGGGCGTACGGGCGCCGAAGGCCGACTGGTCCGCCTTCCGTGCCGGCGTCATGGACGCCGTCAGGGCGCAGAAGGCCCGCGCGACCGAGCGGCCGAGAATCCTCCGGTTCCCGGCATGGGCCCCACGCTGGTACGCCGCGATGCCGCTGGCCGCCGCCGCCGTACTGGCGATCATTGTAACGCTGAACCGTCCGCCGACCCGGCCGGCCGGCCGGCCCGTCGCCCAGGCTGCTCCGCAACCGGTGGTCCAGGTTGCCTATCACCGGCCGGCGGCCGCCGTCGTGGCCGTCGCGGTCGTCGGAACCGTGCGAAATGACACCGCGGACGGCGCCGCCGCCCGCGTTTCCGTGACCTTTCACCGATCGGAGGACCTTGATCAGGCCGTGGCCGCCAGGGAGGCCGAAGGGCTCGCCGCGCCCTCGATGGCCGTCGCAACGGGCAGCCGGGCCGCCGCGCCCGTTGCGGCGCGTTTGCCGCTGTTTCCACTGTAACAAGATGCCGCCTACGAAGGAGAACGTCAGACCATGAGCCGCGTAACCGCGATCCTGCTCTTGCTCGCCGCGGGCCTTTGGCACGCGCACGCCGCGCCGCCGCCGACCACCGCCCCGGCGGGCAGCAATCTCGATGTCGCCATCGAACAGGCCCTCGACGAGAAGCACGACATCGACATCCGCGAAAAGAACATCCTCGCCGCCTTTGACGACATCACCAGACAGACCGGCGTTCGCATCGTTGTCGAGGAGGGCACGCTCGACCGGCTCCCGTACGGTGAGCAGACGCAGCTCTCCGCCTCGATCAAGGGCGTCGCGCTTCGCGACGGACTCGCCGGCCTGCTCCGGCCCGTCGGCCTTGTCTTCCAGGTCCGCAACAACGCCGTGCAGGTCTCCGCCAACGCCCCGCTCCGCCGCATCGTCCGACGTGCGACGTGGGCCGAACTCGACCTGCTCCGCAAGCTCACGGAGAACCCGTGGTCCGAGCAACTCTGGAACGAACTCAACGTCCAGTTCCAGGACTCCAGCCCCGACGGCAGGCTCAACAAGGAGACCTTTGTCGCCGCCGCCAAAAGCGTCGGCGCCGGACCGGCCTCCGAGATCCTTTACAACGTCTGCAACCGGAACGGCCTGATGTGGTTTCCCTCGGGCGATCGGGTCGTCATCCTCAGCAAGTCGCGGCAGGCCGACCGGCAGCTTGGCCGCCGCGTGTCCCTGCGGTTCTTCCGCGCGCCGCTGGTCGATGTCCTGCTCGACCTCGGTCGCGAAGCCGACATGCTCGTGAAGCTCGAGCCCGGCGTCATCGCCTCCGTCCCGCCGCACCTCGCGCAGAACTTCTCGCTCACGCTCGAAAACTCCACGATCCGCCAGGCGTTCGAGGTGATCTCCGGCACGACGGGCCTTGCGCACTTCGTCGAGCCCGACGGCATCCGCATCGCCCCCGCGCCGCAGGGCACGCCGTCGCCGGCGGCCGCCTCGGGCGATTCCGACGTCGCGAGGGCGATGGAGGCCGTGCAGGCCAACGCCGTCGTCGGCATGGTCACCACCAGGGGGCACGATGGCGGGCCGGACGTGAGTTTCTTCGTCCGGATGAGCGACCTGCCGGCGGAACTGAAGGAACTCCACAAACGCAAGCTCCAGGATGCCGTCAACGCCATGCGCAAGGCCCTCGGCGCCGCCAGCGACGGCGGGACGGAATAGACCGCCGCATCGCGCCCCGCAACGCGGGAAAGCGGAAGCGCAGGGCATGGGTATCTTCTTGACTCAACTGCGTCCAGGTGGGCCGGGGAGACAGGCAAGACTACCTCGGCGGCTTGACCGGGATCAGGGGGCTGTGCGCCGATCGGCCAGACGCCGATCCGCCGCACGTTCATGACGGCATCGAGTTCCGGCTGACGTTTGAATCGGACGCCACGGTTCCGGGGTTGCGGCTCAAGGTGATCCTCGCTTCCGACGAGTTCCCTGAGCGCGCGCCGATCCAGGGGACGCAGGTGGACTGGAGCGGTTCGGCCGGTGACTCCGCCGCAAACCATATCGCCGCCGTAGGCGGACGCACTCCAAGGCGGCTCCGCCGTGAGTCCCGACGTCGCCCTTGGCACTGCCAGGCCCTTGTGGTATGGTACCGCCCGCTCTCAGCGGATCGACCCTGGGATCAGCGGAACACAGGCAGGGCAATGTCATGACCGAGCATGCCGAGTTAAAGCGGTGGGTTGAGGAATGCGCGGGCTTCTGTCGGCCGGACAAGGTCGTCTGGATCGATGGCTCGCAGGAGCAGGCCGACGCCCTGCGGGCCGAGGCGGTCGCGACGGGCGAGCTGCTCCAGCTGAACCAGGAGAAGCTCCCGGGCTGCTATTACCACCGCACGGCCAGGAACGACGTCGCCCGCACCGAACACCTCACGTACATCTGCACGGCCAGAAAGGAGGACGCCGGGCCCACGAACAACTGGATGAGCCCCGAGGAGGGCTACCAGCGGGCAAGGGCGATCTTCGACGGCTCCATGCGCGGCCGGACGATGTACGTGATCCCGTTCTCGATGGGGCCGGTCGGCTCGGTCTTCTCGAAGATCGGCGTCGAGCTGACGGATAGCATCTACGTCGTCCTCAACATGCTGATCATGGTGCGCTGCGGCCAGCCGGTGCTCGACAAGCTCGGCCGCGACGGCGTCTTCACCCGCTGCCTCCACGGCAAGGCCGACCTCGACGAGAAGAAGCGCCTCATCCTCCATTTCCCCGAGGACAACACCATCTGGAGCGTCGGCTCCGGCTACGGCGGAAACGTCCTGCTCTGCAAGAAGTGCATGGGGCTGCGGATCGCCAGCTACCAGGCCCGCAAGGAAGGCTGGCTCGCCGAGCACATGCTCATTCTCGGCGTCGAGAACCCCGCCGGCCGCATCGAATACGTCGCCGCCGCCTTCCCCAGCGCCTGCGGCAAGACGAATCTTGCCATGCTCGTCCCCCCGGAGGGCATGACCCGCAAGGGCTACCGCATCTGGACCGTCGGCGACGACATCGCCTGGATGCGGATCGACACCGACGGCGCCCTCTGGGCCGTCAACCCCGAGACGGGCTGCTTCGGCGTCGTGCCCGGCACGAACTCCTCCACCAACCCCAACGCCGTCGCCATGATCCGCAAGAACACGATCTACACGAATGTCCTTCTGCGGCGCGGCAAGACCGTCTGGTGGGAAGGGGCGGACGGCGAGCCGCCCGCCTCCGGCACCGACTGGAAAGGCGATCCGTGGAAGCCCGGCACGGTCGGCGAGGACGGCAAAATCGTGCTGGGCGCGCATCCGAACTCCCGCTTTACGGCCCCGATCACGCAGTGCCCGTCGGCCTCGTACCGGCTCGAGTGGCACCACGGCGTGCCGATCTCGGCGATCATCTTCGGCGGGCGCCGGGCCCACCTCGCGCCGCTCGTGCACCAGGCGTACAGTTGGCAGCACGGCGTTTTCATCGGCGCGACCATGGCGTCCGAGCGGACCGCCGCCCAGTACGGCAAGCTGGGCGAGGTCCGGCGCGACCCCATGGCCATGCTTCCCTTCTGCGGCTACCACATCGGCGACTACTTCCGCCACTGGCTCCAGATCGGCCAGCAGATGACCCGGCCGCCGAAGATCTTCCACGTGAACTGGTTCCGCACGGATGAGAACGGCGAGTTCCTCTGGCCCGGTTACGGCGACAACCTCCGCGTCCTCGAATGGATCCTCGATCGCTGCCGAAACGAGGCCGAGGCGCGGCCGACGCCGATCGGCTTCGTGCCGACGCCCGACAGCCTGGACCTCACGGGCCTCGAGCTTTCGCCCAAGGTCGTCGAGGAACTGCTCACCGTGGACCGTGACGCCTGGCGGGAGGAGGCCAAAGCCGTTTCCGAGTTCTTCGCCACGCTCGGCGATCGGCTTCCGCACGCCCTGACCGACGAACTGCAAGCGCTGGAGCGGCGACTGACGACCGGCTGATTCCATGAACCCATTCGCGACATCCCTGTTGTCGGGCCTTGCCCGCGTGCGCAACGCACGGGCCGGGCGTTGGTCGAGCTACGACCGGACCGGCCGCAACGCCGACTCCTGGATCGTGCCGCCGGGCAGGACGATCACGCTGGCCGAGATCGACGGCCCCGGCGCGATCACGCACATCTGGTTCACGCAATGGTGTTCACAGCGCGTGTCCGTCGATGCGACCCGCGCCGCCCCCGACCAGTACCGCACCGCCGTCCTGAAGATCTACTGGGACGGTGAGAAGAACCCGAGCATCCACGCGCCCGTCGGCGACTTCTTCTGTCTCGGCCATTCGATCGCGACCAACTTCTGCTCGCTGCCGTTCTCGGCCAGCACGAACACGCCCGGCAGGTTCGGCGGCGGCTGCGCGCTGAACTGCTACCTCCCCATGCCCTTTCGCCGGCACGCCCGCGTCGAACTGACCAACGAGGGCCCCGACGCGCACGGCCAGTACTTCTACATCGACTACGAACAGTATGACGAACCGCTCGACGACGACGTCGCGTACCTGCACGCACGCTGGCGCCGCGAGAACCCCACGGCCGGCTGGGCCCACGATCTGCCCGTGAACCACCCGCTCGCGGACGTGCCCAATCTCGACGGCAAGGGGAACTACGTGATCCTCGACGCCCGCGGCCGCGGCCACTACATCGGCTGCAACCTCTCCGTCACCAACCTCCACGGCGACTGGTGGGGCGAGGGCGACGACATGATCTGGGTCGATGGCCGCCGGTGGCCGCCGGACCTGCACGGCACCGGCAGCGAGGACTACTTCAACCAGGCGTGGGGCATGCAGCGGAACGCCTTCCTGTTCAACGGCTCCGCGCTGTGGGAGACCGACCGGCCGCCCTACCAGGTGTGCTACAACTTCCACCTGACGAACCCCGTGCACTTCCGCAAGTCGATCCTCGTGACGCTGGAGCACGGCCACGCGAACCAGCTCGCGAACGACTGGGCCTCGACGGCGTACTGGTACCAGCTTGAGCCGCACCGGCCGTTCGGCCTGCAGCCGGTCGAGCAGCGCTTGCCGATCCGGGACGCCATCGGCGCCGAGAAGGTTACGCCCCGGCGGATCCCGAAGACGAAGCTCACGAAGCCGATGGCCGCCGCCCGCCGTCAGGCCGCGAAACAGCACGCGAAGCAGCAGCGAGACAAGCAGGCCGAGTTCGGGCAGCGTTTTCGCCGGCAAAAGGCCGCTTTCCGAAACGAACGCCGCAAGGGCTTCGGCGGTCCGACGGACACACGCACGCAGCGATGAGCCGGTGAGCGATCAGGATTGCGGGGCGAGGACGAGCCCGAGGCTCCGGGGCAAACCGTGCGTGCGAGTCTGTTGCCGTTCGAGCATCCGACGCGCGCGCCGCGCATACGGAAAGTCCCGACGGCGCCGTCGCGTCCCCGGGACCGGTTCCGCATGGTCTCCCTGTCGTGACCGTGGCCAGGCTTGGATCGCGGCCGGCCGGCTCTCCCCTCCGGCCGGCTGATGCCCGATCGGGCGGGCAGTATAGCTCTGGAATCACCGGCGGCCCGGCAAGACCCGGCACGCGCCCGGCAACACCGCCTCTGACCCCTGAAATCTTTCCCGACGGTATCCTCTCCGGCTACGCGACGGCCATCACATCGAGGAGGTCTTCCGTCCTCCGTTCGATCGACAGCTCCTTCAACTGCCGCAGATAATCGAGCAACTCATCCTGGGAAAACATCGCCAGGAACTCCGCCCTGGCAGACCGATTCAGGCGCATGATCTTTTCGATCAGCTCGCGCTTCGACATAGCAGCCACTCAACGTCCGGATGGCCGTGCAGGCGTTTGGCGAAACGCCGACGGCGGACCGCCCTTCTGACGATTCTGTGTATCGGCGGGGCCCCGGACAAATCTTGAGGCGCTCTTGCACGACGGTCCGCCTTGGGGTAAGGGACAGCCATGAAGCACGCCCCGCACATGAAGCAGGCCGCCCACTCCGAGTTCTCCGACTGGGCCGAGAGCTACGACCGCTCCCTCCTGAACCACTTCCTCTTTCAGCCGTCCTACCTCGCCTTCATCGAGGAAATCGTCCGCTGGCGCGGTCTCGACGGCGAGCCGATCGACCTGCTCGACATCGGGTGCGGCACCGGAACACTCGCTGCCATGCTCGTCGGCTCGCCTCTGAAGGTCCGCGTCGCCGGGCTCGACTACGCGGAGACCATGGCCTCCGTCGCCTCCCGAAAGGCCCGCGAGGCCGGCGCGGCCGACCGCGCCCGCTTCGTCCGCGCCGACAGCGAGCACCTCCCCTTCGCCGATGCCTCTTTCGACGTCGTCACCTGCAGCAACTCGTTCCACCATTACCCGGACCAGGCCGCCTGCGTCCGCCAGATGCGGCGGGTGTTGCGGCCCGGCGGACGGCTCATGCTCATCGACGGCTTCCGCGACAACATCGTCGGATGGGTCACCTACGACCTGATCATCGACCACGTCGAAAAGGGCGTGCACCACGCCACGTGGCGGCAGATCCACGACTATTTCGAGGCCGCCGGCTTCCGCGACATCCGCCACCGCAAGATCAACATCCTGTTCCCGCTCTTGATGACGATCGGCACCGCATGATGTTTCCGGGCGGCCGGGACTTCCAGGGCCGATAAAATACGAGACGGCGATGCCAGGAAGGGCAATCGGGCCGCCGGACAAGTCCTCTAACGGTCTCCGTCGCCCCCGGCCGATAACTACCGTCGGGCGTCAGAGCGGTATTGACGCGGACTGGGCTTTGGAGCGAGGAGATTCTGCGATGAAGGCGATACGATCGAAGCGTGCATGGTTGCGATGGATCCTGCTGGCCCCGCTGGCCTGCGTATACGCCGATGCCAGTTGCGGCCTGGCGGACTCGATGCGCAGCGCCGCGGATCAGTTGAACAAGACGGCGGATGCGATCGGCGGCGAAGCGGACTCCGGCAAGAAGGTCGATCGATTCCTCGATGCCTTCGGCGACCTGTTCGACTGATCGGCGAACTCGCCTTCGCAGGCCACCTTCCCGCTCGGCGGCAGGCCGATAGCCTTCGCTGCCGTCACGGCAGCGGACAGGAACCGCCGTGCCTGGCGTGGTAGTCCTGGTGGTATTCCTCGGCCTCGTAGAAGGGACCGGCGGGCTCGACGCGTGTGACGATGCGGCGGGTGCGATACCGGGACTGCTTCGACAGCTCGTCGATGTACGCGCGCGCCTCGCGGGCCTGGTCGTCGTTGGCCGCGAAGATCGCCGATCGGTACTGTTCGCCGACGTCAGGCCCCTGGCGGTTGAGTTGCGTCGCGTCGTGGAACCTGAAGAACCACTCGAGTAACTGGCGGTAGGTCACCTGTCTGGGGTCGTATCGCACGCGGACGGTCTCAGCGTGGCCGGTGCGGCCGGTGCAGACCTGCTTGTACGTCGGGTTCGGCGTGTGGCCGCCCTGGTAGCCGGACACGGCATCGACCACGCCGGCGACCTTCTGGAAGCGGTCCTCGACGCCCCAGAAACATCCACCGGCGAAGTAGGCCGTCTCGAGCGGGATCGGGCGCGACTCCGGCGGCAGCTCGTCGCCGTCCCTGTAGAACCGCAGCGACGCCGAGTTCAGGCAGAAGCGGAGGCCCGTCGGGGGCGGCCCGTCGTTGAAGACGTGGCCGAGGTGCCCGCCGCACCGCGCGCACAGGATCTCGGTGCGGACCATGCCGTGGCTGCCGTCGCGGACGTTGCGGACGTGTGCCGGGTCCAGCGGCCGGAAGAAGCTCGGCCAGCCGGTGCCCGAATGAAACTTCGCGTCGGATGCGAACAACGGCAGGCCGCAGAGCCGGCAGACGTACGTGCCCTTCTCCCTGTTGTCCAACAGCAGGCCGCAGCCCGGCCGTTCCGTGTCCTTCTCCAGCAGGATACGCCGCTCCTCGGGCTTCAAGTCGCGCGCAAGCTCCTCGACGCGCTCGCGCGTCAGCGGGGTGATGTCGTACCCGCTCCGCGAGATCACGCGATGGCGCGAAGCCTCGGCGGACGGCCGCGATGTCGCCGGCGTTCCATTGCGGGCGACGGCCCGCAGGACGAAGCCGAACGTGACGACGGCGATGACGGCGGCCGCGACCATGAATGAAGGCCCGATTGCTTTCATGGCAGTGTTCCGTTCGCACCGATCATAGGAGCGCAACGCGGCCCCGGCCAGGCGCGCAGGCCGCATTGATGGAGAAGGCGTTGCCGGGCCTTGCGGTGCGGGAGCGGACAGCCCGCCCGGCACGTGGCGATCGGCACTCAGATGTAGAACTCCGCCGGCAGCCGCTGCGGCGTCGTGTCCGCCAGTGCGCGGTCCAGATCCGCAATCAGGTCATCCGGGTGTTCGATGCCGATCGACAGCCGCAGCGTCGCCGGGCTGATGCCGGCGTTGCGCCGCGACTGCTCGCTGATGGATGCGTGGCTCATCGTCCACGGCTGCTCAACGAGCGACTCGACGCCGCCGAGCGACTCCGCGAGCGAGAAGACCTCAAGCCGTTCGAGGAAGCGATCGACGCTCACCCGGTCGAGGTCCAGATCGACGCTCACGATGCCGCCGAAGCCCCGCATCTGCCGGCGGGCCAGCGCGTGTTGCGGGTGGCTCGCGAGACCGGGGTAGTAGACCCGCTTCACGCTGGGGTGCTTTTCCAGCCACTCGGCGACGGCCTGCGCGTTCCGGCAGTGCGCCGCCATCCGGTACGACAGCGTCTTGACGCCGCGGAGGACCAGCCAGGCGTCGAACGGCGAGCACGCCGTGCCCAATGCGTTGACGAGGAACCCGATCCGTTCGCGGAACCGGTCGTCGCGGACGACGATCGCCCCGCCGACCACGTCGCTGTGGCCGTTGAGGTACTTCGTCGTCGAATGGACGATGATGTCCACGCCGAGCCGAAACGGATTCTGCAGGTGTGGGCTCATGAACGTGTTGTCGGCGATCGTGAACAGGTTGTAGTCCCCCGCGATCCGCGTCATTTCGGCGATGTCCACGAGGTTCAGCAGGGGATTCGACGGCGTCTCGATGAGCAGGCATCGTGTCGCCGGGCGGATGGCCGCGCGGACCTCGTCGGGGTCGTTCATGCGGACGAACGACGTCTCGACGCCGATGCCGCGCAGGACCGATTCGAGCAGGCGGAACGTCCCGCCGTAGATGTCGTGGCCGGTCACGATGTGGTCGCCGGGCCGGAACAGAAACGCGAGCGTCGTGAACGCGGCCATGCCCGTGCACGTGGCCCACGCCTGCGCGCCGCCCTCCAGCGCGGCCAGGTTCTCTTCGAGCGCCTTCCGCGTGGGGTTTCCCGAGCGCGTGTAGTCGTACCCCCGGTTCACGCCGATGCGCTCGAACGCGAACGTCGAGCTGGGATAGATCGGCGTCGTCACCGAGTGGAACGCGGAGTCCTTGTAGACGCCGGTGTGGACCGCCCGCGTCTCCGCCCGCCAGTTTTCGCCGCGGAGTCTGGTCATGGGCTAGCCCTCCTGGAAGAGCGGCGTGGAGAGGTATCGCTCGCCGCAACTCGCGAGGATCACGACGATCAGCTTGCCGGCGTTCCCGGGCCGATTCGCAACCTCGTTGGCCGCGCAGAGCGCCGCGCCCGAGGAGATGCCGCAGAGAATGCCCTCTTCCTTCGCCGCACGACGGGCCCACGCGAAGGCGTCGTTGTTCGCGACACGGACCACGTCATCGACGATGCCGAGGTTGAGAACATCGGGGATGAATCCCGCCCCGATGCCCTGGATCTTGTGCGGCCCCGGCTTGATCGGCTGTCCGTCGCGCTTCTGCGTGATGACGGGCGAATCGACGGGCTCGACCGCGATCGCCTGGAACGAGGGCTTTCGCTTCTTGATGACCTCGCTGATGCCCGTGATCGTTCCCCCCGTGCCGACGCCGCTGATGAGGATGTCCACCTTGCCGTCCGTGTCGTTCCAGATCTCCTCGGCGGTCGTCCGCCGGTGGATCTCGGGGTTGGCGGGGTTCTGGAACTGCTGGAGGATCACGGCGTTCGGCAGTTCCTTCGCCAGTTGCTCGGCCTTGGCGATCGCGCCCTTCATCCCCTCGGTCGCCGGGGTCAGTACGAGTTCGGCGCCGAGGGCTTTCAGGAGGCTCCGCCGTTCGACCGACATGCTCTCCGGCATCGTCAGGATCAGGCGGTATCCCTTCGCCGCGCAGACGAACGCCAACGCAATGCCCGTGTTGCCCGACGTCGGCTCGATGAGGACGCTTCCCCTGTGGATGCGGCCGGCCTTCTCCGCCGCCTCGATCATCGACACGCCGATCCGGTCCTTGACGCTCGAAAGCGGATTGAAGAACTCCAGCTTCGCGTACACCGTCGCCGGCGCCGGAATAATGCGGTTGATTCGTACCAGGGGCGTGTTGCCGATCGTCTTGGTGATGTCGTCGAACAAGCGGGCCATGAGTCCGTCTCCTTGGGATCCGTTCGCGTGCGTTGTTGTGAGCGGGCCCCGTGCCGGCGGCCACAACGCTTACAACGACTACGCCAGTCGTATATTAGTACGCCAGAAACCATCTGTCAAGGGACGAATCAGAATCAGGCGAGAATCAGAGTTGACGAGGGGGCTGCGTGGCCCGGCCGGTACGGGAGCCTCTCGAAGCTATTGGCGGAAATAGAGTTATGGATACCTGTGTTCTGCGCCTCAAGGTCGGTATGTGCCGCTGGCGAGCATTGAGAACGAAGACAGGGCTGAGCAGAGTCAAATGATTGTGCGTGAAAGGTCGTCTATCCGGTCCGTGTACGGGCGGGTGATTCGGCGTTCGCGGCCAGGAGCTTGTCGCACGGCGAGAGCCTGGCGAAGTCGAGCAGCCCGTGCATCGCAAAACTCGTGACCGGAATGCCCGCTTCCTCGACGGCGGCGATGGCATTGAGTCCGCCCGCGACGATCATGCCCGTGCGGCCCTCCTGCACGGGAAAGTCGAGCAACGGCTGATTGCGGTGGCCGATCATGAGGATGCCGTTGAGGTGAATGCGGTCGAGCCGCCGCGCGATCTTCTCGACGGCGGGGACGGCCGCCGACGGGATCTCGCGGAAGCTCGCGCCGATCCGTCCGTTGCCGGTGCGCGCGGCCTGCGTGACGCTCGTGAGACGTCCCTTGATGAAGATCTCCAGCGGGTCGAGCGACGTACCGTCGTAGTGGATCACGTCCGTGAACCGCGCGGGGCGTCCGTCCTCCATCTCGAGCACGCCCCCGAAGCGGGAGACCACGGGGATTCCGGCGGCGAGGAGGATCGCGTTGATTGTGACGCTGCACACGGTGGCAATCGCCACCCGGCCCGGCGGAATCGGCAGGTCGCCGAACGTTTCGCCCGCCCGGGCGACGGCGAGATAGCGCCCCATGCCAAGTCCGGCGTCGAGCACAGTGGCGATGGCGCGCAGCGAATCCGCGAGATCGCCTTCGCTGAGGATTGAAGCGTTCACGACGATGCCGCCGGTCCGTGACGCCAGGCGAAACGTCGTCTGGTACGCGAGCGCATCGACGCGCGCCGCCGTGAAGCCGACGCGGTCGATCGCGGTGGTCTTCTTGAGTTCGTCGATGCCGCGGGGCGTGATCGCGCGCCCGCGCGGCCCTGCGCCGTGGACGAGCCCCTGCTCCTCGAGGTGCTCGAGGTACAGGCGGAGCGTGCGGGGTTTGAGGTCGAGCCCGAAGGCGTGAAGCTCCTTGGCGACGCGGGCGCCGCCGAGCGGCCGGGCGGCGTTTCGCAGCACGCGGAGGACGGCGAGCTTCTTTTTCGGGTCAAAGTACTTCACGATCACCTTCGGCCGGTCTGTCGCCGTTCGGCAATGATACCGCCTCGTGGGGTTGTGTTCAACGGCAAGGGCGGCATCAGTGCCGGGTTTCGCCCGGATTGCCCGCGGGATGCAGATTCTTGCGTATTTCTTGGTGTTTTCGCACGGAAACGCTTCCCCTGGACGACGAAACGTGGTATCCTGATGCCGCCGGGCCCGCCGTGGCGCCCGGTTAAGAGATGGCCCTGCCCACGAACAGCAACCCGCGCCCCCGGTGACAATCCCGCGACGGGCGAACGGAAAGGCCGCAGTGGCAGGGCGGCAGCATGGTCGGGTCGTTCCCGCGACGCGACGAGAAAGGAACGGATCGCATGGGTTACGTAGACAGTGTCATGGAGTTGGTGATCAAGCGCAATCCGGCCGAGCCGGAGTTTCACCAGGCCGTCAAGGAAGTGCTCGATTCGCTCAAGCCGGTCTTCGAACGGCACCCGAAGTATGAGAAATATCGCGTGCTCGAGCGATTCGTCGAGCCGGAACGCGTGATCATGTTCCGCGTGCCCTGGCTGGACGACAAGGGCAACGTGCAGGTCAACCGCGGCTTCCGCATCCAGTTCAACAGCGCCATCGGCCCCTACAAGGGCGGTCTGCGCTTCCATCCGACGGTCAACCTCGGCATCCTCAAGTTCCTCGCCTTCGAGCAGATCCTGAAGAACTCGCTCACGACCCTCCCGATGGGCGGCGGCAAGGGCGGCTCGGACTTCGATCCCAAGGGCAAGTCGGACAACGAGGTCATGCGCTTCTGCCAGTCGTTCATGACCGAGCTGTGCAAGTACATCGGACCGGACACCGACGTGCCGGCGGGCGATATCGGCGTCGGCGGCCGCGAGATCGGGTTCCTCTACGGCCAGTACAAGCGCATCCGCAATGAGTTCACCGGCGTGCTCACCGGCAAGGGCCTGAACTGGGGCGGCTCGCTCATCCGGCCCGAGGCGACCGGCTACGGCTGCGTCTACTTCGCGCAGGAAATGCTTGCGACACGCAACGATTCGATGAAGGGCAAGACGTGCGTCGTCTCCGGTTCGGGCAACGTCGCCCAGTACACCGTCGAGAAGATCAACCAGCTCGGCGGCAAGGTCGTGAGCCTCTCCGATTCGAACGGCACGATCTACGACCCGGCCGGCATCGACGCCGAGAAGCTCGCCTGGGTCATCGACCTCAAGGAAGTCCGCCGCGGCCGCATCAGGGAATACGCCGAGAAGTTCAAGGGCGTCGAGTACAAGGAAGGCGCCAAGCCCTGGGGCATCAAGTGCGACTGCGCCTTCCCGTCGGCCACGCAGAACGAAGTCAACGGCGAAGAGGCGAAGACCCTCATCAAGAACGGCTGCAAGCTCGTGGCCGAAGGCGCGAACATGCCGAGCGATCTCGACGCGATCGACGTTTACCTCGGGGCGAAGATCCTCTACGGCCCCGCCAAGGCCGCCAACGCCGGCGGCGTCGCGACCTCGGGCCTTGAGATGAGCCAGAACTCCCAGCGGACCAACTGGCCGCGCGAGAAGGTCGATGAGCGCCTTCGCAACATCATGCGGGCGATTCACACCGCGGCACGCAATGCGGCGGCCGAGTACGGCCAGCCCGACAACCTCGTGCTCGGCGCCAACGTCGCCGGCTTCGTCAAGGTCGCGAACTCGATGCTCGATCAGGGCCTCGTGTAACCACGCGGTCCTTCGGCTGCGGGACGGGTCCGTGACGTGTCGCTCTCGGGCGCGCGATGGTACGCGGCCATCGCCACCGCCCCCGGGCGTGCGTCACGGACCGCCTCTGCCCTCGACCTGTACGGACCGGCGCGGCGGGTTGGCGCCGATGCCGCCGCTTGCTATACTTACGCGCTACGTTAACTTGGTCGATACGGGGCCAACGCATAGAATCAAGGTTGAATAAATGGGATATCCGATTCTTGATGCGCAGTGGTTGGCGCCGAACGTTCGGCGCCTGGTCGTACAGGCGCCGCATGTCGTGCGCCGGTGTCTGCCGGGGCAGTTCGTGATCGTTCGGCCGACCTCCGACAGCGAACGGATTCCGCTGACGGTCGCGCACAGCGACCGCGCAACGGGCAACGTGACGCTCATCGTGCAGGCGGTGGGGGCGACCACGCTGCGGATGTGCAAGCTGGAGGCCGGTCAGGACATGGCCGACGTGGCGGGGCCGCTCGGCCGTCCGACGGACATCGAGAACTACGGCCACGCTGTGATCGTCGGCGGCGGCGTGGGCACGGCGGTGATCTATCCGCAGGCCGCGGCACTGAAGGCGAACCAGAATCGCGTGACGGCGATCATTGGCGGCCGGACGAAGGAGTACGTGATTCTCGAGAAGGAACTCGCGTCGGTGTGTGACGCGGTCCATCCGTGTACGGACGACGGCAGCTACGGCTTCCACGGCTTTGTTACGGCGAAACTCAAGCAGTTGATCGACGAGGCGAACCCGCCGGTCAAGGCCGTTTTCGCGGCCGGGCCGGTGCCGATGATGCGGGCGATCGCCGAGCTGACGCGGCCGTATGGCATCCACACGGTGGCCTCGCTGAACCCGATCATGGTGGATGGGACGGGCATGTGCGGCGGCTGCCGGGTCCAGGTCGGCGGCGAGATGAAGTTCGCCTGCGTGGACGGGCCGGAGTTCGACGCGCACCAGGTGGACTTCGCGGAGTTGTCGGACCGGCAGACGGCGTATCGGGAGCACGAGAAGGCGGCGCACGATCGTGAGCAGTGCCGCGCGTTGAAGGCGGTGGCGGGCTGAATCATGGCAGAAGGCGGTCAGATGAAGGCGTCGGAGCGATTGAAGATCGAGCGGCAGCATATGCCCGCGCGCGAGGCGGCCGAGCGGGCCGTTTCGTTCAAGGAGGTCAACCTGGGTCTGCCCGAGCAGATCGCGATGCTCGAGGCCAGGCGGTGTCTCGGCTGCAAGAACGCCAAGTGCATCACCGGCTGCCCGGTGCAGATCGACATCCCGGCGTTCGTGACGAAGGTGGCGGACGGCGACTTCGCCGGCGCCGCCGAGATCCTGCTGCGCGACAACGCTCTGCCGGGCATTTCCGGTCGTGTCTGCCCGCAGGAGGAGCAGTGCGAGGTCCAGTGCATCCGCGGAAACAAGGGTGCGCCGGTCGCGGTGGGCTACCTCGAACGGTTCGTGGCCGACTGGGCCCGTGCCCGGCGGAACGGCCAGGCACCACCGGCGCCGGTCCGGCCGAGCGGCTTCAAGGTGGCCGTGGTCGGCAGCGGCCCGGCGGGCCTGACAACGGCGGGCGAACTGGCCCGCAAGGGCCACAAGGTGACGGTCTTCGAGGCCCTGCATCAACCCGGCGGCGTGCTCGTCTACGGCATCCCGGAGTTCCGCCTGCCCAAGGAGATCGTCAGCGCCGAGGTCGCGATGCTGACCCAGCTCGGCGTGGACATCCAGTGCAACGTCGTCATCGGCCTGACATACACGATCGATGACCTGATGGGCGATATGGGCTACGACGCCGTGTTCGTCGCCAATGGGGCCGGCCTGCCGGTGTTCATGGGCATCCCGGGCGAGAACCTCAAGGGCGTCTACAGCGCCAACGAGTACCTCACCCGCTCGAACCTGATGAAGGCGTACGACCCGACGGCCGACACGCCGCTCCTGCGGGCGAAGCAGGCCGTCGTCATCGGCGGCGGCAACACGGCGATGGACGGCGTGCGGACCGCCCGCCGCATGGGCGCCGACCCGGCCACCCTCGTGTACCGGCGTTCGCGCAACGAGATGCCGGCCCGGGCCGAGGAGATCGTTCACGCGGAGGAGGAGGGCATCGTCTTCCAGTTGCTCACGAACCCGATCGAGATCCTCGGCGACGAGAAGGGCTGGGTCCGCGCGATTCGCTGCCAGCGGATGAAGCTCGGCGAACCGGACGCCTCCGGCCGTGCCCGCCCGGTGGCGATCGAGGGCAGCGAGTTCGACATCCCCTGCCAGGTGGTCATCGAGGCGATCGGCACGCGGGCCAACCCGCTGCTTACGCAGACGACGCCGGACCTGCAGCTCAACAAGAAGGGCTACATCATCGTCGATGAGAACGGCATGACGAGCAAGCCGGGCGTCTTTGCCGGCGGCGATATCGTTCGCGGCGCCGCCACGGTCATCCTCGCCATGGGCGACGGCAAGCGGGCCGCCGCCGCCATCGACCGCTACCTGCAGAACAAGCAGCCGCGCATGCAGCCAACGCAGACGGTGTGATTCATCCGCTCGTCGTCGGCAGCCGGTTGCCCGGTCGGGCAGGATCAGCCGCAGCTCGCGCAGACGGGCAAGATTCGGCGTTTCCGCAGGTATGTGCTTCCGGGCCACCAGGGCGTCGATGCGGGTCCTCGGTGGTTGCGGCCGGCCGGGAACCGCCGTACCCTCCGCCACGGCATGAGCGATACGAGCACAAAGACCGTGCTTCGCGGCTGGTTCGTCACCGGCGCAGATTACGGCGTCGGCAAGACCGTCGTCGCCGGCGCCCTGGCCCGACTGCTGCATGACGCCGGCCGGCGCGTGGGCGTGTGCAAGCCGGTGGCGGTCGGCTGCCGTCGGGATGCGCGGCTCGGCCTGGTCAGCGGCGATGCCGAGTTCCTCGCCCATTGCGCCGACGCGCCCGACGACCTCGCCACGATCAACCCCGTCCGCTATGCGCAGGAACTGGACCCCGCGGTTGCCGCGGAGCGATCACGCCGGCCCCTTGATCTCGCGGCGATCCGCGAGTCGTACGCCCGCATCGCCTCGCACAGCGATGCCCTGGTCGTCGAGGGCGTTGGCGGCCTCCTGACGCCGCTGGACCGCGACGCGACGGTCGCCGACCTGGCGGCCGAGTTCGCCCTGCCGCTCATCCTCGTCCTCCGTGCGGCTCTCGGCGCGGTCGGTCAGGCCATGCTCGCAGCCGAGGCCGCGCGTGCGCGCAGGCTCACCGTTGACGCCGTGGTGCTGAATCACTACGAGTCGATGCAGCCGACGCTCGCCGAGGAACTGAACCCCGAGGGGATCGTCAGGTACGCTCGCATGCCGATGCCGATCGTCGTGCCGCACGACGGCCGCGTGAACCTGGCGACCGGCACCCTCACCGAGGCCGTCCTCTACCCCCTGCGCAGGTTCGTACAAAGCGCCGCCCCGTCGCCGGATCTGTGAGACTCCTGGCGAAGGCAGCGTCTTCGCCGGACGCATCATGGGGCCCGCATCGGCAATGGCGTGGATCGTGACCGTCCGCGAGGGCCTCGCGAGCGGCGGATGCCTATGCCCCCGGATCGAGAACGATTGCGCGGTTGACCTCTTCCAGCGTGGTGATGCCCCGCGCCACGGCGAGCTTCGCCCACGATCGCAGCGGCGTCATGCCCTCCTCGATCGACTTCGCCTCGAGTTCGTCCGGCGTTGCCCCGTGCTCGATCAGGTCGCTGATGCCCGGCGTGCACCGGATGAGTTCGAAGATGCCGAAGAGTCCGTGGTAGCCCGATCCCATGCAGGCCGCGCAGCCCCGCCCGCGGCGCGGCGATGGTTTCGCATCGGGGCCGAGCAGATGTTGAACGTCGTCGAACGAAACGGCCACGTTCTTCGTCTCGAGGGGCTCCGCGCACCGGTCGCAAACCCTCCGCAACAGAGCCTGCGCGATGACCGATCGCAGCGACGCGGCCAGCAGGTGGTTGTTGGCCCCGAGCCCGAGCATGCTCTGGACCGCCCCCGCGGCACGCGGGGCGTGCAGCGTGGCGAGGACGACCTGGCCCGTCACCGCCGCCCGCAACGCCGTCGTGGCCGTGTTCGCGTCCCGCACCTCGCCCACCATGATGACGTCCGGATCCTGGCGGAGAACCGCCGGCAGCAAATCGCTGAAGTCCTGGCCGATCCGCGGGTTCACTTGCGTCTGGTGAATGCCCGGCAGAAGGCACTCGACGGGGTCCTCGATCGTGTTGATCTTCCGCGTGCCGTCGTTCAGCTTTCGCAGGATCGCATACAGCGTCGTGGACTTGCCGCTGCCCGTCGGGCCGCTGACGAGCACCAGCCCGTGGGGCTGCCGGAGCACCCAGTCCATGATGCTCATCGAGCGGCTGGACATGCCCAGGTTCTCCAGGTCGATCAGGCGGTATCGCGGGGCGAGAATGCGCAGCGCCAGATCCTCGCCGTAGAACGTCGGCAGCGTGTTGATGCGGACATCGATCGGGCCGTCGAGGGCGTTGACGACGATGCGGCCGTCCTGCGGGCGGCGGTGCTCGGCGGGGTCCATCTGGGCGGCGACCTTGGTGTGCGCGATGAATCGCTCGGCCCAGTTGTCGGGGACGATGCCGAGTTTCTGGATGACGCCGTCGCACCGCATTTCGACCACGTGGCCGGCCGAGAGGGCGCCGCAGAAGAGGTCGTTGGCGCCGCGATCCGTGGCGAACCGGATCAGGAAGTCGAGGGCCTCGCTGGGCGCCGTGTCGTCCGCGAGCACGTGCTGCAGCACGGGATGGATCTCCGGCGGGGCGGCAAACTCGACGTCGAGGGTGGCAGTCGGCATTTCCTCACCTTTCGCAAACAAGACGGCAGCCCGCGCGGCGCACACGCGGCCGGCGCGGGCTCAGGCGACATATCGTCAAACTCGACGCCGCACTTCGAAAGGATCGCCAGGGCGGCTTGATCGAAGAGTGCTTCCGCCGCCCGGTTTAGCTCAACCCCTCGGACCGTCCTGACGATGCACGAGGGCAGGAAGCCCGCTCGCCGTATGCGTCCGCGGCACCTTCCTGATTATCGGACAATCTCGATCGCAAGGAGCAGGCCGATGACGACGGTTGCGACGGACGAAATCCAGCAAACGGTCGAGTCCCTCCGGGAGACGGCGGCGGCAGCCCTGCAGGGCGGGTCTCCCGTGGAGTTCGAGCAGGTTGAGCGTCAGCTCAGCCGGCTGGACACGGAACTGCGGGAGATGCAGCAGGGAATGTGGGCGGATGACGCCCGCGCCGTGATTCGCCGTCTGGAGAAGGGTGAACCGCTGGGGCCGACCGACCGGGACGTGATCCGCGCGTTCCTGATATCCGATGCCGAACGCTACCTGGCGATGGAGAACAACTACCAGGACTGGGTGGCCGAACTCGACCGGCTCCTCGGCGAGATCGCGAAACGGATGACCATGGTTGACCGCAACTCCGTGGCGGACCTGCGGGGGCTGCTGAAAGACGCGATGCGTCTCGTGCCGAGCATTCGGAACTACCTGGAGGAGCGGGACCGGATCGATCGCTGCCGGCACGCCCTCGAGTCGTTGGACTACCGCTCGCGGGAGTTGCTGGCGCGGATTCTCAAAGACGACCTCGAACGTGTGGACCGATAGGCGGACGGCGGTCCCGGCACGACGGAACCAGGACGAAGGCGCGCGGCGTTCGGCCGACGCGCCTTCGCTGTTCTTCGCGGGCGGGCCGGGCGGTCAGCCCACGGTCGCGGCGCCGGGCCTCGGGGTCCGGGTTTTCGACCCGTCCTGTCCGGGGAATGCCGCCGTACCTCCAGCGCACAACGCAACTTGACGATAAAACAAGTGCGACGTAGGATCCGATGGGGCGAAGGACTGCCCCCCTTTGAGGGACCGCCAGACATGGTTTGCCAGCGTTGCAAGAAGCACTCGGCGACGGTTCATCTGACCGAGATCGTCAAGTCAGAGAAACGCGAAAAGCACCTTTGCGAGAAGTGCGCCGCCGAGGAGGGCGTTACGATGAAGCAGCACGTTCCCTTAAACGAGCTGCTCGCGAGCTTCCTCGTGTCCAAGGCGGGCGCGCAGGAACTCGCGAACCTGACGTGTCCGGATTGCGGAATGACGTTCGTCGAGTACCGCAACCACGGGCTGCTCGGCTGCCCGAGGGACTACGACGTCTTCGAGGCGGCGCTGATGTCGATGATCGCCCACGCCCACGAGGGCGGCACCCAGCACGTCGGCAAGACGCCGCGAAAGCGGGGCACGGGCACGCCGAAGCAGATCGAGATGGCACGCCTGCGGCGGGAACTCAACGCCGCCGTCCAGCGGGAGGAGTACGAGCAGGCGGCGCGCATCCGTGACCAGATTCAGGCGCTGGAGTCCGCATGACGATCGACGACCTGACCAAGCGATCCGGCGAATGGCTCAGCGGCGGGCCGATGAGCGATATCGTGCTCTCCTCGCGCGTGCGGCTCGCGCGGAACCTGGCCGGGTATCCCTTTCTGAGCAAGGCGAACGAGGCGCAACGGAGCGAGATCGAGCACACGCTCGGGGCGACGATCAGCCACATCGACCTCGGCAACCAGACGTTCTACGTCAACATCGAGCGCTCCACCGATCTGGATCGGCAGGTTCTCGTGGAACGGCACCTGATCAGCCGGCAGCACGCCGAGGCCGACGGCAGCCGCGGTGTGATCGTTTCGGCGAGCGAGCAGTTCGCTCTCATGATCAACGAGGAAGATCACCTCCGGCTTCAGGTCCTCCGCGGCGGCTTCCAGCTGGAGGAGGCATGGCGGGAAATCGACCGGATCGATTCGCTGCTCGAAGAGTCGATGGAGTTCGCGTTTCACAAGCGCCTCGGGTACCTCACGGCGTGCCCGACCAACGTCGGCACCGGCATCCGCGTGTCGGTCATGCTCCACCTGCCGGCGCTGAAGCTGACGAATGAACTCGAGAAGGTCATGCGGGCGGCCCGCGACATGCACCTGGCGGTCCGCGGGCTCTACGGCGAGGGCACCGAAGCCGTCGGCGACTTCTACCAGGTCTCGAACCAGACCACGCTCGGCAAGAGCGAAGACGAGATCATCCACGAGTTCAAGGAGCGCGTCATTCCCAGGATCGTCGAGTACGAGAACCTCGCCCGGCAGACCCTGGTTCGAGAGAAGCCCGTCGCCCTCGACGACAAGATCTGGCGCGCGTACGGCCTCCTCGAAAACGCCCGGGCCGTCAGCAGCGAGGAGACGCTCTTCCTGCTCTCGCACCTGCGCATGGGCGTGAGTCTCGGCCGGATCGACCGCCTGACGCTCGACCAGCTGAACCGGCTGTTCCTCCTCACGCAACCGGGCCACCTGCAGAAGCTGCACGGAACCGTCCTGGACGGCGAGCAGCGGAGCATCGCCCGCGCCGAGTTCATCCGGCGCACGCTCGTCAGCGAAAACTGAGCGGGCCTTTCCCCCCGGCGGTTGCGGCCGGCGGCTTGCGCGTCGTCATCCCTGCTCACCAGCGAACCAGGATCTGCGTTACGGCGGTCGGTCCCGTGAATCTTGCGGCAACGACACGGCGGTCCGCCGAGTAGTGCCAGCGGTTGTTGCCGATGCCGGCCTCCAGTGCCGCCGCGCCCGCGCGGATCTCGACGGGCTTGTCCGCGTTCACAAGGAGCAGCTCGCTCGCCTGTCCGGGCGCAAAGTCCACCTCGGCGGCGAGCGTCGAGCCCTCCACGGTCAGTCTCCGCAGCCGGCCCCAGCCCGACACGTGCAGCTTGCCCGCCGGGCCCGCCACCACGCGCGACCACGTCTCGCCGTCCGCCGGTGCGTCGCCCATCGCACGAAGGCACTCCAGCGGGAGCTTGGCGCCGATGTAGGCGCCTACCGCGCTGTTCGTCGTCAGGTCCCAGACGTCCGGGTACAGCCCGACCCAGGGCTCGCGATCGAGCATCTGCTGCTGGCCGGAACGAATGACGCCCACGGCGATCTGACGGAGCAGCGGATCGGCGCGGAACTCCGCGAGGTCCAGCACCTGGTACGCCCATTCGAGCCCGCACCACTGCACCACGCTGCCGAACCAGCTGATCACGTAGAACGTCGTGCCCAGGACCGGGATCGTGGCATACGGCATGATCTCGCGCCGGGGGTTCTCGAATCCTTCCGCGGCCGGGCGCATCGCGCGGTCGCGCCAGTCCGTCTTGTTTCGCGTCACCTGGATCTGCGCCGGCTTCCGGTCCACCGGAACCCGCCAGGAATACAGGAACGGCACGCCGGCCCACGCCCAGTACTGGGCCTGGTCGAGGTGCTGCGCGTCGTGCGTGATCTGGTATCCGAGCCGATAGGCCTCGACGGCCAGCGCCGCAGCCCGGATGTCCGGCACGAGCTGGTGTACCTCCCACACCTGGGCGCCGCGCGGGACGCGGAACTGCTTCATGGCGTCCAGGGCCTTCAGCCCCGCGGCAACGCATTCCGGATCGCCCGTCAGGAGGGCGTGGCGGAGCACGGGCAGTGCCGGCATGACGGTCGTGCCGAGGCTCGTGGACCCGTCCTCGCCAAGATCGGCGTACTTTCCGTCCGTCAGCTTCCGGGTCTGCTCGATCATCTGCGGCGTGTTCTTGAACGCCCACGTGCCGTCCGGCCGCTGTGACGACAAGGCGCCTTGAACGTTCGGTGGACGCGCCACGCGCGACGCCAGCGGCCCCAGCGTGTCGATGATCGATCGCCCGGCAATTCCCGTCGCCTTCACCCAGCGATCATTGCCGCTTCGGGCGGCGTGGCTCAGCAGCGCCGCGGCCACGTCCGGCGCGAACGCCGACGCCTGCTCCAGGTACATGTGGTGACGCCACCCCTTGTCTTCCGGCCAGTACAGGGTCTGGCCGTAGTTCTGCATGCAGATCTCGTGCATGCGCGCGGCGTCGTGCGGCGCCGGCGGCGGGTCCGGCGCGCCGAAGATCTCGTACCAGCGACGGGCCAACGACGCGACCGGCGTGTCCGGCTCGGCGACGATGACGCAGCGCAGCCTGATCCCGGCCTCCGGGCCGATGGCGACGGGAGTCCCGGGGTAGAGGCGGTTCTCTTCGTTCCGCTCGCACACGCCCGGTACGGACAGCCGCATGAGATGGTTCGGCTGCCGGTCGATGAAGTTGGGCGACGCAAACGTCGCGGCCGGCCGGTCGCGATCGCCGTTCCACTGGTCGAGCGGCTGCCACAGCAGCGCGGTTGTGAGGCCCTTCTGCTCGATCGCCATCAGGGGAATCGTGATCTTGTGCGCATGCGGCTTCCATCGCTCCGCGAACTTCTCGCCGACCGCCCGCGCACTCGAACTCTCCCAGCCGGGCTCCAGGAACTCGATGCCGCCGAAGAGCCCATACCGATCGGCTGCATCCATCCCCGGCCGCCCCGCCAGGAGGGTCGGCGCGGCGAGCTGGAGCACCTCGAGACGATGTCCGGCCCGCAGGCAGGAGTGCATCTCGATGAACTCACGACCCTGGTTCTGTCCCAGCCGCAGGCGAATCGAGGCCGGGGCGTCCGGTTCGCCGCCCGAAAGGTCCCGCACCGCGGTCGAGGTACAATCCTCCTCCCGGAACGACACGGCACGCGATCGGACCGAGGTGCCGTCCTGCGTCACGAGCGTCATCAGGGGCTGCACGAGCCCCGCGTCCACCCACTCCCCCTTTCCGTCTCGCGCCCAGAGTCGGCCGGCGTAAAACCGCCGGTCGGCGCCGGCGTCCGGAATCAACTCCATCCGCAGTCGATCGCCCTGCAGGAACGCTTTTCGTTCGGGCTGCTCCGCGGCGAGGCTGGAGGCGCCGGTCTCCAGCTCGTACGAGATGCCGCCGAGCGACAGTCTCGCCGTGAACCGATGATACCCAGGCCCCGCAACGCCGACCCTGGACTCCGCGACCCGCTCTCGCCCGCCGTCCGCCGGCCGAAGGGGAACGGCCGGCGCGTCTCCAATGGCGGCCGTGAGATCGCATGTCACGGCCCGCCCCGCCGTCTGCCTGACCGACAGTCGCAACAGGACCGTGTCGCCCGGCACCCGCGCGTCGGCAGGGGCAAAGCAGACATCAAAGACGGGCGCAAGCCGTACCACCTCGATCGAGTCGATCTCGACGAGGCCGGACGTGTTGTCGTTGTGCGGGTCGATGCGGAAGCCGATCAGCTGCCGATCGGTGTCGCGCGGCGTGCCCAGGACGAAATCATAGACCTGGAAATCCCGGCTCGCCGGCGTCTCGAGAAACACCCGCTGCCGCGGACTGTACTCGGGGTCCTTGTCCGTGACATAGAAGATTTCGCTGACGCCCCGCCGGTCGCAGCGCATCCGCACGCGGATCGCGCAGCCATCCATCCGGGCCTTGACGGCCGGGGCCGACACGAAGGCGTCCGGTCCCGTGAGCTTCAGCCGGAGGGCGCCGTCATGGACGCCGAGCTTCTCGCACTGGCTGGGCGCCGTCCAGGCATCGGCGTCGGCCGGCGAATCAAACGTCCAGCGAGCCACGATCTCATCGTCGCTCTGTGGCGTGGTCGCCTCGCCCCGAACCGGCGGGAGGCCTCCCAGGGCCGTCGCGATTCCACAGATCAGCGTCGTCATGCGAAGAGTGGGCATACGCGGTATCCTCCGCCGCCGCTGGCGTTCTCAATCCACTTTGACCGTCGCGAGCGCCCTGGCCGGCACCGATCCGGTCGGTAATCCCCGCGCCCGCGGACCACGGAACCGGCCGGGGCTCGGGGCGAAACGTCCTTTCCTGACCGCGACTCGTGCGGTCGTCAGACCGCGTCTCGGAACTGTGTTTCCACCAGCCGCCGGTAGAGACCGCACGAATCGAGCAGCGTGTCGTGCGTGCCGACCGCGATAATCTCGCCATCCTCCATGACGACGATGCGGTCGGCCTCGCTGATCGTGCTGTAGCGGTGCGCGATCATGATCGCGGTGCGGCCCTTGAGGAAGGCATCGAGCGCCTGGTGGATCTTCAGCTCGGACTCGGGATCGATCTGGCTGGTCGCTTCGTCAAAGACGAGAATGGGCGCGTCGCGGAGAATCGCGCGGGCGATGGCGATCCGCTGCCGCTGGCCGCCGGAGAGCGTCGCCCCGTGCTCGCCGACGACCGTGTCGTAGCCTTCGGGCAGCTGCTGGACGAACTCGTCGGCGAAGGCCCGCTTCGCCGCCGCGATGACCTCGTCGCGTGTTGCCCCCGGCCGGCCGTACCAGATGTTGTTGGCCACGGTGTCGGAGAAGATCACGGTCTCCTGCGTGATGAGGCTCACCTGCCCGCGGAGGGATCGCAGCTTCACGCCGGTGATCGGCTGCCCGTCGATGAGGATCTCGCCCCGCTCCGGCTCGAAGAACCGCAGGAGGAGGGAGGCCAGCGTCGTCTTGCCGCAGCCGTTGGGGCCGACGAGGGCGACGATCTCGCCCTTGCGGATCTTCACGCTGACGTTCTGCAGGGCCGGCCGGCCGCCGCCCGGGTAGGAGAACGTGACGCCGCGATACTCGATCGAGTCGCGGATCGGCGGAAGCGCCGCCGCCGTCCGGTCCTGGACGTATTCGCTGGGGCTGTCGATGACCTCGAACAGCCGCTCGCCCGCGGCGGAGGCCTCCTGGATCCGCGGATAGACCTTGCTGAGCTTCTGCACCGGCTGAAAGATCGCCGCGAAACAGAGCACCATCGTGAGGAAGCCCTCGACGCCGATCTCGCCGTGCACGACCTGGCTCGCGAACCACAGGACGATGCCGGCGGCGCAGAAAAAGGCCATCAGCTCGATCACGGGCGAGATCAATGCCTCGAAGAACGCCAGCCGCAGCTGCTGGGTCAGCAGCCGCCGGTCGATGCGGAAGAGCCGCAGGCGCTCGTAGTCTTCCCGCGTGTAGCCCTTGACCACACGCATGCCGTTCAGCGTGCTCTCCAGCGCCCCGAGCATCTGCCCGTAGGCCGCCAGGAGACGCCTGTTCGCCTTGCGCATCTTGCGGCCGACCTGCCAGAAGACGAGTCCGGCCACCGGGGCGGCGATGAGCACCACGAGCGTCACCTTCGGCTGGAGCCAGAGCGCCACGCACGTCACGCCGATCGCCTTGAGCGGCTCGGCCACCGCCTTCTCGAAGAAGTTGGTCAGCCCCCGGAAGACGTGCTGCACGTCCTGCACGAAGCGGCTCATCATGTCCGACGTGTTTTGCGTGAACCGCGACATCGGCAGGTTGAGCACGTGGCCGTACAGGTGGCGGCGGATGTCCATGACCGTGCGGGCGCAGACAAGGTCCGTCAGGTACTTCCCGACGAACTGGCACGTGTTGTTGATCAGCAGGACCGTGAGCAGTCCGCCCAGGACGTAGTACAGCGTGCGAAGGCGTTCCTTCGGCTGCGTTCCGCTCGGGACGTACGACACGATGCGGCGGGCAATCGCCCAGTTCTTCGAATGCTTGCCGGCCGACACATCAAGCGACCGCACGGACGGATCGCCGGGACGGTGCAGCAGGAGCGTCAGCGTCGCGTTCGTGCCCAGGTCGGCGATGACGGGGTTGATCCGCATCATCGTGCCGGTGACGCCGTTCACGCCGAGGATGAAGTCGCCCTGCCGGACACCTCCGGCCGCCAGGGGTGAATCGTGGTCCAGGCTGACGACCTTGGCTGTCCCGCTTTCGATGTCTCCCTCCCGCACGTCGCGCAGCGGGTCGTACGGGGTGATCGTGGCCTTGAGCCGCTCGTTGACCACGTGGCTGTCGAGCCACCCGTGGAGACCCTCGGGCCGGACGATCACGGTGAGAACGGGCAGAATCGAGCCGATGCTGAGCGAGTACGTCATCGCCATCCCGACGACGCACAGAACGAGCGGGAACAGGTATCGCTTCTGGGGCCACACGTAACCCAGGATGCGGGCGAACTGGCGCAGCGCCTGCGTCCGGCCCGCGCGGCTGGGGGGAACGTCTGCGGAAATCAACATCCCGCAAGTATACCGCCGGCCCGCAGCATTGCCAACCGAACGACGAAACGCGACGCGGCTCCGGGCCCGCCGTCCTCAAAGCGCAAGGAGGGCCTTGACCTGCTCAAACGAAAGCCGCGCGGCCGCTTCGGCGTCGCCCTTCAGGACGCGGTCGAAATACGGGAACGCCTCGAACTCCACGCTGCAGAAGCCGGCGTAGCCGATGTCGTCGAGGGCCTTGAAGAACGCCTTCCAGTCCACCATGCCCTCGCCCAGCAGCGGGAACAGGAAGCGGCCCACCTGGGGCACGCCCACGGCGTCCTTCAGATGCACGTGTCCGATCCGTCCGCCCCACTGACGGATGACCCAGCCGACGTCCAGGTTGCCGTACAGGATGCCGTGCGAGGGGTCGAAATTGACCTTGTGTACGCCCGGGTCCAGTTGGTCCATGAAGAACTTGTGCGAGTAGAAGTCGTGCGTCAGCGTGCCGAAAATCCCCTCCGTGCAGAGAACGACACCCGCCGCCTTCGCGACCGGCGTGAACACGGCGTACGCTTCCTGGACCTGCTGCCAGGCCGCCGACTCGGAAATCTGCTCGCCCAGCCGCGGAGCCGACGGATCCCAGACAAACGGCCCCGTCTGCACGCCGACGGCCGCGACGCGGCACATGCCGGCCGCCTCGATCGTGCGGACGGTGTGCTCGATGCGCCTGCGGCGCTCGCCGTCGTTGAGGCACACGAAATCCGCGCCCGTGGCGATCCGCGAGACCTCGAGGCCCGCATCGCGCGTCCGCCGGACCAGGTCGCGCAACTCGGAGATCGGCCGGTCGGGGTTGAAATGGGCCGCCGTCCACTCGATGCCTTCGTAGCCGATCTTCCGCAGGACCTCGATCACCTTCTCCGCCGGCATGGCCGCGTAGCCAAGGCCGGCCAGGTACGCCAGCTTCCATTTACGCATGGTCCCGGCTCTCCTTTCACGCCGGAGGATAACGCAAACGGCGAAAGGGACGCAAAAGGCGCCGGCGCTCCCGAACTCGACGGTGCCCGTCTGCCTCTCTCGCGCCGCGTGCGTGGAGCCCTTCAGAGCCCGGATCCGCCGTTGAACGTGAGCACGACGGTGCCGGTGCCGCGCGCCCGGCAATACGCCGCCGCCATCCCCACGTACGTTTCCGCCACAAACGCCTCGCGAGCCAGCCCCAGCATTTCCTGCGTGCGATTCACGGCGGACTCGTCCGGCCCCTCGATCTCCACATACCGGCCCAGATGCGGCAATTCGTCCAGCTCGACGCGGCATTCCGCCAGTTCCCAGCTTTCGCGGCGTTTCTCGAAGACGACCGCCTCGACAAAACCGAGCGATGCCAGAATCCGGCGGGCGGCGCGGGCGTCCCCCACGGGCGTTTCGATCTCCTCGCGCGTTTTCAGGGTCGCGTCGGTCCGCGGTCCCTTGTACGTCAGCGTGGACGGTCGCGACGGCCCGTCGAGGACCGTCAGCTCGCGGACGCGCAGTCCGCGGCCGGAGCCGAGAAGTGCGCGTCCGGCATCGTCGAAAATGTGGTTGACTTCACGGACGGTGCCGATGCGCACGGCGCCGAGCGTCCGCAGTCGCGACCGGACCGGCTCGTGCGACTCGACACGGAACTTGCCTTCGATCTCCAGCCCCATGCGAAGCTACCGGATGACGATGTTCACGAGCCGGCCGGGCACGCAGATCACCTTCACGATGTCCTTCCCGGCGATCTCGGCGGCGATCCGGGCGTCGGCGAGAGCCGCGGCCTTCATCTGCTCCTCCGACGCGTCCGCCGGCACCGTCACGCGCGAGCGGAGCTTGCCCTTGACCTGCACGGGGATCTCGATCTCCTCATCCTTCGCCAGCGCGGGGTCGTACGCCGGCCACGGCTCCATCGCGACCGACCCCTTCCACGCGCGGCCCATCAGCCGCTGCCACAACTCCTCCCCCATGTGCGGCGCGAACGGCGCCAGCATCCGCACAAACGGGTCCGCGACGCTCCGCGGAACGGTGTCGCCCTTGATCGCGTTGTTCAGCTCGATCAGGGCCGCGATGGCCGTGTTGAAGCGGAGGTCGTCCATCATCTCGCCGACCCGCTGGATCGTCTTGTGGACCAGGCGGAGGAGCGCCGGATCCGCGTCGCCTTCGCGTACGCGCGACGTGCCATCGACGGCGACGAGCTTCTTCCAGACGCTGGAAAGGAACCGGCTCATGCCGATGATGTCGCGCGTGCTCCAGGGTTTGCTGGCCTCGAGCGGCCCCATGTAGAGTTCGTACACCCGGAGCGTGTCCGCCCCGTGCTCCGCGATGATCTCGTCGGGCGCGACGGCGTTCTTCAGGCTCTTGCCCATCTTGCCGAGCGTCCGCGTGAGCTTCTCCCCCGTCTGCCGGTGCACATACACGGCGTTCGCGCCCTCGCCTCGTTCCTCGACCTCCCGGACGTCCACGTAGATGCCGCGTGCGTCCTGATAGGCGTACGCCTGGATGTAGCCCTGGTTGAACAGCCGGCCGAACGGCTCCGGTGAACTCACGATCCCCAGATCGAAGAGAACCTTGTGCCAGAAGCGCGCGTACAGCAGGTGCAGAACGGCGTGTTCGACGCCTCCGACGTACAGATCGACTCCGCCCGCCATTTCCGGGCCCGGCCGCGGCTGCCCGCCCCCGGGCGCCGGCCGCGGCGCCATCCAGTAGCGTTCGTGCTCCGGATCGATCAGCGCCCGGTCGTTGCGGTTGTCGATGTACCGCAGGTAGTACCAGCACGAGCCGGCCCACTGGGGCATCGTGTTCAACTCGCGGCGGAACCGGCGGACCGCCGCATCCTTCGGCAACGGCACGCCCGGCCTGACCAGCTTCACCGAACCGCTCTCGGTGACGAAGCCCTCGACGTTCACCCAGTCCGTCGCCCGCCCCAGGGGCGGCTGCGGCGGCGCGGCCGGGTCGTCCGAGGCGGCCGGGCTGAAGTCGTCGATGTCGGGAAGCTCGATCGGCAGCTCCGACTCATCGAGCGCGTAGACGTCGCCGGTCTCGGCGTCGTGAACGATCGGAAACGGCTCGCCCCAGTAGCGTTGCCGGCTGAAGAGCCAGTCGCGCAGCTTGTAGTTCACCGTGCCGCGGCCGAGGTCCTTCTGCTCGAGCCACTCGGTGATCTTCCGCTTGGCCTCGGGCGTCGGCAGGCCGTTGATTTCGCAGACGTCCGGCGGCAGCCGCGATTCATCGACGCCGGGGCCGCGCGGCGGCGAATTGATCGAGACGCCGTCGTCGACGAAGCCCTCCCAGGAGACTCCCTCCGGCGGCTGCACGACCTGGACGACCGGCAGGTGGAATGTCCGCGCGAACTCCAGGTCCCGCGTGTCGTGCGCCGGGACGGCCATGATCGCGCCCGTCCCGTAGCCCGCCAGGACGTAATCCGCGACCCAGATCGGGATGCGCTCGTTGTTGACCGGGTTGATCGCGTACGCGCCGGTGAAGACGCCCGTCTTGACCTTCGTTTCCGCGGTCCGCTCCAGGTCGCTCTTGTTCGTCGCGGAATCGACGTAGGCCCGCACGGCCTCGCGCTGCTCCGGCGTGGTGATCTGCGCGACCAGCTCGTGCTCGGGCGCCAGGACCATGTACGTCGCCCCGTACAGCGTGTCCGGGCGCGTCGTGTAGACCACGATGACCGGTTCCGCATCGCCCTCCGTTTCCTCCGCATCCGCGTCGGCATCCGCGGCCGTCGGCGCGCCCGCCGGCGTCTCGACGCGGAACTCGACCTCGGCGCCCTCCGACCGGCCGATCCAGTTCCGCTGCATCAGCTTGACCGACTCGGGCCAGTCCACAAGGTCGAGGTCCTGTTCCAGCCGCTCGCCGTACTCGGTGATCCGCAGCATCCACTGCCGCAGCGGCCGCCGGAAGACCGGGTGATTGCCCCTTTCGCTGCGGCCCTCGTTCGTCACCTCCTCGTTCGCGAGGACCGTCCCGAGCGCGGGGCACCAGTTCACCGGCACCTCGTCAAGGAACGCCAGCCGATGCCCGTCGATGATCTCGCGCTGTTCGGCCGCCGAAAGCTCGTGCCACACCCGCGCGCCGCTCGGCCCGCCCTCCAGCGCCTCGAGCCCGGCCGTCGCCCCCGCGTGGACGAGCCGCCCGTCGAATGAGACGTGGTATCGTTCGGTCTCCAGCTCGTGAATCAGCGCGCGGATCGGGCGCGCCCGGCGCTGCGCCCGGTCGTACCAGCTGTTGTAGAGCTGCAGGAAGATCCACTGCGTCCACTTGTAGTAGCCCACGTCGGTGGTCGCCAGCTCGCGGTTCCAGTCGTAGCCGAGGCCCAGACGGCGAAACTGCGCGCGGATGTTCGCCACGTTCCGCTCGGTGACGAGCCGCGGATGCTCGCCGTGCTCGACGGCATACTGCTCGGCCGGAAGCCCGAAGGCGTCATACCCCATCGGGTGCAGGACGTTGAACCCGCGCATGCGCTTGTACCGCGCGAAGATGTCCGTGGCGATGTAGCCCAGCGGGTGTCCCACGTGCAGCCCGACGCCCGACGGATAGGGGAACATGTCGAGGACGTAGAGTTTCGGCCGGCCGGGTTCGAAACCGGCCTCGCCCGGGTTCGGCGTGCGAAACGTGCCGTTCTCCTCCCAATACCGCTGCCACTTCGCCTCGACGGCGGCGTGGTCGTACGCGCCCGATGCAGGGTCCATCACCATCTCCTGCGGCCGATGCGGCCGCTCCTGACCGCGGACGCCGCGCATTCTATTTCGCACCCGCGGCACGGGCAAGCGACGCGGCCGCGACTCTCCCGCGAGGGTGGCACCCGGCGAGGCGCAGGTCGTGTCCGGGCGCGCCGGTGGTGACGGTCAGGCCCGTCGCCAGTGCGTGCCGTCCGGGCGGTCTTCGAGTTGGATGCCGGCGGCCAGCAGCCGGGCGCGGATCTGGTCGGCCAGGGCGTAGTTCTTCGTCTTTTTCGCTTCGGCCCGCATCTCGATGCACAACTGTACCACCGGGTCGAGGAGGTCCTTCGACGGCCCCGCGTCCACGGCGTAGCGTTCCGGCACGACGCCGAGCACATCGCCGCCGAGCCGTCCGAAGACGTCGGCCACCGCCCGCCACGCCTCCGGCGCGAGGCCTTCCGACTGCCATGCGTTCACGTCGCGCACCAGCTCGAACATCGCGCTCATCGCGGCGGCCGTGTTGAAGTCCTCGTCCATCGCCTTCTCGAACCGCGCGCGGACCTCGTCCAGCCGCGACGCGACGGCCCCTTCGGCCCTGGCCTCCTTCGCGCCGCGGGCGGCCTCGCGGGCGGCCGTCACCGCCGTGCGGAGCTTCTCGAAGCCGCTTTCGGCGGCGAGCAGCGCGTCGTTCGAGAAGTCCTGCGGGCTGCGGTAGTGGCTCGTCAGCACGAACTGCCGCACGACGAGCGGATCGAACCCCTTCGACAGCCGGTCGTGCTGTCCCGAGAAGAGCTGCTTCAGCGTGATGAAGTTTCCGAGGCTCTTGCCCATCTTCTGGCCGTCGACCGTGACCATGTTGTGGTGGATCCAGTACTTCACGAACGTCCGGCCGGTGGCCGCCTCGGACTGGGCGATCTCGCACTCGTGGTGCGGGAACGAGTTCTCGATGCCGCCGCCGTGAATGTCGAACGACTCGCCGAGGTACTTCATGCTCATGACCGAGCACTCGAGGTGCCAGCCGGGGTAGCCGCGCCCCCACGGGCTGGGCCACTGCATGATGTGCCCGGCCTCGGCCTTCTTCCACACGGCGAAATCCGCCGGGTGACGTTTGTCCGCGCTGACCTCGACGCGCGAGCCGGCTTCCATCTCCTCGACGTTCCGGCGGCTGAGCCGGCCGTAGTTCCGCCAGCTCGCCACGTCGAAATACACGCTCCCGTTCGACTCGTACGCATGGCCGCGCTCAATCAGCCGCTGCACCAGCTCGATCTGCTCGGGGATGTGCCCCGTCGCCCGCGGCGAGATGTCCGGCCGCAGGACGTTCAGCGCGTCCATGTCGTCGAAGTAGCTTCGCGTGTAGAACTCGACGACCGCCATCGGATGCTTCTGCTGCCGTTTCGCCTCGCGGGCGATCTTGTCCTCGCCCGTGTCGGCCATGCCCTGCGTGTCCTCGGTCAGGTGGCCGACGTCGGTGATGTTCTGCACATAGAGCACGTCGTATCCGCGATAGCGGAGGTAGCGGAGGATCACGTCGAAACTGATGTAACTCTTCGCGTGCCCGAGGTGCGGGTGCCCATACACCGTCGGCCCGCATACGTACATGCCGACATGCGGCGGGGCGATCGGCTGAAACTCCTCTTCCTGTCGCGTCAGCGTATTGTAGATGCGAAGTGACATGGTGGTCCGTTCGTCCGTCGGTTCATGAGTTCGCGATTCCGTTGTCCCGATCCCCCTCGCCCCCCGGCGGAGCGGGACGGGGTGAGGGCCGCCGGTTGCCCGGCCACTCGGTCCTCAGTGCTCCGCCGTGGCCAGTCCCGCCACGGCCGTGCAGGCGATCGCCTCGCCCGTGCCGATCGGCGCGAGGCCCTCGCCCGTCTTGGCCTTGATGTTCACGCAGCCCTCGCCGACGCCCAGCAGCCGCGCCAGTTCCGCCCGCATCCGGGCCTTGTACAACGAGAGCTTCGGCCGCTCGGCATGGACGACGACGTCCACATTCCTCGGCACATAGTTGGCCGCCCGGACCGCCGCCAGCGCTACCGCCAGCAACCTGCCGCTGTCGGCGTCCTTGAACTGCGGGTCCGTGTCCGGAAACATCTGGCCGATGTCCGGCAGCCCCGCGGCGCCCAGCAGCGCATCGATCACCGCGTGCAGCACCACATCGCCGTCGCTGTGTCCCAGCGGCCCGCTGCCGAACTCGATCGGCACGTGCGCGAGGATCAGCTTCCGCCCCGGCACGAGGCGGTGCAGGTCGTATCCGATGCCCACCCGATCGATCGCCACGGGCGCAACTATATCGCCGCCGGTCCATACGGCCAACCCCGCCGTTTTGCGGGCGCGTTCGCCAGGGCGGTCCGCGGGGCCGCCGGTCCGTGGGTCCGTTTTCGCCGCCGCTTGCGGGGGGCCGTGTTCACTCAGCACGCAACGCTCCGTCGTGTGTTTTCTTCCGGCGCTCCTGCCTTCAACGCCCGTCCTTGTCCGCGCACGCGGCGACAGATATGCTCGTTCGCCCGGAACAACCTGTGGAGGAGTACGAACGCCATGCCAACGATGTTGCCGGCCCTTGTGACTGTCGCCGGACTGATTCAGACGGCGGCGGCGAAGCCCCCTGCGACCATCGATGATCTGCGACGCGAGTTCGCGAACCCCGGCGTCGATTACCGCATCCTCATGCTGCTTCGCACAAATGACGAGGTCGACCCGGAGCAGCTCCGCTGGCAGATCCACTCGATGCGGGAGCAGGGTTGCGGCGGGGTGTTTTCCTATTGCGAGCGGTTCACGGGCGGTGCGCCGCAGAAGTTTCTCTCGGACTGGTGGTGGCAGGTCGTTCGCTGGACGGCCGAGGCATGCGCCAAAGAAGGGCTCCAGTACTGGGCCTACGACGAGGAAGACTGGCCCAGCGGTTCCGTCGGCGGCCAGCTGGTCGAGAAGCACCCGGAACTCGGGTGGAAGTACCTCCAGCCTGCCGAGCATTCGTACGACGGCCCGACAACGGCCGAGGTCGATATTGGCGCCGGCGAGCTTGTCGGGGCGCTGGCGTTCCAGGGCGACGGCAAGGCAATCCGCGAAGACTCAATTGTCGATCTGACCGCCCGCGTCGCCGGCCGGCGGCTCGCATGGGAGGTGCCGGCCGGCCGGTGGACGGTCGCCGTGTACACGGCCGTTACGGGCAGGATTGGATGGCAGAACCGCGGCTACCCGGACATGATGGACCGACGCACCACCGAAGCGATCCTCGACATGGTCTACAAGGGCCACGACGAGCAGGTCCGGCGGGTGGCGGGGGCGCGGCTCTGCGGATTCTTCCTTGACGAGCCGTCGATCTCGCTGGCGAACTACCCGGCGGGTGGGTTCACATGGTATCCCTCGATGCCGTGGTCGCCGGAACTGCCGGAAGCGTTCCGCCGGTTGCACGGCTATGAATGGCGGCGGAGCCTGCCGCTGCTCTATCACGACGCCGGGCCGGAGGCCGTGCGATTCCGCATTCATCACTGGAACACCTGCCGCTACCTCTACAGCGAGAACTACTTCGGCGGGATCTACCGCTTCTGCGACAAGCATGGGCAGGTCGCCTCCGGCCACGTCCACGTCGAGGAGAACTTCCAGGCGCACCTCTCGCTCCAGGGCGGCGACATCCTGGCGCACTTCCGCAAAATGCACATCCCCGGCATCGACTGGATCCACCCGATCGGCGAGAACGCACTGCCGGCCGTCGTGCCCAAGTATGCGGCCTCGGTGGCGCACCTGTTGGGCCGCAATCGCGTGTGGTGTGAGTCGTTCGCCGGATGCGGCTGGGGCCTGACATTCCAGCAGATGCGGAGAATCGTCAACTGGGAGCACGTCAACGGCATCAACATGCAGATCCCCATCTGCTGCAAGTACTCGCTCCGCGGGCCGAGCCGGACGACGTTCTACAACCCCGGCTTCGGCTGCCAGCAGCCGTACTGGGACCACTTCCGCGGCTTCGCCGACTACGAGGCGCGGTTGTGCCTGCTCGCAGCGGGGTTGGGGCACGTCGCCCAGATCGCGCTGCACTACCCGAGCGTGGACATGCAGGCGCACTGCTGGGACGAGAAGCTCCTCCAGACGCGCGGCCTGGAGTACAACGCCCTCGGCGACCGGCTCCGCGCCGCCGGCTACGACTTCGACGTCCTCGACGACCAGGCGATTGTTGACGAATGCAGAGTGGAGTCCGGCAACCTGGTCAGCCCGACGGAGAGCTACCCCGTCATGCTGTTTCCGCGCATGGACGCCGTGCGCCGCGAGACGATCGCCCGCTGCCTGCAACTCGTCCAGAGCGGCGGGACGGCGCTCTTCGTCGGCGGCGTGCCGGTTCATTCGTTCGAGTCCGGCGCAAACGACCCGAAACTCGCGACGCTCATCGGCCAACTGCTCGGCTCGCCGTGCACGCAGCCGGGCGAACGAAGGCGTTTCTGGGTCGAGCGCGGTCGGGGCCGGGCCGGCTTCGCGCCGACCTCCGAAGACGTTGCGCCGATGCTGCGCGACGTCGTCACGCCCGACGTGGTGAGCACACCGCCGACGGAGGATCTCTTCGCGTATCGCCGCCGCATCGACGACGCGGACCTGTACCTTCTCTACAGCCGCAGCGAGAAGCCGCGAACCGTCCGCGTGACCCTGTCGGCGGGGTGCTCCGGCGTTTCGGCGGCGGGGGCGCGTATTCCCACGCCGGCCCCCGCCGGCGCCGGAACCGGACAGACGCCTCTCGCCGAAACCGCCACCCGGGCGCGCATGCGTGTGGAACGCTGGGACCCGGTCACCGGCCTGGCCGAAACGCTCGCGCCATCTCGTGTAACGCCCGGCGGCGTCGAACTGGAACTGAGCTTCGCGCCGGACGAGCTGATTCCGATCGTGCTGCAGCGCGCGGCGGCTTCACCGGGCGACGCGAAACCGCGATCGACAAGAGTGCTGCGGGAGATCGGCGTTCCCGGTCCGTTCCGATTCCGTGCCGAGGACGTCACAAAGCGCCCGCAACTGGCGTGGAACTTCTCGCAGGCTGCCGACGGCTGGAAACCGGCGACGCGGCCGAGCGCCGTGCCCGAGACAATGCCGGCCGGCGACTGGTGCGAACACGGCCTTGCGACGTTCTCCGGCCTCGGCCGCTACGAGACGGAGGTCGCCATCGAGGCGGTCCCGGCGGATGCGCAAATCGTCCTCGACCTCGGCCGCGTCGCGCAGAGTGCGGAGGTCTTCGTCAACGGCACGAGTGCGGGCCTGGTCTTCTTCGATCCGTACCGCCTGGATATCACGAAGCACGTCCGCGCCGGCACGAACCGCATCGAGATCGTCGTCGCCAACACGCTGATGAACTACTACTCACAGTTCGCAGAACTGGCCCGGAACACGCCCAACCTCGGCGGAATCCGACTCGACCAGAGGGCAAGCGGCCTGCTCGGACCGGTGGCGATCCGGGTGTTGCGCGCCGGGGATTGAACGTCGCGGGGGCGGGCCTTCATTCCCGCACCACGGCACCGCGCGAGGCGCCGTTGCCGAACGTCACGACCGGCCTTGACGTCGCGGACGGCATGGCATCCAGCCGGATCCCCCGGCTCTTCTCGCCTTCGATGTGAACGCACGACGCGAAATCCGGCCGACAGAGGCACCGGCGAAGAACGCAGTCCCGGGCGTTGCGGAACAGCAACGCCGGCCCCGTCGCCGGAACGACCGCCACATCCGTCAGCGTGATGCCCCGGGCTTCATTGCACACCAGGCCGCGTTTGCCGCCGAGCGCGACGTCTTCGAGCGAGACGTCCTCGATGGCCTGCTCCGGGAGGCCGGAGATCCGCACCGCGGTGTCCGCTCGCCGCCCGGTCACGTGGCTGATGTGGATGTCGCGGAACCGCGGCGCCTTGCCCTGGCCCGAGCCGAACCAGGCCTTGTAGTCCGTGTGCAGAAGGATGCCCGTGTCGAGGATGTCGCCGAGGGTGATGTCCTGGCACCAGATGTGCTCGACGATTCCGCCGCGGCCGCGCGAGGACTTGACCCGCAGACCCATGAGCGAGCCGCTGAAATCGCAGTCGTGTACGAAGACGTTGCGGACGTCGCCCGACATCTCGCTGCCGATTACCACGCCGCCGTGGCCGCGCCGCATCCGGCAATGGCGGACGACGACGTTCTCCGTCGGCCGGCCGACGCGCCAGCCGTCCTCGTTCAGGCCCGACTTCAGCGCGATGGAGTCGTCGCCCGTCTCGAAGACACAATGCTCGATGACGGCGTTCCGCGACGAATCGAGGTTCATGCCGTCGTTGTTGGGGCCGTCGTTGAGGATCGTCACGCCGCGAATGAGGACGTTTTCGCAGTACACCGCCTGGATCGTCCAGAACGGCCCGGCGGTGATCGTGACGCCCTCGACGAGCACGTTGCGGCAGCGGATCGGCTGGAAGAACTGCGGGCGCAGGGGATCGTGGGGGTTCCCGAAGCGGCGGTCCTGCGGCGGCACGCCGTCGAGCACCATGCGGTACAGCTTCTGCGCCACACGGTCCTGCTCCTGGACCCACGTCCACCACGGCCTGCCCTGCCCTTCGAGCGTGCCCTTGCCGGTGACGGCGACGTTCTCGCAATTGTTGGCATAGAGAAGCGGCGAGTAGTTGAAGCACTCGAAGCCGCCCCAGCGCACGAAGACGGCCGGGAGGTAGTCCTCCGGGTTCGTGCTGAACCGCAATTCGGCCCCTTCGGCCAGGTGCAGGTTGATGTTGCTCTTGAGGTGGATCGCGCCCGTGAGCCAGACGCCCGCGGGGACCAGCACCCGTCCGCCGCCCGCCGCCGCACAGGCGTCGATGGCGGCCGCGATCGCGCGCGTGTTGAGCGTCTTGCCGTCGGCGACGGCGCCGTGGTCGCGAATGTCGATGGTCCGGTCCGGGAAAACCGGCGGCTGGACCTCGGGCATGTCGAACGGCGGCCTGGCGTTCCGGAGCATGCCGCGGATGCTGCGGGCCACCTTGCGGGCGAGGAAGTCGGACCCGGCGGCCGTGAAATGCACGTTGCGCGGCTGCTGGTACTCGGCGAGGTGCGGCAGGACGCAGGCGTGCAGATCGTTGACGGTCACGCCGTGCGCGTCCATGACCTTGCGGGCGATGTCGTTGAACTCGATCTCCTGCCCCTGGATGCGCCCGGCGGCGCCGTGGGGGATCGGCGTGGTGCTGGCCCAGATGAGCCTGGCCCCGGTGGCCCGAAGCCGGGTGACGAGCTTCGTCAGGTTCGCCTCGTATTCCTGCGCGGTGGATACGCGCTTGCCGGCCAGGTCGAGCTGGTCGCCCTTGAGGTGCTTGAGGTCGTGCAGGCCCCAGTTGAAATGAATCACGTCCCACGTGCCGGCGGCGAGCCACGCATCCAGCTTCTCAAGGCCGTTCCACGTGTGGGCCGCATTGCCGGGGATGCGGGACACGTCGGCTTCGTCTCGCAGCAGTGCGATGACGGGCCTGGTGTACCCGATCGAAATGGAATCGCCGATGATCAGCACCCGCGGCCGGCGCTGCGAATCGGCCGGGCGGGTCGCCTGTGCGAAGGCGATGCCTGCGAACGCGAGATACAGGATCAATCCCGGGAGCGCCTGCCGTCGGGCGGCTTCCACGCGGCGCAGGCATCTCGCCCGCGTCCGTTCGCCGTTCCGGGGCCTGCACCCCAGGACACTACTGCGGGCCGCGACAAAGCGTCCCAGGCGGAAATATCGGCGGAAGATCATGGCTTCCCTCGGTTCATCGGGCCGGCGGCTTCTTCGGTTCGCTCGCCAGCAAAGCTCGCACGTTGGCCGCGAACTGCTTCGTATACAGCTCCCGCAGTTGCCCACGGCACTGCGGGTCGGCGGCGATCACGATCATGCGCGTCATCTCGACCCGGCCGAGATCCAGGGCGACCTGCTTGCCGTCCGGCTTCCACCGGACGTCGCGCGGGCCCTCGCAGGCGACCTCGAAGACGTCCTTCGGCGTCAGCCACGCCGGCGGCGTCACGGTCACCGCCGCCTTCTCGATCGGAACGTAAACCGTGCCGGCGCGATCGCTGCCGAAGTTGTCGTTCACGATCAGGAGCACGAGCGCATCGGTGCCGGCCAGGAGCGAGCGGACCCACACGTACTTCGACGCCTTCACGGGCACCGTCGCCGGGCAGCCGCGGACGAGCAGCGGGCCGGCCGTGCGGATCTGCGCGCCCAGCAGGCCGATCTCGCGCCAGAGGGCCTTCGCGTCCGGCGACGAACCGCCGCAGCCGTAGAACTCCCCGTACGGCGTGTACCACCAGTAGGAAAATGCGGTCGCTCCGGCCGCCAGGGCGTAGAAGGCCTCGACCTGCTTCTCCTGCGGTGTGGCGAAGCGGAACGTTTCCTGGTCCTCCGGCCGGATCTTGGGGTCCTTCACCGGGTCGTGGCGGACGGAGTTCAGGATGATGTGCAGCGGCTTGGGGGCACAGGCGGACTGGCAGATCGTCGAGGCCGCGAGGACGTACGTCGGCTTCAGGAACCCCGGCAGCCAGGCCAGCCGGCGGTTCCACACGATCTTCTGCTGCTCCTGGTAGTACGGGTCGGAGCAGCAGACGTCGCCCAGCTGGGCGTAGGTGTAGTAGTTGGCCGGCTTGTACGTGTTGTCGATGTTCAGCAGGTGGGGCGGCTGCGGATCCCGGGCACGGATTTTGCCACTGTGGCGGACGAGGTCCTGGCCGAGAGAGCCGAGGCGTTCGTTGATCGCGAGGTCCTTGACGGCGAAGTCGTGCGCGTCGGGCTCATCCATGAGGAAGTAGTACGCGGGATCGCGCACCTTGCCCGGCCATTTGGCGAATGCGCGAAAGCCCAGAGCCTGGCACTGCTTCCAGCCCTTTTCGGTCTCCATGTACGAACGCACTTCGTTCGGAATGGAGTCCATGAACGTGTTGATGTTGTGCTTCCGCATGTCGTTCAGGAAGTAATCCACACGCTCCTGATCCGTCTTGCCTTCGTTGATGTAGCCCCACATGCCGTAGACGAAATCGTCGGCGTAGGCGCGGAGGCCCGCGCGGGCCGCCGATCCGTCGGCATAGGCCGCCTCGAAAACGTGGAACGAGCCCCTGGCCAGTGGCGACGCCGGACGAATGACGATCGGCGCAACGTCAACGGCGCCATCCGACGCGATGGCCGAGCGGGCCGTGACGTCCTGCCCGTCGAGCCGCACCTGCACCGGGGCCGTGCCCGGGCCTTTCGGGTGGCGGACGTAGAGGAATGCCCGGTCGAATGCGGGCGAGAAGCGGATCGCCATCGCCCGCGGCTGCTCGCGGCCGACCTCCACGCTCGCATCGACGGACGCCGTGCCGGCCACAACGCGGATCGGCAGCGAACTGCCGGTCGGGACCGTCCGCAGCCGTACGATCAGCTCCGCAAAACTGCCGGCGGCGATCGTCTGCGGATCGACCTTCCACCAGAGCGGCTCGCCGGCCCGCATGAGCCGGTCGAAGTCGGCCTTCGGAAGCTTTGCGAAGCGGATGCTCGCCGGGAAGAAGCCGGCCGTCTTTTCCGGGGCGAACGCCAGGGCCTGCGTCAGGCTGATCCCGTCGAGCAGCACGTCGGAGACGGCGAGCGGCTCTGACGAACTGTTCTGAAGGCACACGTGTACGTAGCCGCCGAGGGCGTTTTTGGCCTGGAGCGATTCCAGGCTCTCCCCCTGCTCATGGGCGAGGGCCCAGCCCTCGAGCCACAGCGGCATGAACTGTGGAAACGGCGTATCCGCGCGGAACGCGGCGCCGACGTTCACCAGACCCTCCGCGCCGGCGGCACTGCCGGCACCCACGACAGCCGTCCAGACGAACCCGACCGCGCACAGCATTGATAAGCCAAACATTCTCACGGGATTGATCTCCTTACGGCGACAATGTTACAATTGTCCGGGGAGCCCATGGCCGCTTCGACACCCACATTCAATACCACAATTCACCTGATGCGGGGGCTGGGCATCCTTCTTGTGGTTGTCGGACATAGCCTCGACACATTGGGCGACGCGACGGTGGCCCGGGCTTCTCACGCGATCATCTATTCCTTCCACATGCACCTCTTCTTTTTTATTTCCGGATTCGTCGGCTCGGCCTTCTTCCGAAGTCTCCCGGGGCGTCGCGCCGGCCTCGTGTGGAAGCAGTTCAACCGCTTGTTCGTGGTGTATCTCTTCTACACCTGCGTTGCGACGCTCGTCAAGATCGTGCTCAGGGACTTCGTCAGCAGGCCCGTGCAAGCGGACCGACTCCTGCGCGATGTACTCCTGTATCCGAGTCGCAATCCGCTCATCAACCTGTGGTTCGTCTATGTGTTGTTCCTGATGCAGATGCTGTTCCTCGCCGTGCATGCCCTGCTCCGACCGGATTACGGCAGGCGTTCCCCCATCCTCGTCGGCCTTGTCGTCATGATCGGCCTGAGCGTCGCGTCGCACAGGTTCTTGCCGGCGGTCCTGGGCATCAATACCGTGGCCTACTATGCAATCTGGTTCTGGCTGGGGCACCTCGTGTCGCAGCGGGCTGTCGCCGCAGAGAACCTCGTTCGCAGGCTGACGCCGCTGGTCCTGGTCGCCATGGGCGGCTTCGTGGCCTATGACCGCATCGGGCACGTGTGGCCGTTCGCGCTCTTCTACACCGCCGTTGGCATTCTTCTGGTTTGGGGAGCTGCCCTTCGCCTGGCGCGGTATCCGGGTCGGCTGCAGTCGGTCGTCAACCTGCTCGGGTGGCATTCGTACGACATCTACCTCATGAGCGGCTTCTTTCAGATCGGCGCCCGCGTGCTCTTCGGCCGCTTCCTCGGGTGGCACAGCGGCGGAGTGTTTGTGATGGACCTCCTCCTGGGGCTCACAGCGCCAGTCATATTGGCGAAATATGTGATGCGACGCTCGTTCTGGCTCCGCTGGCTCGCCCTTGGCGCGTGGGTTCCGCGAACCGCTGTCGCGGCGAGTCCGGCGGAAGCCCTGCAACGCACAGGTCGGTGTCCTTCCTGACAGGCCGCGTGCAAAGACCGCCCCGCACGGCGGCGGATGTCGTGATTGCCTTTACATACGACGGTCCCTTCGATCTCGTCCAGGATCTCAGGACACCGCTATGGGTGGGGCAGTCTACGGGCGACGCGGGGGGATCCGCTCGGTTGGCCCGAAGTGTGGTGGTGCTTGACGACGAGGACGTTGAAGCCCTGTTGGACAAGAAAAAAAGGTCGCCCGAGACGGGCGACCTTCTTGTTCAGCTTGCTTGCGGGGGATACGGTCAATCAATAGCGATTGCCGCGGCCACCGCCGCCGTAGCCACCACGGCCACCGCCGCCGCCACGGCCGCCGCCGTAGCCGCCGCGCCCGCCGCCGCCGCCACCGCCACGATCCTCGCGAGGCTTGGCCTCGTTGACGGTCAGCGGACGGCCGCCGTGGTCCTTGCCGTTCAGAGCCGAAATCGCAGCTTGGGCCTCCTCATCGGAACCCATTTCCACGAACCCGAACCCCTTGCTCCGGCCAGTCATGCGGTCGCTGATGACTTCCGCACTCTGCACCGAGCCGTGCTCCGAAAACATCCGTTCCAAATCGGAGCTGCCGACACTGTAGGGTAGATTTCCAACATACAACTTCTTGCCCATATAGTTCTCCTGAGCATGGGCTACATACTGGCCCGTTTCCATACTTTCCGGGCCCGATCTGAAAGAGGCCGCCGATTCGGCCCAACATGGTAGGCGGACGACTGAGACAATGTGCGGATGCGGATATTGAGATCAGACATCACGTACGCGGCTCGTTCGACAACCAACCGACCAGCAGTATAGCATCATGTCGGCGAGTTGTCCAGCCCGGTGAAATGAGAAACTTCGCATCCAGGGCACACCGGCCCAAACCAGACAGGGCATGGCACTAACCCAGACAACAAGACAGACGGATTTCCGTCCGCCTGCGACCAAGCCGAGCCTCTCATCTGATGAAACTTGTTTTGCCGAAAGAGGTTATGACTTCAGAAGCTGACCTTCGGCGCTTCGCGCTGCGCGGCGTCCTCCAGCTCAAAAAACTCTTCAGGAGTGAAGCCGAGCATCGGCGCGAACACGACCGCCGGGAACGACTGGATCTTGGTGTTGTAGTTTTCCACCGTGTTGTTGTAGTACTGGCGGGCGAAGCTGATCTTGTTCTCGGTGCTGGACAGCTCCTCCTGGAGTTGGCCGAAGTTCTGGTTGGCCTTCAGATCGGGGTAGGCCTCGCAGAGCGCGAACAGCTGGCGGAGCGCGCCGGTGAGCATGTTCTCGGCGACGGCCTGTTTGGCCACGCCGCTGGCGTCGATACATTGCTGGCGGGCCTTGATGACCGCCTCGAGCGTTCCCTTCTCGTGGGCGGCATAGCCTTTGACCGTTTCGACGAGGTTGGGGATGAGGTCGTACCGCCGTTTGAGCTGTACGTCGATCTGGCTCCAGGCGTTCTTGACGGCCATCCGCGCCCGAACCAGCCCGTTGTACATCCCGATCAGAATCAGGACGAGGAGGATGATGATCCCGAGGACAATCCAACCGGTCGCAACCATCGCCAACAGGGGAAGAACGTTCATGACAACCTCCGTGACGGGGTAATGGGCTCGAAGGGCCCGCCCCGCGACGAGAGCAGGATACCCGGTTTCCACGCTGCCGTCGATGCTCACTTTCCGAGCTGCATCAGTCCCCATGCCATCAGCACGAGCACGCCGACCGTCAACCAGCCCAGCACGAAGCCGATCAGGTCCTCGCGGTAACGCGTGAAGAAGCCCCGCCATCGTTCCCGGGTCAGCCATCCGGGCAGATCGAGCAGCAGCATGTCCTGGCCGCGGTCGCGGGCGAGCGGACGGGGTCCGCCGGCCGGCAGACCCTCGGTGTCTGTCGAGCGGCGCATGTTCTCGAAGAACCGCTCGATCCGCGCGTGGTCCTCCGGGCGCGTCAGCAGGCTGACGAGGATCAGCAGTACGAACCCCGCCAGCGTCGCCCAGCCGTACGGCCCGGGCGTCCATCGGTAGACGAGCTGGAGTTGGCCGGTCGCATGCCAGTTGACGCCGTAGTAAACGGCGAAGGAGCCGACCGTCGCCGCCAGCGCGCCGTACCGGTTCGCCCGCTTCCACAGGACGCCGCCGAGGAACATGATCCCCATCAGCGCGGCGATCGTCTCCGTAAAGAGGAAGGCGTCGAGGATCTGGTCCACCGTCAGCGCAAAGAGGATCCCGAGCGCCGTCAGCCCCAGCCCGGACAGCCGGCCTACGATGAGCAGTCTCGCGTCGCTCGCCGTGGGGTTGATGTAGCTTGCGTAGAGGTTCCGCGTGAACAAGGCGCCTGTGTTCACCATGAAGTTCGAACACGTGGACATGTTCGCGGCCAGCACGCACGCGACCATCAGGCCGACGATGCCCGGCCCGAGCAACTCGCGGCAGGCGTAGCCGAAGGCATGTTCCTTGTCGGGCATCGCCTGGTGCCGCTCGAGAACCATCGCGGCGACGATCAGGCCGGTCAGTGCCCAGCCGATCGTGCAGAACCGCTTGACCATCGAGCCGTAGGTCTGGCCGATCCGGCCGGCCCGCTCGGTGCGGCCGGTGGCGTTCATCGTCAGGATGTGCGGCTGGGCCGTGATGCCCACAAGGCCGTTGACGGCCAGCATCGCGATCGTAAAGGCGTCGAGCCCGCTCGCGTCGCTGTACAGGTTGAAGAAATCCGGCGGCAGGACCTCCCGCATCTTCGCGAACCCGCCGACGGCCGACAGCCCCGTGGGAATGAGCAGGAACGACAGTACGATGATCAGCAGGCCCTGGATGAAGTCCGTGTATGCCGAGGCGAGCAGCCCGCCGAAGAAACTGTAGACGATGAACGTCGCGGTCATGGCGAACACGACCCCGTTCGGCGAGATGGCTTCGCCGGTCGCAACGGAGATGATCTTGCCCGCCCCTTTGAGCATCGCCCCCTGGTTGAAGACGAAGAACGAGATCGCAAAGACCGTGTACAGCAGAGCCATGCCACGGCCGTAGCGGTCCTGGATGATCTCGCCGATCGTCGTCCGCTCGCTCCGGCGATACCAGGGGCTCATCAGCCAGTAGAACGGCGTGATGAGCATGTTCTTCCACTGATACCAGATCGTGGCGAAGCCGGCGCCGCACGTCGCACCGGTCTGGGCAACGGGGTTCTCGGCGTTCGTGCCCGTGCCGAAGGCCTGGCCGACCATCACCCACCAGGGCAGCTGCCGGTCGCCGAGGAAGTAGCCGCCGCTGCTGCGGATCCTCCGGGAGATCCACAGGCCGAAGCAGGTGATGCCCACGAAGTAGGCGATGAGCACGTACCAGTCGAGGCGCGTGAATGCGGCGGTTTCGGCAAGCATGGCGGCGGATTGTATGCGACAACGGCGCGCCTCGCACACCCCGGCTGGGCCGAATCGACGGTCCGAGCGGGGGCGGCGGGTCTTGCCCCCGGGCGCGGGCGGCGACCGCGCCCTACGCGATCGCCGCCGGCACGAGGTGGTAGTGGAAGATGCGGTCCATCTTGAGGCGGTACCGTTCGTGATCGACGAGGGGGCGGGCGCGTGTCAGGATCTCGCGTGCCTGCCGGCGATGCGCCTCGGCGAGGCGGCGGGTGCCGAGGTAGGCGGTGAAGAAGCGGAGCATGTCGGTTCGCGAACAGAGTTCCGGCGCGAGCGCGGCGATCGCCGCCAGATCGTCGGCAATCCCGTCCGCGCGGCGCTCCTCGGCCTTGCGGAGCGACAGATGCCGCCGTCCCGGCGGATCGAGCAGCACGAAATCGAACTCGTCGCCGTCTCGCCGTACCAGCACGTTTCGCCAGAAGAGGGCGCCGTGCGACAGGCCCCGGCGGTGCAGGTCCGCGATGCAGCGTCCGAGCGCTTCAACGCACCGGCGACGCTGCCGGACCGGCATGTTCGCGCCGGGGTCGCCGGCGTCCTGCCGTGCAAGCGCGCTCAGCGGCACGGCGCCGGGCACCGCCTCTGTGACGAGGAAGCTGGATCGTACGAAGTGCAGGATCCGCCGCTCGCCCCACGCAACGGGGCGAACCATCGGCGCGCCCCGGGCGCGCAGGTCCCGAATCCGCTCGAACTCGGAGCGGGCGCGGCTGCGGCCGAAAAACGCCCCGCGAAGCATGGCCTTGATCCGCTGCCCCCAGCGCAGGAAGTGATAACGCTTGATGAACACGGCGCCGCCGCCGTCCGCGGGCAGCTCCACGCGGATCGTGTCCGTGCTGCGGCTCCAGGCGACGATCTGATCGCCCAGACACTTGAGCACGCGATCCACCGTATCGAGCCCGGCCCGCCGCAGGCGTTCGCGGAACGCCGGATCGATGCGGATCGTGTCGCGAACGAGCCTCGGTCGCAGCCCATCCCTCATGACGGATCGCTTGCCGCCCGGGGCGGCGTCAGGAAGCGCGTGCGGCGGACTTCTGCCAGCGGTGGAGCACGTCGGTCGTCGAGTGGTTCTTCTCGTCGCCGCAGATGACCAGTTCAATTCCCAGCCGCTTGAGCGTCGGGCCCTCGGGCAGGGTTTCAAGCGTGTAGTCGCGGCCCTTCGCGTGGCAGTGCGGCCGGACGATCTCGAGCATCCGGTCGCATGTGGACTCGTCGAACCAGGTCACGGCATCCACGCCGCGGAAGGCTGCCACGATCTCCATCCGCTCGATCAGCGGTTGCGCCGGCCGCCCCGGCCCCTTCGATCGCCGGATCGACTCGTCGGAGTTCAGCCCGACGATGAGAAAGTCGCCGACCTCCGCCGCTGCCTGGAGGCACCGCACGTGCCCGACGTGTACGATGTCGAACGCGCCGTTGGTGAAGACAACCTTCCGCCCGGCCGCGCGCTGCTCGGCCGAGACCCGCGCCAGTTCCTCGTAATCCGTGATAATCAGGCTCATCGTTTCAGTGGCGTCCGTGCTGTGGAGATCCGGTCGGCCAGGAGCGGCGTCGCCGCCTCGAGCACCGCGGCCGACGTGATGCGCGTCATGCAGCGGTGGTCCAGCGGGCAGACACGCTTCATGCACGGCCCGCAATGGACCTTCACCATGAGCTGCCGCTCCAGGGCGTACTCCGTCTCCGTCCATCGGGGATCGGTCGAGCCGAACAGCGTCACCACGGGCACGCCGAACGCGATGCCGAAGTGCCGCGGCCCGGTGTCGTTCGTCACAAGCAGCGAGCACCGCCGGATCAGTGCCTTCAGCGGTCCCAGCGGCAGAATGGGGTCGTCCAGCACGATCGCCGGGTTCCGCATCGCCGACGTCACCGCCCGGGCAACGTCCCGCTCCTTCGGCCCGCACGAGACGAACACGGCCGCGCCGAACGCGTCGATCAGACCGTCGGCCACCTCCGCAAAACGCTCCGGCAGCCAGCACTTGGCGGTGCCGAACGAGGCGCCCGGGTTCAGGACGACGGTCGGTTGGCCGGTGCCGATCCCGTGCCGGTCGAACAGGGCCTGCACCACCGCTTCTTCCTCGGGCGTGGTGTACAGCTCGAGGCCGTTGCCGACCTCCCGCGCGCCGAGATACCGTGCGAGCGCGTTGTAGTACCGGACCATCGAAACCGGCACATACTTGCCGTGGTCCTTGTCGGGCAGAAGCTTGTCGCTCAGCAGAAGGCCACGGCCGTCGCGGTCGTAGCCGACCCGGCGGCGGATGCCCGCCAGCCGTGCGAGCAGGGCCGATCGGAATGAGTTCGTCATCAGGACGGCCGTGTCGAACTGTTTTTCACGCAGGTCCTGCGCAAGTCCGAGGAACCCGCGCCGCCGGCGAGGCCGCGTCTTGCCGACCGGCCAGCTCAGGATCTCGTTGACCCAGTCGCCCCCGCTGAGGATCTCGCGAAAGGCCGGCTTCAGCAGGGCCGCGATGTAGGCCTCCGGGTACTGTACGCGGATGGCACGAAGCGCGGGCGTCGCCAGAACCAGGTCCCCGACCCAGTTCGGCAGCACGACAAGCAACCGCTGCGGCACGCGCAACCGACCATCACCGTTCATGTGCGGCATTCTACGTGCGGACGCTCCGGGACTCAAGCCGGCCGGACCGGACTGCCCCGCCGGCGGTGTCGGGGGCTTGCGGCCGCGCCGTGCTCTCAGCGAAGGGCGGCGGCGAATCCCCGCGGGAGGCGGCGCACCCGCGGCCGCCTGCAGGCCGCACGACCGACACGGCCCACCCGTCAGGTCGGGCGATTCAATGTCCGGGCAAACGAAACCAGATGTCGGAGCGTGTCGCCGTGTGCGGAGTACTGCATCGTCCGCCGGATGTCCTCCGTAAGCGCCCTGCCCCCGACGACAATGGGTACGCCGCATCCGACGGCCGTCTCGTACAGCCTGGCGTAGCCCGCCAGGAATTCCGGCACGGAAGCGATCGCCGACACGCTCAGCCAGAAGAGACGCGGTCGGACAGTGCGGATTGCCGCCGCCAGCGTCGCAAACGGAAGCCCCGTGCCGTAGGAATCCGCGCGCCAGCCGGCCTCTCGCAGGACGATCTCCGCCATGAGGGTCGGGAGGGCGTACGGATCGCCTTCGGCCGTGGCCCCCGCGGCAGTCGGGGCCGTGTCCGAGACCGACGGCAACAGCCTTTCGAGCTGATACAGGATGCGCATGCAGACCTCACAGGCTCGGCGCTCCTCGTACACCTCGATTTCGCCATGTTGCCAACGCGCTCCGATATCAGAAAACGCGGGGGCGATTGCCTGGTCACAGATATCGCACGCCGTATGACCGGCGAGGTAAAGGTCAACGACGAGTCGTGCGAGCCGCTGTTCGTCGCCGGCCTCCAGCGCCGGCCGTAGTTGCGATCTCGCCGTCTCGAGCGTCTCCCTGCCGTGGCCCGCCGTCGCGGGCAGGCCGAGCACTTCGGGCCGCACCATCGGGTGGCCGGTCTTCCGCAGGAATTGCACGACCTCATTCACCGGCAACCGCCGGTGCCCCCCGACGGTTCGAATCGCAGGGAGTATGCCCCGATCGCACCAGCGTTTGAGCGAGGCCTCGCTGACGCCGATGGCCCGGGCGATCTGTTTTGGACTCAGTAAGTCTTTCATAGCCACTCCGCTGAACGATTTGCATGATCTTAATCCCGCACGGCCCACTCCGCAAGGGGAGGCTTGCGCCTTCTGGGGTGGCTCGGCTCATCTTCTTTAATGCAATTGATTGTCTTAAAATAGGTTAGGAGCATAGTTCGGCAAATGCACGTTTTGAACGATTTCTGGCTTGACTCCCCGGTCGGCAGACCTATAGTCGTCTCGAACGATTTGAGCGTTTTTGATGACTTGTGAGGGCCTTATGGTGACGAAACTTGAGAACACTGAGTTGCTGAGTGGTTCGGAGTCGCGGATTGCCCGGCCGTCGAAGCCCGCCGCTTTCATCGACCTCGAGCGGGCGGAAATGGCGGTCCGGAGTCTCTTGGTGGCCCTTGGGGAGGACCCCGACCGCGAGGGTTTGAGCGACACGCCCCGGCGCGTCGCCAAGATGTACCGCGAGCTGTTTTCCGGCGTCGCAACGGACCCCGCCGTGCATCTGAAGCGGGTCTTCAACGAGCAGTACGATGAAGTCGTTCTGCTCCGCGACATCGACTTTCACAGCCTGTGCGAGCACCACCTGCTTCCGTTCCACGGCCGGGCGCACGTGGCGTACCTCCCGAACGGCAGGGTGGTAGGTCTGTCGAAGCTCGCGCGTACGGTGGATGCCTTCGCACGCCGGCCGCAGGTTCAGGAGCGGATGACCTGCCAGATCGCGGACGCCCTGATGAAGCACCTGGCGCCCAAGGGCGTGGTCGTCGTGGTTGAGGCGGAGCACCTGTGCATGAGGATGCGGGGCGTGCAGAAACCGAACGGGATCATGGTGACCTCCGCGGTCCGCGGCACGTTCAAGGAGAACGCGGCGGCCCGGACGGAGGTGATGTCGTTGATCAATGGTCGCCGCCGGTGAGTGCCGGCGGCAGGAACGTGTTTTGCGAAAGGAGATCATGCAATGAGATTCGCAAAGGGTTCGAGTTGGGTCGCGTACGGATCGGTTGTGCTGTTGGCGCTGTGTGTGCCCGGCGTCCAGGGCGGTGACGGCTGCGGCGCGGAGTCGAAGTCCGCGGCGTGCACCGGCGCGAAGGACATCGTGGACACCGCGGTGTCGGCAGGGTCGTTTGAGACGTTGGCGAAGGCCTTGAAGGCGGCCGGGATGGTCGAGGTGCTGAAGGGCAAAGGGCCGTTCACCGTGTTCGCCCCGACCGACGAGGCGTTCGCGAAGCTCCCGGAGGGCGCCCTGGAGGGCCTCTTGAAGGATCTGCCCAAGCTGCGGGCCATCCTGAGGTACCACGTGGTCCCCGGCCGGGTGACGGCGGCGGATGTGATCAAGCTGACTTCGGCGAAGACGGTGCTCGGGCAGTCGGTTACGATCTCGCACGCCAGCCCGGTCAAGATCGACGGGGCCCTCGTGACGAAGACCGACATCCATTGCGCGAATGGTGTGATTCACGTGATTGATTCGGTTCTGATGCCCAAGGACGACGTCCTGGATGTGGCCGCGAAGGCCGGTTCGTTCAAGACGCTGCTGAAGGCCGTCGAGGCCGCCGGCCTGGCGGATACGCTCCGCGGCGAGGGTCCGTTTACGGTTTTCGCGCCGACAGACGCGGCCTTCTCGAAACTTCCCGCGGGCACGCTCGAGGGGCTCCTGAAGGATCCGGCCAGGCTTAAGGGCATTCTTCTCTACCATGTGTTGCCCGCCCGGAAAATGGCCGCCGATGTAGCCGGGATGGACAAGGCGAAGACGGCCCAGGGGCAGCATGTTCGCATTGACGCGTCGGATGGCGTGAAGGTGGATGGGGCCAATGTCGTCAAGACCGACGTACCGGCGGCCAATGGGGTGATTCACGTCATCGACGCCGTTCTTCTTCCGAAATAGCGGCGCCGGCCGACAGGGCCGTTGACCCCGCCGACGGGAGCGAATGGCGGGTGACGTGTGGGGAGTCATGCTGACGGGTGCGTCGGCGGTTCCGGGCAACCGGCAGCCGCCGACGCGGCCTTTTGCAGGATCCCGGCACGGATTCCGTGCCTCGTCTTCCCCGGTGGGGCGGCACGACGCGGCGAAACCGATAGGCCCGTCACACAGTTGTCGTCCCCGGCCCCTCTACGGCAGTGCCTGTGAGACGCGCCACCTCGCTCAGGGATATGACGCCCTCGGCGGCGCAATGCAGCAGTTCGTCGCGCAGGGACTGCGTGCCCTCTTGAACGAGTCGTTCCCGTACCTCATGTTCGGGCGGGCCGTCCGCCAGCCACGCACCGTGGGACTCGTCGAACACGGCGACTTGAAAGACTCCCGTCCGGCCCCGAAAGCCGGTCCGGCGACAGGAGGGACAGCCTTTTGCGATGCGGAGCGTGGCAGGCGCCGCCAGCCCGGCCTGTTCGAACAGCTTTCGTTCCGTGTTGCGGGTCGGCAGCGCCGTCACGCACGCGCCGCACAGTTTCCGCACCAGGGTCTGGGCGATCACCATCCGTAACGAGGAAGCCAGCACGTACGGCCGGACACCCAGGTGTCGCATGGCCGAGATGGCGCCGGCGGCATCGCGCGCATGGATCGTGGCAAGGACCAGCCGGCCGGCCAGGGCCGCCTGGGCGGCGACGATCGCCGATTCGCCGTCGCGGATCTCGCCAACCATCAGCACGTCGGCGTCCATCCGCAGCAGGGTGCGCAGACCTTCCTTCATTGTGATGCCGCGTCTTTCGTCCACCTCCAATTGTCGAACGTACGGCAAGTCGAACTCGATCGGCTCCTCGATCGACGCCGCGACCAGGTGACGCAGATCCTCCAGTTCCGTCAACGCATAAAGCGTGGTCGTCTTGCCCGATCCCGTAGGCCCGGCGACCAGCACGAGGCCGTGCGGCCACTGCATCACGCCACGCACGGTCGCCAGCTGCTCGGGGCGCATGCCCAGTTGCTCCATGTGCCGCCACTCCTCGGGCCGGGTGAGCAGGCGCAGGTGTGCGGCCTCGTTGCGGGGCGCTTCCGGGATGATCGTGACCCGGATGTCGCGGACCTGCTCTCCCTCCTGCCAGCGAAACTGGCCCTCCAGCGGCTGGAGCGTGGCCTCGACGTTCAGCTTCGCGCTCACCTTGATCTGGTTGATCAGCCGACGTGCCTGATCCGGTTCAAGTGGATTGAACTCCCGCGCCGCGCCATCGACTCGGAACCGCACGACGGCGTGATCTCGCCAGGTGTCTATGTGGATGTCGGTCGCCTCCTGCGCGACCGCTTCTCGGAGAATCGTGCCCAATGGCTCAGGCAGGAGAGGCTTCTCCTGGTCGGATGGCCCGTAGGAATCAAGATTACGGAGCGATTGCGTCATGATCTCTGGCTCCTGTCCGCTCGTCCGGCCTCCGTGAAACAACCCCTCGGTAGGTTAGTCACGCAATGCACCCGCGTCCACTCGCTGCGGGTCGTCATTCGCCATTCAGGGGGACACCTTGGCCCGCGCTTCCGCATAGAGTTCGAGCAGCGCGTCGGCCATGATGCTGGGGCTGTGGTATGTCTTGACGAACTGCCGGGCGGCTGTGCCCAGACGGCGGGCCGTCTCCGGATCTGTCAGCAGACGGTGCCAGCAGGTCGAGAGGTTCGACACATCCTTCGGGTCAAACAGCAGAGCGGTCTGGTCATCCACCAGGTAGTCTTCTTCGCCGCCCCGCGCAGCCAGGATCACCCGCCCGGCCGCCATCGCTTCGAGCGCGTGGCTCGACCACCGGCCGGGGGCCTTCGGCATCACGACGATGTCGCACCCCAGAAGGGCCTCGGCCCATTGCGAGGTCTCGCCGAAGAACACCACCGACTGCTGGAGCCCGAGTTCCTGCGCCAGATGCCGCAACTGGTGTTCCGCCGGGCCCTGACCAAGGACGAACAGCGTGCCCTCCGGGTGCGTCGCGGCGACGATCTGCATGGCGTGAAGGACCTGCACCAGGCCGCAGTCGGGCGTCAGCGGCGTCATGATGATGGCCGACGGGATGTGGTCCGGCCCGGGCATGATCGTCGAGCCCGCCCGTCCGATGACCGCCAGACGGACCAGCTTGATGCAGCGGCTGCGAACGGTCTTGCTGTCGAGAACGCTCTTGAAGAGCGTCGGCGTGGCGGGCAGCGCCCACAACCGCGACCGGACGCCGCCGACCGAGGCCCATCGTGCCAGATCCGCCGAGTCGGTGATGTGGGCCGACATGGGCACGCGGTCCAGCTCCGGACAACGCAGCATGCGCTCCAGCAGGGCCACGGAGAGGCACTGCACCATGTCGTATTTCCCCTCGCGGGCGTCCTCGGCCGCCTCTTCCGGCAGGCACGGCCGGAACTCGAGTCGCCGCGGCGGATCGTGGATCGCCGCGCAGGGGCCGAGTTCCAGGGCGTTCGGCGGGCGGACGGTGCGGGCGAGGATCGTCACGCGGACGGCGGCGTCGGCCAGGCCGACCACGATATGCTTCGGAACCGCGCCGAACCGGGTCAACGATTCGTCATCGACGACCAGCAGCACGCGCGGCCCTGCTGCCGGCGGGACAAGGGACTGATCCAGTTCGTCGGCCATGGCGCATCGGGATTGGACCGATTAGGCGGCGCGTTGTCAAACCGGCCCGGCCCGCAACAAGAGGCGAGAAATGCCCTGCGCCGTGCGGTATACTGAACGTGCCGTCCGGGCGACAGGGGGAATGGCAACGGCATGTGTGCGCGACTCATCCTGGCTTCGGCGAGCCCCCGGCGGGCGGAACTGCTCCGCGAGGAGGGCTATTCCTTCGAGGTGCGCGTGCCGCCGTTCGAGGAGCCGGACACGCCCGCGTCGCACGGGTCGCCGCCCCAGCACGCGGAGGCGTCGAGCTACTTCAAGGCTCGCAGCGTCGCGGGGACGGCCGGCGACGGCATCGTGCTCGCCGCCGACACGATCGTGGCATACCGCGGACGCGTCTTCGGCAAGCCCGCCGACGACGACGACGCACGACGCATCCTCGGCACGCTGGCCGGGACGACGCACGAGGTCATCACGGGCGTGACACTCTTCGACGTCGTCACCGGTCGTCGGCTCATCCGGCACGACGTCACACGCGTCACGATGCGGTCCATGCCGCCCGAGGCGATGGACCGCTACATCGCCGACGGTGCCTGGCGGGGCAAGGCGGGGGCCTACGGCATCCAGGATCACGGCGACGCCTTCGTCGAGCGGATCGACGGCAGCTTCTCGAACGTCGTCGGCCTGCCGCTGGAGCTGCTCGGCGGCATGCTCGACGCCTTCGGCCGCATGTGCGATGCACGGCGTGGCCGCCCCAAAGGGAAAGCGGAGTGAACGTCGATCTGCTCCGCTCGCGACGGCGGGGGGCTCGTGCATCTTGGCGCCGCACGAGTTTCGCACCACCAGTTCGCACGAGATCATGACCTCGCGCGGGGACAGGTCCGGGTTCGCCATCCGTTGCCCGATATGCTCCGAAAACGGCGTCAACGGCCTGTTCCGGTTCTACGACAACGACGGCAACTTTCTGGGCGACATCCCCATGAATGATCCGAACCTGAAGGACAGCCTCGGAAACAGGCTGAGCTTCATCACAACCGAACGCGGAGATGCCGATCGCATCGCCAGCCACATCAACAGCCACTACCTGTTTCTGGCCGGGCACACGACCGGGGGCTGGTACGGCAGCGACCGAACGAGGGTCGTCACCGTCGCTGTCTGGGACACCCGCACGCGGACCTACGTGGGCCAGGCGAACGTGACGGAGTTGACGGCGGCCCATGGCGGCGTCGGCGCCGACACGGACGACTTTGCCGAGTACTGGGCGGACGTCACCAAACCGCGGGTCAACATCGCCGTCGATGCCCTGAACCGGGTCTGCGTCGTCTTCGACCGCGGCATGTACACGGGCAATCAACTGACGCACACGGCGGCCCGCGTGCTCGCGTTCAACCCGAACACCGGTACGTTCACTCACCTGACGCACAGCTTCTGGGCGTTCATCAACTACTGCGGGGATCCGCTGGGTGACTGCTGGGCCATCACCTCCCGCTACCCGACCGTCTCCATGACGACCCGGCAGATTCTCATCGGCGCCAAGGGAAACATCAACCTGAACAACCATCCCGAACAGGGCAGAAACTCGCCCTACCTTGTGAACTTCTACACCGTGATCAGCCATCCCGATCCGCAGGAGGATCCGACCTGCCCGGCGGTATACGGTGATCTGGACGCCGACCGGGACGTGGACCTGAACGACTTCACGAGCTTTCAGGCGTGTTTCAACGGGCCGAACAATCCGTGGAGCGAATCGGGGAACCCGCGGAATTGCACCTGCCTCGATGGTGACGAGGACGGCGACATCGACCTGAACGACTTCACCAAACTGGCGTCGTGTTTCAACGGACCGAACCGGCTTCCGGCCTGTTCGTCCTAGCGTGCGGCTTGCCGCACTTGTCCGCAGGGCCTACGCTTTACCATGGGGCACGTGTCCGCCGGGGCACGTGCCCCTGACTTGGCGCGTGCCTTGCGGTCGGATTGTCGGCATGTTCGGGAGCCCGCAGGTGACGTATGGGCCGATCGGTTGCCACTCCAATTGTGATGGCGGTTGGCATCTGGCTGGGTGTTGCGATGGCGCAGGCCCTCGGCCAGGGCCGTCCCAACATCGTTCTGATCCTCGCGGACGACCACGGCTGGGCCGACGTCGGGTGCAACGGGGGCGATCTCGTCGAGACGCCGCACATCGACCGGCTTGCACGGGACGGTGTCCGTTTCACGCAGGCCTATGCCCCCGCCCCGGTCTGTTCGCCGTCGCGAGCCGCTCTTCTGACCAGCAGGGCCCCGGCCCGGCTCCAGATGACCACGTGGTCCGAGGCGGCATTGCAGGGCCCCGGCGATCGAAAGCTGCTCGAGGGGCACTCGCTGCCCAACTTGCCCCATACGGAGGCGACGCTGGCCCGGCATCTTCAGGATGCCGGCTACCTCACGGCGCTCGTGGGCAAATGGCACCTCGGCGATGCGGACCATTCTCCTGAGACGCACGGCTTCGACGTGAATATCGGCGGCACCCACTGGGGCGCGCCGACGACCTACTTCTGGCCCTACCGCGGCCCGTATCAGGGAAAGGGCCCGATGCGGTACGTGCCTCACCTCGAGTTCGGCAGGCCGGGCGAGTATCTCACCGACCGCCTGACCGACGAGGCCGTGCGCGTGCTCGATCACGCCGAGGGCCGGCCGTTCTTCCTGTACCTGGCCCACCATGCGCCGCACGTGCCCGCCGAAGCGAAGAGCGACGATGTGCGGCACTTCGAGCAGCGGCTGCGACCCGGGATGCATCATCGGGATGCGACGTACGCCGCCATGGTCAAGAGCCTTGACGACAGCGTCGGCCGGGTGATGGCCTCCCTGCGGGCTCGCGGGCGGGAAGACGATACGATTGTAATCTTCGCCAGCGACAACGGGGGTTTCATCGGCACGGACCGGAAGTCGGGACGTCCCACGCCCGTGACCAGCAACTTCCCGCTGCGTTCGGGCAAAGGTTCCTGCTACGAGGGCGGTCTTCGCGTGCCGCTGATCGTGCGGTGGCCGGGCGTCACGCCCGCGGCGGCCGTGTGCAACGAACCGGTCGTGCTGACCGACCTGTGCCCGACGCTGCTGGCGGTCGCCCGCGTTACGCCGCCGGGCCGGACAACGACGGACGGCGTTGACTTGACCGGGCTCCTGAGAGACCCGGCGTCGAAGCTCGATCGCGAAGAGCTGTATTTCCACTTTCCCCACTACTATGACACCACGACGCCCGTCGGCGCCATCCGCACGCGCGACTGGAAGCTGCTGGAGTACTTCGAGGACGGCCGCGCGGAGCTGTACCGTTTGACGGCCGACCCGGGCGAGAAGATCGACGTCGCCGGGCAGTTTGCGGAACAGACGGCCGAGCTTCGCCGGCGTCTCGCTGCCTGGCGGCAGTCCGTGAACGCCGCCATGCCACGGCCCAATCCGGCCGTTCCGACAACCGGAAGGGCGCCCGCGCGATAGAGCCTGCCTTGTCCGAACCGGGCGGTCCGCCGTGGCCGCAGGCGCGCTCGCCGTCCGTGGGGTTGCCGGCGAAACGGTGCGGTCTCTCGGCGTGGTCGTGCCGCCTGTCGTTCGCGCTATCCCGCAAACGGTCGCGCGTGCCGGGCGAGGTGAGCCTCCAGGACCGCGTAGTGCTCGTCTTCGTGGTCCAGCAGCGTATGGAGGATCTCGTCGCGGAAGAGGGCTTTATGATCCGGCGTTGTGGCCGTCAGAACGGACCCATACGTCACGTGGAGCAGCTGGCGGCCGTCGTTGTTGTTCAGGAGACCCTCGAGTTGTTCGTCGGCCAGGTCCTCTGAACGGGGGATCGTGCCGGCGTTTGCGGAGATGTGGTAGCTCGCGCGGTCGGCGTCGAAGCGGGTGAAGGCGAAATCGAGGATCTGCCGGAAGAGGTCGGGCCGCCTGCGGGCGACGACGCGGAGGGCCTCGAGGTAGCTGGTGCCGGCGGTCTTGACGTGGATCATCTCACCGGCGAGGCGGGCGGCGATGGGATAGATCGCGAACTTGTCGCTGCCGGAGTGGATGCTCAGCTTGTACGGGCCCAGCGTCCGGGCGACGGCGACGTGTTCGGCGAAGGAACGTTCGAACGCCTCGAGACTGCCCTTGTAGTCGATCGCCTTCTCGAACTCGCCGACGAAACGCGGGGCGAGGCCGACCCACCGGACGCCGAGGCGTTTCAGCTCCGACGCGATGAGGTAGTGCTCGGCGGGGGACGTGGGCGTGGCCGTCTCGTCCACGGAGACCTCCAGCTCGAACGGCCGCGATCCCATCCGCGTCTTGAGGTGGCGGAACAGGCGGACGGTGTGGGCGATCGCCCCGCCGTACTTGATCGCGGCGCGGGCCAGCGTGTTCTCGGTGAATGTGACCGCAGGGCCGCCGTCGAGCGCAATCGGCTGCCCGACGTACATCTCGCGAAAGTCCATCACGGTCGTTTCGAGGTCGTTCCACGGAAGGACCTCCACGGCGCCCGGCAGGGCGGAGGGGTCGGCCGTGTCCGCGCCGCTCTCGACGTGGTCGCCGGGGTCGATGGTGAACATCGTGAAACCGGCCGCGACGCAGGCGTCGATGTCGGCCGTCGTCTTGAGGTGGTCGGCGTCGCTGCCGAACCCGTCGCGCCAGCCGGCCTCGAAGACGCCCCATGTGGCCGCGTCGATGACCTGCTCGGGAGTGCGCCGTGTCCGCGCCATCTCGCGGGCGGACTGCTGGGCGAAGTACGGCACGCAGCCCGTGCCCCGGACGGCGCGGACGTGGCCGGGCGTCGCGAGGCCGAGGCGGTCTCCCAGACCGACGGAACGGCGGAGGCCGACGACCTGGGGCCGCGTCCACGGCAGCAGTTGCCGCAGCGCCTTGGCGACGTCGTGGGCGGGGAGGAGGATGGCGACCTCGATCTTCGTGCCTTCATCGACCGCTTCGAGGCGCTTGCCGCGGAACTGGTTGAACGGCGCCTGGCGGTCGCGCGGGGCGGCGACAAGAAGCCGCTTGCTGCGTCCGTCCCGGGCCAGCGCGAGGATCTTGTCCTCCGCGAGCGAGACGGAGGCCTCGTAGACGTGGTGGCCGGTGGTTCGGGCGAGCATGGCGGCTTTCGATGCGGAGCGTTCGTCGGTCATTGTGTGCTTCTCCATCGAGTGCTGAGGGCTGAGGGCTGAGCGCCGGGTGACGAAGGTCCGGGACGGAGTGCCGGGGACGGAGGAACCGGGCAACCGGGCAACTCGACGTGGGCGTCGAACAACGAACATCCTCCTCAGAAGATGAAATCCGTCGAGAGGAACTTCGAGTGCCTTCCGGTGACGATCGCAGAGATGATCTGCTCGTTGGCGTCCGTGGCCTTGGCGGCGACGACGCTCCGGATCGAGAAGACCCGCAGGGCGTCGGACACGGAGAGCGTGCCCTCGGCCGAGTCCTTGCGGCCGGTGAAGGGGAACTTGTCCGGCCCGCGCTGGCACTGGCTGTTGATGTTCACACGGCAGACCTGGTTGACCAGAGCGTCGATGAGCCGGCTGACGCGCCTCGCGTCGGCGCCGAAGACGGCGGCCTGCTGGCCCACCGGCGATTCGGTCGCCCAGTCGATGACCTCCTGCTCGTCGTCGTAGGGCACGATCGGTGTGACGGGGCCGAACTGCTCGACCTGGCCGATGCGCGTCTTCGGGTCGGCAGGGTAGAGTACGGCCGGGTAGAAAAGCGTCCGGTCGATCGTTGCCGCGCCGGCGTTGAGCAGTTTCGCCCCGGCGGCTACCGCCTCGTCAACGAGTCCCTTGAGCCATTGCGGTTTGCCGTCTTCCGGGAGCGGGGTGATCTGCACGCCGTCCTCCCAGGGCATGCCGACGACGAGCCGGCCGACGGCGTCGGCGAACGCGCGCGCGAAGACATCGGCGACGCCGCGATGGACGAAGACGATCTTGGCCGCCGTGCATCGCTGGCCGTTGTACGAGTAGGCGCCGAGGACGCATTCCCGGACGGCGAGGTCGAGGTCGGCGTCCGGGAGGATCGCCGCGGGGTTCTTGGCCTCGAGGCCCAGGATGCAGCGCAGGCGGTTCGGACGCGGGTGCTGGTGCTTCAGGATCGCGGCGACCTTTGCCGAGCCGATGAAGGCGAGGACATCGATCCGGCCGCTCTCCATCAGCGGGCCGACGATGACGGGGCCCTCGCCGTAGATCGTGTTGACGACGCCCGGCGGGAACGAGTCGGCGAAGGCCCGAAGCAGGGGGGCGTGGAGCAGCACGCCGTACTTCGGCGGCTTGAAGATGACCGTGTTGCCCATGATGAGGGCGGGGATGAGCGTCGTGAACGTCTCGTTGAGCGGGTAGTTGAACGGCCCCATGCAGAGGGCGACGCCGAGCGGGCTGCGGCGGATCTGCGCGACGAAGCCCTGCTCGATGGCGAATCGCGAGCTGGTGCGGTCGAGTTCCTTGAGGGCCTCGACGGTGTCGCGGATGTACTCGACCGTGCGGTCGAACTCCTTCTGCGAGTCCGCCAGGGTCTTGCCGATCTCCCACATCAGCAGGCGGACGACCTCGTCGCGCACGGCCTGCATGCGCGGGATGAACGCCTCGACGCAGCGGATCCGCTCGTGGACGGACATGGCGGGCCACGGGCCGCGGCCCTTGCCGTAGGCCCGGCACGCGGCGTCGAGGGCCTCCATCGACTCCGTGCGTGTCATGAGCGGGTAGCGCCCGAGCTTGAACGGGGCAGGGCCGGAGCCTTCGTCGAGGCAGACGGGCGAGAGAACCTCCTGGCACGGCCCCGTCCAGTCGTGGACCTTGCCGTCCATCAGGTAACGCGCCCCCTGTAGGTAGTAGGCCTGCCGCGCGGCCTCGGGCACGGCGTCGGCTTTCGGAAAAACCGGGGCGGGGGCGTTCACGCGCGTGGCCATAGCACATCTCCTTGCCGGACGGCGATGATAACCGAAACGGCCTCCGGTGGCATCGCCGCGCCGCGGACGTGCCGCCCCGGGCGAACAGTCACGGGAGCCGGGCGCAGCTACTCCTCGTAGACGAAGTGGACCTCGACCTTGACGTCCGGGTGGAGGCTCTGCTTGGCGGGGCAGAGGGCGGCGGCGCGCTCGATCTTCTCGCGATCGGCCGCGGCGAAACGGCTCCCGCCGGGCACGGTGACGGTTACGCGGATGACGCCGATCCGGCGGATCGGCGCGGCGACCATCTCCTTCACCACGTGGACCTTCGTGCCGGCGAGGTCAAGCCCGGCACGCTGGGCGACGAGGCCCATGATCGTGACGATGCACGTGCCGACGCCAGTGGCGACGAGATCGGTCGGCGAGAACGCCTCGCCCTTGCCGCCGTTGTCACGCGGGGCGTCGGTCGTGAGGGTGTTGCCGGATTGCAGGTGCGTCGCGGTGCAGCGCAGGTCGCCTTCGTAGCGGATGTCGATTTCGACGGACATCGGATGCCTCCTGGCTCCCGGATCGCCGACCGGGCCGCGTGCAGTATACCGCGCGGGCGTTGCGGCGCGCAGCGCCCGGGGTTCAGTACGAGCATTCCCGCGCGGCCGCGGCGAAGACGCGCAGGTTCTCCGGCGGCGTATCGAAGAAGTGGTCCGAGGCGGAGAGGATGTAGCCGCCGTCGCGGCCGAAGCCCTCGAAGAGGCGGTGGACCTCGCGACGGATCTCGTCGGCCGTCCCGCGGGTGAGGATGTTGAACTGGTCCATGCCGCCGATCATGGCGACCTTGCCGGCGAAGGCACGGCGGACGTCGGCGGGCTCGGTGATGTTGCCCCCGGTGCCGGGCGGCGAGAGCGTTTCCGAGGCGTCGGTCTCGTTGGCGACGATCTCCCCGAGGATGTTCATCATGCCGCCGCAGGTGTGGTACGTGATCTTGTGGCCGGCATCGTGCAACGCCCGGTGGAGCCGGCGGTCGTACGGCAGGCAGAACTCCCGGTGCATCGCGGGCGAGATCACCGTGTCGCTGCCGGCGCCGCCGCCGGTCTCGATGATGTCGAACTTCGCCCCCCGCAGCGACTCGTCGATGAACCGGAGCTTCTTGCGCAGGAGGGCGTCGAGAAGGCGGTGGACCCAGTCGGGGTGGTCGATCGCCTCGAGGATGAGTTCCTGCGTGTCCATGAGGCAGCAGGCGTGCTGCCAGCAGCCGGCTTGGTCGCCCCAGACGAATCCGCGGAGGATGCCCGCGTCGCCGACGCGGTCGTACTCGGCCGCGATCAGGCGCAGGTCGAGCCGCGCGACGGGCATGTATTTGTCGATGAGATCGACGTCCTCGTGCCGCTTGATGAGGTATTCGGTGATCCAGGTGGTGGTGCGGTCGCCGCCGGTCCGGTAGGTGAGCGTGCCGCCGGGTGTCGTGATCGTGTGGTGGAGGATGCGGTTGTCGGGGTCGGCATCGACGACACGGACCTGCTCGACCCACTCGGGCGTCTGGACGACGTACCGCTCGGCCTCGGGGATCCAGAACTGCCCCATCGCGGCGAAATACTGGATCGCGGCGTCCATGCCGGTCATCGCGAAGGCCCGGAGCGCATCGACCCCGCCCATGTAGTTGTCGAGGTGGTATTGCTGCCACTGGTGGATGCTGACCGGGAGCCGGTCGGGCTTTTCCCGGTTCAACGCGAGCATCATGCGTTCTTTTGAGGTCATCGCGATTGCCTTTCGCCTGGTCTGCGTGCGACGGCGATTTTACGCGCGCCCGCTTCCGGGCGAAAGCCCCCGTCATTCCCGCGCGGGAACGACGGACAATGCACGCACCACCCACCCCGTCATTCCCGCGAACGCGGGAATCCAGGAATCGCTCAAAGAAGACAACACCCGCCTCCCCTCACGGCCCCGGCGACCCGAACGGAACGCAAAACCGTCATTCCCGCGAACGCGGGAATCCAGACTCCTCTCCCTCCGTCATCCCCGCGAAAGCGGGGATCCAGGGATCGCTCGAAGCGAGCAACGCCCACTTCGCCTCAAACGCCGGGAGCCCGAATGGAACGCGAAACACAAACAGGCGCCACGACGACATGAACCCACCGAGCGAGAGAGCCGCCTGTTCGTGACCCCAGACCGCAAAACGGTTACAGCCTGTTGGTCCCCATGCGTGTCCGATAGAACGGACCCACGGGCTCCGGCCGACTGGCCGACGCGACAACGGCACGACGGACGGGCAGGCGTTACCGCGACGTTGCACGGCGACCCAACGGACCGGGCCAACCATGCAGGGCAGCCCACCAGACCGGCCTCTTCGACGCAGAGAATCCAGCGAACGCGGCGGCATGCCTCGCCGGCCTTCCGGACGGCTTCGACGCTGCCCCGCCGGACGGATCCTGCCCCATGTGATTCAGTCCCCGGCATCGGACGTCAGGCGTTCCAGCACCGGCGCGATGTGCCACGCGGCCTTGAGGGCGGCATAGTCGTCCTCGGCGCCCGGCAGCGGTTTGGAGGATCGCCGCTCGGCCCGCAGCAGGAGGTTCTTCGTCGTGTGTTCGGGCGAGACGAACTCGAGCACGTCGCACTGGTAGCCGTTCAGCCGGAGGAGGGCGGCGCGGGCGGCGTCGGTGACGACGTCGGCCAGGCGGCCCTTGAGCAGGCCGTGCCGCAGGATCGCCCGCATCGAGTCGTTGGCGAGCTGGTCGCGCAGCTCATGCTGGCAGCACGGGGCGGCGAGGATCGCCCGGGCGCGCCACCGGATGCCAAGGGCGATGGCCTCGTCCGTGGCCGTGTCGCACGCATGCAGGCTGAGCACGATATCGGGCACGGCGGGCGGGTCGAAGTCCGCGATACGCGACGCGACGAACGCCAGGTTCGCGTAGCCGAGCCGGTCGCGGAGGCCGTTGCACCGGGCGACGAGGTCGCCCCGGGCGTCGATCCCCACCGTGTGCGGGTCGAGCGTGCGGATGTCGCGCAGGTAGTGGTGCGCCGCGAACGTCAGATACGCGGCGCCGCAGCCGCAGTCGATCACGCGGACGGCGCCAGGCTCGGGCAGCGGGAGCGACGCGAGGATCTCGAGGAAGCGGTTGATCTGGTGGAACTTGCCCCGGCGGGAGGCGCGGACCTGGCCCGCGTGCGTCTGGATGTCGAGGGCCTGCAGGAGCGGGCTTGGCCGGTCGGCGGGCAGGATGTATTGCTTGGTCCGGTCGTGCTCGCGGTCGGCGGGCGGGGCGGGGGCCGACGGGCGGCCTTCGCTCGCCAGCACCTTGCCCTTCTTCGTGATGCGGATGTGCAGGTCGCCGGCCGTCGTCTGCAGGTGCGCCCGCCGGAACGTCCGCGAGAGCACGCCGGTCGCCTCGGCCGCGGGGAGGTTCTTCGTGGTGTGCCGTTCAGCGGTGAACCAGTTGACCTGCAGCGTGCCTTCGGCCTTGCCGGGGGCGGGCCGGATCGCGATCTTCTCGCAGGCGGGTTCGTCGGCCGTCGCTGTGACGTCGCTCAGGACGAGTTGCACAAACGCCCCGCGCTGTGCGGAGCCGAGCAAGGCATCACGGAGCCGCGAGATGACGTCGTTCGCATTCATCGGTTACCGCGGGGCCCGCCGCACGCGATACGACTGCCCGCCGCCCCAACAGTATAGCCAGCCGCCCGCGCTGAGGGCACGCGACTCGGCAATGAATCCCTGCCCGTATGGGCCGTCGGACACGCCGGTCTCGATCAGCTTCCGCCAGGTCGCGCCCTGGTCCTCCGATGCCAGGAGGGCCGCACGCTGGCCGCCCTCCCGGGCCGCCGTCATCGTGCCGACATACACCTGCTCATCGCCCGCCACGGCGAACCACATGAACTGCGGCGAGCCCTCGAGCGTGTGCGTTCGGCCCGTGTTCCTCGCCACGCGCAGGATGCGGCCGGTCTGGTCGTCGCTGGCCCAGATGACGTAGTCGCGGGTGAAGGCGACGTCCGTATGGCCCTCCTTCCGCCCCTCGGCGAGCGTGGTGAACGTCGCGCCGCGGTCATCGGAGTATGCCTGGCCGCGTGCGGCGGACGTGTCGCCGTAGGCGATGTACAGGCGTTTGGCGCGGTCGTCCCAGCGAACGGTGTGGATGTGGTGGTTTCGCGCGTCCTGCCAGGCGATGGTCCAGGTGGCGCCGCCGTCGGCGCTCTTGTGGAGCGTGGCGACGTGTTCGGCGTCCTTGACGTAGTTGCCGGCGTAGAGGTTGCCGAGGTCGTCCTCGTCCATGCGCCAGACGGGAGCGTCGAGGCAGACCGCCCACGTCTGCCCGCCGTCGGCTGTGCGCCAGGTGGGCCGATCGTTGTGCGATGCGAAAACCACGCCGGCGCTCGACGCGAAGAGCATCCGCGGCCCCGCGTCGAGCGGGCTGTTGAGATTCGCCCATGGCGACGCGAGGTCGCGGTCGTCGGCACGCAGGATGGTCCCGTCGGCAAGGCCCAGGTATACGTCGTTGCCGCGGGCGAACGACGCGGCGAGCGTCACCGGGAGCGGCTCGATCACGTAGCCGGTGGTGTCGATCGGCGAGTCGGCGTAGTCCGGCAGGACGCCGAGCGGTACGTCGCAGCCGGTGATCGCGACGACGAGGACGGCAACAAGAACGCACGCCGCCGCCGTGGAAGCGGTGGGACGCGCGTGCAGGATGCCCGCGCCACAACGGGCGGTCGGCGCCTTGCTCCGCCCCCTCGCCCGGAGGGGAGGAGGGGGACCGGGACGGCCGCTTGGCGTCATGGGCCCGGCTTCCGCAGCAGGTCTCGGAGCGCCGTCGTCATCGCCGCGTCATAGTCCGCACCCTCGATCCGGCGAAACGTCAGCACGTCGATGTCGCCGTTGGCGTCGTCGAAGCGCGTGGCGCCGTTGGCGTCGAGCCTCACGCGCTTCTCCTCGAACCAGGCGATTCGGCGTCCCGGCACGACCGGCCGGCCCGCCGCGTGGAGCAGCGCCGCCGTGCACCACATGTTGCGCTCCTGCTCCCACATGGCCGCCTTCGCCGCCGGGGGCAGGCCGTCCTTCAATGCGCGAATCGGGTCGATCTCCTGCGGCGGCGTCTTGTTCAGCGCGTAGATGAAGAAGCACTGCAGACCCGGCGGCGCGGTTTCGAGCACCTGGTTGTGCCGGAACTTCCAGAACGAGTTGTACCCGTCCGGCCCGAAGCAGGGCACCCACCAGATCGGCAGCCTCGATCCCATCACGCGGACGAAGGCGTGCGGGTCGAGGTCCACGTTCCACTCGCGGTCGCCGCCGCTGTGGCCGGTGTTCACGTAGAGCCGCCGGACCTTGGCGCGGAGCAGATCGGGCTCGCGGTTGAACGCCGCCGCGATGTCGCGGAGGCTGCCCGTCTCGAAGATCGTGATCGGCTCGGGCGCCTCGCGGAGCGTCTTCAGGATCAGTTCCACGCCGCCCTGCGCCGCCGCCGGCTGGTCGGTCGCCTTGTCGTCGGGGGCCTTGAGCTTCGCGACAAGGCCGCTGGCGAACGGCACCGTGCGGCCGGTCAGGTGCATCATCTGCTTCAGCGGGACCGTACCGGGCCGCTGGGCCTGCCGTTCGCCGAGATCCAGCACGACGGCGCGGATGTCGAACTCGGGAATCGCGAACAGCGTGGCAAGGTCGAAATGGTCGTCCGGGTCATCGTGAGGGTGTAACAGGTCGCTGCTGTACAGGATCGGCACGGACGCCCGCACGGCCGGCCGCGATGTCGCCGCCGGTTCCGCCCGGGCGGCACACACGCACACGAACAACCCCGTCCCCGCACAAAGGATGCCCGTACGCCAGTTCAACATGACACCGCCTCGCAACATATCGACTGTCCGCCCCGACTGCCCTTCAGCGGAGCAGGTGGAGAAGATAATCGAGACGGCCCGTCATGACGAGCCGCCGGCCGGAGTACCTCATGACCTCGCGGATCCGAGCCCGATAGCCGGGGTGGTAGCAATGGCTCGGGCAATGTTTGCAGGCCGGCTTGGGGGTGAGGGGGCACCGTGTCCGCTTGACGAAGGCGTGGGCAAGCAGCTTCCGGCAGGAATCGCACAGCCGGAGCGGCCCGCCGGCGATCGCCTCGACGTCGTGCGTCTGCAGCGCCGCCGGCGTCTTCGGTACGTCGGCGTGCTTGTGCGTGCAGTAGACGCGGATGAAACACGCCAGCGTCTTCAGGTCGCGGCGGAGCGCCTTGTCCTCGTCGCAACTGCGCATTCCGACCTCACGCCGGCTTGGCGATCGGACCTCGATCATGCTCGTGCCCGCAGCAGAACGGTCCGGTGTACCGCTCGCCATAGGGCACGTGGTCGGGCACGCCCGCAGTGGCGCAAAGCTCCCTGGCCAGCGCCGTGTATTTCTCGTGCGTGCCCGGCGGGAGCATGCTGTGCTGCGTGCACTGGAACTGGCGGTGCAGTTGCTCCTTGTCCGCCGGCGTCATGCGCTGATCGCCGAACACGAAGAGGACCTCGTTCTCCTTGCGGATGTGCTGACGCAGCAGTTGTACGAACGCGACGGCGTTGCGGTATACCGCACCCTGTGCCTCGGTATCACCGGCGGCGGTGCGTGCGAGCGCTTCGCGGACGGCCCGTACGTGGACGCGGCCCTGTTCGTGCTCGCGGAGCATGCAGCCGATCGGCCCGTCCTCGCGCGGAACGCCGCGGGCCTCGAGCACAGGGAAGAGACGGTCTTCTTCCTTCGCGTGGTGGCACTTGTCGGCGAACGTCGGCAGGAAGTCGAATGCCTTCTCGAAGAACTCCTGCGGGAACGGGGCTCCGCGATGCGCGCGGTTCGCCATGGCCTCGACGGCATCCAGCACGGCGAGGATCACGTCGTGTTCGTCCACCAGGATCTGCATGGCCGGGGAGTATTGCATGGCTCTGCTCCTCAAAGCGACCACGACGGCTGACGGCAACCCTTCCGACACGAGCCCCTGCGGTCGACGCTATTGTTGCCGGACGCCGAGCCAGGTGCCTTGACGGCGATCAAGTCGCGTGCCCGGAAAGCGGACATGCCGCAAAGTCATTTCTGGCAATGGGTTACTGGTGTGATCGGCTTGTCCGGCGGTCGGGACGGACGCAAGATGGCGGTGCGGGGTTGCCGTGGGGAGCGGCCCGCCCTTCTAATGCCGCCATGAGCACCCAACCGGCAAACTCGCGGAATCGTGATTCCCAAAGACCCCTTTCCCGGCGGAGCGGCGCGGTCGCCGCCGTCTGCCTGGGCGCAGCGATGCTTGTCGGTCGTCCCGCTTCGGCGGAGGACGGCAAGGCCAACGGCTCCTCGTTCCTTGCCGCCAAGACCACGTTCCAGACGAACTGCGCGTACGACCCCCGGCTGGCGATCGCCGTTGATGCCGTCATCGTTCACCGCCACGGCGACAAGCCCGACGTGCTCCGCCGGCACATTCAATCGTGGAAGCAGCGTGGGGGGGCCGTCGGCCGCATGTTCTTCGCCGACTCGGACGCGACGGGCGAGTACTGGAGCGGCAAGTGGGACGGCACACCGCACCCGGACGAGGTCGAGCGGAACGAGAAGGACGAGGTCGTCAAATGCGCGGGCATCCGGCCGTACATGCTGCCGACCGAGGGCTGGATGCGATACCTTGAGGAGATGACGCTGCAATCGATCGACGTCGGCGCCGACGCGATCCTGCCCGAGGAGCCTCTCGCGCACGCGTTCACGGGCTACGAGAAGGCTTTCCGCGATCTGTGGGCCCGCCGCTACGGCACGCCGTGGCAGCCGGAGAGCGCGTCGCCCGAGGCCCGCTTTCTCACGGCGCAGCTCAAGAGCGAACTCTACCTCGAGCTGGAGCAGAGGCTTGCCGCCCTGACGAAGAAGAGGGCCCGCGAACTCAAGCGGGACATCGCGTTCGTCATGCCCGTGCACAGCCTGTACAGCAATTACGCCGCGCATCTTGTCGCCCCCCTCGGCACGTCCGTCGGCGCTCACGACGTCGACGGTTACATCGGCCAGGTCTGGACGGGACCGGTGAACTGGGCCCTCGCCAACTACGACTCGCCGGAGAAGACGTTTTTCGACTCGGCCTACGCCCTCTACGGCTACTTCAGCGAACTCGTCACCGGCTCCCGCAAGCGGATGTGGATGCTCGTGGACCCCGTCGAGGATGACCCGCAGCACACGTGGCCGGAGTTCGAGCAGTGGTATCGCCACTGCGTCGCCGCGATGCTGCTGTTCCCCGACGTCGCGCAGTACGAGGTCATGCCCTGGCCGGACCGCATCTTCCTGCCGGGCCACGCCACAGGCGGCGGCACGCCCGCGCCGGAACGCTTCCGCATCCTGACGCTTTCGGCCACACAGGTGCTGCAGGACGTGCCCGAGGGCGGCCGTTGGTGCACGGCGGAGCCGTCGGAGCGGGTCGGCGTCGTGATGGCCGACACACTGCTGTGGGAGAAGGAGACGTTTCCGCTGCTCCAGGGGGTGTACGGGCTGCTCCTGCCGCTGATTCACGCCGGAGTGCCGGCGACCACGTGCGTGGCGGAGCGTATGGCGGAACCGGGCTACCCGTCGCGGTTCCGCGTCCTCGTCCTCTCGTTCGAGGCATGGAAGCCGCTCAATGCGAAGGTCAACGAGGCGATCGCGCAATGGGTCCGGCAGGGCGGTTCGCTGCTGGTCTTTGGCGAGCCGGACGACCTCGGCGGGGCCGACATGTGGTGGAAGAAGAAGGGCTTCGCATCGCCGCTCCATCACCTGATGGCCGCGCTGGACTGGAACGCCGGCGGTGACGGCGACCGGTCCGTCGGCAAGGGCTGGGTGGCGCGGCGAGCGATCTCGCCGAGGCGCTTTGGCGATCCGGCCGTCGCGAGGAAGGAGTACCTGCCGCTGATTGACGCCGGGCTTCGCAAGGCGGACGAGCCGCGCGGCCTCGCGGAGCCGGGGCGGTTCTGCATGCGGCGGGGGCCGTTCGTGATTGCCCACGCGGCGGCGTCGCCACTGGAGCTGCGCGGCAGGCTGGTGGACGTGTTCGAGCCGGAATTGCCGGTCCTCGACGGCGTGCGGCTGTCGCCCGGTTCCAGCGGCGTCTACCGCGACGTGACGGAGGCCGTCGAGGGCAAGGATGGCCGCCGGCCGGAGCCGCAGGTCTTGCACGCGACGCACCGGCTCATGAGCCAGGAGTTCAAGGGCGGCCTTCTGCGATTCACGGTCCGCGGCCCGGCCGAGACCCCGGCGGTCGTCCGCGTTCTCTGGGGCAGCCGGCCGCCGGCACGAGTTGCCGGGCGCGATGCCGCCGGCACCGGGCTCCAGGTTTCCTCGCGCGGCGACGGCGTAACGCTGGGGATCCGATTCCCGAATCATCCCGACGGCGTCACGGTGGAGGTGGCCCGGTAGGCTGCCCGGTTGCCCACGGTTGCCACCCCGGCGGCCTTTCAGTATACTACTTGATTCGGACCGATCGGCCGGATGGTGCAGCGCGCGCTGTATCCCGATCGGCTTTCTCTTTTTGTCGGGTATTGTCGGAATCCGCCGGCGCGGGTCGGCGGTCGGCCCCGGGACTTCGGTAACGTGAACCAGAACCTGATCAACTCATTGGACATCGACGAATCCGCGATTCTGAACGAACTGGCGGAGGCATTCGGCGGCGACTTCGACCCGTGCCGCATCGGTGCGACCACACAGCAGGCGGTCGAGAGCTTTCAGCCCGGGACCATCCTCAAGGGCAAGATCGTCAACGTGCTCGGGAACGAGGTCGTGGTGGACGTGGGCCTCAAGAGCGAAGGCATCCTGCCGACGAGCGAGTGGGACGACCCGAGCGGCATCGACATCGGCGACGAGATCGAGGTCCTGCTCGAGACCGTGGAGTCCGAGACGGGCACCGTCGTGCTCTCGAAGCGCAAGGCCGACCGGATTCTGAACTGGCAGCGGATCGTGCAGACGTGCAAGGAAGGCGATACGGTCAAGGGCCGTGTCGTGCGGAAGATCAAGGGCGGCCTGCTGGTGGACATCGGCGTGCCGGTGTTCCTGCCCGCGTCGCAGGTGGACATCCGCCGTCCGGGCGACATCAACGAGTTCCTCGACCGCGAGATCGAGGCGAAGGTCCTGAAGATCGACACCGACCGCCGCAACATCGTGATCTCCCGCCGCAAGCTGATCGAGGAGCAGCGGCTTGCCGCGAAGGAAAAGCTCCTATCCGAGATCGAGCCGAACCAGATCCGCACGGGCACCGTGAAGAACATCGCCGACTTCGGGGCGTTCGTGGACCTCGGCGGCATCGACGGCCTGCTGCACATCACCGACATGAGCTGGGACCGCATCAACCACCCGTCGGAGATGCTGAAGATCGACCAGCAGGTCGAGGTCAAGGTTCTCAGCGTCGATCGCGCGAAGGAGAAGATCGCCCTCGGCCTCAAGCAGAAGGCCGAGAACCCGTGGGAGCGCGTCGAGGAGAAGTACCCGCTCATGTCGCACGTCCAGGGCGAGGTGGTCAACATCATGAACTACGGCGCCTTCGTGAAGCTGGAGCCGGGCGTCGAGGGCCTTGTGCACATCTCGGAGATGAGCTGGACCCGCCGCATCAACCATCCGTCCGAGATGCTGAGCCTCGGCGACAAGATCGAGGTCGTCGTCCTCGAGATCAACAAGGACAAGCAGGAGATCAGCCTCGGCATCAAGCAGACCGAGACGAATCCGTGGACCCGCGTGGCCGAACGCTACCCGCCGAACACGATCGTCGAGGGCAAGGTCCGCAACCTGGCGAACTACGGCGCGTTCGTCGAGATCGAGGAAGGCATCGACGGCCTTCTGCACGTGTCGGACCTGAGCTGGACGAAGAAAATCGGCCACCCGTCCGAGGTGCTCAAGAAGGGCGAGACGATCCGGTGCGTCGTGCTGTCGGTGGACCAGGAGAAGATGCGCGTCGCCCTGGGCCTGAAGCAGTTGACCGAAGACCCGTGGCTCCGCGCCGTGCCCGACAAGTACATCCCGGGCCAGATCGTCCGCGGCAAGGTGACGAAGATCACCAACTTCGGCGTCTTCGTCGAGCTGGAGCCGGACCTCGAGGGCCTGCTGCACGTCAGCGAACTGGCCGATCACAAGGTCGAAGACCCGCACCAGGAAGTCAAGATCGGCCAGGAGATCGAGGTGAAGATCCTCAAGGTCGATCCCGCGGAACGGAAGATCGGGTTGTCCAAGAAGCGGGCCGAATGGCTGGCGGAAGATGACCGTCCCCGCAGCGGCAAGGTGCGTGCGCGGCGCGGCGGTTTGCACGGCCCGGGCGAGGCTTCGACCGATATTATCGCGGACTTCCCGCTGCGCGAGGCCCCCGGGCTCGGGCAGCCGAAGAATCAGGATTCCGAGAGCGACAGCAGCGAGGCGTAACTGCCGAAAGCCTATGATGGCGGTTGACGTGCCGGCGTTCCCGCGTGGCCGCCGGAGATCGCCGAGTTTGCGCCATGGAATTGGCTTACGCCGCGTGCGTCCGTATAATGAGTTAGATGCCAAGGAGACGTGCCATTCGCTCGGAATCCGGGCTACAGCCGTACCTGAAAGAAATCAATGATGCCCCGCTGCTGACGCCTGAGCGGGAGAAGGAGCTTGGGCGGATCATTCAGCATGCGGCGACCCTGCAGCGTCGTTTCCTTCGCAAGCAGGTGGGCATCGAGGAGAAGGAGCAGGCGGAGCGTGATGCCGCCAGGGCCCGCGACGAGATGATCCGCGCGAACCTCCGGCTGGTGGTGACGATCGCGAAGGCCTACGCGAGCCGCGGCCTGCCGCTGCAGGATCTGATTGAGGAGGGGAACCTTGGCCTCCTGCGGGCGGTCGAGGGCTATGACCCGGTCCGCGACACGCGGTTCAGCACCTATGCGGCCTGGTGGATCAAGCAGTCGATCAAGCGCGCCCTGATCAACAGCGTCCAGCCGATCCACATCCCGGCGTACATGGTTGAGATGATCGCCAAGTGGAAGCAGGCGAACACGGAGTTGCAGTCCAGTCTCGGCCGGCAGCCCACGCTCCAGGAGATGGCCGAGCACATGAAGCTCCCGGAGAAGAAGGTGCGGATCATTCGCCGTGCCGTCAAGGCGTTCTCCTCGCACAAGCAGTCCGCCAACAACGAAGGCGGCTTCTCGCTGGCGGAGTTGCTCCCGGACGAGAAGACGCCCGATCCCAAGGAGATGGCCTTCGACGAGGCCGACACGGAGATCGTGCGCCGCCTGCTCGACCAGATCGACGACCGCGAGGCCCGGATCCTCCGTCTGCGGTTCGGCATTGACGAGGCGAGCGGCCCGCTGACGCTCAAGCAGATCGGACAGAAGATCGGCCTGACCCGCGAGCGCGTCCGCCAGATCGAGCACGAGGCCCTGCGCAAGCTCAACGAACTTCTGATCGAAGAGGGCGTGTCGCTCTGAGCCCGAAGCTCCGGCGGGGACGCCCACGTAGGGCAGGGTCGAGGCCGGCCGCCAGGCCGGCGAGACCTGCCGCATGTTTGGGTTGGTTCCCCGCGCCGAAGAAGGCCGGTCTGGCGACCTGCCCTACCTGACTGATTCACTCCATGGCCGTGTCATCGAGGCCGTCGAATTGCGGGGGTTCCGGCTTGGTGCCGCCGCACGCGCAAAGCCACGTGGGCGAGTACATTCTCCGGCCGACCCAATCGTTGAACGTCGAATACGGCCAAACGTGCGGGCAGGCCGCCAATCCGTGCTTGACCGGATTGTAGTGGATGTAGTCACAATGACGGTGGAAGTCATCTTCGTCGCGGATCCTGTGCTCCCAGAACCGCGGCTGCCACACGCCGCGGCGCCCCTGTTGACGCTGCTGGCGGGTCACGGCCTGATCGCAGCCGCCGTTCGCCAGAAAGGCGCGGGTGAACCGTTCCTTGATCCTGCGCCAGCGTTCCGAAAAGTCCTCATCGCCCGGCGGCAGGGCCCAGAGGCAATGAAGATGGTCGGGTTGCAACACGCACGCCGGCATGTCGAACGGCAATTGGGCATTCACATAAATGAGGGCCTGACGCAGTATCGCGCGGCTGGCGTCTGAGGTGAGGATACGGCGGCGATGATGCGTGACCACCGTGAAGAAGAACATTGCCCCGGGCTTGCGCCATCGCACGTAGTTGGGCATGCCAAGAGCGTAGTCCGATGCGTGGCGGCATGCAACCGTGAAAAGGCAGGTCTTGGCCGCATGCGCGGCCCGCGACCTGCCCTACCTGACTTGCGCGGCCCGCGGCCGTGGCCTGCGTGCCCGAGTCCGCCCGGAACGACGCCGACGCACGAGCCGGCGGGGACGCCCACGTAGGGCAGGGTCGAGGCCGGCCGCCAGGCCGGCGAGACCTGCCGCATGTTTGAGTTGGTTTCCCGCACCGAAGAAGGCAGGTCTGGCGACCTGCCCTACCTGACTTCGGTTTTTCGGCGGGCCTTGATGTTCCGGGCGATACCACCGACAGCGAAGAGGCAGGTCTTGGCCGCTTGCGCGGCCTGCGACCTGCCCTACCTGACTTGCGCGGCCCGCGCTACTCCTTCACCTCGTATTCCGCGTCGATGACGTCGTCGTCCTTCTTCTTCTCGCCGCCGGCTGTGCCGGCGCCTGCCGTCGCTCCTGCCGTGCCGGGGCCACCGCCCTTCTTGGCGGCCTCCTCGTAGAGGATCCGGCCGATCGTCTGTGACGCGGTCATGAGCGCCTCCATGCTCTTCCGGATCGCGTTGGCGTCGTCGCCCTTCATCGCTTCCTTGAGCTGGTTCGTCGCCGACTCGATCTTGCCGCGCTCGTCCGCGGGAACCTTGTCGCCGTGCTCCTTGAGCGTCTGCTCCGTCTGCCAGATCAGCTGGTCCGCCCGGTTGCGGGCCTCGACCGTTTCGCGCTTCCTCTTGTCCTCGGCGGCGTGCGACTCGGCGTCGCGCCTCATCTTCTCGATCTCGTCCTTGCTCAGGCCGCTGCTCGATTCGATGCGGATCTTCTGCTCCTTGCCCGTCGCCTTGTCCTTCGCCGAAACGTTCAGGATGCCGTTCGCGTCGATGTCGAACGTCACCTCGATCTGCGGCAGGCCGCGCGGGGCCGGCGGCAGGCCCGTCAGGTTGAACCGGCCCAGCGTGCGGTTGTCGGCGGCCATCTCGCGCTCGCCCTGGAGCACGTGGATCGTCACCTCGGTCTGGTTGTCGCTGGCGGTGCTGAAAATCTCGGTCTTGCTCGTCGGGATCGTCGTGTTGCGCTCGATCAGGCGCGTCATCACGCCGCCGAGCGTCTCGACACCCAGCGAAAGCGGCGTCACGTCGAGCAGGACGATGTCGTCCTTCTCGCCGGCGAGCACGCTGCCCTGAATCGCCGCGCCGATCGCGACCACCTCGTCCGGGTTGATGCTCTTGTTCGGCTCCTTGCCGAAGATCTCCTTGACGAGCGCCTGCACGGCCGGCGTGCGCGTCGAGCCGCCGACCAGCACCACCTCGTCGATGTCCTTCGGCGAGAGCTTCGCGTCCTGCAGGGCCTTCATCACCGGGCCGCGCGTCCGTTCGGTCAGGTGCTGCGTGAGCTGCTCGAACTTCGACCGCGTGAGCGTCTGCTGCAGGTGCTTGGGGCCGGTCTGGTCCGCCGTGATGAACGGCAGGTTGATCGTGGTTTCCTGCACCGTGGACAGCTCGCACTTCGCCTTCTCGCAGGCCTCTTTCAGTCGCTGCAGCGCCATCGGGTCCTTGCGGAGGTCGATGCCTTCCTTCCGGCGGAACTCCTCCGCGACGAAATTGATCAGCTCCTCATCGTAATCGTCGCCGCCCAGATGCGTGTCACCGTTCGTGCTGAGGACCTCGAAGACGTTGTCGCCGATGTCGAGGATCGAGATGTCGAACGTCCCGCCGCCGAGATCGTAAATGGCGACCTTCTCGTTCTTCTTGCGCTCCAGGCCGTAGGCGAGCGCGGCGGCCGTCGGCTCGTTGATGATCCGCTCGACCTTGAGACCGGCGATCACGCCGGCGTCCTTGGTCGCCTGGCGCTGCGAGTCGTTGAAATAGGCCGGCACGGTGATGACCGCCCGGTCCACCTTTTCGCCGAGGTAGTCTTCCGCCGTCTTCTTGAGGTCCTGCAGGATCATGGCCGAGATCTCCGGCGGCGTGTACTGCTTGCCGCGGACATCGACCTTCACCAGCTCATCCGGCCCGCCGACGATCTTGTACGGAACGATCTTCTCTTCGGCCTGTACCTCGTTGTGACGGCGACCCATGAACCGCTTGATCGAGAACACGGTGTTGGTCGGGTTCGTCACCTGCTGGTGCCGGGCGATCTGGCCGACAAGCCGCTCGCCTTTGTCGGTAAAGCCGACGACGGACGGCGTGAGCCGCGAGCCCTGGGCGTTTGTCAGTACCTTGGGCTGGTCGCCCTCCATGACGGCAACCACCGAGTTTGTCGTCCCCAAATCAATTCCAATGATCTTCGACATCGATGTCCTCCGATCACTCAATCATGGCGCAACGTGGCGCGTACCCCAACGGCTATCCGATACTGCAATGGCGGTGCCACTTGGCCTGACGGCGGCAACAACGCGCGCAAAATACGATTATGGAAAGAGTTATGATTCTAGCCTCACGGGTTCGCCGGCAGAGTGGACCTGTCATCCTGGCAGCGAGGGCCGCCCTGGATTGGCACACTCCGGATGCGAACTGGAGCTGACGCTATGACCAGAGCCAGCGTGCCCCACGAAACCGCAGAGGGTTCAGACTACCCGACGGTATGCCAACTGTCAGTGTTCCTCGAGAACCGGGTGGGCCAACTGCTCAAGCTGACGCAGCTCTTCGAGCAGGCGGATATCGCGATCATCGCCGTGTCCGTCGTCAATTCGGTGGACTGCGCGATCATCCGGCTGATCGTCGATGAACCGGCCAAGGCGTCGCAAGTCCTTCGCCAGCATGGGTTTGTGCTAAGCGAAGCCGACTTGCTCGCGGTCGTCTTGCCGCCGGGCAAGCGAGGATTGCTCAGCCTTTACGCCGCCTTGGTGGGGGCCGAGGTCAGCATCCACTACACGTATCCGCTTCTTGTACAGCCGAGCGGCCATCCGGCAGTCGCCCTTCAGGTTGACGACGCGGAGATGGCAACCCGCACCCTGAAGCTGCACAACTTCGAGTTGCTCGATCAGGGCCATCTTGAAGGCCTTGGCTGACGACGGTTTCTGCCGAGTTGACAGGGGGAAAGGCGGTACGGCGGGACATGCTTCTCTGCCGTGTCCACAACTCCTTACTCGGCCGCGAGTTGCGTTTTTGCGCGACCAGGAACGGAGTTTGCATCGTATGATGGGCGGCGGGGTGTATGGCCGTATATGCGAACGGGGTCAGGAACCTTTGCCGGGCAGGCACCACACCGTGTTCGCAGGGAGTGGACGCCCGGATGCGTCCAGCCCAGGGCAAGAAAGGTTCCTGACCCCCTCCCTGCGTGCGGGAACGGCCATGCGCCGTGGGCGCCGGGCGAGGGTGCCCGGCAAGAAAGAGTGCAGACATCGAGAGGGAATCCGATGGGCAGGTTTGCGAATAACTTCAAGACGGTATTGCTGCTGGGCCTGATCATGGGTCTGGCGATCGCGATCGGCCGCGCGTGGTTCGGGCCGTACGGGATCGTGTACGGCTTCCTGTTTGGCGGGCTGATGAACGTGATTGCGTATTTCTTCTCAGACAGGATCGCTCTGGCGAGCATGGGCGCCCAGGAGGTCACAGAGAGCGAAGCACCGCAACTCGTACGAATGGTCCGCGAGCTTTCGTCAAACGCCGGGCTGCCGATGCCCCGCGTGTACGTCAGCCCGCAGCAGGCGCCAAACGCCTTCGCCACCGGGCGGAACCCCGCCCACGCGGCGGTGTGCGTGACGGAGGGGTTACTGCGGACGATGCCGGAGCGCGAGTTGCGGGGCGTGATCGGGCATGAATTGGCCCACGTCCGGCATCGCGACATCCTGATCACGACGATCGCGGCGACGTTCGCCGGCGTGATCACGTCGGTGGCGCACATGGCGCAGTGGGGCATGATGTTCGGCGGCGGGGCGCATCGCGACGATGACCGCGAAGGCGGCAATCCGCTGTTGTCGCTGTTGTTGATCATCCTGGCGCCGATCGCGGCTTTGCTGATCCAGATGTGGATCTCGCGGACGCGGGAGTACGCGGCCGACTCGTACGGCGCGGAGCTGGCGGGCGATCCGATGGCGCTGGCGAACGCCCTGCGCCGGCTGCACCACTACAACGAACAGATCCCGATGGAGGTGAATCCGGCCCGGTCGAGCATGTTCATCGTGGCCCCGCTGAGCGGCGGCGGCGTGATGAGCCTGTTCTCCACGCACCCGCCGATGGAGGAGCGCATCCGGCGGCTCGAGGCAATGGCGGTACGGGGGTATTGATGCCTGCACCGCAAGGTGTCGGGTTCATGGCCAAGCCCTCGCTGAGGGCCCGGCGGGGTTGCGGGCTAAATGCATGCCGGTAGGCGGTTGGCCCCGTTGAAGCAGCTTTGGAACAGGGCGAAATCGCCGAGATCGACATCGCCGTCGCCGTCGAGGTCCGGCCTTGTGCAGCCGCCGGCCGCCGGCGGCTCGTTCGGCCCGTTGAAACACATCTGGAACAGCGCGTAGTCGGCCAGGTCCACGTCGCCGTCCTGATCGAAGTCCTGCGCGATCGGCGCGATGTTCACGTTGACGTAGATGGTCCGCGGGCTGTTGTATGCCCCGGAGCCGGCTACCGTGATGACCGCCCCGTAAGACCCGGGCATGAGGCCGGCGAGGTTGTAGCGAAGGACGACGGGGTTGTCCTGCGTGCAGGTGGCGGTGCCGGTCGCCGGAATCGGCGTAACCCACGTGGCGCTGCTGGTAATGGTGTAGCTGATCGTCCCCGGTCCGCCGTTGGTGACGATGAAGCTGTCGTCGGACGGATTAACGCCCGGCGGAACGTTTCGGCTGAAGCTCGTGGGCGTTGCCAGGAGGACCGGGTTCGCCATGATCGAGTAGTACTGCTGCGGCTTGCCGCTGCCCCAGTACTCCCAGGCGCAGTAGATCGTGCCGGTGCTGTCGGCGGTCACGCTCGGGGACACGGTGAACTCCTGCGGGAGGCCGTTCGAGATCAGTTGCTCGCCCGGCTGCCACCGGCCGCCGGCCCAGTGCCGCCCGACGACGTACTTCTGCTCACGGCCCACGACTCCGTAGAAGTGGTCTGAGCCGGGGATCGCGCAGATGCCGCAGGAGCCCGCATAGCCCCCCGAGTCGAACAGCGTCGCCGGGGCCGCTCCGACGCCCGGCGTGTAGAGCATGGTGTAGATCTGCTCGTTCATGTCCCACATGAGCATGACCTGGCCCGACTTGTTGATGGCGATGTGCTGACGGACGGCCCAGACGCCGCTGAGAAGAGGGATCTCAGGCTGCCAGGAACCGGTGAACTGGCGCATCCTCATGGTGCTGCCGTTGGGGTCGAAGGAGCGGTAGATCGATCCGTTCAGCGGTGAGCGCTCCATGCCGAAGCAGTCGTATCCGGAGTTGCTGTTTGAGCCGATGTAGGACTCCGCCGTCCACGACGACCCGTTGTACCGGGCGTAGTAGAGCTGCTTGCTGCCCGCGCGGTAGTAGCTCATCACCATTTCGGCGCTGGTGCCCGTGCCGAAGGGAACCACGTAGGGGTGCTTGGCGGTGCCGCCGCTGTTCGTGAGGACCTGCGTGAACGGAAAGCTGGCGCCGCCGTCGCTCGACTTGTACCAGCGCGCCTCCGGCCCGCCGCCGGCCCAGTCCTCGAAGATGACGTGGATGTCGCCGTTGAGGGCCTCGGCGATCCGGCCGTTGGCCATGAAATTCGTTCCGGGGAAGACGACGACAGGCGCCTGGAGCGTGCCGTTATAGCGGCGATAACGGATCTGGTTGTTGACGTGGTATATGCTGTGAAAGCCGCCGTTCTTCGATGCCACGATCCGCGCCGTCTTGACGTCGCTGCCCGCATCGGACGGCTGGTTGAGGAGCTGCGAGCCGGACCACTGTCCGTAGCTCGCGCTGCCGAATGCCGCCAGAAGGGCAGCGACGAGTCCCATCATTCCTACGCCAAAGGTCGCTTTCATGTCGAACTCCTCCATCGGACGCAGGGCGAGCCGGCCGAAACCGCGCCGCAATGGCCCCGCCAGTTGTTTGTATCATCTTCGGGGCCGAGAGTCAAGACAAAAACGTTTCAGAAAGCCTGTCGCGAGCGGGCGGGAGGCGGAAAGGCTCGACCGGCCGGCCGGTCCGCCGTGGCCGGGGCGGCTCAGACCGTTCCGGTGCTCGCCCCCGGAACGGGCGTGCCGCATTCCGGACAGGTGTCGCTGGCGTTGCCGGCGAGGTTGTGTCCGCATGTGGGACACAGCGGTGCCGCGGGTTTCTTGGTGCCGAACCCCTCGGGGACGCGGATCAACGACGAGACGACGAAGCACGGAATCGTCGAGATGACCACCCAGATGAAGAAGTTCCGGTAACCGCCGAGGGTCTGCTGCATCCAGCCGCTCAGCATGCCGGGGAGCATCATGCCCATGGCCATGAAGCCCGTGCAGAGGGCGTAGTGGGCGGTCTTGTGTTCGCCCTCGGCGACGTAAATCATGTAGAGCATGTACGCGGTGAAACCAAAGCCGTAGGCGAACTGCTCGATGCCGATGGCGGCGCTGATGACGAAGAGGTTCGACGGGTGCGTGTACGCGAGCAGAATGTAGACCCAACCCGGCAGGTTGACCGACACAACCATTGGCCAGAGCCACCGCTTCAATCCGTGCCGGGAGATCACGATCCCCCCGAGGATGCCGCCGCACAGCAGGCCGATGACGCCGACCGTGCCCTTGGCAATGCCGAACTGCTCGGTTGTCAGGCCCAGGCCGCCCCTGGAAACATCGTCGATCAGGAACGGCCCGATCATCTTGATCAACTGGGCCTCGGCAAAGCGGTAGAGCAGGAGGAACGCGAGGATCAGGACGATGCGGTCCTTGCCGAAGAACTTGCCGAAGACGCGGAAGAACTCGCCGGACAACCCGCCCGTCTGGCCCGGCGTCCGCATCACGTCGGCTGCCGGCCGGGGCAGCGCCCAGGCGTGATAGGCGAAGAGCGCCAGAAAGACGACGGCGAGCACGCCGAACGTCGCCGACCAGGCGGCCCGGATGTGCGTGTGCCTTTCGAGGAGACCTGCCAGCACCACGAGGAGTCCTTCGCCGGTGATCATCGCGATCCGGTAGAACGTGCTGCGGACGCCGACGAACGCGGCCTGCTGGTGCTCTGGCAGCGCAAGCATATAGAAGCCGTCGGCCGCGATGTCGTGCGTGGCGGAGCTGAACGCCGCCAGCCAGAACAGGGCAAGCGTTGTCTGGAGGAAGAAGCTGGGCAGCGGGATCGCGAAGGCCACGCAGGCGAGCGTCACGCCGACGAGGCCCTGCATCGCCACGATCCACCAACGCTTTGTACGGAAGAGTTCGACGAAGGGGCTCCACAGCGGCTTGATGACCCACGGCAGGTACAGCCAGCTGGTGTAGAAGGCGATTTCGGCATTGGAGAGGCCGAATCGCTTGTACATGACGACCGAGACGGACATCGCCACGACGACGTAGGGGATTCCCTGAGCGAAGTAGAGGGAAGGGACCCACGTCCAGGGGTTTCGGGTCACGTTCGATGTCGCCGAAGCCGGCTGGTTGCTCATCCGGGATCCTCGTCTGTTTATCCGCCCGACGGCAGGAGTCTACCACGAGCGTGAGGCCACCGCGAGTCCGGGCCTGGGTATTCGCGGGCCGTTGATTCACGTCCCGGTTGGTGCCGGTGCCGCGGACCTGCGATCGAAGTACTGCTCGATTTCCTCCAACGTCTTGCCCTTGGTCTCGGGCATGAAGAACGCGGCGGTGACGAAATAGACGACCGTACACCCGGCCCACAGAAAGAACATGGCATGGAAGCCGTAGTTGCCGACCACCGGGAGGAAGAAGAGCTGGAGGAGGATCTGGACGCCGGTGTTGAGCACCATCGCGATGCCCATGCCGGTCGCGCGGATGCGGGTCGGCATCAGCTCGGTGAGCGCCAGCCAGACGCAGACGCCGGGGCCGACGGAATAGAAGCAGATGAACAGGCAGAGGAGGCACGTGACCAGCCAGCCGGTCGTCGGCGACGGGATCGGTCCGCACCGGGCACGCAGAATCGTCAGTTTTCCCTTGTCCTTCTCCGTTTTCTCGATGACCATCGTGCCGTCGGGGAGCTTTTTAAACTTCTCATCCACCATGGGCCTGATGGTCAGCGTCCGGCCCTGTTCCTCCTTGGCGTTGGAGAAGGCACACGCGACGGCCTGCCGGGCGTAACCCTGGTTGTCCGCGTAGCGGTAGAGTACGTTCAGCTGCACCGGGCGGTCGTCTTCCACCATGCCCAGTGTTGCCGCGTCGATCTTGATCGAAAGCTCGCGGCCGTCGGCGGATAGGCGTTGCATGACCTTGTCGGCGACGTCCACGCGCCGGGCTTCAAACTGACGGTACACAAAGCCGCACGTGAAGAGGGAGACCACAATGCCCAGCGTGCCGACCGAGAGCAGTATCTTGCGTCCGAGCCGGTCTACCAGCGCGGCGCCGACCAGAGTCATGGCGCAGTTGATGGACATGAGGATCACCCCGCTTCGCGACGCCTGTACATCGCTCATGCCCGACCCCTGGAAGATCACGGCGGAAAACGCGATGATCGAGTTGATGCCCGTGGCCTGGTTGCAGGCCAGCACGACGCAGGCGATGACGAAGGGGACGACATACTTGTACTGCAGAAGAGACGAGACGAAGTCGCCGATGCCCGTGCTCCCGGTCTGTTCGGCGGCCACCTGACTCATCTCCGCGATTTCCAGCCTCGTCTGCTCTTCGCTGCGCGACCGGCGCAGGACGCGTTCGGCCTCCGCCCGGCGGTTGCGCCGAAACAGCCAGCGGGGCGATTCCTTGAGGAACAGCGCACCGAGGGTGTACAGCAGGCCGGGTACTGCCGCCGTCAGGAACATGTTTCGCCAGGCCGCGCTGTCGGCGGCGAAGATTTTCGCGGTGTCGCCGGCCGCCTTTGCGACGGCGGCGTCATGCCACGCCGCGAAGACAAAACCGATCAGCAAAGCCCCCAGCAGGCCGACGGTCATCAGGAACTGGAAGACCGACGTGCCGCGTCCGCGGACGGCGGCCGGCAGGGACTCCGCCATATACAGGGGAACCACCACGCAGAGGACGCCCCCGGCCAGGCCCATCAGCAGGCGCGCCAGCGCCAGCGAATAGAAGTCCTGCGAGGTGTACACAAGCGCGATGCCGACGACAAACATCAGGCCGCCGGCAATCATCATCTTCTTGCGCCCGAACCAGTCGGCGAACACGCCGGCCAGCACCGAAGCCGGAATGCCGCCGATGGAATACATGGCGACGACGAAGGAGAGTTCGCCCTCCGTCACGTTGACGGTCTTGTCCAGGTACAGGAGCGCGCCGGCGATGATGCCGAAGTCGACTCCGGTGAGCAGGCCGCCCAGACCGGAGATCAACATCAGGTAGTTGAGAAATGCCGTGCCGTGCCGCCTTGCGTTCGTCCGACTCTCTGCCGTACTGACTGCGCTCATGCTCATCCTGTGGTTTACGGGGTTGTCTTGCTGTTCGCGGCGGCGAGGCGAACACACAGATCAAGCCGCCGATGCGCCGCGACATCAGCCACTTCCGGCCGCTCGATGGGCCGACCGTTGAGCGTTGCCCCGGCGGCGTCGCCTGCCGCGACCGGGACGATGGTCAGATCCAACGGGACGGCGGTGAACCCGCCGCGGCCGTCGGCCTTGTGGAGTACCCGATGCAAAAAGTATCGGCCGCCGAACGAGTCGGGCAGACGCGGCTCGATGCGAAGGTCGGGTTGTGCGGGGTCGTGCAGTGCGAGCTTCAGGCCGGCGATCGATTCGAGCAGCTCAAACATCCAGTCCATGGACCCGCTCAGGCCGAAATTCATGCCCGCGCCGCAATGCGGGTCGTCGGGATCACACGCATAACTGTTGGACGTCTGGTCGAAGGGACCGCACAATTCGGGACCGCGGGCGCTGGAAAGCACCGGCTTGAACTGTTCCCACGCGGTATCCGTCTGTCCCGGCACGCCGAAGCGGAAGAAGTGCATCATCACCTGGGCATGGTGATACTCGCCGTTCTCGGCGCAACCGGGCGGCAGCATCCCCAGCCGGCCGACCATGCGGCATGCCTTGTCGGTGTTCGCGACCGGCGGCGCGTAGAGGAGAAGCCCGTTGGTCTGGCAGCAGCAACGCCGGTCCACATTCGCGAGCAGGGCGCGAATCATGGTGTCGCGCCCCGGCACGGGCGGCAGCCAGGACGCCGTCGTCCGCAACAGGGCGAGCCCCCATGCGCAAGGCGTAAGGACTGTGCGGGGCGTGCCGTCGAACTCGCGCTGCGGTCGGCACGAGCCGAGCGTGTAACCGGTCTCGCCGGCGGCGTAGTCGGGCACGGAGCCGTCCGCCCTGAGCTGATGCATCGCATCGACGAACTGCCCCTCCGGCTCCCATGCGAATCGGAGGATGGCCGCCCGCAGATCGACGGCGAACTGCCGAAGGGCCGGAAGCTCCTGCTCCAGCCGGGGCGTGCGGAATCCGCAGGCCGTGAGCATGTCGAGCGTGGCCGTCAGGGAGCAGAACACATGGCAGGAAAGCCGGACAAGGACGCCGCGCCCGTCGCCGCGTGTTGTGCTGTCGCCGACACGGCTGGTGCCGAACATGTCCACCGGGTCGGCCCAGTCGCCGAACATGGCCTGGATCATGCCGTAGGGGCTGTCCGCCGCGTGACGCCGGTAGCAGGCAAAGATCTCCAGCAGAACCTCCCAGACCGGCAACCGTTCGTCGTGGCCGACGATGGCGCTGGTCTCCGGGGCATCCGGGGCCGTCAGACGCACGGTGGCAACGGTTTCCGCGAGGATGGAGCGGTCGCCGGTCTCGCGCAGATAGCGCAGGAGCGCGTCCACCATCCATACGGCGCTGTCGTTGTAAGGACGATTGTCGTTGCGCACGGGCGTGTTGCGGTCGAGCCACCGCTCCGGATACTGCCGCGGGAACATCCCGTGCAGTTTCTCTCGCCGGGTCAGCGGGCGCGTGCCGACCGGAATCGGCTCGGTTGCCGTGCGGTAGAGGAAACTCAGCGCGTGCAACAGATCGGCACGGATGCGGGCGGGATCGGCCTTGAGCATCGGCCACATGTCCTGCGCGCGGTCGCGGGTGCCCAGCTCGATGCCGTCGGCCAGACGCGCCCCGTGGGCCCGGCAGTTCTCATACAACTCGCCCATGCCCGCCCACAGGGAGTTAAGGTAACAGGCGGCGGCAGGCTCGGCGGGGATGGCGACCCGAAAGGCTCCCGAGGCAGGTGTCAGGAATCCTTCGACTTCAACGGACTCTTCCGTTCCCGGCGGCGGCCCCGACTCCGGCATTGCACCTGCACGTCCCAGGGTTCCTGGCACGTTCTGCACGCCTTGCGCGGCGCAGGCGGCGACGTTCGGGGTGCATGACAGCAGGTTGCGGGCGGCCGTCGCGAACGCGGCGGCCACGGCCGGATAGCCGGTGCCGTCGCTGCGCATCTCCCGGGCGAAACGGTCGAGTGTTTCGGGCGCGGTGACATAGAGCAACGCTTCTTCCAGCACGGCGTCTTCTCCAGGCGCCAGGCGAAGGTCGCGCCGCACGGCCGCAATGGTCGGGCTGGAAAAGCGGTTGAACGCGGAGGGATCGCCGGGCAGCGGGAGGAGCTTGCCGTTGCGCACGGCCGTCGGGAGCAGGCTGGTGGCGGCGCAGTCGCCGATGAAGCGGAAGGCATCGCAGGTCGCCTCGCCCGCCGTGAGATTGACGCCGGCCCGGGCCGAGATCCGCTTCACCTGGATCGCAGTGGAGAACGGGACCGTGGCGGCCACGACGACCTCATCCGGGCTCAGCGGCAGGCCGCGGTCGTACCAGAGGGACTTGTTGTAGACAAAGCGCTGGGTGCCCATCAGGCTGAAGAAGCTCCAGACCTGGCCGGAAACGGCCTGCCGCCCGCCGTTGTGAAGCCAGCAGCGGCGCAGGAGGGCCGGGCCGGAGTCCGTCAGCACCATTTCGAAGGCCACGGCGGCCTCGATTCGGGTGGCCGGGTTCCGTGCGAAGTCCGCCGTGAACCAGAACGTGCCGTTCGGGCTGTTGAGCTTGACCAGCTTGACGGCGGCCGGTTCGAGATTGAGATTCCGCTGCGGATTGACCAGCGAAGCGACGGACGGCGGATTGCCGGCTGCGCCGTCGAGCCGGAGCCAGAGATCCTGCGAGGGCACGCCGATCTCGCGCTTCTCCACGGGGTCAAAATGCCCGCGCAAGACCTCCACGTCGAGGCCGTCGGCGCCGCGAACGCGGAACTCGACGGAGCCGTTCGACATGAACGTGGCCTTGGCGCCGCCCCGGCTGTCCACGAGCACGCTCGGGCAGCCGGTCGGGTGCCTCGTGTAGATGACTTCGCCGTGAGGGCCGTATCCGCCCTGCCCGCCGGCGGCAGGATGGGCCACGGCCAGACGACGCACGGCGAGCACTTGCTCGGGGAACGGAACGGTCATGGCGGCATTGTACAGTAGAGAAGCTCGTTGCTCGAACTCGTCCGGCCTCGGCATGAGTCCTCTCGCGTGATTCACGCCCTTCGGGCGGTTCAAGGGGCTTCCGGGTTCTGGGCGGCCTTGTGGGCGGCGCTTTCGACCACGTGGGGCGGTGTGCGGAAGAGCAGGCCGACCGCCAGCGTGGCCGACGCGCCGATCATCTGATACCACGTGAAGCCGACGCGCGGCATCTGCGCCAGGAACGCGCGGACGCCGTCCGGCCAGACCCGCCAGCCGCCGACCAGGTCGGCGAACGTTCCGCTGAGGACGAAGACCGTCGCGAGCCCGGCCGTCACCGCGATCATGTTCCCGCCGTCCGAACCGCGCGTCCGCGTCAACATGCCGAGCAGAAAGACGCCCAGCATCGGCCCGAGCAGGTAGCCGGGGATGCCGAGTGCGATCGGGATGATCGTCAGCTTCGGGTTGTTGACGTTCGCGTAGGCGGCGGCGACGGCGACGATCATCAGGAGCACCGAGAACAGGGCGGTGAAGAGGCGGGCGGCGTTCACGTAGTGCCGCTCATCGCGGGCGCGGGCGAAATAGGGGACGTACCAGTCGTTCGTCGCGCTCGTCGCCAGCGAGTTCAGGGCGGCGCTGAGCGAGCCCATTGCCGTGGCGAAGATCGATGCCAGCACAAAGCCGCGGATGACGACCGGCATCCCCTTGAGGATGTACGCGCCGAAGACGTCGTTGACGGCCTGCGGCCGCATCTGCGGGTGCAGTTCATAGAACGCGATCAGGAGCACGCCGATGAAGGAGAACGCGCTCGTGATCGGGATGGCCATGAGCGCCGCCGTGATCAGCGACCGCCGGCTCCGCCTGACGTCCTTCGCGGTCAGCATCCGCTGGACCATGTCCTGGTCGGTGCCGAACGCGGCGATGGCGCCGACGGTGCCCCCGATGAGCGTCGCCGGCAGCGTGTACGGATTGGCGAAGAGCAGCTCGGCGACCCTCCAGGCGGTCATGCCGGGCTCCGCCTTCTCGAAGCCGGTAAGGACGTAGCCGCTGAGCGACCGCATCTCCGGCACGTGCCGGCCGAGCACGGTGAGCCCGTGACGAAAGCTGCCGTCGCCGATTCTGAGCAGCAGGGTGAGAGCGGCGACGACGGCGGCGGCGATCATCAGCGAGGCCTGGATCAGGTCGGTCCAGATGACGGCCTTGATCCCCCCGATCGCGGTGTACGCGCACGTGATGCCCGTCAGGATCAGAATCGCCCAGGCGTACGGCACCCACGAGTCGAGCGTGGCGAACTGCACCTCCTTGTGCTGCACGAACAGCCGCCACGCCAGCACGAGCACCAGCGACGGGATGTAGAGCCGCACGCCGGAGGCCAGCGTCCGCATGATGAGGAACAGGATGGACACGTAGTTCTTCGACTTCGGCCCGAAACGGACGGTGAGGAAGTCATAGACCGTGTAGACGCGGTAGACGTAGTAGGGCTTCAGGAAGACCTGCCCGACGAAGATCCGGCCGAAGAGCAGCCCGAGTGTGATCTGGGCATAGACGATGCCGCGGCACTTGAAGCCCTCGGCGGGGGCTCCGATGAAGGTCGCCGCGCTCGTTTCCGCGGCGATGATGGACGCCGCGACGGCCCACCACGGGATCTGACGGCCGCCGAGGGCGTAGTCCTCAAGGTTCCTCTCCTTGCGGCCCGCATAGAGCCCGATCGCCGTGATGGCGACAAAGTACAGGACGATGATCAGCCCGTCGATGAGCAGCGCCGCCGTCTCCATGGCACCATCCTGCGATTGACGCGATTCCGCCCCGTCGTTCCGCCGTGTCCGTCGTGCTCATCCCCATGCGTGCCGCTGCATGCCGACCAGGCGTTCGTCGTGCGTGAGATCGAACCGCAGCGGCGTAAGGGCGACACAGCCCTCGCGGAGCGCTTCGAGGTCGCTCGCCGCCTCGTGGGTGTCGGCGAACTCGCCTTCCAGCCAGAAGTACAGCCGGCCGTCCGGCCCGGTGTGGCGGACGTAGCGGTCCTCCATCGTCTGCGTGCTCTGCCGTACGACCCGCACGCCACGCGGCACGCCCGGCCGCAACGCGGGGATGTTCATGTTGATCAGCGGCGCCGTCCCCGCAGCGTCCGCCGCCGGGGCGAGGTGCGCGGTCGCGACCAGCCGCTCGATCACGCCCCGTGCGATCTTCGCCGCCCGGTCAAAGTCCATCTCGGCCCCGCGCTCGAGCGAAACCGCCACGGCCGGCACGCCGAGCAGCGCGCCCTCGGCCGCCGCCGCGACCGTGCCGGAGTAGAGCACGTTGATGCTGACGTTCGCCCCGTCGTTGATGCCGGACACGACGAGGTCCGGCCGCCGGTCCAGCAGGGAGGTGATCGCGATCTTGACGCAGTCGGCCGGGCGGCCCTCGACCGCATGACCGGCGTACTGCTCCGCCACGTGGACCCGCCGCACGGCGATCGGCCCGTGGATCGTGATCCCGTGCGCGGCGGCGGATTGCGGCGAGGCGGGGGCGACGACGCTCACCTCGGCGATCGCGGCGAGTTCGCGGTACATCGCCGCGAGCCCGGGCGCCAGGATGCCGTCGTCGTTGGTCAGGAGGATTCGCACGTGCGTTCCCTCCGCCGCTGCGTACGGCAGCGGCGGGAAGCCGGAGGGCCGGCCGGGGGGCGAACCTCCGATCCCGCGGGTACGCGGTCTCGAAGGGCCGCCCGCCCGGCTCCCCGGTTCATCTCGCGTATTCGACCGCGCGCACCTCGCGCAGCAGTGTGACCTTGATCTCGCCGGGGTACGTCATCTCCTTCTCGATCTGCGTGGCGATGTCGCGGGCGATCTTGACGGCCATCTTGTCGTCCACGCGGTTCGCATCGACGATGACGCGGACCTCGCGGCCGGCCTGGATGGCGTACGACTGCTTGACGCCCGGGAACTGGTTCGCAATGCCCTCGAGCGCCTCCAGCCGCTTGATGTACCGTTCGAGCGACTCGCGCCGGCCGCCCGGCCGTGACGCGCTGATCGCGTCGGCGGCCGAAACGAGCACGGTGTACGCGCTGGTTGCGGGGATGTCGCCATGGTGGCCCGCGATCGCGTTGAGGACCTCCGGGCGCTCGTTGAACCGCTTGCAGATGTCGGCGCCGATCTGCGGGTGGCCGCCCTCGACCTCGTGATCGACGGCCTTGCCGATGTCGTGCAGCAGGCCGCACCGCCGGGCGAGGTTGCCGTCGAGCCCGAGTTCGTCGGCCATGACCTGGCACAGGAAGGCGACCTCGATGCTGTGACGGAGGACGTTCTGCCCGTAGCTCGTGCGGTAGCCGAGCCGGCCGAGGAGGTCCGTCTGTTTGCGGTTGAGGCCGCCGACGTTGGCCTCGACCGAGGCCTTCTTGCCCAGTTCGGAGACCTGCTTCTCGACCTCCTTGCGGACCTGTTCGACGATCTCCTCGATGCGGGCGGGGTGAATCCGCCCGTCCTGGATCAGCCGCTCGAGCGAGAGTCGGGCGACCTCGCGCCGGATCGGGTCGAACGCGCTGACGACGACCACGCCGGGCGTGTCGTCCACGATGACGTCCACGCCGGTCGCCTTCTCGAAGGCCCGGATGTTTCGGCCCTCACGGCCGATCACGCGCCCCTTCATGTCGTCCGAGGGGATATCCACGGCGCTGACCGTGTGATCGCTGGTGTGCTCCGCGGCATATCGCTGGATGGCGGTGAGGATGATCTCACGGGACTTCTCCTCGGCGGAGTCCTTGGCGTCGGAGACGGCCTTTTCGATGATCATGGCCGCCTCGTGCTCGACCTCCTGCTCGATCCGCGAGAGGAGCGTTTCCCTCGCCTCCTCCATGCTCATGCCGGCGATCTTGAGCAGCCTGTCCCGCTGCTCGCGCAGGACCTCGGACACTTCCTTGTCCTTGGCGGCAATGGCTCTGTCCCGGTCCTGCAGGTGCCGCTCCTGCTGCTGGAGCGACTTTTCCTGGGCGTTCAGCGCATCGATCTTCTTCTCGAGGTTGTCCTCCCGTTTCGACAGCCGGCGTTCGGTCTCCTTCAGTTCGGTCCGCGTCGCCGCCAGCTCCTGCTCGATCGCCTCCTTCAGTTTGATCGCTTCTTCTTTCGCCTCCAGGTGTGCCCGTTCAACAATGTTTTCCGACTTCTCTTTGGCCTCGTTGAGCAACTGCTCGGCCTGTTTGCGGGTCACCCGCAGCCGCGACCGCGTCCGGAGCATCGCAACCGCGTAACTGATGCCCGCCCCGACCAGCAAGGCGACGATCGCAATCGTCACCTCCAACGAGACCGCTGTGGCAAGTAGCAGTCCCATTGAACACCTTTCCAATAATGCCTGTGAGAGTCGCCACGAGGGCAACTCCACGCCGTGGGCGGCCGTGCCGCCCGTCATGCTGCGTGGAAACAACACCGCCCACGCAGCCCAGGGAACCAAGTCAATCCCCCGGCGGGAGGTCTGGGAACAGGACGCGCGAACGGCACAACCGCCGCGGGGCGGGTGCCGGCCGGTTCAGTGGCCTCTGTGGGTATGGCCTACGATTGCGATTCGGAGCAGTGATTCACTCCCTCGACGGCCTCGTCGCCGCTCCCGGCGACGCCCGCCGATGTCTCACACGAAAACTCGCAACTCCACAAAGTCTCGTTGTCGCCGGCCCTCGCCGTGTCTGGCACGTGGACCGGCCGCAAAGCCATCCAACCGCGCGATTACCGCGTCACTCAGGCTCCCCACCTCGCCGTGGGATCAGCCTACAACAAGGACTCCTTTCTCGCCGTGCAACCTGGAGCAACGCAGAGTCTTCATCAACCCTGAACGCCGCGACAGCGCTGACGGCAACTTCGTATCAGACAAAAGCTAATGCGCATAAGCGCACCAGCGGTGTCTCCAGTATATTGCCTTGTCGTGCGTTGCGTCAAGCATCGTCAACGCCGTTGGGTAATCCAGCGCGCCCGCGTCTTGGGAGGTGCCGAGAAATATCCGTAACGCATTGTCGGTAAATAGGTTATATTCGTCCGTTTCCCCTTGCCGGCTGCTGCGTGTGTCAGGTGCGCCGTCGCATTTCGTAAGCCACGCAGAGATACGGCGAACCGCACGCCGGCATTGCCGCGTCCAGCCCCTGCCGGGGGCAATGCCGACGGATCGCTGACAACGACTCTCCATGTGAGCGGTTGGCCTTCGGCCGCCGCAATGGTAGAGTCTGGATCATGCCCCCCGATGGTGTTATGCAATCCTTTCCGAATGCGTACGTGCTCTCGCACCCCGTGATCCAGCAAAAACTCGTACGGGTCCGCGATCGGCAGAACGGGCCGGAGGACTTCCGTCGCGGTCTGTCGGAGATCGCGGCGCTCCTGGTTTACGAGGCCCTGCGCGATTGTCCCGTCGAGCCCGTCGATGTCGAGACGCCCCTCGGCCCGGCTGTCGGTGCCGAGCCGGCTTCGCCGATCACGATCGTGCCGATCCTTCGCAGCGGCCTGGCGATGGTCGATGGTGTGCTTTCGCTGATTCCGCAGGCCCGCGTGGGGCATCTCGGCGTCTATCGCGATGAAACCTCGATGGAGCCGGTGGTGTATTACAATCGACTGCCGCCGGACACGGCCGCAACGGACGTCCTGGTGCTCGATGCCATGGTGGCGACGGGCGGTTCGGCGACGGCCGCGGTCTCGGCCCTGAAGCATGTGGGGGCGTCGCGAATCCGGATGGTATGTGTTGCGGCCGCGCCGGAAGGCTTGCGGCGTCTCGGCGATGCGCACCCGGACGTGCGCGTCTACACGGCGGCGGTGGATCTCAAGGTCGATCGGAACGGCTACATCCTTCCCGGCCTCGGTGATGCCGGCGAAAGGCTGTTCGGGACACGATAAACCACGCAGATACGGAGATGCGGACGATGACAACGGGACGACGGACGCAGGCGGTGCTGGCCCTCTGGGCGTCGGCGATTCTGGCGATGCCCGCGTGGGCGGCGAAAAACGAAGAGACGCGGGAGACGAAGAAGATCGCGGAGTTCCGGCTGAGCGGACCGATCACCGAGCTGCCGCCGCCGGAGCTGGCGCTGTTCGGCCTGGACGAGCAGAAGCCGCAGAGCCTGAAGGACATCCTGCAGCGGATGAAGAAGGCCCGGCTCGATTCCGACGTCGTCGCGGTGGTGCTGACGCTCGACAACCCCGGGATGGGCTGGGGCCAGATGCAGGAGCTGCGCGAAGCCATCCTCCGCCTGCGCGCCGCGGACAAGGACGTCTACTGCCACATCGAATCGGCGGAGTCGGGCGAGTACCTGCTGGCCGCGGCGGCGACGCGGTTGTCGATCGTGCCGACGGGCGAGATCGGGCTGGTGGGTCTCTATTCGGAGAGCCCGTACATCAAGCCGCTGCTGGACAAGATCCGCGTTGAGGCGGACATGGAGCACATCGGCGAGTACAAGGGCGCCGCCGAGCCCCTCATGCGGGACGGTCCGTCCGACGAGGCCAGGGAGCAGATGAACTGGCTGCTTGACGACATCTACGCACAGATGATTGACGGCGTGGCCCGGGGGCGGAGCCTGCCCGCCGATCAGGTGCGCAAGCTGATTGACGAGGGCCCGTACACGGCCGCCTGCGCGCTCGAGGCGAAGCTCGTCGATGCCGTCGAGTACCGCGATGAGTTCATGAAGCATGTCGAGAAGAAGTACGGAAAGACGGCGAAGCTCGTCAGGAACTATGGCGGTCCCAAGGGCCCCGACCTCGACTTCTCGAACCCCTTCGCGATCTTCAAGCTGCTCGGCGAGATGATGCAGCAGGTGAAGGAGGGCGACAAGCCCGCCGTCGCCGTCGTGTACATCGACGGAATGATCGTCTCCGGCCGGAGCGAGGACAGCCTCTTCGGCTCGAGCACGGTCGGCAGCACGACGATCCGCGCCGTCCTCGACAAGGCCCGCAAGGACGAGAACGTCAAGGCGATCGTTCTCCGCGTGAATTCGCCGGGCGGCTCGGCCCTCGCGAGCGAGATCATGTGGCACGCGGCGAAGCTCTGCGCCAAGGAGAAGCCGCTCGTCGTCTCGATGGGCAACGTGGCCGCCAGCGGCGGCTACTATGTGAGCGTGGCCGCCGGCACGATCTTCGCCGACCCCGGCACGATCACCGGCTCGATCGGGATCGTCGGCGGAAAGATCGTCACCAAGGGCCTGTGGGACTGGGCGGGGATCAACTTCTACGAGTACAAGCGGGGGCAGAACGCCGACCTGTTCAACTCGAACCGCAAGTGGGACGACCGCGAGCGGGCCATCGTCCGCCGGCACATGGAAGAGGTCTACGATGTGTTCACGGCGCACGTAAAGGAGGGCCGGGGCCAGAACCTCAAGGACGACATCGAGAAACTCGCCCGCGGCCGCGTCTACACCGGTCGGCAGGCGAAGGAGAAGGGCCTCATCGACCGGCTCGGCGGCCTGGACGACGCCGTCAAGTTCGCCGCCGAGCAGGCGAGCATCACCGACTACGACGTCCGCGTCCTGCCGCGGCCGAAGAACTTCATCGAGCTGCTGATGAAGGGGCTCGGCGTGGACGAGGATGAGGAAGGTGCGTTCGGCGTCCGCGCGACGGCCCGGCAGTGGCCGATCACCGGTCCGGCCATGCAGATGCTGGCGCCGGCCATACAGCAGATCAGCCCGGCCCGCGCCCGCATGATCACCCGGTTCCTGCTGCGGCTTGACATGCTGCGGCGCGAACGCGCGATCACGGTCCTGCCGACGGAGATGCTGATCGGCGGCATGGGGTGGTAGTTCTGGTGTTGCCGGCGTTCCCGGGCAGGCAGGAGCTGGTTTGCCGTCACGGCACACGCATTTCGGCTCCGTGTTCTGCTATAATGATGGCGGCGGCCGGTTGCCGCGAACCGATGCGATCGGTTCCGGTGAGCGGGAAGGATGGCGATGCCCCAGACTCTTCGAATTGCCGTCGTTGCGGCCCTGCCGCTCGCGACCGCATACGTGCGTGGCGAGTGGGACCCCGCCTGCGACGACCGGACCGGCGTCGTCGCGACGGAAACCTCGGGCTGGAACGGGCCGGTCATGCCCATGCAGGGCGGGTCGTTCCTCGACACGCTCGGGATGCGGTGGTGGTACGACTACGACCCCGATTCCGGCGCCGACGTCTTTCCCGGCTACGCCAAGCTCTACATGTACTGGAAAGCCACGCTCAGCTACACCGACGCCCAGATCCAGGCCAACGCGGCCGCCGCAGCCGCCGCCTGCCCGGGCGAGACGGTCTGGTGGGCGATGAGCAACGAGCCGAACGACCGCGGCCAGGCCAACCAGCCCGCCGCCGCCTACGCCGACATCTACTACAAGTTCCACCGCAACATCAAGCTCGGCGACCCCAACGCAAAGGTGATGGGGCCGGGCATCCTCAACTGGGACTTCCTCAGCACGTCGGTCTACCAGCCCGGCCGCGACTGGTACAACGAGTTCCGCCGGGCCTGGTACAACAACGCGACGTACCGCGCCTACAGCGAGGCCAACTACGGTGTCTCGTATCCGCCGCAGGACGCCTTCAACTTCCACGCGTACGACCTCCGCGGCGTCCAGGGCACGCCCTGGGCCGCCGAGGACTGGCGCTACTGCCGTGACCAGATCGTCGCCTGCTATGCCGACCTGCTGACGTACCCGGAGGTGCTGCGCAAAAGGATCTGGCTCACCGAGTTCGCCGCACTGCGTGCCGCGACGATGGACGACAACATCGATCTGACGCGGCAGCTCGTCGGCTGGATGCGCGACCAGGAGTTCATGGAGCGGTGGTTCTGGTTTACGATCCACAGCGATCGTTACTGGAGCGACAGCTTCCCGCCGCGGCTCGAGCTGTTGAACGATACCGCCGGGCGAACGGCCGTCGGCGACGTGGCCTGTGAGCTGGCCACGCTGCCGCGATCCACGCGCGTCGATCCGTGGAACCACCACTACGCGACCGACCCCGCACCGGCGTATGTCCGCCCCGGGCTGATGCAGGCGGACAACATCACGGACGAACTCGGCGATTGGCCGCGATTCAGCCTTCGGCAGAACCAGACGTATTCGTACGGCACGATGCGCGGCCGGGCGTATATCGCCGCGCCGCGAGCGATCACGAAGGTCACGTTCAATTACATGACCAATTACGACAACATGAAGGTCCGGCTGTTCCTCGATGCCTGCCAGTACGACGGCAGCACCGGCGAGATGTGGTCCGGCAATCAGTACGGCGGGAACGTCGGCCGTGTGACGCTGAGGTTCGATCCGTCGCGGCGTGTGCGGATGCTGGGCGTCGGGCTGCGGGTCGTGCAGACGTTCACCTGCGGCCAGCCGGACGGCGGATGGTTCGGCCAGCTCGACGATCTGGTCGTTTACACGACGCCGGACCCGGCCGAGCACAGCGACTACGACGCGGACGGCGACGCGGACCTGAGCGACTACGCGTTCCTCCAGCTCTGTTTCCGAGGCCCGAACGCCGTGCCTTCCATGGCGGAATGCACGCTGTGCGACGCCGACCTCGACGGCGACGTGGATCTGGCCGACGTTGCCGCGTTCCAGGCGTGTTTCAACGGCCCGAACCGCCCGCCGGCATGCCGGTAGGGCGCAGCCGCGGCCCGCGGGCAGGCAACACCGGCCGCCGCGGATGGACTGATGTACGCCGGCGCTTCCCCTCCGCGGTTCAACCATCCGGATTTCGTCGCTCGAGCCTCATTCGTCATTCGGGCGGCGACGTTCGAGTCTCTCCGGTCGTTCGGGCTTCGACTGTCCTTCGAGCAGGTGTCCGTACCATGCGAGGTAATCGTCGGCTTCGCGATTGAGGTCGAAGCGGTTGCGGGCGTCGGCGGCGGCGTTGCGGCCCAGGCTGTGGCGAAGATCCGCGTCATTCAACAGGCGTTCGGTGGCGGCAGTCATCGCTTCGGCGTCGGACGGCGGCACCAGGATGCCCGTCGGCGCCGTCTCGCCGGGAGACAGTGATCGCACCTGCTCGGGAATGCCGCCGATGGCCGTGGCGACCACCGGCGTCCCGCACGCCAGAGCCTCCAGCACGGTGCAGGGGAATGTGTCGGCGCGGGCGGCGTGGACGTAGATGTCGGCGGCCTGGTAATACCCCGCCACCTTTCGCGGGTCGCTCTCGAAGGGGACAAACCGGATCTCGGCCGCGCCGATCCGCTCCGGCGGGGCGTCCTCGCCGACGGCCAGAAACAGCAGCGGACGCCCGCCCCCGCGTTCCGCCAGCCGGCCGACGACCCGGCGCAGCGTCTCGTAGTCCTTCCAGATATTCTTCCGGATGCCGCTCGCGGCGAACAGGAGCACATCGGCCTCCGGCGGAATGGCAAGGGCCGTGCGGACGGCGTGCCGGTCGCCCGGGCGGAACGTGCCCAGGTCCACGCCGTACGGGATGATGCGCGATTCGACGATTCCCGCCTTCAGGATCGACCGCTGCACCTTGTCCATCAGCCAGCGGCAGGGCGTGGCGACGTGCAGGCGGCTCGCGGCGTAGATGTCCCGCTTCCGCCGCCAGTTGCGGGCGGTCGCGTCACGGCGGATCGGCGGGTGGATGCTCAGGTCGGGGCACTGGCCGCAGCCGGTCTGCCAGCGATCGCAGTCGAACGAATGGGCGCAGTGGCCGGAGAGGAGCCACGCGTCGTGGAGCGTCAGCACGACCGGCACCCGGCGGCTCAACCACGGCAGGGCCCGCAGGTCGAAATACTTCTGGTGCAGGTTGTGGCAGTGGAGGATGTCGGGCCGGGCACACGGCGCATCCAGAAGGTGCCAGGCGCCCGGGTAGCTGAAGTCCTCGATGCCGAGCCGCGTGCCGACCCAGCCCTCCGGCTCGGCCAGGGCGTGAACAAGGCGACACAACGTCCGCACGCCCGTCGCGCGGCCGTAGTACGGCTGCAGGCGATGATGAATCGTCCACCAGAATCGCGGCCAGAGGGCTTTGGCCTGGTGATGGGGGATGCACAGGACGTCCGGCGCGTTGCTTCGCTTCCGCCCGACGGCAAGCCAGGCATCGTGCCCCCGGTCGCGATAGGCCGAGGCGAGGTCCCAGGCGACCTTCTCGGCGCCGCCGTAGACGTCGAACATGTTCACCTGGACGATACGCACGGAGTCCTCATGCCATGAGTGACGAGGCGGACAGCGGACATCCTCACCTCGTTCTTCTCCCTTGCAAGGGAGGGGGGTTCCGGTCGGCGCGTCGGGTACATTCCGGCCCCTCGCCGGCGCTTCGGGTTCGATGATGGTTCCATGCCTGTTCGAGCTGGCGGGCGAATTCGTCGCCGTTCCAGTCGCGGACGAGGATCCGCGGGAACCGGTACGGGTCGGTGTCGGCGCGGACCAGGCCCGCATGGTTTGCGCAGGCGCAGGCGAAACCGGCGTCGCGCACAAGCTGCACGGTTTCGGCGGTGTAGTCCGAACGACAGCCGTACGGGTACGAGAAGCTCGACACCGGCCGGCCGAGGATCGCCTCGAGCCGTGCCCTGGCGTTCGTGATTTCGGCTTGCTGCTCGGTCACGGACAGGGCGGACAGGACCGGGTGCCGCACGGTGTGGGCGCCGATCTCGACCAGGCCGCCGTCCGCGAGAGTTCGGATCTCGTCGGGTGACAGTTGCCGGTGCGTGGGGCGGATCGTCGGCGCCGGCGCCGCGTCCAGCTGCCTGCGCAGGGCGTCGAGGATCTCCCACCGTTTCGCGGGCGACAGCCTGCGCAGTCGGTCGTGAAGTGTGCGATAAAGCTCCTGGCGGACCGTCGGCGCCTGGCGGTCGAGAACCGTCCAGCGGCGGTTGCGTTCGAAGGCGTCCGGCCCGTACGCGGCCGCTTCGCCCAGCGCCCACTCGCACGGCCGGCCGTCGAGGACGAGCCGGAGCGGATCGGCGAACGTGCCCGGCCCTAACAGCAGCGCTTCCAGTTCGTCCCACCACAATTCGCGAGGCCGGTCGGGCTCGCCGGTCGTCACGAAGACCGTGGCCGGCATCTCTCGCTGTTCGAGCAGCGGTCTGGCGTGGAGCAGGTTGTCCGCGTAGCCGTCGTCGAATGTGATCACCACGCCACGCTCGGGCACGCTGCCGGACCGTACGGCGTCGGCCAGCCCCCGCAGGGAGACCGGGCGGCATTGTTCGCGAAGCACGTCGAGTTGCTCGGCGAATCGCCCGGGGCTGACGCAGAGCAGCAGCGGATCGGACGGGACCTCCGTCACGCGGTGGTAGATGAGGATGACGGCGGCGGGCGGTTCGGAAGCGGGGTTCATTCGCCACCGGTGTCCTGCGGTTTCGTCGCGCGCAGCGTGATCACGACCTGGTAATCGGGGTCGTGGTGGTCCAGCTCGTGGGGGTCGAGTTCGTGCGCCGCCAGGCCGTGCAGGAAGGCCACGGCGACGAGGACGTTTCCGTGCGACTCGATCCGCAGGCACGACGGCGGAAAGACCTCCGCGAAGAGCCGTTGAGCCGAGAGCGTCGTGAACCGCCAGAAGTCGCCCCAGCGGTCCATGTCGTAGCGGCTGATCTGGCTGATGCCCGGGAACGTCGCGAGCAGCGTGCCGCCGGGCCGGAGGATACGGTGCAGCGTGCGGATGACCGCCCGCGTGTCGTAAATGTGCTGCAGCGTCTGCGTGAAGAGGATGCAGTCGAACGCGTCCGTCGGGATGCCGTCGCCGGTGGTCAGGTCGGCGACGATCGTCGCGTGCCGGTTGCCCGCGGTCGCGTGCAGCACGTCGCTCCGCGTGACGCGGTCGCCTCCGAACCTGCGGGTGTACGTGTTCTCGGCGATCTCGAGGACGCGGCCGCGGATGGCGGGCGATTCGGCATCGAGGAACCGCTCGATGTAGTAGCGGTCGATGCACGTGCCGCGGTCGAAGCCGAAGAGCCGGCTGACCGGTTCGAGCCGGCGGCCGACGAGCGGATCAGACGTCGGGGCGGCCGCGCTCATGTCAGCCCTCCCGCCGTCGGGCGTAGACGAGGAGGAAATAGCGCCGGTTCGGCGTGAGCCGGAACGGCGGCCGCGCGCCGGGATTCGTCTCGGCGTCAAAGTCGTTGATCAGGTACTCAAAGCCGCACCGGTCGAGGAGTTCGAGGATCCTGTGCAGCGTCCGCGGCAGGCCCGGCAGGTGGTGGTACTCGACCACAAGTTCGCGGACGCCGGCCAGCAGCGGCTCGCTGTCGGCGAGGACGTCCCACTCGGCGCCCTCGATGTTGAGTTTGAGGAAATCGACGGGCTCATGGAGGTAGTCGCGAAGGCGAACGCAGGGCACGTCGTAGGTGGGGGCGCCGTCGGCCGGAACCCCCGCGGAGACGTCGGCCAGCGTCCCGCCGTACTTGCCGTCGCCGCGGAACGTCGCCGGGCCGGTTCGCGTGCCGAGGGCCGCGGGCACGATCTCGACGCCCGCGATGCGGTTCCGGTCGATGTTCTCTCGCAGGTACGGGAGCACATCCGTGTCGGGCTCGAACGTGACGATCCGCGAGGCCGGGTAGACGTGCTTGAAGTACAGGACGGACATCCCGATATTCCCGCCGCCGTCGAGGATGAACGGATCGGGCCGCTGAGCCTCGAAGTGGTAATAGCGGTTGACGAAGATGTCCTTGTAGAGCATGTAGTAGTTGGGGCCGTCGTTGATGCGGACGTCGAAGCCGAGACCGGGGAGACGCTCGATGCCGGTGGTGCGGGCGGGCTGGGCGAACATGCGTTCGCGGAGCTGTGCGAGGTTCTCCGGGGGCGGCGTACGGACCGGCCGGCAGGAGCCGAACGGAAAGGTGAGACGCGGTTCGGTGTGCGTATTCTGTGGCGACACAATCCACCTTCGGGCCAGATCCATCCTCCGCAGCGGCCCTGACGAAAGAGGGTTCCTGACGTTGTTATCGGCTGAGAGCCGGCGGCAGCTACAGGATCGGAGGCCGGCAGCGGACAACCGTCACGCCAGACCTGTCGCGGGCGTTTCGAGAGCGAACAGGACCACTGATGTCGTGTATGCTGGGGCCGTCGGATGACGGGAAGACCGCCGTACCGCGCAGTTCTTGCGCGTTGCGAGCCCGGTCAACTGCTCATCTGGAGCGAGGCGAGGCCACTGGCGACGTCGTCGGCGAACTCGAAGATCTTGTCCAGGCCGGTGACGAGGAACACGCCCCACACGTGCGTGCTGATGCCACACAGCTTGAGCTTGCGGCGGTTGTTGACGCAGAGCATCTTGCGGAGCTTCAGCAGCTTGGCGATGTTCGAGGAGTTGAGGAACGTCACGCCGGCGAAGTTGATCACGACGTCCACATTCGGCTGCGCGTCAACCGAGTCGAACAGGGCGTTGAGGTCGTCCGTACACGCGGGATCGTCCGCCAGATCAACCACGAGGATGTTGTCCGACCAGTTCTGAATGGGCATGGCACGCTCACAAACAATCGGCAATCGACCATCCGTACGACGCCGCCCTTTTAGCGGGCCGCCGGGGCAGTGTCAACCGGCGGGGGCTCGACCGCGGAGCGGCTCGCCGCGCCGGGCAGATACCGCAGGTTCTGGCGCACGGCCTCCGGCGAGAAGCCGACGATGATCCATCGGGGCGTGACCTTCACCGCCGGCCCGGCCAGGCCGAGTTGGATGAACCAGATGCCGTCCTGCGTCCGGCGGATCTGCGGGGTCAGGCCGCCGGCGGGCTGCGTGCCGGCCTTCTTCGCCATGGTGGCCTGCCAGGCGCGGAACAACCCATCCACCCCACGGCGGACGGCCTCCTCGTCGCCGTCGGTCTCGATGAGGTACGTCCAGAGCAGCGGGATGTGCAGCGGGTGCAGCGGGTAGTCGTGGACGATCAGGCGGTTGCCGAGGTGGCCGAAGAAGTCGCGCTCGACGCTGAACCCGAACTGTTCCTCCAGGGCCGCCCACTTGTCCGACAACGCGTCCGTGGTGCTATCGCCCTGCGAGGCGAGGAAGGCGTCGCGGATGCCGCGGAACCAGACGGCGACCGGCTGCCGTGCGAAGCCGTAGCGCCGGATGCCGGCCGGAATCATGGCGGCGAGCGGGTCGCCCGGCGGCACGGGCTCGCTGAGGACGATGTGGTGGTCCATGCCCTCGGCATTGGCGACGACGTGGCCGGTGACCGCCCGCTCCTGCGTGCCGACGAGCAGGACGATGCGGTCGAGCTTCTCGCCGCCGACGGACCGCAGCACCCGCGCGGGCAGGTCGCCCAGCACCTCGCTGAGCCGCGCCCGCATCCGCCCGACGGATGCGCTGCACTCGAAGAACGCCCGGTGGACGCCCGCCCGGCCGCATGCGCCGGCGTACCACGGGTCGCTGGCAAGCGACGGGGCGTTGTTGTCGTGGACGGCCAACATGCGGTCGAAGGCGCCCGGGCCGATCGACACAACGAATTGCCGGCCGATCGCGCCCCACTCGATGACGGCCCAGTCCGGCAGACGCGAGTCGATCAGTCTGTACCGCGTGCCGGCGCCGGAGGGGATCGTCTCGAGGCGGCTGACCTCGTCGTTGGCGTAGGCGGCAAGCAGTTGACGGATGCGCTGGATGACCGGCTTGTGGTCGCCGTCGGTATGGAAGACCATCGCGGCCTGCATTTGCGCGAGGCGGTGGCCCCCTCTGGGGAGCGGTTTCGCCGTGATATCGAAGAGGACGAAGGCGTAGGGATAGCGCCCGAGGAGCGGCATGCAGCCGGCGATATCGCCGAGCGTCCGCGCCTCCGGCGGGAGGATCTTGAGCTGCATCGCCACGAAGAGGATCTGCTGGAGGAAACCCTGCGATTCAGGCTGCGACGTCGCGGCGGACGTTGTCGCAGGCGCAAGGTGTACGAGCGGGCGGCCGGCGACCACGGCCATTGCGTCGGCGGGCACATAGTCGGTGACGTCAGCGGCGCGGGCCGCGACCGGGGCGAGGAGGAGGAACGCCGCAAACAGCGAAGTGCGCAAAGTGAAAAAGTGACAAAGCGGAAGCGCGAAAGCGGCCGCAGGGTGGGCGGTTCTCCGAGGCCGCGTGCTCGCAGGCTCGGAGGTCCGCCCGCCTCTTGACCTCGCCGCGTTTACAGTGTCGAGCATGGTTCGCCAGGCTCTCCTTCGGTTGCGTACGGCAACGGCGGCATCGATCGCCTCGCCGTGTTCGGGCCCCTGTGGAAATGTACGCGATCGGCTGCGGTTGGTTCAACGGCGGGCGGAAGGGATGTCCGGCCGTGCGGGGGGGAAGGCGTCAGGCCTTTTCCGTTCCGACGATTGGGTGGCGAAGGCGGACGACACGACTCGGGAGACCGCGGGCGCGCAAGGCGGCAAAGGCTCCTGACGTCTCCGGCGTGAATCAGATTGCAAGCCGGGCGGGCTTGGCGAGGTGGTTTGTGAGCATTCGCCCGTCGCCCCGGGCCCAGCCGAGGGGGTGGCCCTGGTGCGTCGCGACGGTCCATCCGACAACGGCCGCCGGGATACTCTCGCCGACGAGGAAACGGCGGGCCTGTGCCGCATCGATTTCGGTTCGCGAGCAGGGTTCGAATGCGCCATCGCGGCGCATGGCGAGGGCGTATGCGGGGAACCACGTGCGGCCCTTGATGTGCGCGACCTCGGGACCGGCAATCGCCGGCGCACGCAACAGGGCGGGCGGTTCGTCGGGCCAGGCGAAGGCGCGGTCGGGCCGGAAGTCGAAAGACACAGGACGGAGCCAGCGGCCCCATTCCGCGGGCGTCTCACGAAGCCTTGAAGCGCGGCGGTCGGCACCGTGACGTCGGGATCGTTGCGAGTCCCGGCCGGCCCGGGGCAAAGGGGGGCGTTGCCGTCCGGCGACGGGTTCGGCGGCCCCGGCGATGGCGTCGGTGGTGGTCAGTCTTGCCGCGAAACCGCCGGCGCAGCCGTGCCGATGCGGCCAGAGGCGATAGCACGCCGGGTTGGCCCCGCAGGCGGCATACTGGGCAAGAACCGGCAACGACTCGGGGCGCAGCGCCGGAAACGCCTCGCAGATTGCGGCGACCTGCGCCTCGTCTTCGTCCCACGAGAACGTACACGTCGAGTAGACCAACCGGCCTCCGGGGCGGAGCATTCGAATCGCCGCGCGAAGGATGCGGGACTGCCGGGCCGCGCTGTGCTCGATCGCCTTGCGGTCGAAGGCGCGCCGGGGGTGCTTTTCGCGGCCGGCCAGCGACTGGGCCGTGCACGGGGCATCGACGAGTACGGCGTCGAACATCGGCCCCGTCGCATCGGCGAGCCGGTCGGGGTCGAGGTTCGAGAGCAGCCAGCGCGTCGAGCCGTGGCGGGCGAGGTTGAACTGCAGCGGCGGCAGACGGGAGCGGACAGGCTCGTTCACGAGCAGCCAGCCCGCGTCGCCGAGCCGCTCAAGGATCGCCGTCGCCTTGCCGCCGGGCGAGGCGCACAGGTCGCAGACGATCTCGCCCGGCCTCGGGTCCAGCAGCGCGACCGCCAGGAGCGACGCGGCATCCTGCACGTAGTAAGCCCCGGCGCCGAAGAGCGGATGGCCGGCGGGGCGTGTGCCCGGTTGACAGAGGTATGCCGAGTGCGGATACCACGGCACGGTCTCGGACAGGAAAGGCAACGAATCGGGCGGCACCGCGAGGCCGAGCGTGTTCAGGCGGACCGCCTGCGGGCACGGCGTCAGGATGGCCCGCACGAGCGCATCGAGTTCGACGGCGTCATCCAGCGCAGGCCCGATTGCCGATCGGAGGTCATCCTCGCTGAGTCGCGGGTGCATGCGTCTCGTGTCGCCTCATCCCTGTCCGATTATCGGCCAACGCCGCTGGAGACGGCGTCAGACTCGTGCCCAGTGCTCGAGAATGATCAGCGACCAGAGGCAGCTCGACAAGTTCATCCACGGCCGGCGCTGGTTCCGCAGGACCCACCAGACGCCCGATGCGTCGAGCACGCCCCGGGCGACCAGCGTGCCGTCGAGGAGCAGCCGCGTCGCCTCGTCAAGCAGACGGCCCTTGAACCACCGCCGGATCGGCACGCGGAATCCCATCTTCTTGCGGTGCAGCAGCTCGTGCGGGACATAACGTTCGGCCACGCGCTTGAGGATGTACTTGCCGGCGCCGTGGCGGATCTTCAGATCGGTGGAGAGCGAGGCGGCGAACTCGGTGACCGTGTGGTCCAGGAGCGGCACGCGGCACTCGAGCGACCAGGCCATGCTGGTGCGATCGACCTTCTGCAGGATGTCGCCGGGCAGGTACATCCGCAAATCGACGTATTGGGCGACATCGACCGGCGGCCACCCGCGGGCCAGGGCGGCATCGCGATGCCCGGCGAATGCACCGAGCGGGTCCGTCACGCGGTACGGCTCGGTCAGCAGGCGATCGGTCAGCCACGGGCCGCACATGATTTCGCGCTGCTCGTAGCGGTCGAGCGGTTCGCCGGCGGCGGCCCGATACCGTTGGAGAAACTTCGCCTCGGGCGAGAACACGGCCGCCCCGGACGCGAACGCCGCCCGCCGTGCCCACCGTCGCCAGAACGGGTCGCGCTCCGCCAGTCGCCGCAGGTCGTCGTATCGCCGGTAGCCGGCGAAGCTCTCGTCGCCGCCGTCGCCGGTCAGGACGACCTTCACGTGCCGGGCGGCGACCTCGCAGACGCGGTAACAGGCCAGGGCCGACGAGTCGGCGAAGGGCTGATCGAAGCAACGGACGAGCTTCGGTACCGTCTCCATCGGGTCGAGTCCGACGTATTCCTCGTGGTGATCGGTGTTGTACCGCTTTGCGAGCGTGCGGGCGTAGGGGAGCTGGTCGAAACCGGGCTCCTGGAAGCCCACGGAGAACGTCTTGATCCGCTTGCCCGACACGGACGACGCCAGTGCGACGACGAGCGACGAATCGACCCCGCCGCTGAGGAGCGCGCCGACCTCGACATCGGCCTCGAGGTGGCTCTTGACGGCGGCACGGAGTCGATGATCGAGTTGCTCGACGGCCTCGCGTTCGTCGGTGAGCTTCTCGCCGCCGTAGTCCGGGTCCCAGTACCGGCGGATCTCGACGTCGAGCCGCCCCGTCTCGGCGTTCGGCCGGGCGACCAGCAGGTGCGCGGCGGGCAGCTCGAGGATGCCTTCGTAGATCGTCAGCGGCGCGGGGACGTACTTCCAGCGGAGGTACTCGCGAAGGCCACGGGCGGAAATCGCGGGCTTCTCCTCCCGCAGGGCCAGCAGCGCCTTGAGTTCGGACGCGAACAGCAGGCAGCGCCCGTCCGCGCAATAGAAAAGCGGCTTGATGCCGTTGCGGTCGCGAGCGAGGGTCAACTGCCGCGCGGGCTCATCGAGGATCGCGATCGCGAACATCCCCTGCAGGGACGAAACGAAGCCGGCGGGGTCGTCCTCGTACAGGTGCAGCGCGGGCTCGCCGTCGGTCCGGGTGCGAAAGACGTGGCCGCGGGCGAGCCGGTCTTCCCGTAGCGCGTTGAAGTTGTAGATCTCGCCGTTGTAGCAGAGGTGCCGCCGCCCGGATTCGTCGGCGATCGGCTGATGGCCGCCGGCGAGGTCGATAATGCTGAGCCGCCGATGGCCGAGAAACGCCCGCCGGTCGGGCCAGACGAGGCTTCCGCGGTCGTCGGGTCCGCGGTGGGTCATGGAGTCGATTGCGCGGTCGAGCCGCGCGGCGTCGGCGATGGCCTCGATCGGCTCGACGGAGATGCCGCCTACAATTCCGCACATGTCGCCGTCTTACCCGCACGTCCCGCGTACGGCAAGCCACCCTTGGACGCTGCACAAGGCGCCGCCGGGGGCAAGACCGTGCGGTTCGCGTTCCGGCTCAGGCCGGGGACGCCCTGCGACTTTGAGCTGCGGCAGGCCGCGTCGCCAGCCAGGCCGCAAGACAGCCCAGGGCGCCGCCGGCGATGCAGTCGCTGACCCAATGCATGCCCTCTACGCACCGGGAGAGGCCGCAACCGGCCGCCAGGAACCAGAAGAGCCATCGTGCGCGGGGATAGAACACGGCGAGTACGCCGGCAAACGCGAACGCCAGGCACGTATGGCCCGACGGGAACGCCTGTTCGCCCATCGGCCGCCGACCCCACTCCAGACCCACCCACAGCGCCCGCCAGTCGTCCGGACCGAGATCCGCGATCTGCGGCGCGATGGGCCTGTACCGGATAACGACCATCTTGCACGCCAATTGGAGGAGGCCGGCCAGCGACGCCGCCACGATCATCGCCGGCACGAAGACCGCGCGGCGGCGATCGCAGACGGCCACGGCGATGGTCACGACGATCACCGGGACGATCTGGCCGAAGTCTCGAAACGAGACGATCACGTGCTTGGGGATCCACTCGAAACGCGTGCGGGCGAAGGTGGAAAGGGGCCGGTCGTAGCGGACGGCCAGAGCCAGGCATGCCAGCACGAGCAGCCATGCGAACAAGCCCCTCCCGCGGCTTGCGACCCTCCGGCGCGCCATGTCCGCCTTGTCATTCATGCCAGCCTGGGATTATCGTCCGGTCCGCGGAAAGCACAAGCGATGACGACGCGGGAAACCAACGCGGCCGGCGGCACGATGGCATGGGGGCATCGCGCCCTGCTGGTCGCGCTGGCGGCGGCGGTGCTGCTGCCGGGGGCGTCCGTCGCCGGCCTGTTTGAGCGCGACGAGGCCGCATACGCCCAGATGGGCCGTGAGATGCTGGAAAGCGGCGAGTGGCTGGTGCCGCGGTACCTCGGGCAACCGTGGCTGGGCAAGCCGCCGCTGTTGATCTGGCTTACGGCGACGAGCTTCCGGCTGTTCGGCGTCGGCGAGTGGCAGGCGCGGGTGGTGTCGATCGCGGCGATGGGCGCCGCCGTGCTGCTGGTCGGCGAGCTTGCCGCACGGATGTATGGGCGCAGGGCGGGCCTGCCGGCGGGGCTCTTGTTTCTCACCTGCGGGCTGGCGGCCGTCGTCGGGCGATTGCTGCTGACGGATTCGCTCTTGCTGGCCTTTGTCCTGGTCGCGGCGCTGACGCACTGGCGGATGGCCGCCGAGCGGGTCACGCATGTACGCGCAGCGGTGTACTGGCTTGCGATCACGCTCGGGCTGCTGACGAAAGGCCCGGCGATTCTGCTCTTCGCCGGCGCGTTCGCCGTTGCGCTGCTGTGTACGCCGGGGCTCCGGAGCTGGGTGATCGCATGGCGGTGGTGGGCGTGGATGCCGCTCGCCGTCGTCATGGCCGGCGCGTGGTACCTCGGCGCTTTGCGCTCGGCCGGGTCGCTGGCGCACGAGCAGTTGCTCTGGCGCGAAATCGTGATGCGGGTCCTGCAGCCGCAGCAGGGCCACGCCGGCCCGCCGGGCTATTACGTTCTCATGCTCCTCGGCGGGCTTCTGCCGTGGACGCCCTTCCTGCCCGGGACGCTGGTGTGGGCGTGGCGGCGCCGACGCGCCGACGCCGCGGCCCGCGTGATGCTGATCTGGCTGGTCGTTCCGTGGATCGCATTGGAGTTGATGCAGACGAAGCTGCCGCATTACGCCCTGCCGTGTTGTGTGCCGTTGTCAATCTTGCTCGGGGCGATCTGGGCAAAGACGCTCGACCGCACGGCAGCAGGCGGGCGAGTCTCCGCGGCCGCAGACGCGCCGCATTCGGAAAGCGCCCGCCCTGTGCCTGCGGCCGAAGGCCGCGCGGCCGATGCCGAGCGGGCGGTGCTGCGGTTGTGGGTGGCGATTCCGATTGCGCTTGGGCTGGTTCTCTGCGGCGCGGCGGGCAGGTGGCATTCGGCGGGATGGGCCCCGGCCGTGGCGATAGCGGGCGCGGTGTTGGGCGTGGGCTTTGCCGCCGCCGGGCTGTTTGTGCGCCGAAATGCACTCGTCGGCGCGCTGGTGTCCGCCGTGGTCACGATGTGCGTCTTCTACGCCGTGGTCGGTTCGTTGGTGCTGCCGGCGTTCGAGCCGTATCGGCTGAGCCGACGAGTCGCGGAACGGGTCAACGCGCTCGCCCCGCCCGGGGCTGAGATCGCCGCTTGCGAGTACGAGGAGCCGACGATGTTCTTCTACATGCACCGGCCCGCCCGCGTGCTGCCTGTGTCACAACTGGCCGAGGCGTTTCGCGCGGCCGAAGGGCCGGTGTTCTTCGTCTCACGCGACCGAAACTGGCGATCGGTGGGAATCGAGCCGGGGAGCCCGGGGGCCGCGTGGGAATCGGTGAGCGGCTTCAACCTGGGCCGGTCCCGGAACGAAACCGTGTGGCTCGCACAACGACGGCACTGACGGCCTGGAGGGCGATCATTCATAACTCATTGCCAGCCAGGCTGTTAGGCCGACGGCTGGTTTTCGCCGTCCATGCAGGGTCAAGTTGTCCTCTTGACAAGCCGTTATCATGCTCATATAGTGCGACCGGTTCGGTCGTCATTCTGGCGATCCGAAAGGCGCGGTTGGCATGAAACTCTCGATGAAGACGGACTATGCCCTGCGGGCGCTGTTCACGCTGGTGGAACACCACGGACGGCAGCCGATCCCCATCCGCGAACTGGCGAGGCGGAACGAGGTGCCCAAGCGTTTTCTGGAGCACATCATGCTCGATTTGAAGGCGCAGGGCTGGGTGACGAGCGTGCCGGGCAAGAACGGCGGCTACAAGCTGACCCGCAACCCGGACAAGATCACGATGGGGCAGGTGGTGCGTTTCTTCGATGGCGTGCTGGCCCCGATCGCGTGCGTGTCCGTCAAGCACTACGTCCGTTGCGGACAGGAGCCGGTGTGCCGTTTCCGCCGCGTCCTTCTGGAGATCCGGAACCTGACCGCCCGGATGATGGACAACGCGACGCTGGCGTCGGTGGTCGCGGGCGAGCCGGTGAGCCACCGGGAGGTTTTCGCCGACGAGTTCACGGATGCCGCCGGGATCTGACGGCTTTCTGGTGGGCGTATGTACGACTGGTTTGGGCGAGGATTGCACGGGCCGGGATGCGTGATGGCCCGCGAACGACGGAGCGACATGACAGCCAATCGACGAAGCGACGTGGCGACGAAGCGGCGAAGGTCGGGGGGCGGGTCGCGCGCGGCCATCGCCGCGACTCTCGCCTGGGCGGCGTTGGGTGTATCCGTGGTGTCCGCGGGTTCGGTGACGTTGCTCAATGTTTCGTACGACCCGACGCGCGAGCTTTACAAGGACATCAACGCCGCATTCGCGGCTCAATGGAAAGCCAGGACGGGGGACACCGTCACGATCCGCCAGTCGCACGGCGGCTCGGGCAAGCAGGCGCGGGCCGTCATCGACGGGCTTCCGGCGGATGTGGTCACGCTGGCGCTGGCGTACGACATCGACGAGATCGCCGGGCGGGCCGGGCTCCTGCCGGCGGATTGGCAGAAGCGGCTGCCGGACAACAGCACGCCGTTCACGTCCACGATCGTGTTTCTCGTCCGCAAGGGCAACCCGAAGGGCATCAAGGGCTGGGACGACCTGGTGCGGCCGGGCCTTTCGGTCATCACGCCGAACCCCAAGACCTCCGGCGGCGCACGGTGGAACTACCTGGCCGCCTGGGCGTACGCGGTGAAACAGCCCGGCGGCGACGAGGCCACGGCAAGGGACTTTGTGACGCGGCTGTTCCGGAACGTGCCGGTTCTGGACTCGGGCGCCCGCGGATCGACGACGACGTTCGTGCAGCGGGGCATCGGCGACGTGCTGCTGGCCTGGGAAAACGAGGCGTTCCTGGCGGTCCATGAGCTGGGGAAGGACAGGTTCGAGGTCGTGGTGCCGTCGGTGAGCATTCTGGCGGAGCCGCCGGTGGCGGTGGTGGACGCCGTGGCGGACAAACGCGGCACGCGGGCGGTCGCCGAGGCGTATCTGAAGTTTCTCTACACGTCCGAGGGGCAGGAGATCGCGGCGAGGCACTATTACCGCCCGCGGCTGAAGGCCGTGGCCGAGAAGCATGCGAAGATGTTCCCGGCGGTGAAGCTGATCACGATCGACGACGAGGCTATCGGCGGCTGGGGAAAGGCGCAGAAGAAGCACTTTGACGACGGCGGCGTGTTCGATCAGATCTACCAGCACGCGAGGTGAACGGTGAGCGGCGGCCTGGCGATCAAACGACGGAGCGTCCTTCCGGGTTTCGGCCTGACGATGGGCTTCACGCTCTTCTACCTGTGCCTGATCGTGCTGATCCCGCTCTCGACGCTGTTCGTCCGGACGGCGGCGATGGGCTGGGGGGAGTTCTGGTCCACGGTGACGGCCCCGCGGGCGGTGGCGTCGTACCGGCTGACGTTCGGCGCCTCGTTCGTCGGGGCGGCGATCAACGCGGTCTTCGGGCTGCTGGTGGCGTGGGTGCTGGTGCGGTACTCGTTTCCGGGGCGGAAGCTCATTGACGCGCTGGTGGACCTGCCGTTTGCGCTGCCGACGGCGGTGGCGGGGATCTCGCTCACGGCGATCTATGCCCCGAACGGGTGGATCGGCCGGCACCTCGAGCCGCTGGGGATCCAGGTGGCGTTCGCGCCGCTCGGCGTGATCGTCGCGCTGACGTTCATCGGACTGCCGTTCGTCGTGCGGACGGTGCAGCCCGTGCTCGAGGACTTCGACCCGCAGGTGGAGGAAGCCGCCCTCAGCCTGGGCGCGACGCGGGGCCAGACGTTCCGGCGGGTGATCCTGCCGTCGGTCCTGCCGGCGGTGCTGACCGGCTTCGCGATGGCGTTTGCGCGGGCGCTCGGCGAATACGGATCGGTGGTGTTCATCTCGGGGAACATGCCGATGCGGACGGAGATCGCGCCGCTGCTGATCGTCACCAAGCTGGAGCAGTACGACTACGCCGGGGCGACGGCGATCGCCGTGGTACTGCTGGCGGCGTCGTTCGTGCTGCTGCTGACGATCAACCTGCTGCAATGGTGGTGCCGTCGGCACGAGGTGAGGTGAGATCGCCATGCATGTGACCGGCACAATCGCAGTCTCGCAGGGCGGCCGTGGGACCCGCACGGCGACGACCGAGGCCGGCGTCGTGCGCGGGCTGCTTATCGTCGCGGCGCTGGGCTTTCTCGGGCTGTTCCTGTTCGTGCCGCTGGCGGCGGTGTTCGCGCAGGCATTCGAAAAGGGCGTCGGGGCGTACCTCGAGTCGATCCGCGAACCCGACGCACTGGCGGCGATCCGGCTGACGCTGCTGACGGCGGCGATCGCGGTGCCGGCGAACCTCGTCTTCGGCATCGCCGCCGCGTGGGCGATCGCGAAGTTCGAGTTCCGGGGCAAGAACGTGCTGCTGACGCTGATCGACCTGCCGTTCGCCGTCTCACCGGTGATCTCGGGGCTGATCTACGTCCTGCTCTTCGGCCTGCAGGGCTGGCTGGGGCCGTGGCTCGCGCGGCACGGCATCGAGATCATCTTCGCCGTGCCGGGGATCGTGCTGGCGACGGTGTTCGTGACGTTTCCGTTCGTCGCGCGGGAGCTGATCCCGCTGATGCAGGCGCAGGGATCGGAGGACGAGGAGGCCGCGCTGTCGCTCGGGGCGAGCGGGTGGAAGATGTTCCTGCGGGTGACGCTGCCGAACGTCAAGTGGAGCCTTCTGTACGGCGTGATCCTGTGCAACGCACGGGCGATGGGCGAATTCGGCGCGGTGTCGGTCGTGTCGGGTCACATCCGGGGCGTGACGAACACGATGCCGTTGCACGTCGAGGTTCTGTACAACGAGTACAACTTCGTCGCGGCGTTCGCGGTGGCGTCGCTTCTGGCGCTGCTGGCGCTGGCGACGCTGGCGGCGAAGAGCCTGGTGGAGTGGAAGTCGCGGGAATCGCCGCCAGCGGGCGAGGGCGTCGCCGAGGGAGGTCAACGGCCGTGAGCATCGAAGTCCGCCACGTGAGCAAGAGCTTCGGCGCCTTCCGGGCGCTCGACGACGTGTGCCTGCACGTCGAGACAGGCGAGCTGGTCGCGCTGCTGGGGCCGTCGGGTTGCGGCAAGACGACGCTGCTGCGGATCATCGCGGGGCTCGAGCAGCCGGACCTGGGCTCGATCTACCTGCACGGCCACAAAGCCAAGCACCAGAGCGTGCAGCAGCGTCGGGTAGGGTTCGTCTTTCAGCACTACGCGCTGTTTCGGCACATGACGGTGTTCGAGAACGTGGCGTTCGGGCTGCGGGTCCGTCCGCGGCGGCTGCGTCCGCCGGAGGCGGTGATCCGGCGCAAGGTGCACGAGCTTCTCGGGCTGGTGCAGCTCGAGTGGCTGGCCGACCGGTATCCGGCGCAGCTCTCGGGCGGTCAACGGCAGCGGATCGCGCTGGCGCGGGCCCTGGCCGTCGAGCCGCAGATGCTGCTCCTGGACGAGCCGTTCGGCGCGCTCGACGCGCAGGTGCGGAAGGAGCTGCGGCGGTGGCTGCGCCGGCTGCACGACGAGATCCACGTCACGAGCGTGTTCGTCACGCACGACCAGGAGGAGGCGCTGGAGCTGGCCAACCGCGTGGTTGTGATGAACCACGGCCGGATCGAGCAGATCGGGACGCCGGAGGAGGTCTACGAGAATCCGGCCAACCCGTTCGTCTACAACTTTCTGGGCAACGTCAACCTGTTCGGCGGTCGCGTCCACCAGGGCCGGGCGCGGATCGGCGAGATCGAGATGAACGTGCCGGACCACGCGCTGGTGCAGGACGCGCCGGCCGTCGGCTACGTCCGCCCGCACGACCTCGACGTGCACCGCCGCCGGAGCCAGGCGCCGTCGATCGAGGCCCGCGTCTGCCACGTGCGGACGTTCGGGCCGGCGGTGCGGCTGGAGCTGAAGCGGCACGACACGGGCGAACCGATCGAGGCCGAGGTCAGCAAGGAACGCTGGCGCGAACTGGACCTGCGCCTGGGTGAAACGGTCTACGTCACGCCGCGGAACATGCGGGTCTTCGTGGACAACGCCGATCGGGGATACGTGCACGATTACGCGATTTGAGGCGGCGCCCGTCGCCGGTTGCTCGGTGCTGCCCGGTAACGGGGGCGACTCTCGGCCGTCGGTCGCCCGGTTGGATGACAGGGGCAAAGACCGGGGCGGTGGGTTCGTTCTATTGGATACGTTTTGGAGCGAATTGGCTATAACCGTTTGCTAGTATTGGAGTTACGAGCATACGGTCTTCTCGCTCGGTGGGTTCGTTTCGTCGTGGCGCCTGTTTGTGTTTCGCGTTCCATTCAGGTCGCCGGGGCCGCGAGAGGAAGCGGGCGTTGCTCGCTTCGGGCGATTCCTGGATTCCCGCGTTCGCGGGAATGACGGAGGGAGAGGAGTCTGGATCGAATGGCACTGCCGTGAAGAACCCGCCGTGCGGGACAGAGACCGAGCGTGT
>CAZUAI010000001.1:0-183265 GCA_964617875.1 uncultured Planctomycetales bacterium | reverse complement strand
CCGCCCGGCACTAAACCACTTGGGACGGCAGTGCCATTCGTTCCTGACCCCCTCCTCGTACACGGGAACGGCCATACACCCGTCAGGCCCGGCAACGGAAACGGGGCACTGCGTGGGCAATGCCCCGTTCCGGAGAAGAGTCTCGGAAACCGAACACAACGGCCGCCGCCCGGCGGACCGGCGCGATTACGGCATCAGGAACGAGTCCGTCAACGCGGTCGCCAAGGGGACCGACGTCAGGAACGATCCGTACGTCCCGCTCGCCAACTCGCTTGGCTGGGCGTCCTGCAAGGCGCTCGGCACCGTGGGGGCCGTCGTATCCTGTTTCGCCGGCGTCCAGAGGAAGTCGTCATCCGCACCGGCCATCGGGTGCTTGAACCACTTCACGTGCCCATCCAAAAAGGCGACGTTCTGGCCCTCCTTCTTGTGGTTGCGCGAGTTTGCCGCCGAGAGGAGCGCCAGGTCGAAACCCGCCTGACCAGGCTTCGGGAAGGGCTGGTTGGTGGAGCCGCGGATGGTGTCCGGCGGTGCGCCCGGCGCAGTCTTGTCATAGTTGTACGTCCCGGCCTCAATCGGATACGCGGAGAGACTCGTGACGCTGTTGTAGTAGGGGTTCCGGTCAGCAATAATGGCCTTTCGCGGGTCGTGCGTATTAAGGGTCCGCACGCCGGTCCGCTTGCTGGCATCCTGTCCGGACGTGCTGGTCACGAGCATGCCGGATTGGAACGAGTAGCTGAAGTTGATCATCTCGGTGTTCACGCTCTTGCCGCTGAAGTCATATACCGGCTGGGCGGCAGGATCCGCGTTTATCCGGTTCGCGTCTGCCTTTTCGTATACGTGGTTGACCGTGGACATAGCACTCGGGCAGAGATAAAGTTTGGCCTGTGTCGATTTATTCAGCAGCATCTGGAAGTAGTTCCGTGTGTTGCTGTTGAAGCCGAGGCCTTTTGTGGTCCGCTGGTTCCCCACTCGGGTTGATTCATAGTTCGCCGCCTGCGTATCGAAGCTTGGCAAGCTCCCTTTTGCAACATTGAAACCCGCGATGGAGGCCGTACCTGGTGAATCCTCCGCGAAGACCAGGCATGCCAGCATAATGCCCTTGAGGTTGGCGCCGCACGTCGCTCGCTTGGCGCCCTCGCGCGCCTTGGCCAGCGACGGCAGCAGGATGCTGATCAGCAGGGCGATGATCGCTACGACAACCAGCAGCTCAATGAGCGTGAATGCCCCGCCACGTTTCCGGTTTGATTGAAAGACCATTATATGTTCTCCTTCTATAAGCCGTTTGCCAAGTACGCTTGGCTTGTGATACCCGTGGCAAGTGGCGTACCGTGCCAATACCGCGCCAGAATCGCCTTCATGCCCCTTTCCCGCTCGTTCCGTTGCCGCATATGAACCAGGGTGGTTGCTATGGACCAACTTCCAGGCTTGTGTCGCCGTCGCGTTCTGAGCCCAATCCGAATTTCGCCATGCGGTATCGCATTGCCTCCCGGCCGATCGATAGCAGCCTGGCCGCGGCGGATACGTTGCCATCCGTTCGTCGCAACGCCTGCTCCAGCACCGCCTTCTCGAGATCGTCGAGGTTGATCGCCCGGCCGCCGGACAGGTTCGCGAGGATATCCGCCGCGGTACCCTCCGGCAATTGGCGAGCCGAATCGGACGAAATCGCCAGATCCTGTGGCTGGATTTCGGGGCCGGCGCCGACGAGGACAGCCCGCTCCAGGGCGTTGAGCAGCTCGCGCACGTTTCCGGGCCATGCGTATCGGTGTACGGCCTCTCGAGCCCTGGCGGAGAGACGCAGGGCTGGGACGGCATACTTCGCGGCGAGGGTCGCGCAGAAGTGGTCGGCCAGCAGGTCGATGTCGTTGCCTCGGTCCCGCAACGGCGGCAACTCAAGTGCGACAACCTTTAGCCGGAAGAACAGGTCTTCGCGGAACCGGTGTTCCGCGACGGCCTTTCGCAAGTCGCGATTCGTGGCGGCGACGACGCACAGCCGGACCGAGCGGTCGCGCGTGTCGCCCACGCGGCGGATCGTCTGCGTCTCGATCGCCCGGAGGAGCTTGGGCTGTAGCGCAAACGGCGTCTCGCCGATCTCGTCAAGCATCAGCGTGCCGCCGTCCGCCGTCTCGAAGAGGCCCGCCTTTTCCGCCGTCGCCCCCGTAAAGGAGCCGCGCTTGTGCCCGAAAAGCTCCGATTCGAACAACTCGGCCGGGATGGCGGCGCAGTTCACGCTTACGAACGGCCCCTGGTGCTGCGGCAACCGGGCGTGGAGCAGCGATGCCAGCAGGTCCTTCCCGGTGCCCGTCTCGCCAGTCAGCAGGATGCAGCCCGGCGGGCCGCCCGCCGCCGCGCTCCGTTCCGCCAGCCGGTCCACAAGGTTGCGGATCTCCTGGATCCGCGGGCAGTCACCGATCAGCCGCACCTGCTGGAGCCGCGCCTGCTGAGCGGCTTCGAACTGCCCGAGACGCCGGCGTGCCTCCGAGGCCGCCAGCACCTTCGCGACCGCCGTCATCAGCACGTCGAGGTCCACGGGCTTCGTCAGGAACTCGGCCGCGCCCAGCTTCATTGCCTGAACCGCGAGTTCGACGCTCCCGTAAGCCGTCAGCACAATGGCCTCGATTTCGGGCCACTCGGCCTTGATGCTCTTGAGCAGATCAATTCCGCTGACGGCACCCAGGCGTACATCCAGAAGCACGAGGTGCGGCTGGTGCTCGCGACACGCCGCCATGACCTTCTCGCCGGCGTGAACCACGCGAGCCGAGTGTCCCGCACCCGAAAGAACGTCGGCCATCGCGCCGGCCAGGACGGTTTCATCCTCAACGATCAGAATCTGCGCCATACGCCCTCACCCGCCGCTCGCCGGGCAACCGTTGCGACGCCCCGTCGCTGCGGCCTTCGCGATCGGCAACTGGAACTCGACGATGGCGCCGCCGGCGGGGTTCGGGCGGGCGGTCACCGTGCCGCCCTGCCGTTGAATTGCCTGCCTCGCCAGCGCCAGACCCAACCCCATTCCCGTCGCCTTTGTTGTAAAGTTCAGCTCAAACACCTGGTCCGGGGGGCCCTCCGGCAGGCCGCACCCCTCGTCAATGACAGAAATCCGACAATTGCACCCCTTCGATTCGCCGCCGCCCTGGCTCTCGGCAAGCACGACGATTCGTCCCCCGATCGTGGATGCCTCGATCGCATTGACGACCGCGGCAAACAACGCCTGCTCCAGAGACTGCAACTCGCATTGCACGAACATTCCCTCGGCCGGCGCAGTGATCTGAAGCGACAGGTCCTTGGCGGACAACTCAGCCGCCACCGAATCCCTGATCTGATGCAGAAGCGGGACGATGTCGTGCGGCTCGAGGCTGGCTGAGCGGGGCCGGGCAAACTCCGTAAGGCCGGCAACCCAACGTGCCAGACGATCCGCCGCGGCGACGATCTCGTCGAGTCGGGCCCGAGCGTAGTCATCGACGTTTCCGCGGCGTGCGGCAACCTGGGCCGCGGCGCGGATGCTGGCCAGGGGGTTCCGCAGGTTGTGGGCGAGCTGGGCCGCGAGTTGCCCCACCGTGGTCATCCGCTCCGACTCGACGAGCCGTTGCCGAAGCTCCTCGAGCGAAAGCCGGGCCTGCTCCATCGCCTGCGCCAGATCGGCGAGTTCGGCCGGCGAATCGAGCAGCGGTTCGGGGGGCGGTTCGTCGCGACCGAGCGACGCCACCTGGCGCCCCAACTGCTCCATCGGGCGCAGGAGCCAGCGCCGCAGAATCGCCCCGACGATGCCAAGGTGAATCACCGTCAGGGCAATGGCGAGAACCAGCAGCGTCAGCGTTCGCTGGCTCTGTGCGTAAGCGGATTGCGTCAGAGCCTTGCGCTGCGCATCGATCTGGCCCATCAGCAGGTCCAGCAGCACATTCGCGTTTCGGGCGCGCTCGGCGCGGCCTGTCCCCCCGGCGAGCGCCGACTGGCGCCATTCGTTGTAAGCCGCCTGCAACCGACTCATCGTGACGTGGGCATCGAGAAAGTCGGGATACGGCCGGTACGCCTTGCGGACGGCGCCGATGAGGGTCGTGAAATCCTCTTCCTCGTTGTCAATGAACTCCTCATCGGCCGCAGGCCGCGAAGCGGGCTGGCTCGACGGCGTCCGCAGGAGGTCTCGCGCGAACGCGGTCCGCAGTTTCTCCACGTTGAGCATGATGTCCTGCCACCGCTCCAGGTCCTCGACGACCTGCCGCGAGTAGAGCAGTTCGTTGACGGCGATCCCCACGGTCGTGGAACTGAGAACCACGATGATGAGGTAGACCAGAAGCAACCGGCGTCGCAGGGTCATATGGCTCTATCGTAGCTACCACACACGGTGCCGGGAACCGCGCGGGCCGGCACGGCGCCGCCGTCCGTCCCGGCTCGCCGCCTCCCACGCATCCAACACGATCCCCGCCGCCTCTTCCGCCACATGATGCGAACCGAGCCGCCGAATCAACTCGTCCATGCCCGCCACCATCGTTTCGCGGCGACGCGAGTCGCCGAGAATCGCCAGCGCCGCATCGGCGATCGGATCTACGGAGTCGTAGTACGGCATGAACTCCGGCACCAGCGGCCGCCCCGCCAGGATGTTCACGAGACACAGGTGTTTTGTCCGAATCAGCCACCGGGCGATCAGCCGGTAACCCCACTTGGACGCGTTGTACATCACCACCATCGGACGACGGTAGTACGCGACCTCGAGCGTGGACGTGCCGGAGGCCACCAGGACGAGGTCGGCCGCCGAAATTGCCTCGGCATTGCGGCCGGTCTGGACCTGAAACCGAAACGTCCCCGAGACCTCGCGAATCGCGGCCTCGATGCGGCGCGAGAGATCCTCATTCGCGGCCGAGAAGATAAACCCCGCGCCCGGATGACGCGCGACGATCCGCCGGCAAACCTCGATCTGGCCCGGGAGCACCTCGTCCACCACGTGCCGCCGGGAACCGGGCAGGCACGCCACGACCGGCGATCCGGACGCCCGGAAATGTTCAACACCCTGCTGGTCCACGATCCGCCGCGACAGCGACTCGATGAGCGGGTGCCCGACGTAGGCCGCATCAACGCCGTGCCGTCGGAAGTACTCTTCCTCGAACGGAAGGATCACGGCCAGACGGTCCGTCCGGCGCCGCACCTTGCGGACCCGGAACTCGGCCCAGGCCCACACCTGCGGGGCGATGAAATACACGACAGGCAGTCCCCGGGCCTTGGCCCGCCGGGCCACCGGGAGGTTGAATGTCGGTGAATCCACCGGCACGAAAACATCTGCGATGCCGGCCGCAAAGAGCCGGTCAATACGGCGGAACAGACCGAGGGCTTCCCCCGCAATCCCCAGGACGCCCAACAGCATGGCCGAACGCCCGGTCATGTCCCACAGGGGTTCGCAGCCTGCGGCCTGCATCCGGGGCCCGGCAATCCCGACAAACCGGGTCTGCGGCCGAACTTGCCGTATTGCATTTATCAGACCTGCCGCGTGCTGGTCGGCGCTCGGTTCCAGGGCGGAGAGGAATACGGTTGGCGATCCGTCAGCATAAGGAGAGGCCAGGGACCTACCCTGTCCCCCGGACGAAGTGGCTGAAAAACCGGGCAAATGGAGGGGGGCCCTGGGCACGTCGGTCCTCGTCGTCCGCGGTCGCCCCGGCCGCGATTCCGCAATCTGCCGCAGAGGCGCCCTTGCCAGACAGTCCCCCGAGACGGTATCCTCTCACCCCTTCGCGGGCAAGCACGGCCGCTGGGCCGCCGGCCCCCGGATGCGCGCCTTGATTTCGGCGGACGGGTCGCTTAGACTGCCTGATTCGCAGGATTTTGGTGCGAGTGGTTCTTCTACTGCGTGGAGGTGCTGTTTGGCGTCGGAGCTGGTCCGCCAGCTGATTGATTCGGGCGTTCACTTCGGACACCGCGTAAGCCGGTGGAATCCGAAGATGGCCCCGTTCATCTTCGGCAAGCGAAATCTGATTCACATCATCGACATCCGTGAGACGCTGAAGGGTCTGCTGCGGGCCAAGAAGTTTCTCGCGCAGGTGGTCGCACGGGGCGATGACGTGTTGTTCGTCGGCACCAAACGGCAGGCCCGCCACACCATCGAGAAGCTGGCCGAGCGCTGCGGCATGCATTCCGTCACCGAGCGATGGCTCGGAGGAACGCTGACCAACTTCCGTACGATCCGCTCCCGGCTTCAGCGGCTCGAAGAACTCGAGGCGATTGAACGCGACGGCAGGACCGGCGACTACAGCAAGAAGATGATCGCCACGCTGACGCGCGAGCGCCGCAAGATCCAGCGAAACCTCTCCGGCATCCGCCGCATGAACCGCCTGCCCGGCGCCCTCGTCGTGGTGGACGTTCGCCGCGAGCACATTGCCGTCAAGGAAGCCCGCAAGCTCAACATCCCGACGGTGTGCCTGATCGACACCGACTCGGACCCGGACTTCGCGGACATCCCGATCCCCGGCAACGATGATGCGATGCGCGCGATCGCCATCATCATCGAGCAGCTCGTCCAGGCGGTCGAGGAGGGCAAGCGAGGCCGTGTCACCCCGTCGGCGGAAGGCGAGGCCGTCGCGCGGCCGCAGAGGCGGGCCAGAAGCGTCACCGCCCGTGCGGACGGCGAAGCCCCGGCCGCAGAAGAACCCGGCGGACCGGTGGCGGCCGCCGAGGGGACCGACCAACCGGCATCGGATTCGGCGGGGCCGTCCGTCGCGGTCTCTTAGGGGGGCTGCGAGGGGCTGTTTCGATAGCGAGTTTCGGGAATACGACAGGCCTCGGCTGAACTGGGCCGGGGCCTTTGTTCAACATCGACACTGGAAGGAGTCGAGATTCCATGGCTGAGATCACCGCCGCCGCCGTGAAGGCCCTTCGGGACCGCACCGGCCTGCCCATGATGGATTGCAAGAGCGCCCTCGCCGAGGCCAACGGGGACGCCGACAAGGCCGTCGAGATCCTCCGCAAGCGCGGGGCCGACGCCGCCGACAAGCGTGCCGGCCGCGAGACCACCGAAGGCCGCATCGCCTGCTGCATCGATCGGGCCAAGGGCGCCGGCGCGATCATCGAGTTCCGCTGCGAGACGGCCCCCGTGGCCAACAACCCGGAGTTCAAGGCCCTCGCAGAGGCCATCGCTCAGGCCGCCGCCGCCGCGAGCGGGCCCGTCACGCCGGACGCGGCGTGGGCCCTGCCCGCGCCGTCGGCCCCCGGGCGGACGTGCAAGGATCTTTTGACCGACCTCGTGAACAAGATCCGCGAGAACATGCAGCTGGTTCGCGTCGAGAAGCTCCAGGGCCGGCTTGCGAGCTACGTGCATTTCAACGGCAAGGTGGGCGTGCTGCTGCAGATCGACGGCACGGCGGGCGACGACGAACTGCTGGCCGACCTGTGCATGCACATCACCGCGATGAAGCCGACCGCCCTGAGGCGCGAAGACGTGGACCCGGCCCTCATCGAGAAAGAGAAAGACATCGCGAAGACCCTCGCGCTCCAGGCCGGCAAGCCCGAGAACCTCGTGGACAAGATCGTCATCGGCAAGCTGAACCGCTGGTACGCCGAGCACGTGCTGCTCGAACAGGAATTCGCGAACCAGGACAAGTTCAAAGGAAACATCACGAAGCTGCTGGCGAAGTACGGCGATGTGCGGATCGCCGCGTACCGGCGGCTTGAAGTGGGCGAGTGACCCGAACCAGGAAGGCCGCGAAAGCGGCCTTCTTCATGGGGTGAGCGGAACTCGCCCCGACCGAGAAATCGCCATGGCCGGGAAGGCACGTCCGACATACGAACGCGTGATTCTGAAACTCAGCGGCGAGAGCCTGTGCCGACCCGGCGGGTTCGGCCTCGACGCCGACGAACTCGAGCGGACGGGCCGCGAGATCCGCGAGGTCGTCCGTGCCGGTGCCCAGGTCGCGATCGTCGTCGGGGGCGGCAACATTCTCCGCGGCTCGTCGGCGACCCGGCAGGCCCGTATTCCCGAAGCCACCGCCCACCACATGGGCATGCTGGCAACGGTCATCAACGCCCTCGCATTGCAGGAGGCGTTAGAGGCGTTGGGGCTGCCGACGCGCGTGATGTCCGCCGTCCACATTGCGTCCGTCTGCGAACCCTATATTCGACGGCGGTGCATCCGCCACCTTGAGAAGGGCCGCGTGGTCATCCTCGCCGGGGGCACCGGCCGACCGTTCGTCACGACCGACACCGCCGCGGCCCTCGCCGCCCTCGAGGTCAACGCCGCCGCCGTCCTCAAGGCCACGAAGGTGGACGGCGTCTACAGCGCCGACCCGATGAAGGACAGGAAGGCAACCTTCTATCCGCGAATCAGTTACAGTCAGGTCCTCACGAAAAAGCTCGGCGTGATGGATCTCTCGGCGATGGACCTGTGCCGTCAGAAGCACGTCCCGGTCATCGTCTTCAACATGAAGAAGCCCGGCAACATGAAGAAGGTCGTCCTCGGCGCGAAGGTGGGGACGATCGTCACCGGCGACTGAACCCTTCCCCACGCCCGCACATTCTGAACAGCAACGGCGCGACGCCGCTTTGCCTGGACGCTACTCGAGCATGCCGTTCAGCACGAGCACGGCCTCTTGCCGCGGGTTCACGGCCTCTTTGAGGGCCTTCTGGGCGGCGCTGAGTTCGGCGCGGGCCTTCTTCCGGGCCTCCCGCAGCGCGGCCACCTTCGCGGCGATGTCGCTCGCCGATGCGTTCTTGTCTTCAAGGAGGGTGCGCAGCTCGCCCTGCGCCTTGTCCACGGGGCTGGCCGCCGGGCCACCCTCTTCGCCGCCGCGACGCCAGCCGAAGCCGCCCATGCCGGGTCGAGCATCCCGCTGGAGTGCCGTCACCTTCTCCACCTTCGGCTTCAGCGCCTTCCATTCCTCGTCCGTGGCGCCAAGCTGCTCCTTGACGTAGTTCAGCGTGCGTTCCCGCATCTGAGCGGGATCGAAGCCGCCCCGGCCCGCGGGACGATCCGGTCCCTGCGCGGCGCCTGTGTTCCTTCGCGGTCGGCCCTGCTCCTGTGCCTGCACGAGCGAGAATACCGCGACCGCTCCGAGGATTCCCCCGAGCCATAGCATTCGATGAAGCATCCGATTGCTCCTTTCGAGCACGGCGCGACCGATTCGTGTAATTCCGACACAAGATGGCTCAACCGGCGCCACGACGTCGCGCCAAGTCTGCCCGGCTGGCCGAACATGGCCATACCGTTGCCGCCCGGCCCGTGTTTCTTCCCACGGGCCAAGGCATCCACTTGCACGACAGCCGTAAGCCGGAAAACCGGGCTCAGCCAACCTCGCGTCTCTGGAACAGGGCGACCCCGAAACACACCGCAGCGGCGGTGTAGGCCAGCGCATAGAGAGAAGCGATCCCGACGTATTGGACCGTGATCGGATTTCCCTGCGTGATCGCATCGGTCACCCAGAGGAAGCCGATGTTCGGGGCCATCCAGTAAGCGATCTGGGCGACCACGTTGGTGTCGGCGTGGCGACCGAAGAGATAGTCGCTTACGAGTCCGAGCAGCAGGATGCCTGTACAGACCGCGAGGGTCATGACCTGGCTCAGGCGCGTGGACGCGGCCACGGCAATGGCCGTCAAGACCAGAACCGCGAGGAAAACCAGCGTGACGGCGGCAATAATCTGATTGTCAATGAAGTCTTTTGCGAACGATTGAAGCTTCCATTGTGGGTCGATCAGGCATACAAGCAGCGCGGCGATCGTGAGCAAGGGCGTGACCAGCTTGATGGCAAATGACGTAAACTCCGTTCCGTAAAGATAGTTACAGAACGCGCCGATCAGAACCGTTGCCAACACGGCCCCAAAGCCGAACACGATCACCGGCATGTCGAAGTTCTGGGAACTGCGTTCCATGACCCTGTGGCGAACGGTGAGGAGAAAGACCAAGGAACCGAGATACCAGGCAAGGGTCAGAGCCCCGGCGAGCCCCAGAAACTTGCCAACGAGGAATACCGGACGGCTGACGGGCTTGCTGACGACGGTCAAAACGGTCTTGTTTTCAATTTCCCGACCGATCACACCGGCCGCACTGAAGGCCGCCAAGAACAAACCGCTCATCAGGAGCGTAGAAAGCCCGATGTCCTTGAGGATTTTGTCGTCGCTGTCGAGCGTGAACATGCTCAACCCGACGTTGAGCACGAGAATCGCGGCGGTCACGCACAAGATCACGCCGTAAATCGGCTGGCGGATCGTCTCGGTGAAACAGTTGGCCGCAACACTGAAGAGCTTGGTCCACATGGCGAATTCGCAAAACCCTGGACGCCCGGCGATTTCATCCGGCCGACCGCCCGGCCGAGCCGCTTGGCAACCTGCGGCCCCCATTGTAAGCTAACGGCCCCGGCGAGCAATCACTGCCTTGTGGTACGTTGGGCCGCCGCCGGGGTTTGGGAGGACTTGGTAACAATCTGCGGTTCCGAGAACACTGCCCATGACGAGCACATGGCCTGAAAAGCGTGCAAGGATCGTCAGCCTGCTTGGCTTCTGGTACCAATTGCTGCTGACGGCGTTCCTGGCGTTGCTGGCCGCCTGGAACGGATCGGAGGCAACGCAGGCAGCCGCCCTCCTGGCCGGCAGCGGCACGTTGATCTGGATCTGCCTCTGGCTGGTCTGCAAGCAGAAGCAGCTCGTGCGGGAGGAGGCGCTGGAAGCGGACCAGCTTCGGCAGGAGCGGGAATCCAGCGGGGCGGGGGCGGCCCTGTTCGTGGGCGACGAACAATTGCAATTGGCCCGGCGGCGGCTGCGGTGGATGTACCGATGGCTGCTGCCGATCTTTGCGGTCCTGACGATCATCAAGCTGTGCCTCTGGGGCGGGATGTACTCCTGGTCGTGGAAGACGAGCGTCTACGACAAGGTCTGGCCTGTACCGTCCAATGAGACGCTGTCCTTCGCGTTTGTCATCGGCGGGGCGTTCTTTTCCTTCCTGTTCAGCCGGTACGCGACGGGCATGGCCCGCCAGGCGGAGTGGCGGATGCTGCGGGCCGGCGCCGCGTACCTCATGGGCAACGCGCTGGTCAGCGTCGCGGTGGCGGTGACGCTGGGACTCGTCCACTTCCAGATGCTCGTGCCGGAGCGCGTGCTGGCCTACGCCATCCGGATCATGATGTTCGTGCTGGCGGTCGAGTTCCTGCTGAACCTGGTACTCGATTTCTACCGGCCCCGACGGCCGGACGAGGAGCCCAGGCCGGCGTTCGAGAGCCGCCTCCTCGGGCTTTTCTGCGAGCCCGGCGGAATTGCGCACAGCATCGCCGAAGCCCTGAACTACCAGTTCGGCTTCGAGGTCAGCTCGACCTGGTTCTACAAGCTGATGCAGCGGGCGATCACGCCCGTCATCTGCTTCGCCGTGATCACCATGTTTGCGATGTCCTGCCTGGTGATCGTCAATCCCGGCGAGGTGGCGATCATCGAACGGTTCGGCCGGCCGCTGCAGACGGGGGGAGCGGTCGCGGGCGACGTCGGCGAAGACGGCCTGCCGCGGGTGGATGCGTTGGGGCCGGGCCTGCACGTGAAGTACCCGTGGCCGGTGTCGAAGGTGTACCGGTATCCGGCGCAGCAGGTGCAGTACGCCATGATCGGCATCCGGGAAGAGACCGGGCAGGAGGACCTCAAGAAGGCGCTCGTCTGGACGGTCAAGCACCCCACCGTGCCGGAACTCACGGTGCTCGTCGCGACGGCCGGGACGTCGCAGGGGCCCGCTTCACGGCCGGCGGGGGCCGACGCCGGCGCTCCGGTCGAGCCGCCGGCCGCGGGGTTGTCTTCGGAGCGAAGCGTGGCCGTCAGTCTCCTGCGCGTGGCCATGCCGATTCAGTACCGGATCAGGGACGTGCAGGCATGGCGGACGCGATACGCGGAGCCGGAGAAGATGTTTGAGTCGCTGGCGTACCGCGAGCTGGTTCTCTACAGCGCCGGCGTGGACGTGGACCAGGTCATCGGGGCCGACCGCGAACGGATGGCCAACGACCTCCGGCGGCTCATCCAGACGAAGGCGGACGCGCTGGGCATGGGCGTGCAGATCGTCACGCTCGGGCTCCAGGGCGTGCACCCGCCGAGCGAGGTGGCGAAGGAGTTCGAGCAGGTCGTCGGGGCGGAATCGAAGAAGCAGGCGGCGATCCGGACCGGCGAGGCGGAGCGGAACAAGATCCTCTCGAAGGTCTGCGGCGACGTGGCGCGGGCGAACGAACTGGCCGCGCTGATCGCGTCGCTGAACGAGAAGGGCGCGGACCCCGCGGCGGCCGAGCAGGTTCGCGCGCAGATCGATGACATGCTGCTGACGCAGGTCCGGGGGGAAGCGGCCAAGCTCGTGGCCGAGGCCCGGGCGGAGATGTGGGCGATGATCAACTCGGCGCGGGCCGATGCGGACACGCTGGCGCAGGAGCTTCCGGTGTACCGGGCGGCGCCGCGCATCTACAAGGTGCGGAAGTACCTGACGGCCCTGAGCGAGGGGCTCGTCAAGGTCCGCAAGTATCTCATGGCCACCGACGTCGAACCGGTCTACCAGCTTCTGCTGACGGATCCGAGCATCGGCGCCATGGACGCGGCCCTGCAGGGCGCGTCGGGAGCGAAATGATCGCGGAATCGCGTGGAGATTCAGCCGTATGAACAAGAGTCTGCCATCCATCATCACCGGGGTCGTTCTGGTCGTCATCCTGGCGTTGTACATGGTCACGTTCCAGGTCCGGTTCACGGATGTCGCCGTGCTCAAGACCTTCGGCAAGGCGACGGAGAAGGACGTCATCAAGGAGCCGGGGCTCTACTGGAAATGGCCGTGGCCGATCCAGGACGTGGACATCTACGACGCGCGCATCCAGACGCTCGATACGCACACCGAGCAGACGGCGACGCGCGACAAGAAGACCGTGATCGTCACCTCCTTCACGGGGTGGCGGGTCGCGGACCCGTACAAGTTCCTGACGAGCCTCCGGGGCGGCACGGAAGAGGCGGAGCGGCGGCTTCGTACGCTCGTGGAGACGCACCAGAAGGAAGTGCTCGGCCGGTACGATTTTTCGCAGCTTGTTTCGAAGAACCCGATGGAGCTGAAGTTCGACGAGATCGAAAAGCAGATCCGCGAACGCGTCCACGCGGACGCGTCCTCGCAGTACGGCGTGGCGATCGAGTCGGTGGGCCTGAAGCGGCTGGAACTGCCGCAGGACGTGACGGAGGCGGTTTTCGAGAGCATGAAGGCGGAGCGGCGGGCCCTGGCCCAGAAATATGAGTCGGAGGGCGAGTCGGAGAAGGTCAACATCACCACGGAGGCGAAGAGCAAGGCCGACACGATTCTGACCTTCGCGGCGGGCCTGGCGCAGAAGTACCGTTCCGAGGGCAACGCCCGCGCCGCGGAGTACTACAAGGTTCTCCAGCAGGACGAGTCGCTCGCGATGTTCCTCGACCGGCTCAACAAGCTGAAGGAGATCCTCAAGGACCGCACCACGATCGTTCTGACGTGGAACCAGTACCCGTTTACGGAGTTCAGGGATGCCGGGGCGGTGCGGCCGACGACGCGGCCCGCGGGCGGCCTCGGGGGCAGCGTCGGCACGAACGTCCTGCCGGGAGGCGAGCAACCGTAACACGGCGTGCGAGGCCCCGCCCGCGCGGGGCGAACGCAGCGGCGAACCAACGAATAACGGACGATGAGCATGGCTGATCCCTTTGACCATCATCACGGGCACGACCACGGGCACGACCACGACCATGACGAGGCGCAGGCGCCCCGATCGCTCGCCGTCATCGAGGAACCGCTCGACCCGGCGAACCAGTCGCTGGCGGACGCCCTGCGGGCCAGCTTCCGGGTCCTGAAGGTCATCATGATCGTGGTGGTCGCGTGCTTCCTCGGCAGCGGGTTCTACATCGTGGACCAGAACGAGGTGGCGGTCCTCACGCGATTCGGCCGGCTCAGCGGCGACCTTCGCAAGCCGGGCTTCCATGTGGCCTTCCCTTACCCGATCGACCAGAAGACCCGCGTGCCGACGTACACGAAGGAACTCGAGGTCCGTTCCTTCTGGATGAGGCTGGCCAAGGACGAGGAGACCCGGCCGCTTTCGCAGCTTTTCGCCTCGCGCCAGTACCTCGAACCGGGGGTGGACGGCGCCCTGCTGACGGCCGTGGACCCCGGCACCGGCCCCCGCGGGCAGGGCGGCGAACTGGTGCACGTGCTCTGGAAGCTGACATACCGGATCACCGATCCGCTGGCATACGTGCAGAACGTCGAGGACGAACGGGCGACGATCGAGTCGCTCTTCGATGCCGCCAGCGTGGCCATGGCGGCCCGGTCCACGGTGGACAATATCGCCTTCACCGATCAGAGCGCCTTCCGGGCCCTTGTTCAGGAAGACGCCCAGCGCAGGCTCGACGAGATCCGCAGCGGCATCCGGATCGAACGGCTGAACAGTACGCCCTACCAGCCCCTGCAGGTGCGCGACGAGTTCAACGCCGTGGTCAGCGCGCAGAACCGCAAGCAGTCGGCGATCAAGGCCGCCGAGCAGGAGCGCGACAAGATCCTGAACGAGACGGCCGGCGAGGCCCACGGCGTGATCACCGACGCGATCCGCGAGTACGAGCGCGCCCGGCTTGCCAGGCAGCCCGAGGCGGAACTCGAGAGGCTGGAGGCTCACATCAATGAGCTGTTGCTCACGAAGGCCCGCGGGAGCGCCGCGGACGTCGTGAAGACGGCCCTCGCCCAGCGGGACCAGATCGTCCGGCAGGCCCGCGCCGACGCCGACACGCTCCGCGAACTCAAGCCCAAGTACGACCGGAACCCGACGCTCCTGCGGGACCGCATGTGGCAGCAGACCCAACGCGAGATCTACGCGAGCAACGGGGTGACGCGATTCTTCCTGCCCGACGGCGTCCGCCAGTTCGTGATGTGGCTCAACCGCGACCCGGTGCAGCAGAAGGAGATGCTGGACAGGCAACTGAAACCCGAGACCAACCGGCCCTGACGGGGCCGCCGGGATGGAACGCCTATGATGCAGAACGCCCCGCCCGTTGTGCAGACGGCCGGACTGACCAAGATCTTCAAGGACTTCTGGTATCGCAACCGGGTCAAGGCGGTCGACAACCTCGATCTCGAGATCCGCGCGGGCGAGGTCTTCGGCCTGCTCGGTCCCAACGGCTCGGGCAAGAGCACGACGATCAAGATCCTGCTGGGCCTGCTCTACGCGACCCGCGGGCGTGCCGCCGTCTTCGGCCGCGCACCGACGGACGTTGCCGTCAAGGAACGGATCGGCTACCTGCCCGAGGAGTCCTACCTCTATCGTTTTCTGAACGCCGCGGAGACGCTCGACTATTACGGGCGGCTGTTCCAACTCGCCCGGCCGGACCGCCGGCGGCGCGTGGATGAGCTTCTGCGGATGGTCGGCCTCGAGCGGGAGTCGCGGCGCCGCATCGGGGAATACTCCAAGGGCATGGCCCGCCGGATCGGCCTGGCCCAGGCGCTCATCAACGACCCTGACCTCTTGATTCTGGACGAGCCCACGACGGGACTGGATCCGATCGGGACCGCCCAGATCAAGGAACTGATCCAGAAGCTCAACCGCGAGCACGGGAAGACGATCCTGCTCAGCAGCCACCTGCTGGCGGACGTCGAGGACGTGTGCGACCGGGTCTGCATTCTCTACGGGGGTCGGCAGCAGAAGCTCGGCAGCGTACGAGAGCTGTTGAGCCGGACCGAGCTGACGCAGATCACGTCGGAGAAGCTCTCGCCGCGGACGATCGAGCGGGTCAAGGCAGTCATTCGCGAAGAGGAGAACAAGCAGGTCCTCGACGTTGCCGCGCCGGAGGACCGACTCGAGACGTTCTTCATCCGTGTCGTCCGGGAGGCCGAGCAGACGCAGCAGAAGACGTCCGGCGCCCTTGGGGGCGGCGGGGTGGCGGCATTCCTCACCGAGCGGCCGGCGAAGCCGGGCGGCCGCGAACTGATTGACTCGCTCGTCACCGCGGGCAGGACCGAGCCGGCCGCCGCCGAGGCCGTCGTCGAGGGCCCCGTCTCGGCGGAGGCCCCGGCGATGAGCCGCGAAGTGATCGAACAACTGGTCACGCCCGCCGTCGCGCCGCCGGCCGCCGCGCCGACGACAACGCCGCCGCCGGCGGCCGAGACGCCGTCCGACAGGCCGCAGGCCGATCAGAGTGTGATCGACTCGCTGCTGGGCAGGAACCGGGCCGAGGAGTAACGGATTCGCCATGAAGCGCACGTGGGCGGTCGCGAGGCAGACGATTCGCGAAGGCATCCGGATGAAGATCGCCGTGGTCTTCATCCTGATTCTGGCGATCCTCCTGCTGTGGCTGTTCACCGTCACCGGCGACGGGGTCACGCTCAAGAGCCGCATCCAGATGTTTCTCTCCTGGTCGGTCTGGGTGGTGATGTTCCTGCTCAGCATGCTGACGATCTTCCTGGCCTGTTGGGCGCTCAGCAACGAAGTCCGCGAGAACTACATCCAGCTCGTCGCGGTGAAGCCGATTCCCCGGTGGCAGTTCGTCCTCGGCAAGTGGCTGGGCATCTTCGTGCTGAATGCCGTGCTTCTGACGGCCTCGGGGGTCGTCATCTACGGCTTCGCCCGGTACCTGAGCACACTGCCCGCGGCCAGCGAGACGGACCGGGTGGGGGTCGATCAGGAGGTGCTGGCCGCCCGCGCGGGCGTACCGCTGAAATGCCCGGATCTCACGCGCCAGGTTGAGGAACGGATCCGCCAGCTCCGGTCCGAGGACCGGTTACGGCCCGGCGAGGATCTCGACAAGAAACGCACCGAGATCCGCCTGGAGCTGGAAATCGCGTATTACAGCGTCCCGCCGGACGGGTTCCGCGTCTACCTGTTCAAGGATCTGCTCGTGGACCGGTCGCCCGACAAGGTGGTGAACATTTATTACAAGGCGGCCCCCGGCGGCGTCCCGGAGGATGAACCCTGGCCCATGATCTGGGTGGCCGGCGATCCCAGCGAGGGCACCCGCGTCGTGCAGATGGCGCGGAACGACCTCGCCGGCCGCCAGCACGTCGTGCAGATTCCGGCCGATTGCGTCAGCGACGAGGGCATCCTGCGGCTGGAGATCCACAACCGCGACGCCAGATCCACGCTCCGCTTCTCCGGTGAGGAAGGGCGGATGGAACTGGTGTACGGCCTCGGGGGCTTCGGGTGGAACCTGACGCGCGCCCTCGTGCTGATCGCCTGGCGGCTGGTGTTCCTGGCCGCCGTCGGGCTGTTCTTCTCCTCCTATGTCTCCTTCCCGATCGCGTGCATGGCAACCCTGCTCATCTTCTTCTGCTCGATCAGCGTCGGTTTTCTGGGGGACTCGCTGGAGTGGGTAAAGCCCACCGAAGGCCAGAGCGACCCGCTCTGGATCCTGGGACCGCCGCTGCGGGCCCTCGGAAGCGGGTTTGTGTGGATGATCACCGACCTGGCCCGGTTTGACCCGGGGCCCACGCTCGCGGACGGCCGCGTGGTCACGCTGATGTGGCTCATCATCGGCGCGGTCGAGCTGGTCTTCACGCGGGCGGTTGTGCTCGGGTTCCTCGCCTGTGTGATCTTCACGAGACGGGAACTGGCACGGGTGATCGCATGACCTCGCTGCCGGACATGCACGCCGAGATCCCCCGATACCTGCTCGACCGCGCGCAGGCGCAGCGGAACGACAGGCTGATCCAGATCGTCGCCGTCGTGATCGGCGTCGTGTTCCTGGCGACCACGGCGATCCTTCAACGGCCCATCAACCAGCAGCGGGCGAAGCTCCAGCTCGTCACGCACGCCGACATCAAGTACGTGCCGCCCAAGTACGCCTGGGCGACGGCGGTCGCGGGCCCTTTCCGCGCGCTGGCCGTGGATATCCTCTGGATACGGCTCGATCAACAGAAGGAAGAAGGCAAGTACGCGGAGCTGGACCAGATCTCGCGGTGGATCTGCACGCTCTACCCCCGTTTCTCGACCGTGTGGGCCAACATGGCCTGGAACATGTCGTACAACATCTCCGTCGCCACGCACACGCCGGAAGAGCGGTGGAACTGGGTGTACGGCGGGATCCGGCTGCTCCGCGATGAAGGGATCCCGAACAACCCGCGTGCGATCGGGCTGTACAAAGAGCTGTCGTGGATCATCTTCCACAAGGTCGGCGACATGCTCGACGACATGCATTTCTACTACAAGCGCGAGTGGGCGGCGATCTTCGAGAATCTGCTCGGCGCCCCGCCGCTGACGGCCAGCGCCCAGGTGGTCGTGGACACGTTCCGGCCGATTGCCGAGGCCCCCGCCGCGTGGGATGCCTTCGCGGCCCGACACCCGGACATCCTGCCTCATGTCGATGCGCTCCGTGCCGCCGGCGTGGACGTCCATGCGAAATGGCAGTCCAGCCGGGGCCCGCACCCGCTGGAAACCTCTTTCTTCGCCCGGTACGGCCGATTGATCGAGGGGACGGAACTGATGCTGGCGCGGTATCGCCGACAGGCGGCCCCGCCGGACGAAAAGGACCGGGCGTTCGTCGAGGCCTTCCGCGCCATTCCGACGCCGCTGGCGGACGCCCTTGTCGCCTACCTCCGCGCGAAGGTCCTCCGCGAGCAGTACCGGATGGACCCGGCCTACATGTTGTCGCTGATGACGAACCTCGTGCCCGGCGAGAAGGATCTCCTCGTCCCGCTCGATTGGCGGCTGCCGGAAAGCCACGCCATCTACTGGTCGCGGTACGGCGTGGAGCAGGGCCGGAAGCTCAAGAACGTCTCGGAGGCGGACCTCCTCAACACCGACCGCTACACCTGCTTCAGCCTCATGAACTTCTGCAAGCGCGGGCGGCTGGTCTTTGAACTCAATCGCGACAAGCCGAACCGCTCGGCCCTGTCGCTTCTGCCGGATCTTCGCATGGTCGCGCCGATGCACCGGATGTTCCTCGCCCTGGGGCCCGTCCACGCCGACCCGGGCGAGAACGTCGGCCGCACGGCGGGCGAGATGCTTAAGAGCGGCCACATCAACACGCTCGAGGAGGCGATCGTCCTGTTCTACGCCCGGGGAGACCGCGCCTCGGCCGAACAGTACTACGCATACCTCCGCGACAACTACAAGGAGATCGACGGCTCCACGAAGCAGCGCTACCTGATCGGCCTCGACGCATTCGTCCTCGGCGAGGTCAAGTCACTGTCGGAGTCGTACAAGGATGCCCTGGCCCTGATCCACTCGTTCCTCAGCGGGGCGATGCTGTCGCTGGCGGAGGGCGACGGGACGGCGCACGCCCGGCAGGTGGAGCGCGCGCAGTTCGTCTGGAAGACCTACATGGCGGACAAGGCCGACGACCGACAGGGCCGCCTGCGCCTCCCGCCCTTCAACGAAATGCGCGGCGACGCCCTGCGGGACTTCCTCGTCTACACGCCGTCGCTGCTGCTGCGCGCGACGGTCTGGCAGGCCGAGGATACGGAGATCAAACGCTTTGCCTGGAGAGACCCCGACGTCGCCGCGTACCTCAAGGCCCAGTGCGAAGCCCGCGGCTACGACGACACCAAGGCCTTCCCGGAACCGCCCGGCATGGCCGAGTTCCGCAAGGCCCATCCTGAACCCACGCGTCCCGAAGAGGAGCAGCTGGCAACGCCGGCCGAGAAGAAGTAACCGCCGTCCCGGCACGCGAGCAAAAGAAGAGGTTCGAGCACCCGACGGTTCATCGGCCGTGCGACGGCCAGCGGAAACGGTAGAGCCGGTCTTTGCCCACGGAATCGCACGATGTGACGGCCACGACGGGGGCGTCGGCCATGGTGGCGGGCCCTGAGCCCCCGAGAGCGCCCGGCGCGGCGCGCCCGCCGATGAGGCGGGGGGCGACGAATACCCAGGCCTCGTCGGCCAGTCGCCGATCCGCAAACGCGCCGAGGACCTCCGAGCCGCCTTCCACCAGGACGTTGGTCATTTCCCGACGGCCGAACCCGGCCAGCAGGGCCTTCAGATCCACGCGCCCGCCGTGCGAGCGAACGGCAAGGATTTCCGCCCCCGCTGCCGTTATCCGCTTCGCCCGCAGACGCTGATGGCGAGCCGCTTCGTGCGTGGTCGCGACGAGCACCGGCCATCGGCGGGCCGTCTGCAACAGTCGCGATCGCAGCGGGATGCGCAGACGGCTGTCGAGGATGACGCGCACCGCCGTTCGCCGGATGCGGCCGGAACGGCACGTCAGCAGGGGATCGTCGGCGAACACCGTGCCGATGCCCACCACGACGGCGTCTACGCGTCCGCGAAGATCGTGTACGCACCGGCGCGACCGGGCGCCGCTGATCCAACGGGAGTCGCCGGTCCGTGTGGCGATCCGTCCGTCGAGGCTCTGCGCCCATTTCAGGATGACCCAGGGCTGACCCGATCGACGCAGCTTCAGGTACGGCGCGTTGAGTTTCTCCGCCTCCCGCCGGCAGAGCCCCACGGCTACCCTCACCCCGGCCCGGCGCAAGGTGCAAAGACCCCGGCCGCTTACCTGCGGGAACGGGTCCGGCATGGCCGCCACGACGCGCCGCACGCCCGCCGCCAGCAGTGCCTCCGTACAGGGGCCCGTCTTCCCGAAATGGCAACAGGGTTCAAGCGTGACGTAGACATCGGCGTGACGGGCACGGCCGCCGCACCGCCGCAGGGCCTCGACCTCCGCGTGGGGCCCGCCGAAGCGGCGGTGATACCCTTCGCCGATGACGCGGCCGCCGCGCACAACCACGCATCCGACCATCGGGTTCGGCTCGACGGAGCCCTGGCCGCGGGCCGCCAGATCGAGGGCCCGCCTCATCCATTTCTCGTCGGCGGTAGTGAAGGCCGCGCCCATGAGCAGGGAACCATCCTGCCGGAGACCCGGGATCACGAGACGGGGACCGTCGGCTGACCGCCCCCGGCGGTCTGCCGATGGGCGGCCCGTCGCTCCCACCAGAAATTCAGCAGCAGAAGCCCTACGCCCACAACCAGCAGCACGTCGGCGACGTTGAACACCCAGGGCCACAACTCGATGCCGAACCTGGGCTCTACCTTGATGAAATCGCGGACCACGCCCTGCCGCTTCACCGTGGCCCCGTCAACATCGCGATGGAACCGCTGCACGAGCTTCTTGTCCGGATACGTACCGAGATCGACGGTGTGCTCAGTCTCGCGGACGATGATCCCGGTGTAGTTGCCGTGCCTGGTCCGTACGACATCGACGATGACGAACGCGCGATCGTACAGGTTGCCCAGGGCGCCGGCGAGAATCAGGGCGAGGGCCACATGGAGACTGCGACGGTCCCGCGTGCTCTGCGAAAAGAGATACCACACGAATCCCAGCGCGAGCACCGACGCCACGAGGAACACCGCCCAGAGACCTTTGCCCAGGCCGAACAGCGCGCCGTCGTTCAGCGTACGCCGGAAGCTGAGCAAGCGGGGTATGACCTGGAGGGCCTCGTTCGGGCGGGGATCCAGGTGCGTGAAGGCCCAGTGCTTGGTCCAGAGATCGAGGGCAAGGCCGGCTACGGCGATCGGCCAGAGCCGAAGATGGCTCGCCACGTCGCGCACGGCGGACGCCGTTGCGGACGATGACTCCGCTGCCAGCGGTTCGGTGACGGATGGGTCCTGGCTCACGAAGGGCTATGATATCAGGACAGGCCGCGACGTTCTCGCTGCCGGGCGTACTCGATGCAGTACTTGGCCCAAGGTTTCGCATGGAGGCGGGCCTTGGAGATCGGCCGGCCCGTCGCCACGCAGATTCCGTAGGTGCCGTCTTCGATCCGCTGGAGGGCCTCGTCTACCTCGCGCAACACCTGACGCTGATTCTCGATCAAGCCGAGGTTGAATTCCTGCTCCCAGTTATCGCTTCCAAGGTCCGCCATGTGCTGGGGCATAAGCGAAAGGTCGCCTGCGGCATCCTGACGATTGACGCCGAGGGCACCATCAGCCATGAGGCCCATGTCGCCGATAATCTCTCTCCGTTTTGCCAGAAGCAGGTCTCGGAACTCGGAGATCTCTTCCGGCGTGAGCTTGGATTTCGCGGCGGATTCGGACTCGGAAACGTCCTGCGTGGGGTTCTTGGACGTTATCTTGGGCTGAGGGACTCCCTCGCGGGGCAACCGTTTGAGCTTGCGCTTGGCCGGTTTCAGATGCGTCGTCGCCTTCGGGCTGTCATTGCCGCCGGGCGGCTTCAGACCTGCCGGCTTCCGCGCCAAGGCGGATGCCTTTACTGCCGCCTTGGACTTCGGGCTGCTCCTCGGTCCCGTCCTGGTCTTCGTTGAGTGCTTTGCCACTACCCTGCGCCTGCACAAAAGCCCACACGTCGCCTTTACAGCCGCACGTCGCAAGCTGTTCAAAGACACGTAACTATACGACACAGCCCCGTTTCTGTCAAGCGCCGCGACGCCATGCATTCGAATGAATCGCACGCGCCGACGATTATCCGGCGAGGCCCCGGGCCGCCTTGTCGCTACGATTGGACGACTTGGAAAACTCGTGGTATATTTGATGTAGAAGCAGGTCAGTACGGGCCCAAGTACCGGGTGAAAGGTCCTGGTCCCCGGGGCGTCAGGGCATTTGCCGCGAGCAACGTGAATCCGGTTTTCCGGAGCGCCTGACCAGATTGTACGGCCTGCTTCGTTTTTTTGCGCCTGCCCCGCCGCCAAAAGGGCGAGGGGCAGGCCCTGTTACGGAGCCCGCCCCCTGGTCCCAATCGGATCGCGGTATTGTTTCGGTCAACGGGTCAGCGTGACCGGCTTGTAGATAAAGTAGCTCGGCCCGGCGCCGCTGCTGGTAATGACGGCGTCGTCCACTACGAACGCGGGCTGGATCACGACCTCCTTGGAGTTCATGGCCCCGGTGAGCCGAACGTTCAGAATGCGAATGCCCGCGAAGCCGACGACGGTGAACATCGAGTTGTTTCCGGGCCCCGTGACGGACCGGAACAACGGAATGGCACGCGGCAGGCCCTTGATCGCCTCAAGGTCATCTTTGATGCCGGCGCTGAGGCCGGTGTCGCCATTGAGTAGCAACGTCCCGTCCGGCCCGAGCTTTAGCTCGCCGCCGAACCACATCAGGTCCTCCGCCGACACCCCGTAACGAATCTGGCGTGACAGGTCGGCCGTGCTGTTGTTCGGCGAGCCGATGTCCACGGTCCCGAAGTTGCCCGGCGGCAACTGCGTCGGGCCGGCCCCGGGGTACAGGTTGAGTTCCGGGATGCCGTCGGCGCCTGACGAGATCGTCCTGGTCGTTTCGTTGAAGTTGTAGTTGTCCCGCACCGTGCCCGCGCGGTTGATCAGGTTGTTCCACGCATTCACGTGCAGAGCCAGCGGCAGAAGCTCGGCGTTGCCGGACTGCGCGGTCACGCGCCAGCCGGTGACCCCGTCCTTGAACGTCGCCGCCGCCGTGGCGGTCAGGCTGGCGTTGCGGATGCCGAAGATCTGGGCGAACCAGAGGCCGATCGGTCCGTTCAGCGTACTGTCGCGCCGAATCGTGACCCGCACCGTGTTGATCAGATTCGGATCGCTCGTCGAGATCGGCTCGGACAGATTGGTGGGGTCGGTGAGGTATCCGACCAGGACGTCGGCGGAACTGACCGCCGGCGCCGTGTTGCCGATCTTGTTCAGGGAGGCGAAACGGGAAATCTCCGCCTGGATGAGGTTGCGATCATCGGATGTATCCGGCGTACCCATGAGCCGGTGCTTGTCCAGCACCTTGGCGGCACCGGCCAGGGCGGTCGCGTCGGCCGTCCGCTGCATTTCCTCCTTGGCGTTGTAGAGCCTTCCCACGTCAATGGCCAGCGCCGCGAAGCCCACCAGCACGCCCGAGCTGACCACGGTCATGGCCGCGACCGCCCCGCGGCGCTGCGTCCGGCGGGATCGGACACAAACCCGCAATGTCGTCTTGGTAGTTCTCATTGGACAGACTCCTGCTCAATTCCCCTGGAACCTCAGGGTGTTGCACGCAGACCGCCGACGCCTCAGTGAAGCTCTACATCCGGCGCCTCGTACACGATCTTCGGCTGCGTGTCGGTCCGGAGCAGGTTTCCGTCGGCATCGTAGTACCGGACCTCGGTGATCGCCCACAGGTCCACGCGGTTGCTGCCGAACGTGATCCAGGAGTTTCGCATGGAAGCGTCCGTGGTGTACTGGCTGAGATCGGGAATCGCGGCGTCTTCGTCGATCCGCATGTCACGGCCGAACGCGCCCCAGGTCGTGGACTGGCCGTTGAAGATTTCGAAGGAGAGCATCAGGCCGTCGGTCTCGAGGGCCTGGGTCCACGTGATCGTCTCGGCGGCGGTACTCAAGGCTTCGAAGCGAACGGTCCGCGAGCGAATCCGCGTCTCGGCGTGCCAGCTTTGCAGTTGCAGACCGCCCGGCGTGAACTCCGGAAGCTCGCGGTAGTTCCAGACGACCTGGGCGTAATACGACTCCAGGCCGGGAAACGCCGACATCCGCGTGTGGAACTGCGGAGACTCGACTGTATCGTTCGGCTCGTTGAGGACCAGCATCCAGTCCTCCTCGATCCGCATGACCGCGGGTGTGCCGCCTTCGTCCTCGTCCGCCGTGGCCGTCGGCACGGCGACAAACAGAACGCCCATTCCTACCACCAGCGGGAGCAACCACAGACACCGACTCGACTGAACCTGCTTGGGGGCCATTCCTTCATCTCCTCGGACTCTCGTCCATCAAGCCACCCGGGGCCTCCGATGAGCCCGCTTCTTTCACCACACCACTGGCGCTTCGTGTCCAACCTGCCAACGGCGCCGAAGTAGCGTACGTTACGGTCCCGCCGGGGGGGTATAGTGCGTTTGGGCCAATTGTGAGACGCGATTTTGGCCGCGTGCGTGCGGTCTTTATCGGCGATCGACGGGTTATTGGCACCTCGCCCTCCCCCAAAGGGGTCCGCGCGGTTTACCGGACGTGTTCCGTACGCGCGGATCGGTTGAAAAGGCGGCGCCGGCCCTGCATGATGGCGGCATGCCATCGCGTCCGGCCATGTCCGCCCGCATCCGCCGCCGAGGCTCTACGCCGCCGCCCGAGCATCGTTACCCGTATCCGTGGGTTCGGTTGCGTTCGGGCTCGACGCACCCGCTCCTCTATCAGCGGATGGTCGCCGAGGTCGATCCGGCGGCGAAGGCCGGCGACCTCGTCGCGGTCTACGACAAGGCCGGGAAGCACTTCGGCCACGCCTTCTTCCACGACCGCTCGCAGATCGTCTTGCGAATGCTGTCCTGGGAGCCGGCGGCGATCGACGACGCCTTCTTCCGCGACCGGCTCGCGGCTGCCGTGGCCTGGCGCGATCGGCTCTTCGCCGTTGAAGCCGCGCAGGGCGAACGGACCAACGTCTACCGACTCGTCCATGCCGAGGGTGACGGGCTGAGCGGCCTGGTCGCCGAGCGCTACGACGACTGGATCGCGATTGAGGTGTTCTCGCTCGGCGTGGCCCGTCGCGTCGATCTGTTCAAGCGGCTGCTGGGGGAGTTGACGGGCATCCGGCGGTTCGTCGTGCGGGCGGACGAGCGGACCGGCCGGCTGGAGGGGTTCCGTCTTGCGCCCGAGCTGTCGGACGCGGCGCCCGAGACCGTCACGGTGAAGGAGAACGGCATCCGGTTCCGCGTGGATCTCCGCGCGGGGCACAAGACCGGGTTCTTCTGCGACCAGCGGGAAAACCGCCGCCGTCTCGCGCCGCTCTGCCACGGCCTCAGCGTGCTCGATGTCTGCTGTTACACGGGCGGGTTCGGCATCTACGCCCGGAAGCTCGGGCACGCGGCGGCGGTGACGGGCGTCGATCTCGACGAGAAGGCGGTCGAACTGGCCCGGCGCAACGCCGACCTCAACCAGGTCCGCATCGAGCACGTTCACGCCGACGCCTTTGCCTACCTCCGGCAGATGCAGACGAACGGCCGCCGCTACGACGTCGTCGTCCTCGACCCGTCGAAGTTTGTCGGCTCGCGAGAGGATTTCCACGAGGGCGCGCGGAAGTACGTGGACCTCAACACGCTGGGCATGTCCGTGGTCAGGCCCGGTGGCCTGCTGCTGACGTGCTCGTGCTCGGGTCTGGTCTCGCGCGACGATTTCCTGAGCATGGTCAAGGCCGCGGCCGGCCGCCTCCGCCGCCCGCTGCAGATCGTCGATCAGACTGCCGCCGGCCCCGACCACCCCGTCATGGCCAACTGCCCCGAGAGCGGCTACCTCAAGGCCGTCTGGGCGCGGATCGGGTAGAAGCCGGTCTTTGTCAGACGATACCGTGGTGTGGACCTCGGGAATCCGGCCCGGCGGATTCATGCGACGCGATCGCGGAGGCGATAACGAAGAGGACGCCCTGCGGAATCCGGCGGGTACAGCGTCTGGTCGTGATCCTGAGCGACGCCATCACGACCATGCAGTTCAAGCGGATTGCCAAGGAAACGGGGATCTACGAATGGGAGCGTTATATCAACGCAAGCGCCACCCCCAACTGGGAGCAGGCCGGGGCCGACTGGCTTACGAAGGCCGCCGATCCGGACAAGACGCCCGCGACCGTCGGCGCGGGGGCGTAGATCAGTAGATCACCTTCAGCTCGACGGGCCGGGACAGCTTCGGCAGCTCGATCCATTCCCCCTTGAACGTCACCGGCGTTTCCGGCGACGTTGTGACGGACCCGATCGCGCCTCGCGACGGGTGACGCAGCCGGACGCGGACGGCTCCGGGAATGCCGCGCGACGGCGGCTCAATGTGGACCCCGACCGACTTCGCGTCGGCGCCGGACTCGATGACGAAGGACGTTTCGCCGAACACCGTCGGGGCCTTGCGGACGGCCAGCCGCTTGCCGGCCGCGAGCCACGGGCGCGGGACCGCGGTACCGATGAGCAGATCGTCACCCTCCTCTCGCAGGAGCATGTTTCGCAGCAGGCGAAGCTGCTTCGTGTTGGAATACGTGTGCGGCAGCGTCCACCAGTTCTCGCCGCTGCGGATCCGTGTGCACTCGACGGCCGCGTACGTGTCGCGCGTCATGCCGTAGGCCAGCGAACCGTACAGCCCCAGAATGACCCGCTTCGGCTCATCGCGCCGCAGGCAGGTCATCCAGTAGCCGTATGTGTATGCATGGTCGATCATGTTCTGGAACTGGCACACGCCGGCCACAAGCCCGCCTTTTCGGCGGAGCATGTCCACGAGCAGGTCCGCTCGCGGGTCGTCCGGCGCCAGGAGGCCCGTCTCGAGCAGGCATGACGCCAGCAGGCCGTAGTAGCCGTTCGCCGTGTAGTTCGTTTCCTTCAGCAGCGCCTGCGTGTCGGGCATGATCGGGAGCATCTTCACGCCGTCGTGCGTGATGACGGCGGCGTCCATCGAGGTGAGGATGTCCTTCCGGAACGCCTCGCTCTCCTTCTGCAGTCGTGCGGATTCATCCGACAGGCCGATCTCGGCGAAGGCGTCGGCCGCCGCCCGCACGCCGCGCCAGAGATAGCCGTTGCAGAAGTAGTCGAACGCCGGCAGTTCGTAGTCGCAGTACGGCCTCCAGCGGACCAGTCCGTGTACGAGTGCCCTCCCGCCGTGGACGCTCCGCATCGACTCCCTGCGGTGCTCGATGATCCAGTTGCACATGGCGGTCATCTTCGGGGCCATGCGGCGGAGCCAGCCCGCATCGCGGGTCAGGCGGTAGTGCTCGCACATCACCAGGAGCATGGTGCCCGTGTCGGTCGCGCCGAAGTTCACACACAGAAGGCCGTCCGGCTGCAGGAACGACAGGATCGAATCCATGTAGACCTGCGCCTGCCCGGTGTAGCCCATCAGGTCGAGAGCGTGGCAGTACAGGGCGGCGCTGTAGCCGTAAACCACTTCGTAGAAGCCCGCGCCGTCACAGATGTGATAGACGCCGTCGCGCCGGTCCACGTTCAGGAAGTTGTAGGCCAGCCAGGCGCGATAGGCATCCTGCACGCACGGCTCGGGGATGTCGAACCGCGAGCCTTCGCCCACGAGCTTCGCCCAGGATTCGGTGACGCGCTGCAGCCTCGCGTCGAACTCGGGGGCGTCGAGGTCGGCCGGCGACTGTTCGCGCACGAGAAACGGAACCGTGACCTCGATCGCCTGCGCCCCCTTCGGCGGGATGTTGAGCGTCCATTCCTTCGGCGGGCACTTCCCGCTCGCCGGTTCGACGCGCAGCCGGAGCTTGAGGCTTCGCGCGGCGTCGGCCCCGTTGCGTGCCTTGAATCGTACGTGTGCCAGCAGGGGCGCATCCGGCGACAGGTCTCTCGTCCAGCCGTAAATCGTCTGCTCCAGTTCGAGCCCGTCACGCCGGTCGGTGGCGACGACGATCGGCATCCAGCCGTTGAGCAGGCGCTTGCGGCACGGTTCGTTGCCGGAGCCGAACCGGTACGGCGGGTCGCCGATCTCGAAGAACGCGATCGTGGCCTTCGGGTCCGTGATGTCGTCGGTGAGCTGGAGCGCCCCGTCTGCGGCGACGCCGATGTCGTGCGGGTGGTCCTTGACGCCAACGATCTCGCGCGGGAGCTTCATCGGCGGGAACCAGCGGCTGACGGACTCGAGCGTCGGGTCGTCGTCGTCGGCCAGTTCCTTCTCGCCCGGTCCGTCGAGCAGTTGTTCGTCCCACGCCGCGCGCTCGGCGGCCGTCGCACGAAGCTGTGCCCACTTCACGGCCGTTACGCGGACATCCTTCACGCGCGATGTGCCCATCGCACCCGGGCTCGCGTAATCGTTGTCGAGGTCGGGCGCGGTATAGCCCGCCGGACCGCCGTGGCCCTTGCCGACGATCAGCCGGGTCGGCGACACGGCGAACGGCGGCGGGCGCCTTTGCGCGCGCCGGCACTGGAACTCCCGTCCATCGTCACTCGACAGGTAGCGGATGCAGTCTGCCCCGAGTTCGATGCCGACGGTGTGCCACGGGCCGAACGTGCAGGCGCCGAGGTCGTACTCGTGCGGCCTCTGGTCGATCATCTCGAGAGCGTAGTAGCGCCCGCCGTCGCGGTTGATGACGCCCATCTGGCACCAGTTGCCCGCATCCCAGTACAGGAACAGCGACGTGCACCAGGTGATCGCCGGCGCCGGCTGGATCGCGCAAGTGGCGCGGACGAAATCAACGCCAAGCGGCCGTTCGATGTGCGCGTGCGTGTTCATCCGCGCGCGGATTTCGAGCATGCCGTCCTGCAACTCGACCGCATTCCCGGGCGAGACATCAACCCTCCATGCCGGGTCGAGCTTCGCCCGGTCGAACGCCTCGCGGAACGGTACGGGCAGTACGCCGGCGACCGGCTCCGCCGTCGCCACGCCACAGAACCCGGCCACAAGGATCGCCGCGCCGTATCGCACCGTTGTTGCGCAACCCATTCGCCTGCCTCCCGTTCACCCCGGCCGGAAACGGCCGGGACGTTCCGGCCGGGACGTTCTCACAGTGCGCGCCGGAGGATCTCCGACAGCTCCTCATCGTGCAACACGATCGGATTGCCCTTCATGCTGCTGGCCGCCCGGCCTTTCTCGACGAGCGACGGCACATCCGACTCGCGGACGCCGTACGCGCGGAGCGGCGGCACCCCAAGATCGGCGCACAACTGCCGCACCCATTCCACGCCGCGATCGGCCGTCGCGCTCGGGTCGTCGAGGAGCAGTGCGGCCGCCTCGGCGTAACGGCCCAGCATCGGACTTGCCGGCGACCGCTCGCGCAGCGCCCGCACGTTGACCGCCATCACATGCGGCAGCAATGCCGCACACACGGCCCCGTGCGGCGCCGGGAACTCGCCGCCGATCGGCCCCGCGAAGCCGTGCGCCGCTCCCAGCCCGGCGTTCGCCAGCGCCAGACCGCCGAACAGGCTCGCGACGGCCATGTCCTCGCGAGCGGCGGCGTTCCGGCCGTCCTCGCACGCCCGCCGCAGCGATCGCGCCGCCCGGCGGATGCCCTCGCGGCAGAGCGCGTCGGTCATCGGGTTGGCGCGGGCCGACACGAACGGTTCAATGAGCTGCGTGAGCGCATCGAGGCCGGTGCTCGCCGTGACCGTCGGCGGCAGGTCGTATGTCAGCTCGGGATCGACGATCGCCACGCGCGGCAGCATCAGCGGGCTCCGCAGGCTGACCTTGACCTTGTGCCCGGGCGAGGCGAGCACGGCGTTCCGCGTGACCTCGGCACCGGTGCCGGCGGTCGTGGGCACGGCGATGTACGGCAGCGGCGACCGGGCCAGCGGTCGGCCCCGGCCGATCACCTCGAGGTAGTCGAGCAACTCGCCCGGGTTCGTCGTCATGGCGGCGACGGCCTTGCCGACGTCGATGGCGCTGCCGCCGCCAAAGCCGATGACGAGCGGGCAGACCTGGTCGCGGGCCACCTTGACGCCCGCCTCGACGATGTGCGTCGTCGGCTCGCCCTCGACGGGAAACACGGCGGACTCGATGCCCGCCGCCCGCAGGTGGTCGATGAGCGGGCGCGCGGCCTCGGACGTGCGGCCGTTGACCACGAGCGCCCGCCGGGGCCGGTCGTCGGCCAGCAGTTCCGCGGCCGATGTGCCGATCTCCCGCAGCGTGCCCGGCCCGAAGAGGATCCGCCCGGCGGTGGCGAACTCGAATCGCATGACCGTCGGCCCTCACCAGCCCGCGTCGTCGGGAAAGACGTTCGTGTACTTCACGCCCTTCCGCGGCTCGGCCATCATGTCGGCCACCGTGTCGCGCCACTTCGCGTAGTGGGCCGTTTCCTTGTGGGCGGCGGCGGCCGCTTCGTCGCGGTAGACCTCGACCAGGATGAAACGGTTCGGATCGTCGTTCTGCTGGATGACGTCGAACCGCGCGATTCCCGGCTCGCGGACGCTGTTTCGCGCGTTCTCCAGCGAGGCATCGCGAAACGCCGCCACCGATTCGGGCTTTACGTGAACATGAACAAGGACGATCAACATGCGGAATCCTCCTCGCATCGCACCCGCGGACAGGATAGCCGATGCGGATGCAATGCGTAAGGCGCAGTCTGTTGCCGTCGTCCGGTGCGGCAGTCCGCCGCACACGGTCCTTTGTCCGTCAGTACTATTTCGCCACAAGGTTGTACGGTTTCAGCGGGATGCCTTCGGCGCCGGCGCGCAGCAACTCGACGGGCCTGGCGCCGACCGGCACCATGAAGAGGTACACGTAGATGCTGTCGGGCTGAATCAGGTCGTCGTGCCTGATCTTGTCAAAGATCGGAACCGGCGTCTCCGCGTCACGGGCCGTCTGGTCGAGAAAGATGCACTCGAACCACCACTGGCCGCCGATTCGCGCGAAGGCGTACTTGCCGGCGGGCCAGACCACCCGGCCCCCGTCGAGCTTGAGCGCGACGGTCGGCAGGGCCCGCTGGGCGTACCCGCGTGCCTTGCCCAGATAGGACTGCGGGTCCAACTCCGTGACCGTGACGAAGAGCAGACGCTCGTCTTCCGGGATCAACACCCGCAGCCGTTCGGAGTCGTTCTGCGGCCTGTTTTCCGCCTGGACCGGCAGGGAAAAGCGACCGCCGGCGAGTTTGCCGTTCTCGATCTCCGCCCCATGGACTTTGCCGGTGAGCTTGAGCGGCAGGCTGTCGCGGAACTCGGGCGGCGTCTTTCCGATCCACACGCCGTGAATGCGGTTGGGCGATTCGCCCGACGGGGCGTCCTGAGCGGTCCCTGATGGCCGGGGTTCATCCCGGGGCGACTGCGGCGATTGAACGGGGCGATTCGCCGCCGTGCCGCCGGGGCCGCTCAGGGACCGGGGCCGGCTGACATGCCGGCTCAGCAGAGCGGCCGCGACACCGAGTACCACCACGCCGACGGCCGCGACGACCAGACGCCGCGCAGGCCGCTTCGCGTCGCCTCGTCGTCCTTGCGCGGGGGATGCGAGTCCTTGAATGGCGTTTCCCGGCCGTTCGCTGCCGTCGGGGCTACTTGCCGGATCCGCGTATGGAGGCGCCGGGGGCGGCTCCTCGGCGAACGGGATCAGGTTGTCGTCCGCCGCGGGTTTGACCACGGTGCGGGCCTTCGCCGTGCCGTCGCGGGCCGGGTCTTGCACCTGGCCCAGCAAGGCCCAGGCCGACGCACCTTCCTGCCGGACGGGAGTGGCCGGTCCGATCCATCCGGCCCCCGCGAGCCTCTTCAATTCATCCCAGGACACCGGACCGTGCTCGGCGTCACCCGACCTGTACCACCACTCGGCCATTGCGCGTCTCCGGGGCGGCCAACGGTTGCCGGGGTTCCACACCGCCCGTGAGCCGGAAGAACGGAGCATCCGGTGGGCAAACCTCCGCGGCCGTACGTGCGCGGTCGCCGAGAACCGCCTGCCCTATTTCGCCTCGAGGTTGTAGGACTTCAGCGGGATGCCCTCGGCCTTGGCGCGAGCCAGTTCGACCGGCTTGGCGCCCACGGGGACCATGAAGAGGTACACGTAGACGCTGTCGTCCTGGGTCAGCTGGTCGTGCTTGATCTTGTCGAAGATCGGGACGTCCTTGTCTGCGTCGCGGGCGGTCTGGTCGAGGAAGATGCACTCGAACCACCACTGGCCGTCGAACCGTGCAAAGGCATACTTGCCCGCCGGCTTGATCTCTTTGCCGCCTTCGAGCTTGAGCGTGACGGTCGGCAGGGCGCGCTGGGCAAAGCCGCGTGCCTTGCCCAGGTAGGACTTCGGGTCGAGCTCGGTGACCGTGACGAAGAGCAAACGCTCGTTTTCGGGGACGGCCACCTGCAGCCGTTGGGAATCGTCCTGCGTCAGGTTCTCCTCCTGAACGGGGAGAAAGAACCGGCCGCCGACAAGTTTTCCGTTTTCGATCTGCGCCCCGCCGACGTTGCCGGCGAGCTTGATCGGCAGGCGGTCGCGAAACTCGGGTGCCTTCTTGCCGAGCCAGACGCCGTGAATGCGGTTGGTCGCCTCGGGCGGCGGCGTCTGCGTGCTGCCGTCCGGCGGCTGGCTGCCCTGGCCGGGGGCCCGGTCCCGGCTGCTGTTCCTGGGCGCCGCGGTCGGCTTCTCGACGGGCTTGTCGATCTTTCGATGGTTGCTGACGTCCACGCGGGCCGTCCGCTTGAACTCGATGAACCGTGCCTGGAAGGTCTTGGGTACCGCGAAGACGAAATCGAACGTATCCCCCGCGCGCACCACGTTCGACACCTCGTGCTTTTCCGTGACCGGGTCGCGGAACAGTTCGAGGTATTGGGTGCCACCGGTTGGCGGCCGGACGGTCTTCGCCGGCTGGACGCCAGGCTGTGCATTGGACGGCGGCGGCGCCCGGTCGATGCCCTTCAGGATGTATTGCGTCGGCGGGCCGCCGGGGCGGTCGCGTCCGACGATGCGGACCTGGGGCGCCCGAAAGCGGAAGTTGCTGTCCGTGTCCTTCACATCGCTGCTCAGCTTCACGCGGTAGACCCGAAGCTCGTCGCCGGGGGGGATCAGGGCCGGAGCCGTTTTCTCGATGTCAGCGCCGGTCTTCGGGTCTTTGTCTTTTATCAACCGATCCAGCCGGTTGGATTCGAGGATCCAGTAACCTTTGTCCTGGAGGGTGATTCCCTGCTGAATGTCGGTCACCGCGTGGCGTGATTCGCGTTGCACGGCGGTTCGGGTGTCCTGGAGGGTCGCGGCGAAATCGGGATAGACGTCGCGGAACGCCTGATTGCCGCTGAGGGCCCCGCTCGACAGCGTGGAGACGAGCCGGATCGTGAACTCATCGGGGCTGAGCATCAGGTTCTGGCGCGGCCATTCCACTTCGTCCGGCTTGAGCTTTTTGAGGCGGTCGTCGTCGATCACGCTGCCGCGATTGTCCACCGGTGCAAAACGGTTGAAGCCGAGAAACGTGTTGCTGAAGGGCAGGAGCTGGAAACCGATCTGGATCATGCCGACCATGACGAGGGCGGTCACGAGGCCGAGGGCGCCGCCGCCGATTCGCTCGACCCAGACGGGGAATACCATGTTGCCGGGAATGCCGGCGTCGGCCGCCGTGCGGAGCACCAGCAGGGAGATAATGAAGATGGAGAGCAGCGCGACGGCTTCGCCGTGGTCCGGCATCCGGTCGATCAGGAAGCCGTAGTACAGGTTCTCGTACGTTCCGAAGGCCAGTGCCGCGCAGAGGACCGTCAGCACGCACATGATGACGCCGCTGAAAAGCCCCTGGATCACCTGGAAGTAGGCGATGCAGAGAACGAGGACCACGCTGAACAGAGAGAACCACATGTGCTGCTCCTCCGCTATGGCCGGCCGGCCGATGCCTCGGGCCCGTTCTGGGGCGAGTCCTCGTCCCGCAGGCCGCGGATGACTTCGTTCATGCTGGTAATGCCCTTGACGACGAGCTGGATGCCGACCTCCTGAAGCTCCCGCATGCCGTTCTTGCGAGCCTGCTTGAGGATGGCGGCGGCGGGCTGGCCGTTTCGGATCAGTTCGCGGATGGCGTCGTCGAGGACGAGGACCTCGAAGACGCCGACCCGGCCGAAGTGGCCGCTGCCCTGGCAGTTGGGGCACAGGACAGGCTTGCCCTTCTTGTCGAGCATGGGCTCGGTCCGGGCCCGGTAGAAGTACTCGACGTGGTCGGCGGGGATGTTGGCCTTGCGCAGCAGCGCGGCGTCGGGCTTGTATGGTTCGCGGCAGGACACGCACAGCTTCCGGATCAGCCGCTGGCAGCAGATGCCGAGCAGGGCCTGCGACGTGAGTTCGGAGTCCGTGCAGAGGACCTTGAAGCGATTGAGAGCGTCGAGCGTGTTCCGGGCCTGCATGCCGAGGTAGACCTTCTTGCCCTCCGTGGCCGACTTCGCGGCGAGGTGGGCCGTTTCCTGGTCCGGGCAGTCGCTGACCATGACCACGTCCGGCTCGCGCCGGAAGATCGACTGGAGCTGCCGGGCGTAGGGCACGTCGGCCCGCGTCGGGTCGAACCTGTTCTGCGTGATGTTCTCCAGTTCCATCAGCGGCGTGCGTTCGAGGCTCTGGAGGTTCTGCATGAAGGCGTCGTGTGCCCGCAGGCACGCATAGAGCGTCGTGGTCACGCCGCTGCCCCGCGGCCCGCTGATGATGACAAGCCCCTTCGGCGCCTTGACGATCTTGTCGAGCTGTTCCAGTTGCTGCTCATTCAGGCCGAGGTCCGGCATTCGCAGGCGGGCCTCCTGCGTCATGATCCGCAGTTCGACCTGCTCGCCGGCCTTGGTGCCGGAGGTGCGGACTTCCATCTCGACCTTTGTGCCGGCGGTCGGGTTGACGGCGTGAATCTTGCCCGACTGCGGCTTGCGCCGCTCCTCGATGTTCAGGTTGGCAATCTGCTTCAGCAGGTCGATCGCGCCCGGGACCTGCGCGGCCGTCAGCAGATCGCGGCGTTCCGTATTGACGCCGTCGATCTTGTAGACGAGCCGGACATTTTCGCCGACGGCCGCCAGGGCCACCTGGTTTGCCCGCCGCCAGAGGGCGTCGAACAGCAGGTTCTGCACGGTCTCGTACGGCTGAATCTGCGCGGGGTCCTCCGGCGGCTTCAGTTTCTTGCCGTTGGCCATCGTCACGCTGACGCGTTCGAAGGCCTCGGCCGTCTGGGCCTTTTTCCCGCCGATCTTCCGCAGTTGTTCGGCGAGGTGCCTGGGCGTGAACACGCGGGCGGGCGGTGCGACCACCCGGTTGCGCAGCACGACGTAGACCGCACACGCCCCCGCCGTCACGATCAGCCAGACGCCCCAACCCGCCACAAACAGGCCGACGCCCTGCCAGGGCAGCAGAAGCCAGATCGCCAGCCCCGCCAGGCCGCTGCCCAGGACGATGCCGTTCCAGGTGTACCGCGACATCGACTTGACGTACTGCGTGTCCTTGTCCACCCATTGGCAGAAGTACACCCAGAGGCCGAACCAGACCAGCACGAATACCAGCTTGGCAATGCTGATGTATCCGCCCGGCGACGGCAACGATGCGTCAGCGATCGATCCGACCAGTTCCGCAAGGGGCTGGTTGACCATGCCGGTATCGCCCGGCGACGCCGCCAGGAAAACGAGGCTGACAGTTTCCATAATCACGGCTCACTCCACGCTCGATGGTTCACGTCGTCGGTCACAGGCGGACCGGAATCCCCCGGTCTGCCATGAGCCTCTTGGTCTCCTGGATCGTATGGGTACCGAAGTGGAAGATGCTGGCGGCCAGTGCCGCATCCGCCTTGCCCTTGAGCACTACCTCCGCCATGTCCTCCGGCTTCCCGGCGCCGCCGGACGCCACCACGGGAATCCCGACCGCCTCCGAAACCGCCCGCGTCATCTCGATGTCGTAGCCGTCGCGCGTTCCATCGGCGTTCATGACGTTCAAGACGATCTCGCCCGCGCCCTCCGCCTGGCCCCGGACGGCCCACTCGACGACCTCGATGCCCGTCGGCACCCGGCCGCCGTTGATGTAGACCTCCCAGAACTCCCGCCCGTCCCGCTGGACCCGGTTGGCGTCGATCGCGAGAACGATGCACTGGCTTCCGAATCGCAAAGCGGCTTCGCGAATGAGGTTACGGTTCTGGACGGCGGCGGAGTTGATGCTGACCTTGTCGGCCCCGGCGTTGAGCATGGCGCGGACGTCGTCAAGCGTACGCACGCCACCGCCGACGGTCAGGGGCATGAACACGTGTTCCGCGGCGTCGGTCAGCACGTCCATCATGAGATCACGGCCTTCATGGCTGGCCGTAATATCGTAGAAGACCAGCTCGTCGGCCCCCTGGTCTTCGTAGCGTCGGGCGCATTCGCCGACGTCCCCCGCGTCCCGGTGCTCGAAAAAGCGAACACCCTTGACGACGCGGCCCTTATCGACATCCAGGCATGGGATTATGCGCTTGGCCAGCATCTTGGGTCGGCCCCGGCCGGCATCAGCCAGCCGGACAATCCATTCTACTGGCGACCCGGGACGTTTCAACCCCCGGCACCACGTGTCGCCGGCGAAGGAATACGCTATACTCCAGCGGTTTCCGGGCTCTGGACGTGAGGGAATACCGACATGGCGAAGGTGGAAATCGTACCCCCGCGGGATGGTGAGAAGATCGGGACCGACGCCGCCGGCAAGCTGGCCGTGCCGGACCGGCCGATCATCCCCTTCATCGAGGGCGACGGCACGGGGCGGGACATCTGGCGGGCGTCGCAGCGCGTCATGGATGCGGCGGTGGAGAAGGCGTATGGCGGGAAGCGCCGGATCGCCTGGATGGAGGTGTTCGCGGGCGAGAAGTCGTTCAACCGGTTCGGGACGTGGCTGCCGGACGAGACGGTCGAGGCGTTCCGCGACTATCGGGTGGGCATCAAGGGCCCGCTGACGACGCCGGTCGGCGGGGGGATCCGCTCGCTGAACGTGACGCTGCGGCAGGTGCTGGACCTGTACGTGTGTCTGCGGCCGGTGCGGTACTTCCAGGGGGTGCCGTCGCCGGTCAAGCGGCCGGAGCTGGTGGACATGGTGATCTTCCGCGAGAACACGGAGGACATCTACGCGGGCATCGAGTACGCCGCCGGTACGCCGGAGGCCGGCAGGATCCTCGCCTGGCTGCGGCAGGAGTTTCCCGCGGACTTCGCGAAGATCCGCTTCGGCACCGTCGAGAAGGTCAACGAGTTCCGCAGGATGCTCCACGCGGACGTGCCGCCGGCGACGGATGTGACCGTGGGCGTCGGCATCAAGCCGGTGAGCAAGACGGGCTCGCAGCGGCTGATCGGCGCGGCGATCCAGTACGCGATCGCCCAGGGGCGAAAGAGCGTGACGCTCGTCCACAAAGGCAACATCATGAAGTTCACCGAGGGGGCGTTCCGCGATTGGGGCTACCAGCTGGCCGAGACGTGCTTCCGCGACAGGACGTACACGTGGGCGCAGTGGGATCGCACGAAGAAAGAGAAGGGCGAGGACGCCGCCAACGCGGAGCAGAAGGCCGCCGTCGCCGCGGGCAAGGTCATCGTCAAGGACGCCATCGCCGATATCGCGCTGCAGCAGGTGCTCACGCGGCCGAACGAGTTTGACGTCATCGCGACGCTCAACCTGAACGGCGACTACCTGTCCGATGCTCTGGCGGCGCAGGTCGGCGGGATCGGCATCGCGCCGGGCGGCAACATCAACTCGGTGACGGGCCACGCGATCTTCGAAGCGACGCACGGCACGGCTCCCAAGTACGCCGACAAGGACGTGGTCAACCCGGGCAGCGTGATCCTCTCGGGCGAGATGATGTTCCGGCACCTCGGCTGGAACGAGGCGGCCGACCGCATCATCCGGGGCATGGACGGGGCGATCGCGGCGCGGACGGTGACGTACGATTTCCACCGGCTGCTGGAGGCCGAGGGCCAGAAGGCCACGCTGCTCAAGTGCAGCGAGTTCGGCGAGGCGATTGTGCGGAACATGTGAAGCGGCGAGGCGACGAACTGAAAAGAGAGGTCGCGCGCCGCGATGCTGGCCGGCAATGAGGTGGTCCATGGTCGCTGCGCGGCGGTTCGTGGCCGGTTTCTCAATCCTGTTCTGCACGTCCTCTGTTCCGGCCCCGGCGGCGACCGCACCCGCAAGCGCACCGGCCGCGACGCAGCCTGTCAGCGGCATGGTCGCCGTGGCCAACTCGCCCGTCTTCTTCGTTCGTGATTCGAGCGTGCAGGGCGAATTGAAACTGACGGACGAACAGCGCAAAGCCGTCGGCCGTCTGATGGACGAGATCGACGGGCCGCTCTGGCCGCTGCGCGACCTGCCGGCGGAGAAGAGCGGGACGAAGATCCGCGAGCTGGTCGCGAAGGGCGAGGCCGGGCTCAAGGGCATCCTGACGCCGCCGCAATGGACGCGCATCGAGCAGATCTCGCTCCAGGCGAAGGGCCCCCGGGCCCTGTCGAGCCCGGACGTGGCCGAGCGGTTCGCGCTGAGCGACGCGCAGCGCCGCAAGATCGAGAGAATCACCGCCGCCGTCCAGGAGGCGTTCCGCAAGGCGGGAGACCTGGCCCCCGAGGAGAAACGCCGCGAGACGATCGAGAAGGCGGCGCAGCGGCTGCGACAGGAGGAGGGCGAGCGGATTCTTGCGGTGCTCACGGAGAAGCAGCAGGAACGGTGGTCGGCGATGCTCGGCGAGGCGTTCGATCTGTCTCGCGTCAGGGCGCCGCCGTTCAAGGCCCCGGAGATCCGCGATGCGACGGCGTGGGTGAACACCGGGCCGCTGACGCTCGCCGGGCTCCGCGGGAATGTGGTGGTGCTGCATTTCTGGACGTTCGGCTGCGCCAATTGCATCCGCAACGATCCGCACTACAAGGCGTGGCAGGAGGCTTACGCGAAGAAGGGCCTGACGATCCTCGGCATCCACACGCCCGAGACGCAGGGCGAGCACGACATCGAGTCAGTGAAGAAGAAGGCGCGGGAGCATGGGCTGACGTTTCCGATCGCGGTGGACAACGACCGGAAGAACTGGGACGCCTGGGGCAATCGCGTCTGGCCCGCGGTGTACCTCGTGGACAGGAAAGGGTACGTCCGCTACTGGTGGTACGGCGAGCTGAACTGGAAGGGCTCCGAAGGTGAGACGTTCATGCGCCGGCGGATCGACGAGCTTCTCGGCGAGAAACAGGACGGAGTGCCCGATACCACAGCGCCGCCGGGGCCGCGATGAGGCTTCGGGCGGAGACGCTCCTGATACGGGAGCCGGCGAAAGCCGAATCAGGCCGCGAAACACTTGAGAGGAGAACAGGGCGGGAGGCGGGATTTCAGGACGATCTCCCCGATTGCCTGCGAGACCGGCCGAATGCGGTGGGCGGCCCTCAACCGACCGGCCGGGCATCGACGGCGTCGCGGCTTCCGACGCGGATGACGCGGGGGGCGCCAAGCGTCGCCGCCCACGGAATCGTGTACGGAATGCCGGGGAGCAGGTCGAAGCAGTTGTCGGCCAGCGGCGCTTCGCCGTCCACGTCCAGGCAGACGGCCCAGGCGAAGGCGTCGGATTGCAGCGTCAGCACACCGTCGCGGACGCTGGTGACGATCCGCGGCTCGACGAAGTGCAGGTCCTTGAACCGCTCGACGAACAGGCGGTGCTGCGCGACCGGCCGGCCGCCACGGCTCAGGACAGCGAAGGTCCCGGTCTTGCGGAAGTCGAGGGATTCCCACTCGGCCCTGGGGAACCGCGCCAGGGGCGTCGAGGCGTTGGCCGGCAGGTCCGCCGCGATCCGCTCGTCCTTCGGCAGGCCCCCCGCCAGCGCAAACACGCCGTAGCGCAGTTCGCCCGACCAGGCCTGCGGGCTGTCGTTGACGCCGTAGACGGTTACGTCGTCGCCCTCGCACGCGACGACCACCGTCACCGGCTCGAACGCCCGGCGGACCGGGTGGTACGCGAGCTTCCTGCGGAGGTAGTAGTCCACGATCGTCCAGCCGTGCGTCACCGGCCAGGAGTCGTTGTACATCCAGAAGATTGCCGAGGCGCTGCTGAACATCCGCCGTCGGTAGTTCGCGATGTACTCCTGCAGGCCCTCCGCCTGCAGGATCCCGCTGACGAAGGCGTAGTCGTCGAGGTTCATCGCGAGCGGGTCGCGGCCGGTCCACATCCGGACCGTGGCGTAGGTCCGCCCGAGGCCGCCCCGCTCGCGGGCCATGCTGGAGAACGGGTTGTCGTGGTGGTCCCAGCTCGGCGAGAGCAGGAACCGCTCGCTCTCCGGGAGGAACTGCCGCAGCGTTGCCGGCGACGACGCGCCCAGGATGCCGCCCTCGTTCGGGAAACGGTCCACGCAGGCCCGGTACTTCCACCAATCGGCCCCGCCGGGCGTGAGGATCGACACATCCCACGGGTGCTGATCGCCGACGGTCGGGTCGTTGGGGTGCCTGTCGTCGGGCGACCAGGGCGAACTGACCCAGTACAGCGTCGAGGGGTCCTCCCGATGCACGATCCGCGGCAGGTCGCGGTGGAAGATGCCGTAGTGCGGCCGCACGCTGAAGGTCGTTCCGAAGCCGTCGTTGTCATCGAACCACTCGATTTCGTTGTTGCCGCACCAGACGACGATGGAGGGGTGGTGGGCCAGTTCGCGGACGGCCCATGTAACCTCGCGGCGGACCTCGGCGACGAAGGCGGGGTCCTGGCCGGGGTACTTCGAGCAGGCAAACAGGAAGTCGTGCCAGAGGAGGATGCCCTTCTCGTCGCACGCCCGGCAGAGCGCATGATCGGCGAAAAGCCCGCCGCCCCAGACCCGCAGCGTGTTGAAATTCGCCGCCACGGCGAGATCGACCAGTTCGCGGTATCGCTTCTCGTCCACGGTGCTGTAGAGCATGTCGGCGGGGACCCAGTTGCCGCCTTTGCAGAAGATCGGCCGGTTGTTGATGCGGAGCGTGCAGTAGCGGCCGGTCTCCGGGTGCGGCGACTGGTCTATCTCGACACGGCGGACGCCGGTCCTGCGGGTCACGGCCTGTTTCTCGCCGCCGGCGTCGAGCGCACACTCGACGATGTAAAGGTACTGCTCGCCGTGGCCGAGGGGCCACCAGAGACGCGGCCGGTCAACGGTGATCGTCAGCTCGTGGAGGCTCTCGCCGGCCGGCACGCGAATCGGTCGGACGATCTCCTGGCCCGTCTCGACGATCCGGGCGGTCAGCACGGCATCGACAGGCTCCGGGCGCACACCCTCGACCGCGGCCCGCACGTGGAGCGCAGCCGAGGAGAGGTCCTCGGCAAGGACGGCGAAGACGGCCACCTGATCGAGCCGCGGCGTGGCTTGCCAGTCGAGCCGCACATCGCCGAGGATGCCGACGTTCGTAAGCCGGGCGTTCCAGTCCCAGCCGCACTGGTATTGGGGCTTTCGGTGGAGCATCCGCTTCGTAAGCAGCTCCATCTCGTGGGCATAGTACTCCTTTGTGGGCCGGTCGGCGTCACGGTGCAGGCCGGTACTGACCTTGACGACGAGGAGGTTGTCGGCGGGCCGGAGCTTGCCGGTCACATCGAACCGGGCGGGGCGGTTGGCATTGGCGTGGCCGCCGATCTCGCAGCCGTTGAGCCAGACAACGGCGTCATACTCCAGCTTGTCGAAGACAAGCCAGGCGTGCTGTTCGAGGGCCTCGGCGGGGACGCGAAACGTGTGGCGGTAGATCCAGAACATCTCCTCGACCCAGCGGGCGCGGAGGGAGTTCAGGCCGACATTGGGGTCGTCGAGGAGGCCGGCGTGCATCAGCACCTTGTGGATCGGCGCCGGGACGGCCGCCGGAAGGAGCCGGCGTCCGTGCAGCGACGGCGCGGTGTAATGGTTTGGCGCCAGGAGGGGCAGACCCTCGGCGTACGTCAATCCCCATGTCCCATTCAAACACAACGAACCACTCATGGCTGTCCTTTCAACGCGGATGGTCCGCCGCATCCCCAACGCTGTCGGCGGGACGGGATGCGGCGGGCTGCCGTCAAGGCCGGCATTATAGCCGAGCGTGCCTGCCGCGCCGATTCGCGGCTGCGGCGGGGGTGCATGGCCGTATGTGCGAACGGGGTCAGGAAGCTTTGCCGGACAGGCGGAACACCGTGTTCACGGGAACTGGACGCCCTGACGCGTTTCGCCCAGGGCAGGAAAGGTTCCTGACCCCCTCCCTGTGTGCAGGAATGGTCATGCACCCCTGCGGCAGCCAGGAGACGCACGAGCGCGCCCCCGGGCGGCGGGGCCGACGGGCGGCGACCCCGGGCAGGTGAACTGGCGCGGCGCCTGGCCTTGACAGCGTTCCTCCCGGCGCGCATAGTATCGTTAGTTCTATTGCGGTAACGATATTTGATGCCCCGTTCTGTGACAACCCGGCCCCGCCGTTGTGAACGGGGTGACGGCTCGCGCAAGCGGGGGGCCGCCGTCCGCGGCCGCATTCGCGAGGCGATTGAGCGGATGATCCTCGACGGACGGCGGCGACCGGGCAGTCGGCTCGCGCAGCAGGCGCTGGCGAGGCAGTTCGGCGTCGCCCAGTCGGTCATTCGCGAGGCGCTGCTGGAACTGCAGGCCCGGGGGCTTGTGGAGGCTTCGTACAACCGGGGGTTGTTCGTCAGTCACATCGATGCGCAGCGGTTGCTGGAGTCGTTCGAGGTCCGCGAGGCGCACGAGCGGCTCGCGGTGCGACTCTGCTGCGAGCGAACGACACGGGCCGACCTCCGGCAACTTGCCCAGACCGCGGAACGGGCGTATTCGCTCGGCAAGGCCGGCCGTCTGGATGAGATGGGCGCCCTCGATCGCGAGTTCCATCAGCGGCTTGTCCGCTTGTCGGGAAACGGCATGCTCGTGCGCCTTGCCGAGAGCCACTGGGTGCTCGGCAAGACCGTCCGGATCGGGCGCGACCCGCGCGTGGTCCGCGCGGAGCACCTGGCGATTCTCAAGGCGATCGAGGCCGGCGATGCCGACGAGGCGGAGCGTGTGGTGCGCGATCACATCCGGGTGGGGCGCGAGGTGGTGCAGGAGCAGATGAAGGCCGGGCGGTTCGTGCCGCATTGGGTGCCGTAGGCGCGGCGTTGCCTGCGGCGGTGCCGGGAAGGGGGGGTGACGAGAAAGCGAAGCAGCCGAGAAGGGCGCCGGCGGCGGCCGTCGTCAAGACACGAGGCTGATGGCGAGGTACTCATGGCGACGAGGCAACGGGATCTGTTTGCGGATGAGACGGGGCGGCCGCGACTGGTTCGCGGCGCGGCGGTCTACAGCGGCTCGCCGAAGCTGGCGGAGTTGGCGGCGCGGCTGGGGTTCGACACCGTCTGGGTCGAAATGGAGCACGGCCACGTCGATTTCGCGCAGGCCGAGGCGCTCTGTCAGGCGGTCGAGAGCGGCGGCGGCGTGGCCACGATCCGCGTGCCGGACGTGCAGCGGTTCCACATCCTGCGGGCGCTGGAGGTCGGGGCGCGGATCGTCGTGGTTCCGATGATCAACACGGCCGAGCAGGCGAGGCAGATCGTCGCGCACGGCAAGTTCGCACCTCTGGGCTCGCGGGGATACAACACGCGGAGCCGCGGCCTGCGGTTCGGGCTCGACAGCGCATCGTCATCCTTCGCCGACGCCAACGCCTCGACGCACCTCTTTGCCCAGATCGAGACGGCCGAGGCCGTGCAGAACGTGCAGTCCATCTGCGCCGTGGAGGGTTTGTCGGGCATTCTGATCGGCCCGGGCGATCTGTCGCTCAGCCTCGGCTGCGCCGGAAACCTGGCCGACGCGAAGCTCATTGCCGCGGTGTCCGAGTGCATGCGGCATGCCCGGGGTGTCGGCCGGCATGCGGGCATCCTCGTCTCGCCCGGGCCGCTGCTCGACGCGGCGCTGGCGGCGGGCTGCGACCTGTGTTTCTGCGCCGGCGATGTGACGAACCTGCTCCAGGCGTGGCGAGCCGTACTCGAAGACGTGGACCGCCGGAGGGCAGCTTCGGGAGGCTGACGTGCCATGATTCCATCGAACCTGCTCGCCAACTGCCAGGGGTACATCAACGGCCGATGGGTTGCCGCCGCATCGGGGCGGACGTTCCCCGTGCGCAACCCCGCGACGGGGGAGCCGCTTGCCGTCGTGCCCGACATGGCCGAGGCGGAGGCCCGTGATGCCGTCGCCGCCGCCGTCACCGCGATGGACGCGTGCGCCCCATTGCCGTCGCGACGGGCGTGGCTGACGTCGATCCACGATCTGCTGCTCGAACACAGGGACGAGCTGGCCCGCATCATCACGCTGGAGCACGGCAAGCCGCTCGCGGAAGCCCTGACGGAGGTTGACTACACGGCGGGCTTCTTCCGCTTCTTCGCCGGGCAGACGCACCGTCTGGAGCCGGAGGCGCTCCCGGAGCGCATCCGCAACTGCCGATGGGTGGTGCATCGCCGTCCGGCGGGCGTCGCCGGGCTGATCGCCCCGTGGAACTTCCCGCTGGCCATGATGGGCAAGAAGATCGCCCCGGCGCTCGCCGCCGGCTGCGGGATCGTCGTCAAGCCGGCCGAGCAGACGCCGCTGACGGCGATCGCCTTCTGGGCGCTTCTCGAGCGGGCGGGGCTGCCCGCGGGCATGGCGAACCTGGTGATCGGCGAGCCCGCGCCGATCGGCGAGGTGCTGTGCGCGCACCCGGCCGTGCGGGTGATCAGCTTCACGGGCTCGACCGAGGTCGGCCGGCTGCTCATGCGGCAGGCCGCCCCGCGTCTGAAGCGGCTCGCGATGGAACTCGGGGGCAACGCGCCGTTCATCGTCTTCGACGACGCTGATCCGGATGCGGCGGCGGCGGCCCTGATCGCCAACAAGTTCCGCGCGGGCGGCCAGACGTGCGTCTGTGCGAACCGGGTGTACGTGCATGCGGCCGTCGCCGAGCCGTTCACGCAGCGCGTGGCCGCACGGGTGCGCGGACTGCGGGTGGGCGACGGCCTGCGGCCGGACACGGACATCGGTCCGTTGATCAACCGGGCGGCGTTCGACAAGGTGGCCGCCCACGTGCGGAACGCCCTGGAGCACGGCGCCCGGCGGATCGTCGGCGAGGATCCGCCGCGACCCGCGCACGACTGGGGCGCGTTCTACCCGCCGACGGTCCTGGCGGGCGTACGGCCGGAGATGCTCGTCTGCCGCGAGGAGACGTTCGGGCCCGTTGTGGCGATCGCCACGTTCGACCGCGAACAGGAGGTCGTGGACGCCGCCAACGGCACGGACTACGGCCTGGCCGCGTACGTGTTCACGGGCGACGCCGCGCGGGTCGAGCGCATGGTCCCGCGACTGCGGTTCGGCCACGTCGGCGTCAACACGGGGACCGGTCCGACGCCGGAGGCCCCCTTTGGCGGAATGAAGCAGTCGGGTTTCGGCCGCGAGGGCGGCCTGGAGGGGCTGATGGAGTTCTGCGAAGCGCAGGTGGTGGTCAGCGCATGAGCCGCAAACCGCGACTGGTCGTGCTCAATCCGACGTGCATCGAGGCAATCGAGTCGCAGCGGGCGCACCTTGACGCCGCGGGATTCGACTGGTCCGCCGATGCCGCGTTCGCGTCGCTCCGCCCCGAGCAGGTCCCCGCGGTGCTTGACGGCGCCGACGCGCTGATCCTGCCGGCGGCGATCCGCAACCTGCCCTCGGCCTCCGACCTGCGGCGGCACACGAGCCTCAAGGTGCTGTCGATCGCCGCGAGCGGCTACGACTGGCTGGACGTCGAGGCGGCGACGGCCAACGGCGTCGTGGTCACGTTCGCGCCGGTCCGCGAGGGTGTCGAGGTCGTGGCCGACATGACATTCGGCCTGATGCTCGCGGCGGCCCGGCAGATCCCGCACTACCACCACGAGATCTGCGCGGGCCGTCACGGCCGCGGGATGGGCGTGTCCCTGTGGCGCAAGACGCTCGGCATCGTCGGCCTGGGGCGGATCGGGCAGGCCGTCGCCCGGCGGGCGACCGGCTTTGAGATGCGGGTGCTCGCCGTCGAGCCGGCGCCGGACGCGGAGTTCGTCGCCCGTCACGGCGTGCGAATCGTGAACCTGCCCACGCTGCTGCGGGAGAGCGACTTCGTTTCGCTGCACGTGCGGCTGAACCGCGACACGGAACGGATGATCGGGGCGGACGCACTGGCGATGATGAAGCCGTCGGCGTTCCTCATCAACGCGGCCCGTCAGCCGCTCGTGGACGAGGATGCGCTAGCCGACGCAATCGTGCACCGACGGCTCGCCGGCGCCGGGCTCGACGATCCGCCCTTACGGGCGGACAGCCCGCTGTGCGGGCTGCCGAATGTCGTGTTCGCCCCGCACCACGGCAACCGTGCGATCGAGGGCGTACACGCCGTGTTCCGGTGTGCGATCGACAACGCCGCCGCCGTGCTGGCCGGACGGCGGCCGGAACTGGTCGTCAATCCCGAAGTGTACGGGAGACCGCTGCGCGGAAACGGCGACCGTCCAGGACCGGCTTGACGAGCGGCCTCGGAGTGTTGCGATGAAGATTGCAGACATAACGGTGCATCCTGTCCAGGCCCCCGGGCGTACGCTCGTGCCGGTCCTGGTGAAGACGGACGAGGGCATCACCGGCGTCGGCGAGGCCGGGCTGCAGCGGCGATGGAAGGCCGTCGAGGGCGCCGTCGAACACCTCAAGCGGTGGCTCGTCGGCGAAGACCCGATGCGCATCGAGCAGTTGTGGCAGCGGATGTTTCGCGGCGGGTTCTACCCGGCCGACCGCCTCATCGGTTCGGCGCTGTCGGCGATCGATATCGCCCTCTGGGACATCAAAGGCCAGGCACTGGGTGCGCCGATCTGGCAGCTGCTCGGCGGACGGTGCCGCGACCATGTCGAGTGCTTCTTTCAGCCGGGCTATCTGACGTCCGTGGTGGAGCATCCCTCGGCGAAGAGCGTCGCCGAGGGCAACCTGCATTTCGGCGAAAACGAGGCCAGGGCGGCGGCCCGGCAGTTTGTCGCCGAGGGGTACCGGTACTTCCGGGTCTCGCCCAATGCCGAGAACGGCGTCTTTTATCCGACTCGGGCCTCGGCGTGGGCGCTCCGGCAGCTGAGGGCGGTGCGCGAGGCCGTCGGCGATCAACTGGAGCTGATGGTGGATCTGCACACGAGGCTCGGCCCGGCCGACGCGGTGTGGTTCTGCCGCGAGTGCGAGCCGCTGCGGATGTTCGTCGTCGAGGATCCGATCCGCTCCGAGCACGCCGCGGGCTATCGCCACATCCGCGCGCATACGAGCGTCCCGCTGGCCGCCGGCGAGCAATGGGCGACGAAGTGGGAGTTTCGCGCGGCCATCGAGGAGGAACTCGTCGATTACGTCCGCCCCGACCTGTGCATCTGCGGGGGAATCACGGAGGGCCGCAAGATCGCCGCGATGGCCGAGACGCACATGATCCGGCTCCTGCTCCACAACCCGCTCGGGCCGATCTGCACGGCGGCCTCGCTGCACCTCGACCTCGCGTGCGACAACGCCGGCCCGCAGGAAGTGCTCTGGCCGCCGCAGGACATGTTGCCGGATGTCTTCCGTTGCGCGTTCGAAATGAGGAACGGCCGTCTGAGCGTGCCCGAGGCGCCCGGGCTTGGCGTGACGTTCGATGCGGAGGCGGCGAAATCGCACCCGGCCGACATGACCGAACCGCCGCACTGGCGACGCGAGGATGGATCGTTCACGAACTATTGAGGGCACGGATGCGCAAGCGGGAGAACGACGGGAACCCGGAGGCTGACAGATGCCGCCATCGCGCGACGAGCTGGCGTTCGGCTGGCCCGATTGGACGATCATCGGCTTGTACCTGCTGATGCTCCTGGGCATCGGAGGGTATCACGCGCGCCGCCAGCGCACGGTGAAGGAATACTTCCTCGCCGGCAAGCACATGAGCTGGCTGCCGATCGGCCTGTCGCTCATGGCCGCGCTCAACAGCGGCATCGACTATCTCACGCAGCCGTCGGCGTTCCTGAAGTTCGGCATCGTGGTGATTCTCGGCAGCCTCTCGTGGCTCGTGCTGTATCCCTACGCCTTCTTCGTGACGATGCCGATGTACCGCCGGCTCGATGTGTACTCCGCCTACGAATATCTCGAAAACCGCTTCCACGTCGCCGTGCGCTGCCTGGCGGCGGTCATCTTCATCCTCTGGCGACTCGGCTGGATGGCGACGGCGCTGTACGTGCCGTGCCTGGCGTTCCACACGGCGACCGGCAAGCGCCTGCCGCTCGAGCCTACCATCCTCGTGCTCGGCGCCGTCGCGACCGTCTACACCATGCTGGGCGGCGTGAAGGCCGTCATCTGGACGGAAGTCATTCAGTTCGTCGTGATGTTCGGCGGCCTGCTCCTGACGGCCGTCGTGATCTTCATCCACGTCCCGGTCGATCTCGGCGGGCTCTTCGCCGCCGCTTTCGACGGCCCGCCGGCTTCCGCCGCCGCGCGCCCCGCGGTCGCGGGATTCGGTGCGCAGTTCCTCGAGCTGTTCCGCGAGCCGGTGACCTGGTACGGCGTGCTCATCGCCACGCTCGTCGGCCGCCTGACCGGCTACACCAGCGACCAGGTAATGGTCCAGCGATTCCAGACGTCGCGCAGCATCCGCGACGTGCGGCAGGGCTTTCTGATCACGGCGATCAGCGATTCGGTCTGGATGGTGACGCTGACGCTGATCGGCGTGGCGCTGGGCATCTATTTCCGATCGGCGATCCTCCCGGACTGGGTGGCCGGGAACACCGACTACTGTTTCCCGTACTTCATGGCGAAAGTCTTTCCGCGCGGCACGACCGGTCCGGTCATCGCCGCCATCATCGCGGCGTCGCTCTCGGCCATCGCCTCGGCGATCAACTCCCAGAGCACCGTGATCTTCGTCGACTTCTACAACCGGCTCGTCAAGGGCCGCCGCAGGCCCGCGGAGGCCCCCGACGCCGCCGAGCAGCGATTCCAGATGCGACTCTCGCGCATCGCGGCCGTCGTGGCGGGCCTGACCGGCACGCTGCTGGCCTGTCAGCTCCACCGCCTCGGCACGCTGTTCGAGATCGGCAACAAGGTCATCCAGACGTTCACCGGCCCGGTGCTGGCGATCTTCTGGCTGGGGATGTTCACGCGGCGGGCGACGAGCTTCAGCGCGTTCGTCGGCGGGCTTGTCGGCACGCTCGTCGGCGTCTACGTGGCGTTCTTCAGCACGTTGAGTTTCCTCTGGCCCTCGGTCCTGGCGTTTGCGTCGGCGATGGCGGTGGGGTACGCCGCCGGCTTCCTCTCGCCCGTTACGGCGCGCGCCCGGGAATGGAACTGGTTCGCGATCACCCGGCGCCCGCTTCAGGAATGACAAGGAGATGATCTCATGCCGAAACCTGTCCAGCCCAGCCGCTTGAGTCGACGACGGATCCTTCAGCTCGCGTCGGCCGGCGCGGCTGGCGTGGTCGCGGGCGCCGGCCGCGGCGAAGAGCCGAAGGCCGAATCGCCGCTGCCGATGTCGCCTGCGGCGCGGTACTTTGCGTATGGCTACAACCAGGAGCCGTATTCGCTGCCGCCCGGCCCGCACCTGTTCATCGACTGGCGCTATGTGCAGTGCGGGGCCGTCGCCTGGCTCAAGCCGGACGGCAGCGGCGCTCCGCTGTTTGCCCACGAGGAAATCCCGAATGTCCGCGGCGAATCGTGGCGCGTGCCCTATGGGATCCGCCTGGAAGCGCAGAAGGCCGAGCGCATCGGCCCGATCATCCCGAACGAACGCGACTGGGAGTTCATGATCGGCGGCTATGTGAGCCTGTTCGATCTTGGCGGCAGGTTCGGGCTCTGGTACGAGGTCGTTCCCCCCAGGGCCGACGGCGAAGCCAACAACCTCTGCTATGCCGAATCCGCCGACGGCGCGACCTGGACCAAGCCGGAACTCGGCCTCTGCGAGTTCCGCGGCAGCACGAAGAACAACATCGTCATCGACGGCCGCAAGTGCCCGTACGGCTCGTTCCACGGCAACGGCGTCTTTCTCGATCCGACCGCTCCGCCGCAGGAACGGTTCAAGGTCGTTTACATGGCGATCCTGAAGGACGACGCCCCGGTCGCCCGCCTCAAGAAGGAACGGCCCTGGAGCGTCACGCCTTTCGGCGAGCAGAAGAAGTCCATCATTCAGTACGCCGCCTCGCCGGACGGCCTGCACTGGACCTTCAACGACGAGGCCATGCTCTCGCACATGAGCGACACGCAGACCGTGGTCTACTACGACGGCTTCCTCAAGCGGTATGTCGGCTACTTCCGCACGCTCATGATGAACCGCCGGGCGATCGGCCGCGCGGAGACAACGGACCTGCGCCGGTGGCCCATGCCGGAAGCGGTTCTGTGGACGCATCCTCAGGACGACCCGGCCGACGACTACTACAACAACAGCAAGTCCCTCTACCCCGGCACGCAGACGATGCACCTGATGTTCCCGACGATCTACAAGCGGCGTGTGGACGGCTGCACGCTGCGCATGGCGTCAAGCCTCGACGGCGCCGCGTGGCAGTGGCTGCCCGGGGGCGACGTGCTGACCAGCGGCCCCGAGGGCTCATGGGATTGCGGCTGCTTCTTCTTCGGCTCCGGGCTGACCGAGATCCCGGGAGACCGCGTCGTCCTGCCGTACGGCGGATTCCGTCGTCCCCACAAGTATCCGCGCTGGGGCCACGTGGGGCAGATCGGGCTGGCCTGCTGGAAGAAGGAGCGGCTGGCCGCCCTCGTTGCCGACGAACAGGGCGAGTTCTGCACGCAGGCGCTGGTGCTGCCCGGCGAGACGCTGCACCTGAACTTCGAGACGAAGCAGGCGGGCTACATCCGGGTCTCCGTCGAAAACGTCGATGGCCGAACGCTTGAGAACTGCGATCCGTTGATCGGCGACAGGCTCAAGGCCCCGGTGAGTTGGCGCGGCGAACCGTCGCTGAAGGTCGGCAAGGGCAATCCCGCGGTGCTGCGGTTCCGTATGCGGGCGGCCAGACTGTACAGCTTTGAGATCAGGTGAGGTGTCCATGAAACGCTGTCGATGGTTCATGTTGCTATGGGTGTCTGTCGGTACAGCGGCCCAGGCGCAGACGTACTACGGCGAGCCGGTCAAGCTCAAGGGCCGGCACATCTATTTCACGAGTTGGAAATACGTTCGGCAGGGTCAGTTTGCCTGGCGAATCCAGCGGGATCCGGCCGCCGGCGCCGGCGAACAGAACGTCGGGGCGTGGCTCAAGGGCGACGGCACACGCCCGGCCCGCTTCGAGCCGATCGACATGCCGCGCGGGATTCGCCTCGTTGCGCAGCCGGCGACGAAGGTGCCGTTTCAGCCCGGCCAACTCGCCGCCACCCTTTATGACGACGGCAAGTACAAGGCATGGTACACCGTGGGCCCTTCGCCGAACCCCGAGCCGTACAGCACAAAGGACAGGATCCTTCCGGGGCACGGCGCGTGCATGGCCTACGCGGAATCCGACGACGGCGTGAAGTGGGAGATGCCCAGGCTCGGCCTCGTCGAATACGACGGCAGCCGCGACAACAACATCGTGTTTCGCGGCGATCTGAACGGCTCGACGCGAGGCTGGCACGGCGGCTGCGTGTTCGTCGATCCGTCGTCGAAGGACGAGCGGTTCAAGATGCTCTACCTCGGCCTCTGCACCGATGAGGAATGGGCCGCGTTTGAAAAGAAGTACCCCGGCGAAGCCGACACCATGGCCCGCCGGCCGGATGTCGGCGGGTTCCGCTGCGTGTTTGCCGTGTTCGGTGCGGTCTCGCCCGACGGCCTCCACTGGAAGTCGCTGCCCGAGCCGCTGATGATCCAACACGCCGACACCCAGAACACGTGTTACTACGACCTGGATCGGAAAGAGTATGTCGCCTACATCCGCGCCTGGCAGGTGAACGAGCGGGCGCCCGGCTACGTCCCCGACGACTCCGACGTCTGGATCGGTGTCGGCCGCCGGTCGATCGGCCGGGCCGTCAGCAGGGACTTCCGGCATTTCAAACCGGCGGAGGTTGTCGTCAGCACCGGCGCCGACATGGCCCCCAGCCACGTATGGTACACGAACGGGAAGACGACGCTCCCCGACGCGCCCGACAACCACGTCCTGTTCCCCTGGCTCTGGGAACTGGAGCGCGACGCGGGATCGGTGTGGCTGTGGTCCAGCAGTGACGGCTGGACGTGGTCCCGCGTCCCGGGCGGGCCGGTGGTTTCGCCGGGCAATCCCGGCGAGCGCGACGGTTCCTTCCTCACCTGCACCGGCGAACTGCTTCAATACCCCGGCGAGAAATGGGGAATCCCGTACAGCGGCGTTCCGATCCCGCACAAGTACCCCGGCCGCGACATCACCGCCCGCAAGGGGCTCTTCCCCGGCGTCGAAGGCGTCTCCGGCCTGGCGACGTGGCCGAAGGGCCGCCTCGTGGCCCTCCAGTGCGACGACGAAGGCGAATTCGCCACCGTGGCCGTCGTTCCGCCGGGCGAGCACATCCGCCTCAACGCGAGTGTGCCGCCGACCGGTTACATCCAGGTCGCCGTCCGCCTCTTCGGCCAGGGCGGGGACGTTGCCGGCCGCACGTTCGATGATACCGACCGCCTTGTGGGCGACGGCCTGGCGATGCCGGTGACGTGGAAGGGCGAGTCCGCGATGAAACACGAGGGCAAGCCGGTGATCCTGCGTTTCCGGCTGCGGCAGGCGAAACTCTTCAGCGTGGAGTTCTGCGGATCATGACACACAGACGATTCTCTGCGGCGATTGGGCTGTACACCCTCGTGGCGGCCGGCGCGCTCGCCGAACAGCAGACGATTCACGTCGGGCCGGGCGGTCTGTCGGAAGCCGTGCTCTTTCCGTTCGATCCGGCCGGCCTGCCGTTCCGCCATGGCGTCGAGCTGCGGCTGATCGCCGGCACCAGGTACGAAGGCAACCCGGTGCTGACGAACGGCGGACCGGGCACGCCCGACGAGGACACCATCAGCTATTACGGCACGGTGATCCGCATCGACGGCCGGTTCCACATGTGGTACCTCGGCAAGGGCCGGGCCGAACCGGCGCCGTTGCGGATCTGCTACGCCGTCAGCAACGACGGCCTGCGATGGGAAAAGCCGAGGCTCGGGCTCGTGGCGTACGGCGGCAACCGCGAGAACAACCTGGTGGACCTCGACTGGAAGGGCCGGGCGATGTCGTGCAACGTGTTGTACGAACCGGACGACCCGGATCCGCAGCGGCGATTCAAGATGTTCTGCGAGGTCGAGTCGCCGACGATCGCCAACCAGGGCTGCGTCGCGTACAGCGCGGACGGGCTCCGATGGCGGCCTTCGCCGCGAAACCCCGTCACACACGTGCGGCTGGAACCGGCCGGCCTCATCAGACGCGACGGCTGCTACTACATCGCGGCCCAGAACGCCGGCTACGACCGCGGCTTCCAGAAACGTGTTCTGATCAGCCTGGCCTCCTATGACTTCGAGCGGTGGAGCGAAGCCGCAGTCGTCGGCTTCCGGCGTGATGATGTGCCGCCCAAACCCGTGCTGAGCGGTCACAACATGGGCAAGCAGGTCCATCTCGGGGCCGGCCTCTGGGATCGCGGGAACGTCGTCCTTGGCTTCTACGGCATGTGGGACGGCGCCGTGGAGACCGACGACCGCCGCCGGATGCGCATGGACATCGGCCTGCTGGTGACCAGTGACGGGATGCACTACCGCGAGCCGTTGCCCGACTTCAGGATCATCGATGCCGGCGAGGATGGGTGGGCCAATTCGAATCCGCTCGGCGACCCGCCGCGACTGTCGCAGGGCCAGGGAATGGAGAACGTCGGAGACAGGACGCTGACGTGGTACGGAATCTGGGGCCCGGGCGGCGGCAGCGGCGTCCGCGTGGCGTCCTGGCGGCGGGATCGGCTCGGGTACTTCGGCGTCACGCGCGAGCCGCTCGAGGGGCAGACGTGGGGCGCCGAGCTTGCGCCGCACGTGATCTCGGCGCCGATCCGCCTTGGCCGTGCCGGCGGCCGGGTGTTTCTGAACGCGGACGTCTTCTCCCCGCACGGCCGGATGACCGTGGAACTCCTCGACGAACGGTTCGGCCGCCTGGCCGGATATTCAGCCGACGACTGCGTCGCGATCCAGGACGGCGGGCTTCGCATCCCGGTCCGATGGCGAACCGGCGAGTCGATCCCGCCCACCGAACGGCCGATTCGTCTGCGCGTCAATTTCGGCGGTGCGCGTCCCGAGGATTGCCGCCTGTACGCGGCCTATGTCGCGATCGCGGGCCCGGCGGGCCAATCGTGACCGTTCCTCCGCGCATCGCCGAGGCGGCGAGGACGCGGACGGGCCGGCGAACCCTCAGCGGGCTCCGACGGGGATGGGGGCTGACGCGGCCTCGCGGAATCGCGCGGCGATCCGCTCGATCAGATCCTTGCGGTTGATGGGCTTGCTGGCGTAGTCGTCGCAACCGGCGTTGATGCACCGCTCCCGGTCTGACGCCATGGCGTGCGCCGTCAGGGCGATGATCGGCCCGGCGTAGCCCTTCGCGCGAAGCTCGCGTGCGGCGGTGTAGCCGTCTTTCACCGGCATCTGCATGTCCATCGTGATGACGTGGAACGGACTCCCTGCCTCCCACGCGGTCAGCGCGGCCTCCACGGCGAGCTGGCCGTTCTCGACAATGGTCACGTTGGCCCCCGCCTTCCGCAGGATGTGCGAGATCAGGCGCTGGTTGTCGGGGCCGTCTTCCGCCAGGAGGATTCGACAGCCGCTCAAGGCCAGCCCTTCGTCGCTCGCCGCCTCGCCTGCGTGATCGACGTGGGCCAGGCTCTCCGTCGGGGCCTCCAGCATCCGCACGCCCTCGAGCGATCCCGTGGATACGGAGACGCGGACGCGGGTCCCGACGCCGGGGCGGCTCTCGACGACCGTCACGTCCCCGCCGAGGATCTGTGCCAGCCGGCGGCTGATGGTCAGTCCGAGGCCCGTGCCGCCGAACCGACGCGCCGTCGAGGCGTCCGCCTGCGTGAACGGCTGGAAGAGCCGCGACACTTGCTCCTCGGTCATCCCGATCCCCGTGTCGATGACATCGAACACGAGCAGAGGCTCCCCACCGGCCGTGCCGGGGGCAAGCCGGACCGCCAGGCGGATCTCGCCGACCTCCGTGAACTTGATCGCGTTGCCGATAACGTTGACGAGGATCTGGCGGAGCCGCGTCACATCCGTGTGGATCGTGTCCGGCAAGGGTCCCTCGTAGCAGACCCGGAACGGCAGGCCCTTGGCCTCCGACCGGACGCGCATCAGCGAGGCCACCTCCGCCGCCAGTTCGTGCGGCGAGCAGGCGGCCTTCTCCACGGTCATCCGGCCCGCCTCGATCTTGGAAAGATCAAGGATGTCATTGATGATATCGAGCAGGTACTCGCCGTTTCTCTTGATCGTGCGGGCGGCCACGATGCGGTCCGGCGGGGCGTTCTCAATGTTGCCGTGCTCCAGCAGGACGTCCGCGAAGCCGAGAATCGCCGTCATCGGCGTCCGGATCTCGTGGCTCATGTTGGCGAGGAACTCGCTCTTCGCGACGCTGGCGGCCACGGCGGCCTCCTTGGCCGCGCGCAGTTCCTCTTCCCGTTGTCGCCGCTCCGCCTCCTCGATCATCAGTGACGCCTGGTCGGCCATCGACGCCGCGAACGCCTCCTCGTCGGCCGTCCACTCCCGGGCGGGGCCCACGTGCTCGTGGCACAGGACGCCCGCGAGTTCGGCGCCGTGACGGATCGGCGCATCGAGCATCGAGGTGATGCCGAGCGGCACGAGATAGGAGTCGGCGAATTCGCGGGTCCGCGGATCCGACCGGGCGTCATGCGCGACAATGGTCCGCGCTTCCGCCAGGGCCGCGAAGTAGGCGGGGAACGCGGTGATCGGCAGCGTGAGGCCGTCGGAATGCCGATCCTTGCCCAGTTCGTAGAGGTCCAGACAGCGGAGTTCGGTCCGCTCGTCGTTGAAGAGCCAGATGCCGGCTCGATCGCACTCGACCGCATGGGCGGCGGCCTCCGTGATCCGGCGAAAGGCGGTGTGCCGATCAGCGCAGGCAGCGCCCGCGCCGCGGGCGATGTCGGCCAACGCCGCGTTGTGCCGGCGCAGCCGCTCCTCGCTCTGGCGGAGTTCGACGGTCCGGCGTTCGACGCGGGTCTCGAGGTCGATGCGCAACTCACGGAGTTCCCGTTCGCGGCGCCACTTGGCGGCCAACGCCCGGGCGCCGTGTTCGATCTCGTACGGCGTGAACGGCTTCTGCAGGTAGAGGATCTTGTCGATCGGCGGGACGCGGGCGGCGATGTCCCTCGGCGGCGTGTCCGAGAAGGCCGTCGCGATGACGATCTGGACGTCGGTGTCGATCGCGCGGATCCGCTCCGCCGTCGTGATCCCGTCAATTCCCGGCGGCATGCGTACGTCGAGGAACGCCACGGCGAACGGCTCGCCGCGGTTCACGGCCTCCCTTGCCGCCTCGACGGCCTGGTCGCCCTGCGTGCAAACGACCACCTCGAAGCGGTCCTGCGGCGCCGCGGACTCCGGCGCCGAGCCGCCGAAAAGCCTTGCGGCCAGATCATCCATTTCGGACGCGGCCGGGGCGGGGCCCCCTCCGTCGCCGAGGATGCCCCGGTACAGGTCCAGGATGTGCGGCTCGTCGTCGGCGACGAGGACGCGGATCATTTCCGGCCGGGATTCACTCATTCGTATCTCGTCTTGCGCCTCCGGCTCATGAGCGATTCGGCACCACCACGTGCAGGCATGCTCCCTGCCCAGGCCCGTCGCTCTCGGCATACATGCGCCCGCCCATCGCGGCCACGCTGTTCGCGCACCAGTGAAGCCCAAGGCCGCGCGAGGTCTTCGCCTTCGTCGTAAAGCCCCGCTCAAAGATGCGGGCCAGGTTCTCCGCGGGGATTCCCACCCCGTCGTCACGGAATCGCAGATGGATCGCCGGCCCGCCGTCGCCGTCCTCCGTGCTCGCATCGATCCGCACGGTCCCGCTTGTCTTGCCGGCCTCGCCGATCGCCTCCGCGGCATTCGTCAGGAGGTTTCCGAATACCTGGAGCATGCAGATCCGGTGCGTCCTCATCGAACCCAGTCCGGCCACGCCCGGGCCCATCTCAATGGAAAGCCGCTCCCGAAGCTCCGCGGGCAGCAGGCTCTCCGCGTCGCGCACGAGGGCGTCCACCGCAACACACTCCATCGGGCGGTCGGTTCGTGCCGCTCCCTCCTGATCGGAGAGGAACTGCTCGATCTGTTTCGCCCGCCCGACGACGTGATCCAGTTTTGTGTGCGTCTCTCGTGTGACGGCCACAAGGCGCCCGTTCGCCAGGTCGAGGAACTTCGCCAGGTCCTGCTTCCGCGAGTCCGGCACGGACACGTCGCTCAGTTGCCTCTTCGCCGTCTCGATCTGGTCCACCGGGACGCTCGAGAGTTCCTTGCGGAGAAGGTCGATCTCCACCAGCACCGGCGTCAGGGCGTTCCGGACGTTGTGGAGGGTTCCCGAGGCCATCTCGGCCAGCCCCGAACGGTACGACTGCTTCAGGAGTTCCTTGCGGGCCTGGGCCAGGTGCTCGACCATCCGGTCAAACTCCGTGGCCAGCGTACCGATCTCGTCGCCGGTCTTCATGGCCAGGCGGGCGGTGAGGTCGCCCGAACTCCCGATCCGCACCGCATGGCGAGTCAGCCGGGAGACAGGATCCAGCACCGCCCACTGCAGCAGGGCCAGCAGCACCACGAGCACGGCGAGGCCGATGATGACAATGGAGTAATTCGCAAACTGCATCGCCGTGCGGCCCCGGGCGGTGATGTCCCGCGGGATCGCCGCCCGGATCGGAAGAACCGGCCTGCCGCCGATGTCGCACAACGTCGCGGAAGCCGTCAGCGTGTTCCGGTCGCGCTCATCGACCCGCACGGCGACCGGTTGCGCGGACGGTTGCGTTTCCCCGGCGGGGGCCTCCGTGATCGACAGGGCGGGCAAGACCTCAAACTGCACCTTCGTCTGATCCCGAAGCTTCTGCACGAGCTTCTCATCGAGGAACTTGCCGACGATGACCGCGCCGCGAACCGGCCCTTCGCGGTTGTCGGTGAGGATGGGGCGCGATGCCACCAGGAGCGGCCCGTTCCCGGTGATGAGAATGCCGCTCGCCGCGCTTTGCGGGCCCTCGTGATGAACGAGTATGTGGCCCGGCGCGTAGCGGTCCTTCGGAAGTTCCGGCACCTCCATCGGCTCCTGCGTGGTCAGGTCGAGGACCTGCGACGTCAGTACCTCTCCCCGAACGTTGCAGATGGCCATGAGGTTGACGCCGAGGTTCTTGAAACTGCTCGGGCTCAGGTTGGATTCGACATAGCGTTTGTTCCGATCGACGGCGAACTGGTACGTGTCGTTCCAGGCACCATAATCGCCGGCCGTCGCGCCCAGTTGCTGGATCTCGCGGTCGATGGCCTCGATGCATCTTCGAAGGTCCTTCTCGGCCTCGTCCCGCTCCAGAGCCACGAAACTCGGATAGATGACCCTGTGCTGAACCGCCAGATCCACGATCCCGTACGCGACGACCACGACGGCCACGATGGCCAGGATCTTCGCCCGCAACGACATGCCGTACCTCCTGCGCGCGACCAAGGATCACCCCCGCGGCAGGGCCCGCCCCGATTGCGAACCCACTGCAAACAATGCATTCATGCGGATCCCTGCTACAGGCGCGGGGATTCGTCCGGCTCGCCGCGCAAGCCATCCCCACTATCGACCGTCGAAGCCCGCCCCGTAACTATGCTTTGCGCTTAAGCCCGACCCATAAGTAAAAGACGATAATCCGTTTCCGACGTGCGTCGCTGATCCACGACCAGCGTTTGAGGTGGTTGACAAATTGTCGATGTCTCTGCTCGAATGGGGGGGTGGCGTCTCGGGAGCGCCGGGCCGCCGCAGTTGGCTCGAACGGACGCTCATGGCCGTGTTGACCTGAGGCGTCCAAGAAAGGAGTCCCTATGTCTTCCGTTCGCCGTTTGTCTATGCCTGCCCGTTTTCTTCTCTGGCTGGCCGTATCGCTGCCCGTCGCCGTGCCGGCAATGGGCGACGTCCGTTTGCCCCATGTAATCAGCGCCAACATGGTCGTCCAGCGCGACGTGCCGGTGCATATCTGGGGCTGGGCGGCGCCGGGCGAAGAGGTGAGCATCACTCTGAAGGACGGGCAGGCTCGGGCAAAGGCCGACGAAAACGGTCGGTGGAGCGTGAAGCTGCCGGCCATGCCGGCCGGCGGGCCGCACGAGCTGGTCGTCGCCGGACAGAACGAGATCCGTGTCAAGAACGTCCTCGTCGGCGAGGTGTGGGTCTGCTCGGGCCAGTCGAACATGGCGTGGCCGGTGAGCCGCGCCGACAACGCGCAGGAGGAAATCGCGGCGGCGAAGTTTCCGGAGATCCGGCTGCTGGCGATGTCGCAGAAGCTGGCGGGCGAGCCGGCGGACGACGCCGACGTGAAGTGGGAGCCCTGCTCGCCGCAGACCGTGGGCACGTTCTCGGCGGTGGCGTACTTCTTCGGGCGCGAGCTGCACCGCAAGCTCGACGTGCCGGTAGGGCTGATCAATACCTCGTGGGGCGGCACGAGCATCGAACCGTGGACGCCGCTCGGCGGATTCGCCGCCAATCCGAAGCTCGCCGAGTACAAAGAGCAGATCGAGAAGGCCCGGCGCCAGTACGCCGAGGTGATGCGCCAGTACCTCGACGGCGTGGATGCCTGGACGGCCGGGTCGCGGAAGGCGCTGGCCGAGGGCAAGCCGGTGACGTCGATGCCCGCCTGGCCGGCGCACCCGCTTCTGACTTCCGACGGACGGCGGGCCCCGTCGGCGATGTACAACGCGATGGTAAGCCCGTTCACGCCGCTGGCGATCCGCGGGGCGATCTGGTACCAGGGCGAGGCGAACGTCCTCAGCAACGACGGGATAATCTACCATGAGAAGATGAAGGCCCTGATCGGCGGCTGGCGCGCGGCGTGGGGACTCGGGGACTTCCCCTTCTACTACGTGCAGCTGGCCCCGTGGCAGTACCATGCCAAGTACCCGGCCGGGAGCAAGGTGGATCGCCTGCCGCGGATCTGGGAGGCACAGTTCGCCACGCTGGCCGTTCCGAACACCGGCATGGCCGTCACGACCGATATCGGCAACGTGCGCGATATCCACCCGACGAACAAGCAGGAGGTCGGGCGCCGGCTCGCCCTCTGGGCCCTGGCGCGGACCTACGGGCAGAAGGACCTCGTCATCTCCGGTCCGTTGTACAAGTCGATGGCCGTTGAGGGGAAGGCCATCCGGGTCCGCTTCGACCACGCCGACGGCGGACTCGCCTCGCGCGACGGCAAGCCGCTGACGTGGTTCCAGGTCGCGGGCGAAGACCGCAAGTTCGTGGATGCCAAGGCCGAGATCGACGGCGACAGCCTGCTCGTCTCGAGCGACACGGTGGCCAGGCCGGTCGCCGTCCGCTTCGGCTGGCACGAAGAAGCCGAGCCCAACCTGATCAACAAGGCGGGCCTGCCTGCCTCGCCGTTCCGCACGGATTCGTGGTGAGCCGCAACGGCGCGCGGACGGCAAGAGCGATCCCGTGCGATCGCATCGGGTGCCGCCGCGCACGGGCGCGGTATAATGCCCGGCGTGCGATACATACGCTTCCATTGGCGTGCGGCGGCGGGGTTGATCGGTACGCTCGTTGCGGCGGGTTGCTCGCCTCGGCTGCGTGCGGTCCCGGAGCCGTCGCAGACCGTCGTCGCGGACAACCGGGGGCTGTTCGAATACAAGGACGGCCTGGGGTTGTCCGTCGTGGCGGTTGGCGAGCCGCCGATCTCGGCGAGGCGCGAGTTCACGGCGTTCGGCGTCGAGCTGCAAAACAACTCCATGCTCAACGCGACGATCGATCCGGCCTGCATGCGGCTGGGCCTCGGCACGGGAGTGGAGTGGCTCGACCGCGTCCCCGTTCCGCCCGATGACCTCGTCCGGGCGTATCAGTCCGCCGACGCGGGCAACGCCCTGGTTCCGCTCGCGTCCTGCGCGGACCGCAGGCAGGGAAACCGGCGATACGTGGAGATCACGCCGCCGGAACTCGCTCACGTGCGCTACTATCGCGGCCCGCCGGGCTGCTACTACAACTGCTACCGCACCTATGTCTTCCACGATTACTACTATTACGATGGGGCCCGCGACGCATACCTTTGGCAACAGGAGCGTGCGAGCTTCCTCGCCCGGTTGCTGCGGGTCCAGGGCGTTCTGCCGAACCAGGTGACCAGCGGATACGTCGTCTTTCCACAACCCGTGCAGAAACGCGACCAGTTCCGGCTGCTGGTCCCCATCACGCTCGCGCAGCCCGTCGCGACCCAGCCGGTCATCTCGCAACCCGCGACGGCACCGATCGCCCGCGCGGTGGTGTTCGAGTTCCACTTTGTGGCCAAGTGATTGTTCCGAAACTGCCGCGTGATTCGCCACGCTGCGGATCGGACGGTTGCATCGAAGCCGCGGCGACGGCATAACTGTTTCCATGAACGCTGCCGAAAAGACCGCTTCGTTGTTCGGTCGCCACAAGGCCGTGATCGGGATGATCCATGTCGGCGCACTGCCCGGTACGCCGCATGCGAATGACGGCGTTGCCAACCTGATTCGCCGTGCGGAAGAGGAGGCCCGCATCCTCGTCGGGGGTGGGGTCGATTCCATTCTGATCGAGAATATGCACGACCGCCCGTACCTGCGTCAGGCCGTCGGGCCGGAGATCACGGCGGCGATGACGGCCGTCGCGATCGCCGTGCGGGAGGTGTCGCGCCTGCCGGTCGGCGTACAGGTCCTGGCCGGGGCCAACCGCGAGGCCCTGGCCGTCGCCCTGGCATCCGGTTGCACGTATGTGCGAGCGGAAAACTTCGCGTATGCGCACGTCGCCGACGAAGGACTCATGCCCGAGGCCGATGCGGGGCCGCTCCTGCGTTATCGAAAAGCGATCGGGGCGCAGCCCGTCGCCGTCCTGGCTGACGTGAAAAAGAAACATTCGAGCCACGCGATCACGGCGGATGTCGATTTGACCGAGGCCGCCCGCACGACGGAGTTCTTCGGGGCCGATGGAATCATCGTGACCGGCATCGCGACCGGCCGGCCGACCGCCCCCGCCGACGTGCAAACGGTGGCCGAAGCGGTGGGCATCCCGGTGCTGATCGGCAGCGGCGTGACACCGGAGAATCTGCCGGCGCTGTGGCCCTGCAGCGACGCGTTCATCGTGGGCTCATACCTGAAGCACGGGGGGGATTGGCGGAACGGTCCCGACCCGCGACGCGTGGAAACGCTCGTGAAGGCAGCGTCAAGGCTGCGATGACCGTCGTGCCGTTCAGTTTCGCCCTTCGGCGTTTGGTCGGTCCCTGGTGGTCCCCGGCGAGGCCATCATCACCCGCTCGATCTCGTCCGCCGACATCCCGCGCTCGACCATCGTGCGCTTCAGCTCGTTGTCCGAGGTGGTCTTGGCAATCTTGAGCCACGTCCCGCACAGGATTGCGACGATCGGAATGCCAAAGAGCATCACTATCGCAAGCGTGTCCTGGTTCCAGACGATCCCCAGCATCACGGGCGACCTCCTTTCCGACAGGCGCGGTCCGATGGGCTCTTGAGCCGCAGTGGCACCGCCTGTGAGGGTATTCGTCTGTCGGGCCGCGGTATTCCGCAACACTCGGTCAGGGTGCCGCCCCGGCCGTCGCCGGCTGCGACGCCACGGGCTCCGTACGGCTGAACGGATCCGGCGCGGCCTTCAGCCATGCCTCCCAGGCGTCGGCGTCGTACTCATGGGGCTGACCGGTCAAACGCACGAGCGCGTTCCTCGCTTCGTACGCAACACCGAAGTCCTTGTACCGAAGGCTGGCGATCAGCGGGCGGAGAACCCGCGCGTCGGCCAGCGAACCAAGCCCGCGGGCGGCGGTCATCTTCACGTCACGGCTGGGGTCATGCAGCAGCAGGCCAACGAAGGTGTCGGCGGCGTCCGCGAGGCGGTCGGGCGGAACCAGCCCGCGGTCGCAGAACCGCTCAAGGGCCTCGGCGGCGTCCCACCGCACGGCTGTCGTCGATGCGACGACCTGATCGGGGTGCTTGCCGGCGTTCAGGACCGCCAGGATCCCATCGACGGGGCGCGGATCCTTGTACGTGGCCAGGGCCCGGATCGCCGCGCAGCGGACCTGCGCGTTCGGGTCGGTCCTCGCCGCGACATCCAGGACGCGGAACGCATCGTCGCTGGTCGCGTGGCCGCTGTTGACGATGCGGACGATGGCCCGACGGCGGGCGTCGGCGTTTTCGTCGTGCAGGGCGATGTCGTAGTTCTGCGCCGGCGTGAAGCGCTTGAACTTCTCGCGGGTCTCGGCGGAGATGCCGCCCTCGCATCCGGCAAGGACGAGAACGGCGAACGCGGCGACAAGCCACTGCGTACCGCGTCCTGCGAATCGGGTTGGAAAACGCCCCCGTGCGGCGTCCGTGTGCCACTGTTCTGTACGCCGTGCGAGCGGCCGCCACGTCGCCCGCCGAGGCACCACCGCCACGACAACGGCACGTTGGCGAATCCCGCACCCGTTCTCTGGGGCAATGGACTCAGGCGACGTGTGCGGGGGCCGACGCTTCGCGCGGCTCGTGCACGAGGAACTGTTCCGGCGCCGTCCAGGCCACATCCTTGATCGACTCCCCGAGGAAGCGGCTGCCGACCTCGCGGAACCGCTGTGGATTGTCGCTCACGTAGCAGCGGAGTCTACCGCCGGCCGCGCGCCCGCTCAAGGCCGCCCGCTCGGCCAGCAGATGCTCGGCGTCCCGTGCGGTCGCTTCGGCCGAATCCACCAGGGCGACGTGCTCGCCGATGACCTCGGCCACGGCCTGCCGGATGAGCGGGTAATGCGTGCAACCCAGCACGAGCACGGCCGGATCCAGCACGCGGATCTTCTCGAGGTAATCGATCAGAAGCATCTTCACGATGGGATCACGATCGGACCGGCCCTCCTCGATGACGGCCACGAGCGACGGGCACGCCTGCTCGACGACGGGCACCCGGGGTGCCAGGGCGTGGATGGCCCGCGTGTACGCCTGGGAGTTCACCGTGGCCTCGGTGGCGATCACGCCGACCAGCCGGCCGCCGCTTCGCAGAACGGCCTGGGCCGCTCCCGGCCGCACCACGCCGAGGAGCGACACCGGCAACTGCTCCTCCAGGTCGTCCAGGGCCAGGGCGCTGGCCGTGTTGCAGGCGGCGATGATCAGTTTCGGGTCGAATCGCAGCAGGAAGGTGCTTACCTCGTAGGCAAAGCGAAGAACGGTCTGCGGCGACTTGCTGCCGTAGGGCACGCGGGCGGTGTCCCCGAAGTAGATGATGTCTTCGCCCGGCAGCCGCCGGCGCACCTCGCGAACGACGGTCAATCCGCCCAGGCCGCTGTCGAAGATCGCAATGGGTTGGTCATTCATGGGCACATCCCTGTGCGGGTGTCGAAGCAGGAATCCGCGTGGACAACATCCCCCCGTTTCGGCTCCGCGCCTGTTCTAACAGTATCGTGCATCGGGGGCCGATTTGGCAAGTGAAAAGCGGCCGACAGAATGAAAAACTGAAAAAGGGGAAAGGCCCCGCCGCAAGACCGTCTGCCTCCGCAAAGGCTTTGCCTGTGTCACAGCCCTTTGTGGTGCAGGCTTTCCGCCTGCCGGAGACGGAGCGGCCTGGATGGCATGCACCGCCACAAGGCAGCATGCGATATCTTCGCAGCCCGTGCGAAGACCAAGGGGCGGCGGCTTACCTGGCCGGCTTGACCTCGACCGCTTCGCCGAGGCTTGCAAGATCCTTGAGCACGTCGATCGAGGCGACGAGCGTGCAGCACGCCCCGCGGACGATCTTGAACGGCATCAGTTGCGGCGGGCGATCCGACCAGAGACGGCCGCCGCGCCGATGCTGTCGGACAGGCCGGGTCTTCTGCAGACGCCCGATTTCCTTCTTGACGCCGACGTCCTTGCGGAAGAGCCGGTGCAACGTCTTTACCGCCGCCTCCCGCCGTGGAACACGCGTGATCGTGACCTGTACCTTCGTTCCCGGAGCTACGTCAATCGCCATGATTCAAACTGCCTCGTTTGTCTCACCGTCCGTGTGTCTACGTTGTTCGATGCCGCGCAACTCATTGCGAACACGAAGGTTGCAAACCACGAGCCGCGGAAAACACGTATCCGTTCACGCCCGTCGCGAATGCACGACCATCGCGGCGGGCAACCCGAACCGCATACTATACACGAACTGGTGCGCCGAAGCCAACCCCACGGTGCATGCGCCCTGTCGTCATTCGGGCCCCGTCATTCGGACCCCGGCATTCGCCATTCGGGCACCTACGTTTGCCGACGGTCTACGACACGCAGGGGGACGCCGTAGTCCTGCCGGAGGGAGCTGCGTTCGGCGAACGTCACCTTGGCTTCGATGTTGAGGGCGTCCTTGATGCGGGCCGTGATCTGGCGGCGGAGGGTCTCGATCGTTTTGATCTCGTCGAGGGAGGGAATGCCCTCGGAGAGTTCGACGGTGATCTCGAGGGTGTCGACGCCGGCCTGGCGGTCGAGGGTGATGCGGTAGTGCGGGCTGGCACCCTCGACGGCGGCGAGGATCTCCTCGATCTGCGACGGAAAGAAGCCAACGCCGCGGAAGAAGACGAGGTCGTCGGTCCGGCCCGTGACCCGTGCCATGCGGACGAACGTCCGGCCGCATTCGCAGGGCTCGGGGTTGACGGCGGTGATGTCGCCCGTGCGATACCGGATGAGCGGGAAGCCCTCCTTGGTGATCGTGGTGAGGACAAGTTCGCCCTGCTCGCCGGGGGCGACGGCCTCGAGCGTCTTCGGGTCGATGACCTCGACGACGAAGTGGTCCTCGTTGATGTGGAGGCCGCACCGGCGGTCGCACTCGCCGGCGACGCCGGGGCCCATGATCTCGGTGAGGCCGTAGGCGTCGGTCGCGAGGATGTGCAGGCGTTCTTCGAGCTGCCGTCGGAGGGGGTCGCTCCACCGCTCGCCGCCGAAGAGGCCGAGGCGGAGCTGCAGGCGCTCGGGATGGACCTGGAGGCCCTCGATGCCGGCGGCGATGTTGGCGGCGTGGCTCGGGGTGGAGATCAGCGCGGTGGTCTTGAAGTCGCGCATGATCGCGACCTGCTTCTCGATGCTGGTGGTCGAGGAGGCGGGGATGACGGAAGCGCCGATCTGCTCGGCGCCCTGCTGGAAGCCGAACCCGCCCGTGAAAAGGCTGTAGTCAAGGGCGATCTGGACGACGTCGTGCTCGGTGATTCCGGCGGCGGTGAGAATGCGGGCGGTGCACTCGGTCCAGTTGCGGAGGTCGTTGCGGGTGTAGCCGACGACGATGGGCTTGCCCGTGGTGCCCGAGGTCGCGTGGATCCGGACGATGTCGCGCAGGGGGACGGCGAACATGTCGTAGGGGTAGCTCTTCTGGAGGTCCGCCCGGGTGGTGAAGGGCAGGGCCCGGAGGGCCCGCGCGTCCTTGATCGTTTCGAGGTTGACGCGGTGGGCGTCGAACGCGGCGCGGTAGAAGGAGACGTTCCGGTAGACGCGGTTGAGCGTGGACTGGAGCCGCTCGATCTGGAGCTGCTCGAGTTCGTCGCGCCGCAGCGTTTCGCAGGTCGGATTGTAGAGGACGGGTCGGGTCATGGCGGTTTCTCACTCGTCGATACGTTCGTATTCCTTGCCGAGGTAGGCCCGCTGGACCTCGCGATTGTCGCGCAGCTCGCGGGACGTGCCCTCGAGGACGATCTGGCCGGTTTCGAGGACATAGCCGCGATCGGCGACGGCCAGGGCCGCGCGGGCGTTCTGCTCGACCAGCAGGATGGTCAGGCCGTTCTGCTTGAGGCCGGCGATGGTCTGATAGATGTCGCGGACGACGAGCGGGGCGACGCCCAGCGACGGCTCATCCATCATGAGAAGCCGAGGCCGGGACATGAGGGCCCGCCCGATCGCAAGCATCTGCTGCTGGCCGCCCGAGAGGGTGCCGGCGAGCTGACCGTGCCGTTCGCGGAGGATGCCGAAGAGGCCGTAGACCTCTTCCAGGCCGGCGGCAAGATCCTGGTCCGAGGCACGCCGCGAACGGCGGCGCGAATAGGCGCCGAGGACGAGGTTCTCCCGCACGGTCATCGTGCTGAAGACGTGGCGGCCCTCGGGCACCAGCGAGCAGCCCGACTCGACGATCCGCTCGGTCGATTCGTTGTGGATCGGCCTCTTGTCGAAGAGGATGGTGCCGGACCGCGGCCGGAGGATGCCGGCGATCGTCTTGAGCAACGTGGTCTTTCCCGCGCCGTTGGCGCCGATGATCGCGACGACCTCGCCGGGCGACACGTGGAGCGAGACGCCCTTGAGGACCCGCAGCGGGCCGTAGCCCGCCTCAAGATTCACGAGTCTCAGCATGGTCGTCTCCGAGGTAGATGCGAATGACGTCCGGGTTCCGCTGGATCGCCCGGGGCGGGCCTTCGGCGATCTTCTGGCCCTGGTCGAGCACGATCACGTCGTCCGAGATGCTCATCACGAGCGACATGTCGTGCTCCACCACGAGGCACGTCACCCCGCGTCCGCGGATCCTGAGAATCAGCGCCGACAACTCGTTCGTCTCGTAGATATTCAGGCCGGCGGCCGGCTCGTCGAGCAGCAGGAGCGTCGGCTCGGTCGCCAGGGCCCGCGCGAACTCGACCAGCCGCTGGCGGCCGAAGGGCAGGTTCGCGGCCGTCTCCGCGGCGTGCTCCGCCAGCCCCAGGTCGTCGAGGATCTGCATGGCGCGGTCGCGGATCTCCCGCTCCTCGCGCCAGGTTCGCGGCAGGCTCAACATCCCGGCAATGAAGCCCGACCGCGTGCGGGGGTGGCGGCCGACCATGACGTTTTCGAGGACGGTCATGTGCGGGAAGAGCCGCGTCGTCTGGAACGTCCGCGCGATGCCCAGGCCCGCGACGGCGTGGGGCTTCCAGGCGGTGATCGGCCGGCCGCGGAAGAGGACCTCGCCTCCGTGCGGTGTGAGCGTGCCGGCGATGAGGTTGAAGAGGGTTGTCTTGCCGGCGCCGTTGGGGCCGATGACGGCCTGGATCGCCGACGGCCGCACGCAGAGGCTGACGTCCCTGACGGCGTGCAGGCCGCCGAAGAAGCGGTTGAGGTTCCGCGTCTCCAGGAGCGGGGGGGCGTCAGCCATGAGCCCTCCCCGGCAGCCACCCGACGATCGCGCGCACGTTGGGCGCCCGCAGAAGGCCCTGCGGCGCGAAGAGCATGATTGCGATCAGGATCGCCCCGAAAACCGCGTCGTCGTACGTCCCGAAGACGCCGCGAAGCGAGAGGAAGTTCAGCAGGACGCCCATGAGCATCGCGCCCCACAGGTTGGCCATGCCGCCGACGGCGACGATCACGACGTAGCGGACGGACTTCATGACCGTCGCTTCGGACGGGCCGATGCTGCCGTTGTAGTGTGTCAACAGGGCGCCGCCGGCGGCGGCGAAGAGGGCGCTCAGGACAAAGGTGGCGAGCTTGTAGCGGTAGGTGTTGACGCCGAGGGAGTGGGCGGCATCCTCGTTTTCGTGGATGGACCGCAGCGCCCGGCCGACGCGCGAACGCACGAGGTTGAGCCCGAGGACCATGGCGATCAGGACGACGGCCCAGGCGATGTAGTAGTTCTCGATGCGGTAGGGGGGGCGGCCGTTGACCTCGAGGCCGGCGAAAAGGCGGAACGGCGGGACGTTGGAGATCCCGTCGGCCTGGCCGAAGACCTGCCCGCCGAGGACGATCCGGTAGATGATGAGACCGAAGCCGAGCGTGGCCATGGCGAGGTAATGGCCCTTGAGGCGGATGACGGGGATGCCGATGATCGCCGCGATCACGCCGGCAAGGAGGAGCGCGACAAGAAAAGCGGGCCACGGCGCCACGGAGAGCATCGTGTGTCCGTAGAGGTCTTGCCGCTGCACAAGAATGCCGACGGAACGGCACCAGGCGACCAGCGCGGCGTCCTTCCAGGCGACGAGGTCGCAGGTCGTCAGCACGGCGGAGGTGTAGCCGCCGATGGCAAAGAAGCCGGCGTGGCCGAGGGACGCCTGTCCGGCGTATCCCATGAGCAGGCAGAGGCCGATCACCACGAGAGCGTAGTAGGCGGACATGGTGATCTGGGTCACGTAGTAGAGGGTCCCGGTCGCGGACAGCGCAAGCTGGAGCAGGATGACCGCGAGGATGGCGGCGACGAGGGGCAGGTGCTTGCGAAGGTGCGTCACGGCGCCGATGCTCCTCATGCCCGGAGGGCCCCCATTTCCCGCCGTACGAAGAGACCGCTCGGGCGGAACACCAGGACCATCAGGAGGACGACGATGGACACGGCCTCCTTGTACGCCACGGGGATCTGGCTGACCATGAACGTCTCGAGGAGCCCGAGGAGCAGCCCCGCGACGACGGCGGCCATGCTGTTCCCGATGCCGCCCAGGATGGCGACGGTGAAGCCCTTGATCGCCAGCGGAGCGCCCATGTCGTACTGCGTCTGCGTCACCGGCGAGATGACGCAGCCGGCCAGCGCCCCGATCGCGGCGCTGAGCATGAACGAGAGCGTGACCATCCAGCGGTCATTGATGCCGCACAGGCGGGCGGCCATCCGGTCGTCGGCGCAGGCCCGCATGGCCCGGCCGGTCAGGGTGAAGCGGAAGAAGAGCGTCAGCCCGGCGACAATGACGGCGCTGACGCCGAGGACCCAGAGCACCTGCGGCGAAATCGAGGCCCCCAGCACGCGGAGGGTCGAGACGGACGTGCCGGTGAAGTAGGGGAGCGAACGGACCTTCTCGTCCCAGATGTGGAGCATGGCCTCGCGGAGCAGGATCGAGACGCCGATCGTGATGACGATGAGGCGCAGCACGGAGGCGTCCTTGCTGCGGCGGATGAAGATGAACTCGACGAGCCCGCCGACGAGCGTGGCGACCACGACGGCGATGACGATGGCCAGCGGCAGGCCGACGACCGGGCAGAGGCTCGCCGCCGTCATCGCCCCGACGATCAGAAACTCGCCCTGCGCGAAATTGATGATCCCGGTCGTGTTGTAGATGATGTTGAAGCCGATGGCGACGATGGCATAGATGCTGCCAACGGTGATGCCGGAGAGGCAGTACTGAACCACCTGGGCGAGATCCATCGGTCTTCCGCTTCCACAATCGATGCCGTCGGCCGCGCGGATTCCGCGTCCGGCCGGCCGCGTGTCTTGCGGTCCCGGCATCCTGCCCTTGCTTTGAGGCAGGCCCGAGGCCTGCACCGCAATGGGACAGCGCCCTCGTGCCGCGGCAGGCGCTACTCCCTGGCGATCGCGAACTTCCCGTCCTTGACGGTGAGCAGCTCAAACGCGTCCATCGTCAGGCCGTTGTGATCCTGCGGCGACAGGTTGAAGATGCCCGCCGTGCCGACCACGCCCTGCAGCGTCTCGAGCGCGTCGCGGACGGTGTCCCGCGTCGGGTTCGGCGTCTTCCGGATCGCCTCGGTCAGGAGCAGCAGGGCGTCGTATGCGTGGCCGCCGAAGGTGCTGACGTCCTCCTTGTACCGGGACTCGTAGTCCTTCTTGTACTCCATCAGGAGCTTCTTCTGGGGATGGTCGGCCGGGAGGACCTCCGCGACGAGCAGCCGGCCGCAGGGGAACAGCGTCCCGTTGGCGGCCTCGCCGCCTTGCCTCGCGTACTCGATGTTGCCGAACCCGTGGCTCTGGAAGAGCGGCACGTTCAGGCCGATCTGCTTCATGTTCTTGGCCGCCAGCGCCTGGGCCGGAACGATCGACCAGTTGATCACCGCCTCGACCTGCTGCCCCTTGAGCTTGGTCAGAACGTCAGTCAGGTCGGTCGCCTGCTTGTCGTATACCTCGGAAATGACCACGGTGATGCCGTCGGCGGGGGCGAGCTTCTCGATCTGCGCCTTGCCGGCCGTCCCGAAGCCGTCGTTGCTCGTGATGACGCCGATCTTCGCGATGTTTCTGGCCTTCATCGCCTTGAAGATCCACCGGGCCGCGTCGCTGTCCTTCTGCGGGGTCTTGAAGACGTAGCTCGCGATCGGGTTGACGATGGTCTCGGCGGCGGCGCAGGAAATCAGGGGCGTCTTCGCTTCCTGGCAGATGCCTTTGATCGCCATCGTTTCGCCGCTGGTCGAGGGGCCGATGATCGCGAGGACCTTCACCTCGTCGATGAGCTGCTTGGCGAGCGAGACGGTCTTCTCGGGGTTGCCGCCGGAGTCCTTGACGAGCAGTTCGATCCTGCGGCCGGCGATGCCGCCGGAGTCATTCAGCTTTTCCACGAACATCCGGGCCGTCTTGTCCTCCGGCGATCCGAGGAACGAGGCCGGGCCGGTGATGGAGAAGATGGCACCGACCTTGAGGGGCTCGGCGGCGGGCTTCGCGGCGGGGGCCTGGTCCGCCGGCTGGGCCCCCGCCGGCGGCGTCGGCTTGGCCGGCTCCTGGGATTCCCTGCATCCGGCGAAGCCGACGGCAAACCCGACGGCCAGGGCGGCGAGGATCAGCGTGCGTTTCGGCGACATGTGCGATCTCCTTTGTGCATGATGGGGGAACGATTTCTGTTTACGATGCAATCATTTTTCTGCGATGGCGAACTTGCCGTCCTTCACGGTCAACATTTCGAAGGCGTCGATGCCGAGGCCGTTGTGGTCCTGCGGCGAGAAGTTGAAGATGCCCGCCGTGCCGACGATACCCTGGAGGTTCTCGATCGCGTCGCGGACCTTCTCGCGGTCGGTGCTGCCGGCCTTCCTGATCGCCTCGGTCAGGATCAGCAGGGCGTCATACGGATGCCCGCCGAAGGTGCTCGCGTCCTCCTGGAACCTGCTTTCGTAGTCCTTCTTGTACTCCATGAGGACCTTTTTCTGAGGATGGTTGTCGGGCAGGACCTCGGCCACGAGGATCCGGCCGCAGGGCAGGAGCGTGCCGTTGACGGCCTCGCCGCCCGCCTGGGCGTATTTGATGTTGCCGAAGCCGTGGCTCTGGAACAGCGGGACATCGAGGCCGATCTGCTTCATGTTCTTGGCGACGAGGGCCTGGGCGGGGACGATGGACCAGTTCACGACCGCCTCGACCTGCTGGCCCTTGAGCTTGGTGAGGACGTCGGTCAGGTCGGTGGCCTGCTTGTCATACGCCTCCGAAATGACGATCTGGATGCCGGCCTCGGGGGCGAGCTTTTCAAGCTGCTCCTTGCCGGCGACGCCGAACCCGTCGTTGCTCGAGATCACGCCGATCCTGGCGATCTTGCGGGCCTTCATGGTGTTGAGGATGCACCGGGCCGCGTCGCTGTCCTTCGGCGCCACCTTGAAAACGTAGGGGGCGATCGGGCTGGTGATCTTCTCGGCGGCGGCACACGAGATGAGGATCGTCTGGGCCTCCTGGCAGAGGCCCTTGATGGCAAGCGTCTCGCCGCTGGTGGACGGCCCGATGATCGCGAGAACCTGGTGTTCGTCGATGAGCTTCTTCGCCAGCGAGGTGGCCTTCTCGGGATTGCCGCCGGAGTCCTCGATCAGAAGCTCGATCGTGCGGCCAAGGATGCCCCCCGCCCCGTTGATCTTGTCCACGAGCATCCTGGCGGTCTTTTCCTCCGGCGAGCCAAGGAACGAGGCCGGGCCCGTGACCGCGAAGATGGCGCCGACCTTGATGGGTTCGGCCGTCGCCCCGGCGGGCCGGCTGCCGGTCCCGGCGGCGTCGGGTCCCTTTTCCTTGCAGCCCGACAGGGCGGCGGCCAGTCCGGCGACACTCAGTCCCAGAGCAACGAACCCGTGGTTTCTCGGTCTTCTACCCATGCGTGCCTTCCTTTCCTGCCCGCAGGGGGCGGCGTTTCGCCATCAGATCTTCTGAACGGCGTCTCCCGGCAGAACGGCGATGCCCCCGGCTTTCAATGCCTCCACCGCCCCGGCGGCGTCATCGATCTTGAACACGACAATCGCGGTGTCCACGTTCTTCCGGAAGAACGTGTACATGTACTCGATGTTGATGTCGGCGCGGTCGAAGACCTCGATGATGCGATGCAGGCCGCCCGGGTGGTCCTCGATCTCGACGGCGATGACATCGGTCTCCTGGGCGGCGAAGCCCCGGCCCTTGAGGGCCCGCAGGCAACGGCCACGGTCATCGACGATGAGTCGCAGGACCCCGATGTCCGGCATGTCGGCCAGCGACATGGCCCGGATGTTGATGCCCTCGCCGGCCAGCAACCCGGTCACCTCAGCGAGCCGTCCCTTCTTGTTCTCCAAGAAGACAGAGACTTGCTTGGTGTACATGGCGTTCTCCTCGACAGAACCGGCCGCGCGACCGAAAACCGTATCCTACACGCCGAGGGGCGGTGCGGGCAAGCCGGCCATGGCGGCAGGAAAGTGGAAGAGTGGGAGACTGCGAAGGCGGCAAGGCCCGGCGTCACGGAGCCGGGGCAACCGCAGAGGTGTCGAAGGACGGGCCTTTGACCGGCCACCGGACGAACCTGTAACCAGTGCGCCGGCGCCGCCACTATACCTGTGGGCGTAACGTATCGGGATGCCAGGAAAGGAGACGATTATGACCCGTAAGGCGAAGATCGTGTTGTGGGTGGCGGTGCCCGTGGTGAGTCTGGCGGGAACGGCGTTGTGGGCCGCCGGGGCGACGGACGGGCCCGGAGGACGGCCGGGGTTGTGCGGTCCGTTGGCGCGACTCGTCCGCGGCAATATTGGACGCTTCATGACGTTGCAGTCCGAACTCAACGTCACGGGCGAGCAACGGGGGCAGATCCGTGCGATCTTCCAGAGCCATCGGTCGGAGATTGCCCCGGTGGTGCAGAAGATCGTCGAGAAGCGCCGGGCGCTGCGTACGGCGGTCCTGGCCGACAACCCGAACGACCAGGCGATCCGGACGGCCGCGAGCGAGTTGGGCCAGGCGATCGCCGACGCCGCCGTGCTTGCGTCGAAGGTGGCGGGCGAGGTCAGACCCATCCTGACGCAGGAACAACGCGACCGCATCCACAGGTTCCGCGCCGAGCGCGACGACGCAACGGACGTTTTCTTGCAGAAACTGCTGGAGCCGTGAATAGCGCGCGGGCAAAGCCGTATCCGGGGGCGGCGCTTTGCTCTGCCCCCGGCTATTGGCGTTTCAGGCTTTCGGTCTGCAAATCGCTTCCGTCAGGCTCGCCTGAAGAACCCTGTGGGCGTTTGGAACCGGCTTGCGGCCCCCGAACTCTGCAACGAAGCTACATCGTCGAAAGCGGTCTGCGGAGGCTGCGGCCGGGATACGCGGCCGTCGGCCTTCGCGAGTAGACGGCGGACACCGATGGCGGACAGGGCGTGACGAGCGACGCGGTGAACGAGACGGACCGGCGGGACATCCGGGCGAGCCTCGGCGGCGACAGCGAGGCCTTTGCCCGGATTGTCGCGCGATACCAGAACGACGTGGCGGCGTGCATGGTCCGCTTCAGCCGGCGGCGGGAGGTCTGCGAGGAACTGGTGCAGAACGTGTTCGTCGAGGCGTACTTCAGTCTCCGCGGCTTCCGCGGGCAGGCGCCGCTGGCACACTGGCTCCGCAAGATCGCCGTCCGCGTCGGGTATCGGTACTGGAAGGAGCGCGAGCGGGACCGCTCGCGGGCGACGCTTTCTCCGGAGGAATGGGATCGGCTGGCGGACGCCGCCGGCGGGGCGCCGGACCCCACCGTCGCGGGCGAACTGGTTCACGCGATGCTCGAGCGGCTGCCGCCGCGGGACCGGCTGGTGCTGACGCTGACCGTGCTGGAGGGGAAATCGGCGGCGGAGACCGCCGCCCTGTTGGGATGGACGCGAACGATGGTGAAGGTGCAGGCGCACCGGGCGCGAGGCAAGCTTAAGCGGCTCCTCGGTGAGCACGAGGGAGGTCGTCATGAATAGGATGGAACGGTTCCATGCGCTGATTCCGGCGGCACGGCGGGAATCGCCGCCGAAGGTCGATGTGGCGGCGGGCGTCATCGGACGAATCCGCGAAGGCCAGCCGACGGGCGATGCTCCGCTGGCAATCATCGCCGCGGTGTCCTCGGTGGCGGCGGCCGTCGTGGGATTCGTGGCCGTGCAAATGTGGGCGAATTGGGAGGATCCGGTGGTCGCACTGCTGGCGACGGCGGACGTGGTGCTGCGATGAACGAGACGGGTACCGGCCAAACGGTCGCGCCGATCGGCCTGCCCGTGCGGCCGCCGCGGAGGCGATGGCGAACGATCCTTCTGGCGGTGGTGCTGCTGATCTGCGGGGGCGTGATCGGGGCGGGGCTGACGCTCGTGACCGTGATGCATCGGGTCCAGTACGCGATGCATCATCCGGAGGATTTCCCCACGCGGGCGGCCGAAAGGCTTCGTCGGTCGCTTGCCCTGTCGCCGCCACAGACCCGCGCGGTCGAAGCGATCCTCCGCCGACGGCAGGCGGCTCTGCAGGAGATCCGGCGGGAGACGAGGCCCCGCGTCGAGGCGGAGATCGATGCGATTCAGAAGGAAGTGAGCGCGGTGCTCACGGAATCGCAGGTCCGCAAATGGAATCAGTGGATGACAGACAAGAGGAAGCTCTGGTTGCCGACACTGCCGACGTTGCCGGAAGCGGCGACGCCGAAGCCGGGCTGATTGCAGGCCACTCGTGTTCAGCTCCAAATGGAACGATTCCGTTTTGCAACCGCCGCCGGGCCCTCGCGGTATCAGACGTTGATTGAGCCGCGGGGGTGGTATGTCCGCACCGATTGCGCACCGGCTGACCCGCCGATTGATGGCCTGCGAATTCGAGGTCGTCGCTTGTGACAAGGACAGCGACCGAGCCGCCGTTGCTGCCCACGAAGCGCTCGATGAGGCGGCACGGATGGAATTCTGCCTAAGCCGCTTTATTGAGACGAGCGACATTGCCCGAATCAATGCTCACGGGGCCGAGGGGCCCGTCCGCGTCAGCCCCGAGACCATCCGGGTGCTTGAGACGGCCCGGCATCTGTGTGCGGCCACGGACGATGCATTCGACGTAACGGCCGCCCCGCTGACGGAGCTTTGGCGGGAGGCCCGCGCAACGGGTCGTCCGCCGCGCCGGTTGCGTGCCGCCAAGTTACTTGCCCATGTCGGGATGCATCACGTACACACAAACGCCGAGGACAACACGGTGTGGCTGGACCGCCCAGGCACCGAAATCGATCTGGGGGCGATCGGGAAGGGATTCGCCGTCGATCGGGCGATGGAAGTACTGTTGAAATATGGTGTTACCGATGCGGCGGTCTGCGGCGCGGAGAGCAGCATGCGCGTGATCGGCACGGCCCCGGGCTCGCTGCCGGGCGAGACGGGTTGGTCTTTCCAGCCCCGGAATCCGCTCGACCCATCCCGCACGGTGGCCGCCTTTCGCCTTCACAGCGGCTCGGTGGCGACCTCCTCGCAGCACGAGCAGAACTTTCGGCATCGGGGGCAGGTCTTCGGGCATATCCTGGACCCGCGGACGGGTTGGCCTGTACCGGCCGATTCTGCTACACTGGTCGTCGCGCCCACGGCGATGGAGGCGGACGCGCTGGCTACCGCGTTCCTGGTCCTGGGGCCGGAGCGGTCAGCGGATCTGGCCAGACAGTACCGCGGGGTAAGCGTGGCCTTCATCGAATGTGGGACAGCACCCGACGAGGTACGGCTTACCTGGATTGTACGCTCGGACGATCTCCCGGCCGAGCCGAAACCAGCCGAAACGATGTGCCGGGAGACAATCGGGATTCAACAGACGGAGACTTGAGTGATGGGACGTGGAATGCGTAAGCTCGGTCGGCGACAGTTTCTGAAGGAGACGAGCGCCGCCACCGCGGCGACCGCCGCGTTCGCCGCCGCATTTCAGGCCATGCAGGCCCGGGCGGCGGACGAGGGGGTCATCCGGCCGCCGCCCAAAGACCTCGAGCCGATCAACTTCGCGATGGTCGGCATCGGCAACCAGGGCGCGATGTTGATACGGCAGGCCGTGCAGCAGCGAGGCGCCGTGTGCAAGGCCGTGTGCGACATGCGCCCGTCGCAGGTGGCGGACGGTCTCAAGGTCGCCGGCAGCGGCGCCAGGGGCTACGCCGACTACGAGGAGATGCTTGCCAAGGAGAAGGACCTTCAGGCGGTTATTCTCGCCACGCCCCTGTTCCTTCACCACAAGATGACGCTCGCCGCGCTCAATGCCGGGCTGCACGTCTACTGCGAGAAGATGATGGCGTTCACGCTCGACGAGTGCAAGGACATGGCCCGCGCGGCCAGGGCGGCCAAGAAGGTCCTCCAGTTCGGCCACCACCGGCACTACGATCCGAACTATCGAACGGCGGACATGCTGATCAATCAGGAGCAGGCCCTCGGCACGGTCACGCACGTCCGGTGCCAGTGGAACCGCAACGGCCGGGCCAACCCGGGCTCGCGCTGGTCGCGGCCGATCACCGACGACGACAGGAAGATCAGCGAAGACCTGATCCGGAAGAACGGCTACAAGGACCTGGAGCACCTCGTGAACTGGAGGTTGTACAAGGCGTATTCGCGCGGCCTGACCGCCGAACTGCTGAGTCACCAGGTCGATGTCGTCAACTGGTTCTTCCGGACGCGGCCGATCGCCGTCATGGGCATCGGCGGGATCGACACCTGGAAGGACGGGCGCGAGGTCTACGACAACATCCAGTGCATCTTTGTCTACCCGAACGGCCTCAAGCTCCAGTTCCAGGCGATCACGACGAACCAGTTCGACAGCTTCTACGAGCAGTTCATGGGCACGGACCGGACGCTGATCCTGACCACCGGCGGCGGCCAGCTGTACCATGAGCCGGGCAACATCAAGCCCGTTTCGTGGGAGGACCAGGCCCGGAAGGCTCGCAGCGGCCAGATCAGCCTGATCCTCAACCCCCTCGCGTCGCCTTCGCCGGATCTGGCGCCGAGGGCGCTGGACGGCTGCATGGGCCCACCGGTCGGCCCCAAGAAGCGCAGAGATCCGTTCTACGCATATGGGCTCGCCATTGACAGCTTCTTCAACTGCATCCGCACCGGCACGCAGCCCGCGTGCAACTCGCAGGTTGCGATGGACACCGCCGTCGCCTGCATCCGCGCGGATGAGGCGATGGAGAAGGGCACGCTCATCCAGATTCCGGCCTCGGACTACGAGATCTGATCCGTGTTTCCAGGTTGGATGACCGTTGCCCGTGCGTCTTTCGTCGCTGCCATTCCGGGCCTTGAGGATCGAGGCCCCCGGCGGATGGCCGCCGGGTCTTTGTGTACCCCGTATCCCCGTGAGCGAAACGAATGATGATTCGCCGAACCAGCCAAGCCGTGCTCTTCTGTATGATCGCCGCCGCGGCGGCCCCCGCACAGATCCCGTTTCGGACGGACAGCCAGTCGCGTTTCGTCCACCGCATCGAACTGCTGGGTCTGAAGGGCGAGATGATCAAGCCCGACAGCAAATCGCCCTACAGCCCGCGGCATACGTGTGGTCTGTGTCATGACTACAGGGCCATCCTGGGCGGATATCACTTCCAGGCCGGGCGAAAGGGGCAGACCGGTGGCCGTCACGGCGAGCCGTGGTTCCTGGCCGACGAGATGGCGCGCGTGCAGTTGCCCGTCTCGTACCGGCCGTGGGCGCAGGCGGCGAAGCTCACGCCTGCCGACCTCGGTATGACGCCGTTCGAGTTCACCGGGACGTTCGGCGTTCATCTCCCCGGCGGCGGGATGTCCGAGGTGGACAAGGACGGAGACAAGTACTCGGAGATCCTCGCGGCGCAGCCTGACCTCGCCAAGGATCCGAAAAGCCCGTTCTTCGGGTCGAGGTGGAACGGGACGGGCGACCTGGAGATCGACTGCCTGATGTGCCACCTGCACACGCCGTTCAGCGGGCCGGCCCGCGGGATCCAGACGAGCGCGGAGAACTTCAAGATGGCTCCGACGGCGGGCGCCGGCTTCGCCATGGTGGTCGGGGGCCAACTGAAGTACTCGCCCACGATCTTCAATCTCGACGGGACCGTAACGCTCGACGTGCGGCGGAGGGCGGCGGACACGAACTGCCTCTTCTGCCACTACACCCGGACGCTCGTGGCGCCCGACAGGAAGACGTGGCACCATGACGGCGACGTACACACGGAGCAGGGGCTGACCTGCACCGCCTGCCATGCGAACGACATCCGGCACCAGATCGCCCGGGGCGACGGCAGTCCCGACGATCTCGCGCACGACCCGGACAACGCCCGGCGGTCGTGCGAGGGTTGCCACGCGGTCGGCGGGCTCGGTGCGCCGATCCCCAGGCACGAGGGGCTGCCGAAGATACACCTCGAGAAGATCACGTGCACGGCCTGCCACTCCGGCCCGATCCCGCGAAAGGACCCGTATCCGACGCAGACGTCGCTTGCACACGGGGTCGGCCTGCCCACCGAGGATCCGATCGAGGAGAAGTCCATCCCGGCGATCTATTCGCCCGCCTTCAAACGCGACGAGACGAGCGGCAAGATCGGCGTGTACCGCTACGCGTATCCCGTGTGGTGGGGTGTCCGCGGCGACAAGGACACCATCGTGCCGCTGCCGCTCGAGCTGATCGCCGCCGCCTTCCAGCACCCCCGCGACCTCAGCACGGAGCAGGCAATCCTCGCGGCCTTCGCCTCGCTTGCCGAGGTACTCCGGGGCACGCCGCAGGCGAGCGCCCCTCTGGTGTTCATCAATGCCGGCCGGGTCCTCGAGCGCGGCCCCGAGGGAAAGCTGAAGTCTTCGCCGCACAGCATCGCCGAGGGTTACTTCTGGCCGATCGCGCATGACGTGCGGCCGGTTGGCCAGTCGCTCGGGGCGAAGGGCTGCGCGGATTGCCATTCGAAGGACAGCCCGTTCTTCTTCGGCAACGTGATCCGCGACCCGCTGGCGGCGGGCGGCGAAAAGGCCGCCGGGTCGAAGGCGCCGACGACGCAGCCCGCCGGGGGCCGCGCGGCGGCATCGCCGGCAGGGGCGCCGACAGACGAAAGACGGGCGAACCCGGGGGGGACCGCGGAACCGCCCGCCCTGCTGGGGAGTGCCCCGGTCCCTTTCGCGGGTAACGCGGCGATGGCCCGAGTGGCGTCGATCCTCGCCGCGGCAAGCCTGACAGCGGCAACGACGCAACCGGCGGCCGCGGCTCCGGCCTCCGTCCTCCGTCCGGAGTCGTCGTCCGCCGCGGGCGTGATTCCGATGCACGAGCTGACCGGCCACACGAAGTACCTGGCCGAGATCGGCCGGTTCGTCGAAGCGAAGGAAGGCGACTGCTTCGTCTGCCACGCCTACAAGAAGCTCGCGTGGATGGACCCGAAAGACGGCCTCGAGATCAGCTACGTCGATGCCGAGCAGTTCAAGCAGACCGTCCACAAGGACGTGCCGTGCCTCGGCTGCCATACGTCGATCCGGCAGATCCCGCACGGGGACGGGCCTCACCGCGTGAACTGCGCGGCGACCTGCCACGGCATCAAGGATGCGAAGACCGGCCAGCCGTACTCGCACGCGAGCATCGCGGAGAAGTTCGCGAAGTCCGTCCACGGCGCTCGCCCCGGCGACACCGCGAAGGTGCGCGAATCCAAGCCGACCTGCACCTACTGCCACATGAACGAGATCCACCCGCCGCCGGAGGGCCGGCCGCCGGGCATGCAGGTCGTGCATCTCTGCTCCACGTGCCACGCCGACAAGGAGATGATGGAGGCCGTGGGCATTTCGCCGGAGCTGCCGCGGGGCTTCCGCGAGCAGTTCCACTACAAGGCGATGGCCCGGGGCGACAACCGGGCGGCCACGTGCATCGACTGCCACGCGACGCACGGCATCCGGTCGAAGGAGGACGCCGAATCCAGAATCAACCAGGCGAACCTGGTGAAGACCTGCGGGGGCGGACAGGCCAACGGCTGCCACCCGAGCGCGAACCTCAACTTCGCGAACACGGCGTTCCACATGCCCATCAAGCTGCGGACCGACCCGGTGGAGAGGTACACGGACCGGATGTTCACCTGGCTGACGATCAGCGTGATGGTCCTGCTGGTCCTGCACATCCTGCTGAGTCTGTACGGGCACTACGTCACGGAGCCCCGCCGGGCGGGAGGGCACCACGCATGAACACGCAGACGACGAACAACCCGAGGAACGCCGACGGCCGGCTGTACGAGCGTCTTGACCAGAAGCTCCGCGCCCAGCACATGCTGATGGTGACGAGCTTCGTCACATGCGTCGTCACGGGCATGCCGCTGAAGTACCCCGACTGGAAGTGGATGCAGGTCATCGTCGATCTGATGGGCGGCGTCGAGGCGACGCGGATCCTGCACCGCGTCGGCGCGGTCGTGATGACGGCCGACTTCCTCTGGCACCTCATCGACATGCTCGTCCGGTTCTTCCGGGCGCGAATGCGGTTCTGGCAGATCGAGCTGCTGCCGACGTGGCGGGATTTCCGCGAGTTCTTCCGGAGCGTCGGCTCGTACCTCGGCCTGTGCGAGCGCCCGCGGTTCGGCAGGCTGAACTACGTGAACAAGTTCGACTACTGGGCGGTGTTCTGGGGCATGGCGATCATGGTCGGCAGCGGTGTCGTCATGTGGTTCCCGGAGCTGGCCGGCAGGTTCCTGCCGACGCGCTGGATCGTGGCGACGATGATCGCGCACAGCGACGAGGGGCTCCTGGCGTTCCTGGCGATCGTCATCTGGCACATCTTCAACGTGCACCTGCACCCGCGGACGTTCCCGATGAGCTGGGTCTGGCTGACCGGCACGATGACCGCCGAGGAGATGAAGCACGAGTACCCCGAGGAGTACGAACGGATCAAGGACTTGCCGCCGCCGCCGGGCATCGGCCGCTGGCCGGTCGTCGGCGCGATCCTGGGCGTGTTCGCCTTTTCCGTCGTCGGGATCCTGGCCTACGGCTCGACGCGGCCGGCCAGGCCGGTCCCGCCGATCGGGATTTCCGAGCACGCCGAGGCCGTGGCGAAACAGTCGGTCGCGGGGATCGATCCGGGTTCGCCGCTGTTCGCCGAGGCGTTCAAGGCCCGACGCCGCGAGATGCACGAGCAGTTCCACCTGTACCTGCCGCCGGCCGAACTGCCCGCGGCGTACCGGTCTGCCTGCCTTCTGTCCGGCTGCCACACCGACCTGCCGCACCGCCGGAACGCCGAGGTCCGTGCGTACATGAACATGCACACGATGTTCATGACGTGCGAGGCCTGCCACTACGCGAAGCCGATCGACGACATCGCCGCGGTCCGCTACGACTGGTTCGACCACGGCCTGACCCGCGACCCGCTCACGAAGGCCCCGCCGCCGGGGACCGCCCGCGACGAGAAGGGCCGGCTCGTCGGCCTGGACAACTACGCCCTCCGTATTGCCCCCTATCGCGAGCGCGACGGCGAGCGCGAGGTCGTCTTCAGGCGGCTGGCCGATCCGAAGGTCCTCGAGTACGAGCTGGCCCGGGGGCGCATGACCCTCGAGCAGGCCGGCCGCATGAAGGCCGAGTTCCACCGCGACATCGCCCCGGCCGGTCCCGCCTGCGACCAGTGCCACACCACGAACGGCCGGCTTGACTACAAGGCCCTCGGCTTCTCCCCCGAGCGGGCGAAGGAACTGGAAATGCTCCGCGTGACGGTGTCGTACTTCATGGAAGCGGACAAGAAGAAGTAGTCGTCGGCGGTTCGCGGTCCGTGGCCCGTTGAGCCCGGATCGCGGCTCGACCGGACTTCGCCGAGGTCAGGCCGGTCAAGAAGACGGGCGATCCCGCGGAGTGCCGCGGAACCGCCCGCCCTGCGTTTGCTGCAACGCGTCTCGGGCCGCGCTGACGGCGGACAGCAAACGTGCTCACACTGCCGCCGGCACGACGTACGGTTTTCGGTACTCGCGTGTGAGGAGTTCGTTCGCCTTCGCGTCGCCGATGAACGTCTCGGTTTTCGGGTTGATCGTCAGCTTCCTGCCGAGCCTGTACATCGTGCCGTCGAGGGGCACCTGGTTGTCCTTCAGGTGCTCCTGCATCCGGGCGAAGGTCTCGTAGGCCTCCTTGTTGTCGCCGAAAGCTTTGGCCTGCCCGCGGAACGGCTCGTCGGTGCCCAGCCGGTACGATACGTTGCCCAGGTGGCACAGGGCGCTGGACAGGTGGCCCTCTTCGATGTCCGCGTGCAGGTCCGTATGCTTGCGGCTGCGGACGGCGCTGAGGAAATTGCCGAAGTGGTCGCCGCCGCCCTCGAACGGCTTGACCAGCTTGCCGTCCAGATCGAATGCCGCTCCGCCGGTGTACTTGCTGAGTACCACGTAGCCCTCGGTGCCGTGGAAGACCACACCGACCTTGGCGCCCCTGTAGTCCGGCGTCTTCAGGCCGCGCGTTTCGAAGATGAGCTGGCAGTCGCCGTAGTCGCAGAACGTCAGGTGCGTGTTCGGCGTCTCGCCGTCGTCCTTGTAGCCGAACCGTCCGCCGAGCCCGAAGGCGGCCTTCGGCAGCGTGTTCTTTCCGAGTCCCCACCGGGCGATGTCCATCTGATGGATGCCCTGGTTGCCCAGGTCGCCGTTGCCGTAGTCCCAGAACCAGTGCCAGTCGTAGTGGAACCGCTTGCGATGGACCGGCTTCTTCGGCGCGGGGCCGAGCCAGATGTCGTAGTCGATGCCCTCGGGCACCGGCTGGTCGCCACCGGCGAGCCCGATGCTGTCGCGGCCCTTGTAGCACAGCCCGCGCGCGACGGTCACCTTGCCGATCTTGCCCTCGTGAACGTACTTGATCGCGTCGATCGAGCCCTTCATCGAACGGCACTGCGTCCCGGTCTGGCAGATCCGTCCGAGCTTCCGCGCGACCTCGACCATCCGCCGCCCTTCGCTCACGTTGTGGCTGACGGGCTTCTCGACGTAGACGTCCTTGCCCGCCTGCATCGCCCAGATCGCGGCGAGGGCGTGCCAGTGGTTGGGCGTGGCGATGGAAACGACGTCCACCGACTTGTCGTCGAAGACCCGGCGGAGGTCCTGCACGCACTTCGGCGCCTTCTTGCCCTTCTCCTCGACCATCTTGACGGCGCTGGGGAAGAGGTTGGAGTCCACGTCGCAGAGGTAGACGATCTCGGCGCCGCCCATTCCGGCGTACGTCCTGATGTGTCCCTTGCCCTGCCCGTTGAAGCCGATGCACGCCACCCGGATCCGGTCGTTCGGGCCGAGCTTCCGGCCTTCCTGGTGCTCGGTGGCCAGGGAGCGAAGCGGGTTGGCGGCGATCGCCGCCGCGGCGGCGAGCATCGAATCCTCAAGAAACTGTCTACGCGTAATACGATTCACCGGAAGGCCTCCAACGCAAGTCCAGAAAACCCCGTGCCCCGACCCCGCGGTCGGATGCGGAACCCGTCATTCTAACGCGGCGGGGGACGAAACCAAAGCAACCAGGCGGCGGCGTGACGAAAGCCCGGAGAGATGCGCCTCCATCTCGCGGATCGCGTCACCGCCGTGGATGGCCACTTCCGCGGGGTCGTGGCGCGCACAAACCAGCGGCGAATCGGGTTGTCTTGACGACGGCTTGCCCCGCCTGCGGCACCGCGGCATGATGATCGGATGGAGATTGTGTCTGCAACACCCGACGATGCCCCGGCGATCCTGGCGCTTCAGCGTCTCGCGTACCAGAGCGAGGCGGCTCTCTACGATGACTACACGATTCCGCCGTTGACCGAGACGCTCGACGACCTGCGGGCGGAGTTCGGCCGTCAGGTGATCCTGAAGGCGGTCATCGACGACGAGATCGTCGGCTCGGTCAGAGGAAAAGAGCAGCAGGAGACCTGCCGCATCGGCCGCCTGATCGTGCTGCCCGGTCGTCAGGGCCAGGGTGTCGGCACGGCGATGATGCGCGAGATCGAGCGCCGCTTTCCCGCGGTGAGTCGTTTCGAGGTCTTCACAGGCCACAAGAGCGACCGGAACATCCGTCTCTACGAACGGCTGGGTTATCGCATTCAGAGGCGGCAGGTCGTCAGCGACAAGCTGACGCTCGTCTTCCTCGACAAGCCCAATGACGCCGGCAAACGGCGATGACGAGGCTGCCGACTCCGTCACGTCGAGAAGAGGGACTCCATGTACGACTTCGCCGCGGCGAGTTCCTCCGACGGCCGCTGTGAATCCGTGCGGCGAAGCAGCGGTATGGCAGCGCGGCCTCCCTGCTCGAGCATCGCGAAGTATTCGCGAAAGTCGATCTGCCCCTGGCCGAACGGCGTTTCGTGGCCGGGGCGGCCTTCGTGGCCGGCGACGGCGTCGCGGACGTGCGCGACGGCGATCCGGTCGCCCAGCGCCTCCATCTCGCGGATCGCGTCACCGCCGTGGATGGCCACTTCCGCGGGGTCGTAGCACGCACAAACCAGTGGCGAATCGACCTCCCGGAGCATCTCCGCCACCGTCGCCGGCGTCACGCCCGCCGCCTCGACGGCCACGACGGTGCCGGTCACGTCGGCCCGGGCAGCGAGGTGCCGAAGCGCCTCGATCGCCCGCTCGCGTCCGCCGGCCGCCGCCCCCGCGCGCACCGTGATCGCCGGCGCGCCGATGTCGCGGGCGAGTTCCATGATCCGCGTCAGCTTGTCGATGCGTTCGTCGAGCCCCTTCGGATCGGACAGATCTCCCCGGCGAAACACACCGCCGAGGGCTGCCAGCGAAAGCCCCAGGCCCGCCGCGTGGCGAACGACGTGCCGCCGCCCGGTCCGCGACAGGCCGGCCGGGTCGAGATCGCCGGCGGTGGCATCCAGTTGAGCCGCTCGAAAGCCGATCTCCGCCGCCCGTGCCATCGCTTCTTTCGGCGGCAAGGCGAAACAGTCGGCGACGACTCCCAGGTGAATCATCCGGGGGCCAATGGTACGGCGGGACTGCGGGGCCTTCAAGTGCGAACTACATCACCGCCATGCCCGTCTCCTTTTCCTGCATCTCGGCGAGCTGGACGTAGTAGCCGATCACAGTACCGGCCAGGATGCAGAATGGGAGGAAGATCGGGTTGTGCTGTACGGCGTCGCGAACGACGCCCCACCACGACGTGAACCGTGCGCACAGGATCATCGAGCCGGCAACGAACAGCACCGTACCCTGCACGCTCGTGACATAGGCAACGCACGGGCGCATCGCCGCGAACGACATCGAGGCCACCGCAACGAATGCGATGATACAGCCGATGGTCATTGGCCCTGTCCCCGTTCCGCCGCGGAGCATCGCGCCAAGCAAGAGGGCGGCCGACCAGCCCCCGGCCGACAACGCAATGCCGATGCGCACCCACCGGGCGCCCACGGCCCCGCCCAAAACCGCGGCGGCGAGCACCGCGGCCACCGCCTGCCACCCTCGCGGCGCAAAGAAGCCTGTGACGCCCGCAAGCATGATCGCCGTCGAGAACGCGACCATAAAACGCGACAGGCGCCACCCGTACATCAGGAACAGGATCCCCGCCGTGATGAGCAGGACACCCAGCCCGGGATCCTGCCCGGCGATCCAGTCCACCCATTCGTTCAGGTTGAACCACTCAACCATCGGACACCCGGGTCAATATACGATTCGATCCGGCGCGAGGGAGGGAAGGAAAGATGGAAAAGCGAAAACTTGGGAAATTGGAAAGAGCGTCGCTGTTTCGATGGCCTCATAACCCGATTCCGATCGGTCATGGCCGGAAGAGGGATGTGCAGAGCGATCGTAGCCTTTCGTACGTGAGCAAAGCGAAAAAGTACTCGCGGGACGCTCGAATGCGGTCCGTGTTTCGCATCTGTTCCAGACGAGAAATGGCCGATTTGGCATCGGCGGCAACCGTCGGACGCAGGGCGAGTATGCGATGGTTCAGGTCCCGAATTCGCTCCCATACTTGGGCGCGTTCCGTGTGGTGGGTACGGCCGCGGGCGATACGGCGAAGCTCGTCGGAACGGGCGATGGCTGCCTGTCGATCGGCGAGCAACGGCGCCGCCTCAACCATGCCCGACGCCCATCGGTCGGGCTGGTAGAGCACGTCCCGCAGCCACCGGCGGGCAGCGGCCAACTCTGCGTCGGTGACGGGCCGGCGCGGCAGCGGAAGCAGCAGCGTGGCCGATACGCACGCCATCGCCGGGGGCTCCACGCCGTAGAACGTGCGAATGATCGCATCGGTGATGCGGTCGTACTTGGCCCCGCCGATGCCGTGGATGAACAGGTCGCTCGCCAGCAGCCTTGCCCATATCGTCAGCGCGAGCGCCCGCGGCCGAATCGCCCTCTGCCGGCCCATAGCCCCCGAAACGCAGGCGAGGGCTCCGTGCGAACGCGCAGCACCGGCGACAGGTCCGCCTGCCGCGCTTTCGCCCGCACGGTCGCGTTCGAGGTCGGCCTGCGTGACGCATCCGGCCGGCTCGTCTTCAACGAAGAGGCCGCATCGGCCGCCGTCGTGCTCGACATACAGCCGCTGGCGCGGTTCGCCGGGCCCGTACGCCCATACGGGCAACTCCACCCGCCGGCCGTCGATCCGCAGGTCGGGAATCGGGCGGTTCAACCCGCGCACGCGGTGCTCGCGGCGATACTCAGCCAGCGCCTTGTTGTATGCCTCGGCAAACTCGCGGGCCCGCAGGACCCAGTCGGCAAGCATCGCGCCGCCCCACGCATCGCTCACGCGGACGTCGGCCACGGACAGCCCGAACAGGCGATCCACGGCCCGGCGTCCGGCGGCCATCTGGTCGGCGATGCTGCGAGCTTCCGGGGCGTCGAAGCCGTCGAGAAAGACGGCCATCGGCGAGGCAGGGTAGCGGTCCCCGAGCAGCCCGGCGGCTCGTTCGCGGATGCCGGCGATTGCCGTCGGGGCGAGCGGCGGGAGCGATTCGTACGGCCGGCCGGCCTCCGGCTCGGCGAACGGCAGGCGGTGCACCACGACGTCGTCGCCGTGTGCGATCGGAACGGTGAGCGTCAGCGTCCTGGGGACGTCATTGTCCACGACGAGATTAAGGGCCCGCCCGCCCACGTCCGCCGCGAGGCGGTGGGCGACCACGTACTTCGCCCACACGCCGGCGTGCATGAACTCCGGCTGGTGCCCGGTGAGGATCAGCGGCGCGTCGTCGTTTACGCCGAGGGCGGCGCGGGCCTGCCGTCGAAGCGTTGCCCAGTCCGTCCTCCCGAGGCCGCCCGTCATCGCTGCGAGGTGCGCCCGGTTGGCCTGCACCGACTCCGAAAGCGTGGGCAGCGGGGGTTCGACGAGGACGTCGCCGTCGCCCGGCGGTGTGCGAAGCACGCGGAAGTTCAGCATCGGAGGCAGGCCGTACACGCGGTGATGTCTTGGATCGGTGCGTTCGTGTCGATGCCCAGCTCCGCGCTGAGCACATCGAGGTAGTGTTGCAGCCGCGCCCGCGGGTCGTCAAGCTGCCCGCCAAAGTGGCGGTTGGGGTCGTTGTAGATCAGGCGCACGGGCAACTCGCGGATCCGCAATCCGGCCCGCGCTGCCTGGACCCAGAATTGCAGGGGCATCGCGTAGCCGGGGATCGTGATGTTCAGCCGGGCGAGCGCGGCCACGCGATACGCCTTGAAGCCGCAGAAGGCGTCCGTGATGCCGAGATCGAGCAGCCGGTTCAGCAGCCGGGTGATGCAGACGTTGATCGTCCGCCGGTCGTGCGGCGGGTGGCCGTCGCTTTCGAGCGCCTTCATGTACCGCGAGCCGCTGATCAGGTCGGCGTCGTCTTCGCGGGCGGCGGCAAGGAACTCCGGGATGTGGGCGGGCTCGTGCTGCTCGTCGCAGTCCATGGTGATGAGCCAGTCGTAGGCCCGCTGCCGGGCGAAGGCGAAGGCGTCGATGAGGCTCTGCCCGTAGCCGCGGTTCTCGGGGTGACGGATGTGGAATACGCCCGGCTCCGCTCGTATGAGGGCCGGCGTCCCGTCGGTGGAGCCGTCGTCCACGAGGAGAATGTCCTCGATGTGCCGCCGTACCCTGGCCAGCACCCCGGGGAGATACCGGGCTTCGTTATAGATGGGGATGGCCAGAAGGGTTCGCATCGGCAGGGACGTCCGAAAAAAATCAATCCTCATGCCCCGAAACGACGATGATATCTTAGCGCGGGCGGGCGCAAAAACCAAGACGGCCGGAGCTTGCCCGGACGGGGGCCGTTCGTTACGATGCCCCGATTCGTAGAGCGTTGGGTAACGAGGGGCGACGCGGATCGGGCGGGGTCTGCCCGAAGCGGGTTGCGGATGACACGGGCGATGCGCGGATGCTGCTGGCTGCTGGCCGGATGTGTGATGCTGGCCGGGTCGGGTTGCGCCCTGTGGAAGGACTATGCCTCGAAGGACCGGCTCCATCGCGGGGACCGGCTGCTCGAGGCCGACGAACTCGACGCCGCCTTGGCCGAGTTCCAGAAGGCCGTGGAGATCAACCCGCGGCTGGCGGTGGCCCATTCGTCGCTGGGGATGATCTACAAACGCAAGGGCGAGTACGAGCAGGCCGCCAGGGCCTTTGCCGAGGCCGTCAAGCTCAATCCGTTCAGCTTCGGCGACACGTACCAGCTCGGCCAGGTGTACTACCAGCTTCGCCAGGTCCGCGACGCGATCCGGGCCTACATCCACGCCTGCGAACTCGAGCCGACCAGCTTCGACGCGCACCTGAACCTCGGCGTGTGCTACCAGCAGGAGGGCGAGCTGGACCAGGCGATCGAGTTCTACAAGCGGGCGATCGACCTGAACCCGGACAGTGCCTACGCGCACAGCAACCTCGGTGTGGCGTACGACGCGCAGGGCAAGTTCTACGAGGCCATCCACGAGTTCAACGAGTCGCTCGAACGCGACGGCAACCAGCCGATGGTTCTCGTGAACCTCGCCACGACGCTGATGAAGCAGGACCGCTTCGCCAACGCGAGAAACGCCCTGCAACTGGCCGCGAAGATCGATCCGGAGATGGCCCTGGCTCACTCTCAGCTCGGGTATTGCCTCTTCCGCGAAAAGAAGTACGATGAGGCCGTCGCCAGCTACGAACGGGCGCTGGCGGTGGATCCGAAGCTCGCGGAGGCGCACGCGGGCCTCGGCGTCGTCAAGATGGGCCGATACCTGGCGGACCGGAGGCGCGGCGAGGACCGCCGGGCGGCGGTGGAACACTGGCACCGCTCGCTCGAGCTGAACCCGCAGCAGCCCAAGCTCCGCAAGCTGGTCGAGAAGTACCAGACGCGGCCCGACGATCCGAACGCGGTCTTCTTGAGCCAGTAGGGTAGCCATGCAGTCACGGTTTCTCGCTCGCCGATCGGCGGAGGCGTTCTGCCTCCTGGTCGTCACGCTTGTCTTCGGATGTCAGACGACGCCACCAGGGCCGTCAAGCGGTTCCTGGGCGCAAGAGGCTTCGGACGTCGCAAGGCAACGTCTGGCCGCGCGCGCCAATCCTTTCTCTCCCCATGGGGGAGAGGGCCGGGGGAGGGGGGCGGAGTCGAGCCCGAGGCGCGAGCGGGCGTTTGCGGCCGCCCCCGACGTCTCGCGTGAAGCGGGGGGTAGAGCCGCGCGGGAAGAGGATCGCTTCCTGCTGGCCGCGTCGGCGGCCGATCCCGCCGCCGAAGATGCCGCGACATCACAGGTCGAGACGACCAGCCGCCCCGCCGGGACGCAGCCCGCCGTCGAGCGGGGGCCGCTCCCCGGCTTCGGCGACACGGTTGTGCGTGACGTCAAACGGATGCCCGCCGAACTCTGGCGCGACACCAGGCGCGTCTACACGAACGTCCCCAACCTGATCATCCTCGGCCTGTCCGGCGCCGCGTCGATCGCCCTGCGCCCCGAGGCCGACGAGGATGTGGCCGACTACTACGGCAACGGCAAGACTTTCAACGGCGACTGGCCCGACACGTTTGCGACGCTCGGCAACCCGGGCATCCACTTCGCCGTCGCCGGCGTGATGTACCTCGCCGGCCAGCAGCTCCCGCACACGAAGACGTACGAGGTCGGCCGCTCGCTCTTCTCCGCGCTGATCATCAATGACGTCAGCACGGTCCTGCTCAAGCTGGCCGTCTGCGACCGGAGTCCCAACGGCGAGCACTGGGCGTGGCCCTCCGGCCACGTCTCGAGCACGATGACGCTGGCCGCGGTCATGGACGAGGCCTACGGGCCGCTGGTGGGCGTGCCGTTGTACGGCCTGACGACGCTCGTGGCGATCGAGCGGATGGACGACGGCGAGCACTGGCTCTCGGACGTGATCTTCGGCGCGGCGATGGGCTGGGTCATCGGTCACACGGTCGCCGGCGGGCGCGCCCCGGAAATCTTCGGCGGCGAGGTCGTCCCGTGGGCCAACCCGAACACCGGCGGCGCCGGCGTCGCGTGGCTGAAGAGCTTCAAGTAGCGTTCGCTCGCCGCCTCACACATTCGCATGCCGAGCGGCACGGAGGGCGGCGGTCAATCGCGACCAGTGGAAACCGAGCGCCGCGACGATCCCGGCGGCGACCAGGACCGCCAGCATCTGCAATACGCTCAGGCGGAGGACCGGCAACCGGAACGTCGCCCTTGCGATCGCGGATGACCACGGGCCGGCAAAGGTCAACCACGCCGCCGCGCAAACGCCGATCAGCGGCCATAGCAGCGGCGCGGCGTAGTAGCACACCACCGCCGAGACGCGGTAGTCGCGTATGCCGTACGCGAGCTGCGCCAGCAGGCATCCGGCAGACATCATGAGCACCTGGACCAGCAGCGGAATGACCGCTGCGGCGACGCAGCCCGCGTTCAGCGCATCGAGCGCCCAGAAGTTTCGCTCCGTGCTGATCGTGTATGTGAGCCGCAGCATGCCGAGGAAGACCAGCTCCATCAGCAGGAATGTCGCCCACCAGAAGTGCCGCGCCGCCGACAGGCCCTGCTGCACCGGCACCCGCCGGAAGAGCGAATCCCCGCGCAGCACCTCCCCCTGCATCCGCAGCAGCTCGACGAACCCGCGCGGCCGGAACTCATGCTGCTCCCACAACGTCGGCCGCCGTCGCCCGCCCGGCAGCGAATCGCGAACCGGCAGGCCGCACTCGGGGCAACGCGTCTCGAGCGGCAGGCCGACGATCCGGTAGCCGCACTCGTCGCAGAGCAGCTCGCGCGGCGAAAACGCCGGCCCGACGGCCTCGCCCACGTACCGGCTCGCCCCGACGACGAGCATGCGGATCAACAGAAAACCCGCCACAGCGACGGTCAGCAGGATCGAGACGACGAGGACGAGGTCCGCCATGTAACGGTCTTCGGCGCTCCAGCGTTCGCGGGAAGCATACGCCGCCGCGCCAATCACGGAGCCGGGGATGAGGATCGTGGTGGACCAGTACGTGTTTTTGACGCTGCGTTTCCAGACCGACCAGGCGCTGTCACCGCCGGCGCACCAGGGCATCAAAGCCGTGGCGACCAGCAGCACCCCCGCGACGGCCGCGGGGATGGCCAGGAACACCAGGACGGGCGGCAGCCAACTCGCCGAACCCGATGCAGACACCTCGGCGGCAACAAGGACGGCCTGGGCGGCTGCGATGCGCATCCTGTGCAGACTGAAGTCGTGGCGGCCGCATTCTTCCGAAGCAATGATCGCCGCGATGAGCATCAGCAGGCAGACGACCGACAACACATGGGCGGCGATGGCACGCCAGAGCGACCCCACGGCTAGGTGCGGGCCGTACCGGCGGGGCATCAGCCAGAACAGCATGAGGCCCTTGAAGAAACCGACCGGCTGCGCCGGCTCCGGCGGCGGTGCCGTGGGCGGGAGACTGTGCGCCACGTGCGTGTCGGCGACGGGCGGCGGAGGATCCGGCTTCGGAGTCGTCGTGGTCACTGGTTTGGATCCAACTGGGCGCGCTGGCCTTGCGTGAACACGGCGTCGCCGTTGCCCTCATAATCCCGCCGCCGCTTCGCGTTGCTCGATCTTCCGCCGTCGTCCAGGCCATTTGTGCCGATGCTGTACAGGACGTAGTCGTCGTCCTTTCGCCGGTAGCGCAGCGGGCGGTGGTCCGCGTAGTCGATCGGCAACCGTGGCAGATACCCCGACACCAGGTCGTCGAGCCGCTCAGGATACCGCCCGTTCCGGTGGCGAAACGCCTCGATTGCCAGCATGGCCAGCGCGGCCTCCATGTCGCACCGAGCGCGGTAGCAGAGGGTGATTGCTCGGCCGAACCAGGGCGGCCCGTCCACGGCGCCGTCGAGGACGGTAAAGGCTTCGGGAGCCTCGTGGATGTCGTCTTCCCTGAACTGTTCGCACTGAACGAGGTCGGTGCACGCGTCGTATTGGCCGAAATGCCGGTCCAGTCGCCGTTGCGCCTCCGGCAGATTGTGGAACAGAGGCGACAGCAGGTTCCACCATCGCGACGGACGGGCGCCCGATCTTCCCCACCGCGAGGATGCCGACGAGGCCGCCGCCTCGCTGACGTCGATCCAGTCGCCGTCTTCACGGACGAAGACCTTCTCCAGGAAGTGCCGCAGCATGACGTACTCGCCGGCCAGAATGTCCCGCGGACGCGGCGGCGGCCCCAGGATGGCATCCACCTCCCGGGCAAGGATGGACACATCCACGCGACCGCCGGTGCGCGGGGCCGCGAGCATCATCTCCTCGGCCACCAGCGACATGCACGCCGCCTCGACGAGCCACAGGTCGGTCGCCTGGGGCCGCCGCATCTGGCGCGCCAGACGCAGGGCGATCAGCCAGTCCTCCACCGCTTCGTTCGGATCGCCGCCGGACTCGATGACCCATCGCGAATGAACCGCGAGCCATTTGCACCATCGCCGAGCGGGGGGCAGCCACGGCAGCAGGGTATCGTAATCAAGCATCATCGTACACTGCCAGCCCGCCCGTGTGGCCTCGTTCATCTTCGATCGCGCCGTCTTGAACACATCCCCCCGAAAGATTACATCGACGGCCGCGCAGTCAGGGCGGCTGAGGTCCCAGCTCCCGTCCAACAGACGAGAGACATCAAACGGGTGTGTCATTCCGCCGGCGGCGGGCATGGTGGCGGCAACGAGGGCGGGGTCGGACTCCCAAGGCAGGCTCGAGAGGAGCCCTTCAGCCCGGTTCGGCGCGATCGCTCCGGGCGGCGGCGGGTTAAGCGCCGCCATCACGGCGATCCAATGCTCCGGCCGCGGCGTCGGCTGCCGTGTGATCCGCAGGTACGCGAACCGCCCGAAGGCCCCGAGCAGCAGCAATGCCGCGCCCAGCACGACCCACCGCTTCCAACGAACGCGACGACTGACCGGACCGTTCGTCTGCGCCGCGGGCTCCGTCGTTGTCGGTATCATGACCTCTCGCAGTATACTCCGCCAGCGTGCCGGCACACAGGCGTCCAGGCGGCCCGGTTCTTCGGGACCGCATACGCGCGACCTCGAAAGCCCGGCCGCCGGTCGTCTCTTGCTTCCAGCGAGAGAGCCACGGGGACGGGCACCGTGTTCGCGGGGTCCGCGGTTTTCGCAGAGCCACCCGTCGCTCGCGATCCGGGCTCTGTCTCTTTGGTCACGCCTTCCCCGATCTTGCGTTTGCGCGCGAAGCCGCGAGAATCTCGTTCCATGCCCGTCCGTCGGCGCACGGAGGGCATGATCGCTCCGCGATCGTCAGCGCGCCGCCGTAGAATGGACGATCCGGGGCGGACTTCGTTAACGTCCTGGTCCGCCGTCTTCTTGCGGAGCACGATGCCATGACCGGTCGCGAACGGTTCCTCGAGGTGATGAACTTCAATACCCGCGTCCCCACCATGAAGTGGGAGTTCGGCTACTGGGGCGCCACGATCGACAACTGGTACGCCCAGGGCCTGCCGAAGCGGCGGTACCCCGTCATCCCGCTCGAGGTGACGACGCCGACCTCGACGCTCTACGCCGCCGCGTGGAACTGCCGCAGGACCGACCGGCTGCCGGCCGGCCTGCCGATCATGGCCGGCGGGCTCTACTGGCCCACGCAGGGCTTCCCGCTCGATCATGACGTCCGCACGTACTTCGGCATGGACTACACACAGGTCATGGTGGATGTGAACCTGCTCTGGGAGCCGATGTTCGACGTCAAGGTCCTCCAGGAGACCGACGAACGGTTCGTCTACGTCGATGTGGACGGCGTTGAGCGGATCTTCATGAAACAGGAGGCGACGATTCCCACCACCGTGCGCGGCCCGATCGACGGCTGGGACGACTGGAAGCGCCTCAAGGCCGAGCGGCTGAACGTCAAGGACGTTTCGAAGCGCTTCCCGAAGCACTGGCCGCAACTTGTGAAGGAATACAAGGCCCGCGACTACCCGCTTGCCATCGGCGGCTACCCGCACGGCTATTTCGGCACACTCGCCCACCTGCTCGGTTACGAAAAACTGTTCTACTGGTACTACGACGAGCCCGGGCTCCTGCACGACATGCTCAGTACGTTTACCGACGTCTGGATCGCCGTCTACGAGCAGGTCCTCTCACAGGTCGAGGTGGACCACATCCACTTCTGGGAGGACATCTCCGCCGGCAAGGGCCCGATGGTCTCGCTCGACCTCGTCCGCGAGTTCATGCTGCCGTACTACAAACGCATGATCGACTTCCTCAAGGCCCGCGGGATGAGGATCTTCTTCGTCGACACCGACGGCGATTGCAATTCGCTGATCCCGCTGTTCCTCTCCGTCGGCGTGACGGGCATGTACCCGTTCGAGACGCACTGCGGCATGGACATCGTCAAGGTCCGCCGCGAGTACCCGGAGCTCCAGATCCTGGGCGGCGTGCCGAAATCCGAGATCGGCTGCGGCCAGGCCCGCGTCGACGAGATCCTCGAGCCGGTGGAGGCCGTTCTGAAAACGGGCGGCTACGTCCCCTTCGGCGACCACTTCATTCCCCCCGAGGTCCCGTGGGAGGAGTTCAGGTACTATCGCACCAGGCTGAACGCGATGATCGACGCGGTCTGAGCCCGGAGCGCGAGCGAGGCACGCTTTCCCCCTCTCGTTTCAAGGGAGAGGGATGGGGTGAGGGTGTCCGTTTTGGCCTCATCACCCGTGATTCATCGCACCTTGCGGCGGAAATTGACCATTCATCCAGATACCCGTCTGGAACCACGCGGCGTCAGGGACCTGGACCTTCATGGTTCGTAACGGCCCGAATCGTTCGCAGACGGGCGGGTCGCAGGCTGGGTACTGTGATCCTGGCCGGTCGTCGGCTCGCCCTTGAGGTAGCCGAGCGACGTCAGGAAGCGGTCGGCGAGGCGCAGCGTCTCCCGGAGGTAGCGGTCGCCGCCCTTGCGGGCATTGAAGAAGCCGTGGCCCTGGCCCTCGAAGCCGACAACCTCGCAGCGGTTGCCCGCCTTCTTCATGGCTTTCGCGAAGGCCTCGATCTTCTCAAACGGGATGAGCCGATCGGCCTTGCCGTGGAAGATGATCGTCGGCGGCAGGCCGGGACCGATGTGGTCCATCGGCGAGAGTTCCTCGGGCTTCGCGCCGAGACGTCGGAGCAGGTTCAGGTGGCGGCTGCCCGCTTCGCCGGGCTCCGTCTCGTCGGGCGTGAGGTCGATCGCGGGGTTGAACAGGACCAGCGCGTTCGGCCGGAAGCTGACCTTGTCGTCCTGGTCGCCGGTGAAGTCCTCGAGCGTCGCCGTCGCCGCCGCCAGATGGCCGCCCGCCGAGCCGCCGCCGGCGGCGATCCGGTTCGGGTCGATGCCGAGCCGCTTTGCATTGGCCCGGACCCATCGCACGGCCGACTGCGCATCGGCCACGCAATCGACGACCCTGGCTTTGTGCCGGGTATAGACGCGGTAATCCGCCGTGATCGCGACCATGCCGCGCGACGCGATGTAGCGGCACTGCGGCACGAACTGCCCGGCGGACCCGTGCAGCCACCCGCCGCCGAAGAAGAACACGATGGCCGGCGTTCGATTGGAAGGCTTGTGGCCCGGCGGGTTGAAGATGTGCAGCTTCAGCGCCGTGCCGCCGACGGTCTTGTAGACCTCGGCACGGGCGTCCGACGTGGCGAGGGCGTCGTCAAGCTGCGCGGTGGCGACTTCCGCGGACCGCGCGGGCGACGACACGAGAATCAGAACAGCAACGATCGGGGCGATATGGATCGGCACGGGTTTCAACGGATCACCTTTCTTTCGTCAGGCGACGTCGCGATGTCAGCAGGCAAGCCGGCGTCAGGAACCCTGGGCCGCAAGATGAACTCCATCCCGCAGCGACGGCTGCTGGGAGATACCGGTTTCGCAGGTGGTGGGGGTCCCGACGCCTTTCGACAGGGGGCCTTGGTCTTGGCGGAGGGTGTCAGGAACCCCTGGCCGGTTCTGGGGCGGTCTCGCAAGTGAATGCGGTGCCGACGGACTGGCCACCGTGGTCCGCCGAGGGTTCGTGACACCCGCGCGTCGTGCGGGGGCGGGCCGGATGGTCACGGTAATTCGACCACGGACGACGGGCTCGCGGCAATCGATGCCGATTCGCGTCGGCGTTCGTTTGATGGACAGGTCCTCGTGGAGTTCCTCGGCTCGAATGTCGTACGCGGCGCCTTCCACATGTATCGCGACCTCGACGCCCGCGGCGTCGTCCTCGACGACCAGCTTGTCTTCCCCTTGCCGGCGCCACTGTCCGAACGTCACCAGCGCGGTCCCGAACGCCTGCGGCGACTGGAACGCCACCTGATCGGTGACGGTCAACGATCCTCCGTCTTGGCGCGAGTATACGAATGTCCGCTCGAGCGTCTCCAGGCCCGGCACATCATACGCCGCTCGCAGGTCGAGCGCGAGCGTGTCCGCCGCGTCGGTGAAGTCCGTCCGCACGACGCGGGCCCGGGCCTGCCGTCCGGTTTGCTGCATACGGCCGGCGACGATCGGTACAGGGTGGCCGAACGAGTTGATGACCTTGCTGTCGTACCGGCGGGCGCTGAACGTCCTCGCGGTGTAGACCTCGGCTCCCGGATCGACGAGGACCGCCCGCCGGTCCGCGACGACGACGTACGAGCCGACGTCGTTGTGGTTGTGCTCCTCGGCGTTGTGGCCGCCTTTCATCGCCACGGCGAGCCGGCAGTCCTGCTGGTCGCCGGGACGTCCGATCAGCACGCCGGCCTGGTCGAACCAGGTTCGCGGCCCCGGCCCCGGCCACTCGCGCGTCGCCGGGCGCGTCTGGACGCGGTCGGCCGGGAAGGCGTACAGGGCGGTCTGGATCAGCGAATTGGAGATGCGCGTGTCGCCGCGTCCTTCCTGCGACGGCAGCATCAGGCCCCAGTATCGCGCGATTTCGTTGATGATCCAGTCGCCCGGCCGGGCGCCTACCGGGCAGTCAGAGAACGACGGGCAGATGCCCGGCACGATTTCGATCTGAAGACCGTACATCGCGATCCGCCGCACGTGCTCGCCCTGCAGCAGATCGATCCGGCCGCCCGTCGCCTGCAGGATCGTCTCGGCCAGCATCATGTAATGGCCGAATCCGTAGTTCCAGTAGCCGACGCCCTCGGTGCAGTAGCCGTCGGCCGGGATGCCCGCGAGGAAGTGGCGCGAGAGCTTCTCGGCTGCCGCGACGTAGAAGGCCCGCTCCTCGCGCGGCTCGAGCAGCGCGAGTGCCGCCCCGGTCACGCCCGACAAGCACACGGCGTTCCAGTTGTTGCTTCCGGTGAGCCACCAGTTCGGTTTGCGCTTGCCGTCGATCATCTCGCGGAACGGGTCGAGCACGCGCCGACGGGCTTGTTCGCGAATGAGCTGCCGGGCGGCAGGATCGAGCCGGTCGCCGAGCAGCCAGTCCGCCGTCGCCAGGATCCACGCCACGCGCGACGACCACAGGTCGATGTCTCGCGCCTGCCCGCGGAAGTTGGCCAGCCCTCCGTCGTGCGCGGGCAACACCCACGTGCGCTCTTCGGCCATGGCGTGGAGGGCCTCCGTGAACACGGGCAGGAACCGCCCCTTGTTCTCGATGCACTCGGCGATGACGGCCCGGTCAAGACGCCCGTGCCGCGCGGCGGCGACATCCTGCCAGCGCGTCCGGTTGCCGGTTCGCGAAAAGTCGAGGTAGAGGTCGTCGCTCAACTCGGGCAGCCGCTCGTGAAGGAGCTTCTCGGCTTCCTTGATCGCCGTCCGGGCCGCCGGCAGTTCCGCCAGCGGTCCCCAGGACGCCCGGTCGCTGATCGGTCGTCCGAGTCCCTGCGGCTTTTCGGGCAGCATCGCCGCGACTGCCCGTACCCGTGCAGGATCGATGGCAAGATCCGCCGCCGACAGGGGGAGGGTCGCCAGAAACAGCAAGGCGAGAATGCGGACGGGCAAGGAAGCACGAAGGGGTGTTCCGGGCCGCAGAAGCCGCACGCAGTTCCAATCGGTAGTCCGTCTGGTGTTCATCGCCCGCTAGGATAGCCTGTTTCGGGGGATGCACCGGCTTCCTCGACATCCGATCGGCCGGGGAGCATCCCCGTGTCCGTACGCGAGGAGGCGGTCATGTCCCGAGATTGAAGAACGTAGGCACGCGAAGCCGCTGCGCGACCCACGTGCCGATCATCTGGTTGGCCACCGCCGTGAGATAGCCCGAGACCTGCGAGGCGGCGAGGTCCGCCGTCGTCACAACGCACGAGGTCTGCGTCGGGTCGTTCGGATCCAGGTGATAGGGCGTGGAGCACTCCGGGGTGTACGTCGACTGCAGGGTGTACTGAGCGATGATGCCCGAACACCCGCCCTCCTGCAGGAGCACGCCCTGCAGCCCCAGCCACGCCATCAGGGTCCAGCGGAAGATCCGGTTCAGCATTCGCATGATTCAGCACTCCCGCGGTGCGGCGGTTCGAAGGACGCCGTGCCGTATTGGCGGCTCTACTGCTGGTCCGCCGCCGGCTGCGTCGTCGGTGTGTCGGCCGTCGGTGCCGGCCGAGCCGCCGGCTCGCCCGCGTTCGGGGCTGCCGCCGGCTGGCCCGAGGCGCTCGAGGAATCCGTCTTCGGCAGCTCGATCAGTCCCGGCGCGAAGCCCTTCGCCTCCATCTTGATCTCGTCCGCCATCAGCACCGAGAGCGGCTGGACGGCGCCGGAAGTCAGCTTCCGCTCCCTGGCGTACACCGTGACCATTTTCCCGAAATACTGGTCGGGGTCCGTCTGTGTCCCCGCAGGCAGCTCGACGTAGGCGACCGTCTTTTCCGTTGCCGGATCGACCAGCCGATACCGCCTGGGGTAGGCCTGCGAATTGCCGCCGAAGATCGCGCTCGGGCGGAACTCGCCGCTCGCCTTCACGCGGCCGTCGATGATCGTCTCGGGCGGGGGTTTGATCGCCTTCCGCGCCATTTCGCCGACCTCGTGTTCCTTGTCCACGGCGGCCTTCGCCGCCTCGAGGCTCTGGATCAGGCCGGTCAATTCGCCCTTTGTCTGCAACTGTTCCATCCGCCGCTGGGCGTAGAGTTTGGCGACCTGCTCGTCGTCCTGCTGCGCGATCGGCCGCAGGCGATCGACGAACGGCTTCATGTTCTGCTGTTCGGCCGGCTTCTTCTGCTCGGCCTTGATCGCCTCATCGATCGCGGCGATCTCCTCCGCGTACGTGCCGAACACCGACGAGCCCGTCGCGGCGGGCTGTGTCGTCGGCGCCTTGGCGACGGCGGGGCGGGGCGTCTTCGGCGCCGGCTTGACCGGGGTGACGATCTCGCTCAGGGGCTCCCTCGGCGTCGGACTGTGACTCACGGCCGAGCCGGGGCCTTTCGAGACAAACTGTCCGTGGATCCACAGCCGCGCGCCTTCCGGCGGCGCAATCTTGAAGAACGCGTTGTCCGACGTCTCGCCGAGGATCTGCACCTCGGTGCCCTTGCGCAGCATGACCTGCTTGGCGTAGCGGTGCGCATCCAGATCGCTGCCGACCCGAACCCACACATTGTCGCCGTTGACCACGCCTACGCCGTCCGCCGTCTTGTCCACATACTGCCGGTCGATCAGGCTGTAGCAGGCCTTCGGCGGCGCAATGCACAGCCAGTCATATTGCTGGCCGTACACCGTGACCTCCTCGTTCGCTTTCGCCTTGCGAACGGGGTAGTAGTTGGCGTCGGGGCCGCTGCGGATATTCACGTTGTCGCCCGTGACGTGCGCAATGTACGGAAAACCGTCTGCCTTGGCCGGCGATGCGGCAGCCGGTTGCGTCGTGGGCGGGTTCGTCTCCGCCGCGAGACAGATGCCAACCACACCAGCAGTCGTTGCGATCACGACTGCGGCCTTCGCGATCCATCCTGCTCGAACGTTCATGACTCCGTTCCTTTTGTCTGCAAAGGTCAGCCTATGGGGTTGTCAAACCACCGCGCTCTCTGGTAGTGAGATACGGTATCGTCACCGCCCCGTGTTGTCAATGCGAAGATAGATGATTTGGGACGGGAAGGCAACGAGACGAACGTTGAGTCGTACCCCGACGAAGGCGAGAGCATGTCTGAAAGCCCTGCTCGGCTGGTAATCCGGCCGATGGCCGATCCCCCGGCGATCGAGGTGGCAATCCGTGCCGTCATCGATCGGTCCTCCCCGGCCATCCTGGACAGCAGCGCCGTCCATCCTGAGTACGGCCGCTACTCGATTCTGGCCTGTGATCCGGCGGCGGTGCTTCGCGTTGACCCGGGCGATCGAACCGACATCTTCGACGCCTTGCGAACGCATCTGCAGCGTACACCGATGGTTAAGGCCGCCCCTGATTCCCCGGCGCGCTCGCCGTTCGTCGGTGGCTGGATTGGCTTCCTCAGCTATGAGGCGGGGCGATGCCTTGAGCGACTGCCCGCCAAGACGGGAAATCACCGATTCCTGCCCACAGCATGGTTCGCATTCTACGACAGCGCAATAGTTTACGATTGGACGCACGGGCAATGCCATCTGGTCGGCGTCGATTGTCCGGCGCATGGCCGCATGGACACCTGCCCGCCTGTTGAAGAACGTTTGGCAGAGTTGGAACGACTTGTGCGACAGCAGGTTGCATCCGACTCGTCGAGTTCCCTACATGCCCCGACGCGGGCGAAATGTGATTTCTCGCGGGGCCATTACGAGCGATCCGTTTCTCGCGCGATCGACTATATCGCCGCCGGCGACATCTTCCAGGTCAATCTCGCCCAGAGGTTCGTGGTTCCTGTTCGCCATCGACCAGCGGATATCTTCCTGCGATTACGGCGGCACAATCCATCGTTCTATGGTGCTTATCTTCAGCTCCCCGATTCGTCGGTTGTCAGCGCGTCGCCGGAACTCTTTCTCTCGTTGCGGGGCCGAAACGTCGTGACGCGCCCGATCAAGGGTACCCGGCGGCGCTCATCAGACCCGGCGGTGGACTCCTTGCTGCGCACGGAGTTATGGAACAGCCCCAAAGACCGGGCGGAACTGACAATGATTGTGGATCTCGAACGGAACGATTTGGGACGGGTGTGCGAATACGGCAGCATTCGTGTGGCGGAGGCGGCCGCGCTCGAGGAGCACCCGACGGTGCATCACCTCGTGGGGGCGGTGACGGGACGTTTGCGCGACGGCCTCGACGTCGTCGATCTGCTCCGGGCGACGTTCCCGGGTGGCTCGATCACGGGCGCCCCGAAGATCCGGGCGATGGAAATCATCGATGAACTGGAGCCCGTCCCCCGCGGCGTGTATTGCGGTTCGATCGGATACATCGGGCTTGACGGGTCGGCGACATTCAATATCGCCATCAGAACGCTTGCCGTAGCCGGTGGCGAAGCGGAGGTCTACGCCGGCGGGGGGATTGTGGCGGATTCGGTGCCGAGCGACGAATACGATGAAACGCTTGCGAAGGCCGCGGCGTTACTCGATGCCCTCGGCGCGACGCTGGACGGGGCGCTGTGAATCGACGATGCTCTTGGAATGAACCTGACACGACACGAAGGGGGCCGAACGGCATCCGCTCGCAGGGGTTTCATGATCGCCTTGGCGGGGTTGACGGCCTGCCTTGGCTGCCGAACGGAGCCGAGCATGCCGGGGCCGATCGAGATACGGCCGGACAAGGACATTGTCGCGACGGCGTTCGACACAACCGGCGACGGGCGCCCCGACTTCTGGCAGTACCAGCACGCATCGGGCCGCAAGCAGGCCATTGCGTACGCGGGTGACAAGCCGGGCGAACCCGCCGGGCGGATCGACCTGACCGCGATCAAGCCGGGCGAGTGCCCCCACTTCGTCATTGCGCTCGATGGCGTGCCGTTCGAACTGGTCGATGAACTCTACCGCGAGGGGCGGTTCCGGTTCTTTCACCCGCCGTCGCGCGTCATCTGCTGCTTCCCCAGCATGACCGACCTGGCGCTCGCCGAGATCTTTCGCGCCGGCCGGTGCCTGGCGAATCAGGCCCTCTACTTCGACCACAAGGCCAACCGATTGAGCGACGGCAACTCCGTTTACCTCAGCGGCCGCAACGCGCCGTGGGTCCACAGGATGACCTACCGGTGCTCGTTCTGGTGGGACGGGCTGAGCTATCTCGATCCGCAGGCGGTGTTCGATCACGAGATGGTGGGCATCGTCGATGCGTTCCGCAGGGTCAGGACGGGCGAGGGCTACACCTACTCGATCGGCTCGGCGGGCCTCGGCATCCGGTGGGGGCGACCGGCGTTCCTCGAGTTCCTGCGGACGATCGACCGGCTGTGCGAGCAGATCCTCTGGGAACGCCGCGGGCAGGCGCACATCACGCTCGTCGCGGACCACGGCCACTGCCTCGTCGAGTGCCGGCCGACCTCGTTCGAGAAGGTTCTGACGGCGGGCGGCTATCGTCAGAGGAACTCGCTGTGCGACCCGCGCGACGTCGTCGCCGTCGCGTACGGGCTCTGCACGTATGCCGAGTTCGCCACGAAGGACGCGGCCGGCGTCGCCAGGTGCCTGCTGAGCCATGAGGACGTCGAGTTTACCTGCTATCCGGCGGCCGACGCCGTCATCGTGCTCGACCGCGGGGGTGAGGCGCGGGTCCGCCGCGGCGCCGCGGGCTATGTCTACGAACTGCAGCGCGGTGATCCGCTTCAGCTCGCGGGGATCGTCGAGCGGCTGCGGCGCGAGGGCAAGGTCTCGCCCGGCGGCGAGATCGACGGCGACGCCCTCTTCGCCGCGACGGTCGATCACGTGTATCCCGACCCGCTGCGGCGTCTGTGGGAGGCATTTCACGAACTCGTCGAGAACCCGCCGGATGTGATCGCCAACCTCCGCGACGGGTCGTGTTTCGGCTCGCGGTTCTTCTACGCGATGATCGGGAGCGTCGGCAGTACGCACGGCTCGCTCAACCGCCGCAACTCGACGGCGTTTGCGATGACGACGCTCGGCGTCCTGCCGCCGGCGATGCGTTCCCGCGACGTGATGGCGGCCGTCGAGCGGCTCCGGGCGCCTCGCTGACGCGGGCCGACCTTCTCTGCGCGTCGGCAGCGCGGCCGGTCGAATCGCGCCCAGGGTTACGGTTCCATGTGGAGGTTGCCCAGCGTGGTCGGCGTGTAGACGTTCCAGCGGGCGCCGGACCAGGTGGAGTATTCGCCGAGGCGGCTTTGCAGGCGCGCGAAGTTGACGCCCCACCACGGTTGCCGCTTCGCGTCCTTGCCGAAGGCATCCAGCCGTACCTGGATCTCGATGTACCAGCGGTCGGGGGCCGATTGTGCGTCGATGCCGACGCGGACATCGGCCGGCCACGCGCGGTGCGGGCCGATCGGCGGCTGGCAGCCGATGCCTCGCTCCGTGATGGCGCTCCCGTTGGCCTTGACGACGAGGTGGTAGAGATCGCCGGGGCCCGTGGCCGCTGCGCCGGGGTCGAAGAGCACCTCGACGAGGTCCTCGCCCACGGGCGTCATCCCCTCGTAGCGGAGGAAACTGGTCTGGGCGATCTCGCGCCGGTCGAGCCGCTGTTCCTCGCAATGAAAGGCGATATAGAGCGATTCGTTGTCGTGGCATACGAAGGCGAGCGTGGCCTGCGAGGGACGGTCGGGCCTGCCGGGGCCGGCCTTGGGCACATCCTGTGCGCCGACGAGCACGAAATCTCCGGCCACGTTGCCGATCCCCGCGGGCCAGTCGTTCAGCCTGCCGTCGATCGTGATCGGACGGGTGATCCGCTGGGCCTTGATCGCCGCGAGCCGCGCGGGCACTTCGACGGCGTCGTCGCGTTGCGTGTCGAGGCGGATCGGAAGCGTCACGATGCCGTGAGCGCCGAAGGCACCGAAATCCACCGCCGCGGACCGAAACGCGATGCTCCGCCGGGCGATCTGCCCCGGCGGAACGTCGAATCGCGGCAGGCGTTCCTCGCATCGCCAGCCGGGCGGCGATGACGGGCATTCCGCCGTTGCGACGGCCGGTTGCAAGGTCTGGTTCAGGAGTGACACGAGCACGTCGGCCCGCACGGCCTCAGGCCCGGCGGTCGGCTCGGGGCGCACGCGCGCGCCCTCCGCCCAGCCCAATGTCCGGCGCGTGCCGCGGAGAAACCGCTGCCAGTCGATCCGCTGCCGGAACTGCTCGAATCCCTCGCCGGGCTCGCCGGCCGCGGCCCGCTTCAACTCGGTCGCCAGGAGCAACCGGCCCAGCCGCCACATCGACGGGTCGCGGATCCAGCCATGCGCCCGGCCGTCCGCGTAGTGCTCGCCGTACGCCCCGGCCCCGCCGAACATGAACAGGCCACCGGCGACAAGATCAGCGATGGCCGGCCGTCCCTGCTGCCGAAGCAACCACAGGTATTCGGCATCCTGCAGGCCGGCGCGGAGGTGTTTCAGGCGAACCGACGGAATCGGGGCATCGACGCCGAATTCGCGGCCGGGGTAGAGCAGCCACGTTGTCGAGGCGTCGGCCTGTTTCGAGACGCCGCCGGCCGGCGGTTCGGCGGGCCAGCCGGCGGTCCCGGCGAGCCACACCGCGTCGGACGGCCATGCGGCCGTCTGCCACGGGATGCTCCGTACGTCGATCGGCGGAGATACGACGGCGACGGACCCGCTGTACGGCGGGAAGTCCGGCTGCCACCAGGCCTTCACCCCGCGTTTGCGGAGCGCCGCCATCACCGCCGGGTCCGCGAACCGCGCCGGCGGACACCACACGCCGACGAGTTCGGCCAGATCGACGAAGGCGTGCCCCGTCCAGCCGAAGGGCTCCATTGGTTGCGGCGGCAGATCGCACCAGAGTCGCATGTTCGGGGACGCGGCCCGAAAGACACTGGCGATGGCTCGGTAGGCGGCGTATTCGTCGCCGGTATGCCGGGCCGTCGTTAGAAGGGGCACCATGTGGCGGTCCAGCCAGTTGCCTTGCCGTGCGTGCGCCAGGCACGACTCGGCGGCCTCGCGAAGCGCCTCAGCGTACTTCGACGAGCCAAGCCCGCCGTACGAGGCCGGCGCCGGGTGGTTTTCGTCCATCGGCAACGGCCAGACGGGCAGCGGAATCCGGTCTTCGAACGCGCTGCCGTCGAGATAGGCCGTCGCGACGGCGTCATAGTCGGACCAGTCCACGAGCGTCGGCCCGTCGGCCGTGGCCTGCCGGAGCGGTTGAAGATCCGTCAGCAGTGCCTGGCAGCGGTGGCGTCGGAGGAGCTGAAACGTCGCATCCAGCACGGCGAGCGCCGCAGGCCGCAGCGGATCGGTGACCGCGAGTCTTTGTGGGCGGTAGGGCTTGCCGTCGCGTTCGAGGTGATAGGCGACGAGCGTGGACCATTCAAGGGGCGCCAACGCCACGACGTGCGGGGTGTCGGGCAGGGCGAACGGCCACACCTCGAGTTCAATTCGGAGGCGGCCGAGCATCCGCGTCTGCGTCTGAACCTCAACAGAGCCTGCGTAGGTTCCGGCCGAGGTGCCCGGCGGGATCCACACATCGACCCAGAAGACCGCGTTGCGGCCGGGGGCCATCGGCGCCGGAAGGGCCGTGCTGCCGGATGCCACGGGGATGAGGATGTCGAGGTACTCGCGCACGGCCCGTCTGCCGGCGGTGCGCTGGTAGAACCAGGCGGGGCAGGCATCCACGCGAACCGCCGCCTCACGGTAGACGGCGGTGTGCTGCGCCGGAATCACGCCTTGCGCCCCTTTGAGGTCGCCAAGCCTGACGGCTGTGACGGCGTCCGCGGTTGCACGTCCGGGGACCACGAGTTGGAACGCCAGCGTTTCGTTGACGGCCCCGGCCAACGAAATCGTGGCACGCGGCTCGCTGAAGACTTCGTTGTCCGATTGAATTTCGCTGTCAGGCGCGAGTTGCGTCTCCGGCTCGGCGGCCCAGAGACGGATGCCGGGGCCGGCGGGCAGTTGGCATCCGCACAGCGTAAGAATCCCCGTACCTGCCAACAAGCCGACCAACAAACCGATGCATCCTCTGCTCATGGGAACCTTCGTTCGAGGCAGATTATCGGATGGTACTCACCGTGGGCGAGATTCTACGAGTTGGGTGGGTAAAAATCACTAGAAGATCTAATCCACAGTGCTGGCTTCGCCGAAAATACCAGTGGTCGCTCGCCGATACCTGGGCGGTCTAGTGGCGACCGATTTGTGACACCGCTGGTCGTGATATCGTGCCGAATCTGCTGAGGATGGGCTTTGCGAAACTATAGGGCGTGTGGGTCGTAAGTAGTACTATAATCGACGCAAAGGCAGATGGACCGGTATCGAGACCGGCATAGGCATTCCTAAGGAGGCAATGCTATGGTAACGCAGTACGGCGACGGTTCTGTGGAGTTCAGGTTCTATCGTCCCGGGGCGAAATCGGTAACTCTGGTTGGCGACTTCAATGCCTGGCAACGGGGAAGCTTCCCCATGAAGCCCGACGGTAAGGGGTGGTGGAGGTACTGTCTCAGATTGGCTCCAGGAACGTATCAATTCAAGTATTACGCTGATGGTGAGTGGTTCCTGGACTACGCCGCCTTCGGCCTCGAACGCGGGCCGTTCGGCTGGAACTCCGTGGTCTATGTGGATTCGAGGACGGTGTCGGCCCCGAGGGCTGCATAGTACCGGGGGCAATCGTCGCCCCACTGTTCGGAAAACACGGCCCGGCCGGAAGCGAGCGCTTCGGTCGGGCCTTCTTCTTGCGCCGTTGGGCCGTATGGGGCGTTCGCGTGCATCAGAATCCTATAAAACGAGGTCGTGCCGCTCTGGCGAATTCGCTCCCCGAACCCGGCGAACGCAGGTATAATCAGTTAAGGATCGGGCGGGCAAGACGAGTTGTGGCGCAGCCCCCGTTCCGCATGCTGTTTTCCCAAGCCCAATGGAGGCTGGCCGGTGAAGAAAGGTGTCCTTGTCGTTCTGCTCGTGCCGTTGCTCTCCGGGCAACAGTGTTTCTTTTCACCGATGCTTCCCTCAAGCCAGGAAACGACGCCGCAGGGGCCGACTTCGTCGCCTTCGCCGGCAATGCGGAACCCGCACGTCGCCATCGAGACGGACCGGGGCACGGTCAAGGTCGAACTCTTTCTGACCCAGGCGCCGGCTGCCGTCGTGAACTTCCTGCGGTATGTCAAGGAAGGGTTCTACGCCGGGACGATCGTCCACGCCGTGGCCACGGCGGAGGGCGTCTATGCCGGCCGCTACACGAGCGACCTGAAGCCCAAAGGCGGCGTTCACAGACCGATCAGGAACGAATCCACCAACGGGCTGTCGAATGCCCGGCGTTACCTCGCGATGGTGGACGGCCGCGGCGACGTCCCGGCGACGGCCGCGTTTGTCCTCTACACGGCCAACCGGCCGGGCTATGATTATGACCCGCAATCGACGGGGGGAGCCGGGCGAACGGTCTTTGGCCGGGTCATCGAAGGTATGGGCGTCGTGGATGACATTGCGTCATCGGACGTCTGGCCCGCTTCCGACTCCAACAACCAGAGTCTGGCCTATCTCCCGCGGAGGACGATCCGGATCATCAACGTGGCGGTCGTCGATGCCGAAGGCGAGGCGCCTGCGCTGACGTGCCCGCCGGGTATCAAGATCCTGCAGAGCGGCGAACTGACGCCCGTCAGCATCGGCACCGCGACCGCCACCGATCCCGAGGAGGGCGTGCTCACCGCGATGAGCGATGCCCTCGAAGGCGGCTACCCGCTCGGCAAGACGGTCGTCACCTGGGCGGCGACAGACCGCTGCGGCAACGTCGTGACGTGCGAGCAGGACATCGAGGTCCGCCTCGGGCCGCAGATCCAGTGTCCGCCGGACAAGGCCGTCGAGGCCACCGGCGATCTCACGCCGGCCGATCTGGGCACCCCGACGGCCACCGACCGGGAGGACGGCACGCTGACGCCGACCAACGACGCGCCCGCCGACGGGTTCCCGCGCGGCGAGACGATCGTTCACTGGACCGTGACGGACAGCGACGGGAACACAGCGACATGCACACAGACCGTGCGTGTCAGTCGCCGACCGGAGATCACGTGCCCGGCGGATGTCACGTTGACCGCCACGGGCGAACGCACGCCGGTGGACATCGGCACAGCGACCGCCACCGACGTCGAGGACGGCACGCTGACGCCGACCCATGACGCACCGGCGAACGGGTTCCCGGTCGGCGATACGGTCGTCACCTGGACGGCCACCGACAGCAGCGGGCTGAGTGCGGTCTGCACGCAGACGATTCACGTGCGGGGGACGCCACAGCTTCAGTGTCCGGCCGACGTCGTTGTCGAGGCGACGGGCGATTTCACGTCGGTTGACCTCGGCGTGGTAACAGCCACCGACCACGAGGATGGCTCGCTCACGCCCGCCAACGACGCCCCCGCGGGCGGGTTCCCGCGAGGCGAGACGATCGTTCACTGGACCGTGACCGACAGCGACGGCAACACGGCGACGTGCACGCAGACCGTGCGTGTCAGCAGCCGTCCGCAGATCGTCTGCCCGGCGGACAAGCTCGTCGAGGCCACGGACGTCTTCACGCCGGTGGACCTTGGCACGGCGACCGCCACGGACGTCGAGGACGGCACGCTGACGCCGACGAACGATGCCCCGGCGGACGGCTTCCCGCTCGGCGAGACGCAGGTGACGTGGCGGGCCGTGGACAGCTTCGGTCTGGCCGCCACATGCGTGCAGAAGGTGGTGGTCGTGAACCCGCGTGTGCGGCTGAATGTCCGCGGGACCGGCGCGAACGCCGGGATTGCCGGCGCGGTCGTGATCGAACTCTTCCCCGCGCTGGCCCCCGTCACGGTGGCGAACTACCTGCAATATGTGGACGAGCACCACTACGACGGGTTGATCTTCCACCGTGTGATCGACGGCTTCATGGTGCAGACGGGCGGCATGCTGCCCGACGGGAGCCTCCGACCGACGCGGCCGCCGATCGTGAACGAAGCGGAGCGAAGCGGGTCGAACCTCCGCGGCACGGTGGCCATGGCGCGGACGATGGTCTCCGACAGCGCGACGTCGCAGTTCTTCATCAACCTGGTGGACAACGATTCCCTGAACTACGGTTCGCCGCAGAACCCCGACGGCTATGCCGTGTTCGGCAGGACGGTCGAGGGAATGGAAAGCATCGTGGATATGATCGCGCTGGTCGACACGGACAACGACGACCGGCCCCTGAGCGACATCTTCCTCGACTCGGTGGAGCGGATCGCGCCCGCCGCGCCCGTCATTACGACGGCCAGCGGTCTGCAGTACATCGACTACGCGATCGGCTATGGTCCGAAGCCGGACCCCGCCGGGAACGTGGCGATCGATTACACAGGCCGGCTCATGGACGGGACGGTGTTCGACAGCGGCGAGAGGGTCCGCTTCTCGCTGAGCGGCGTCATCGCGGGGTTTTCGGAAGGCATCGGGTCGATGTACGGCGGGGGCGTGCGGCGGCTGATCATCCCGCCCGACCTGGGATACGGCGCGGACCCGCCGCCGGACTCGCCCATTCCGCCGAACGCCACGCTGATCTTCGACGTGGTCCTGCAGGGCCTGTAGTCCTGTTGTCCGCGGCAAGCTTTCGCGCGTCGCGGTGCGCCTTTTCATTGTTGACCGGCCTTCGACGGGCGGGTAAGACTCGTGCCATGATGCGGCATGAGAAGGTCTTTCGCGATATCCTGCGAGCGATGCCGGTGGTCACGATGGCGGCGGGCGTGTGGACCGTACCGGCGGCCGGCACGGCGGCGTTCGCGGAGGCTGTGACGTCGCGTCCGGCGTCGCCGGCGATCGGGATGTGGTACACCGTCTGGTGGACGAAGGACGACCAGTTCCGGCACTGGGTGAACTGCCACCGGATGCCGGTCCGCGGGCGGTACACGGCGGGCGATCCCGGGATCATCGCCGCCGACTACGCGCGGTTCCGCGAACTCGGCGTCGATTTCCTGATCATGGACGACACGAACTGCGCCGGCAACGACGGCGGGCGGATCAACGACAACATCCGCGCGTGGTTCGATTTCATGGACCGCCGGCCGGTGGCGGAGCGGATCCCGATCTGCATCGGCGGCGGGGGTGAGATGCGCGGGGAAGGCCGGGCCGGGCAGAAACGGGCGGCCGACTTCTACCACGGGGCGTGGGCGCAGCGGCCGAGCTACTTCCTGCTCGAGGGCAGGCCGCTGCTCCTGGTCGATACGGACAAGAACTACGGTCCCGGCGACTTCGACGACCCGCGCTTCACCGTCCGTTGGTGCTACAACGGTGACAACCACAAGGCGATGCTCGAACGCAAGACGTGGGGCTGGGGGTCGTACGAGCCGGCGCCGATTCTGCCGGAGTGCATGAGCATCTGGCCCGGCCACCGGTTCCCGAAATACGTGGAGCAACAGGGACAGGACCCGCTCGAGGAGCCGCGCGAGGGCGGCAACCTCTACGTCCGCATGTGGCTGCGGGTGCTCAAGGCCGCGCCGCGGTACGTCACCGTCGCCGACTGGAACAACTTCGAGGAGGAGACGGCGATCGAAGAGAGCTACGCCTGGGAGGACCCGCGCGGTCACGCGACGCCCGACCTGTACGTCCGCATCACCCGCGCCTATTCCCGGCTGCGGACCGAAACGCTCGTCAAAGGCGAGTGCTACAGGGACGAACACGCCCCGGAGGTGTACCTCTACGACGGCCGTCGGCTTGTTCATCAGACGGCCATGCCGCGCCGGGCGGCGGTGATCGTCACGCCGGCGGGGATGCTCGCGCGGATTCGCGAGCGAATGACGAGCCGGGCCGAACCTTGACAAGACCGGGCGAATGAGGACACTCTCTCCACGAGAGTGGAAGGCGTCAGGAGCCTTCCATTCCCGGGGTTTGCGACAACCGCAGACGAGACGGCTCAGGCGATGGCTGCCGCGCAAGGGGGCAAAGGCTCCTGACACCTTTCCTGCGAGCGGGACGAAGCGTTGAGGAGTGCAGGGACGCATGGCTGACTGGGAGTTCGGGCGAACCAGCGGGAGGTGCGCGGTCAGCGGCCGCGAACTCGCCGAGGGCGAGGAGTTCTACGCGGTCCTGTTCGACCGCAACGGAACGCTGGAGCGCGTGGACTATTCGCTGGGGTCGTGGGCGGGACCGCCCGAAGGAGCGTTCTGCTTCTGGCGGTCTCGCGTGCCGGTCCGCGAAAAGAAGAAGGTCGTGTGGGTGGACGATGATGTCCTGATCAACCTGTTCGTGCGGCTGGCGGACGAAAAGGACGAATTGAAGATCCGCTTCCGGTTTGTGCTCGCGCTGCTGCTCATGCGCAAGCGTCTGCTGAAGTACGAGCAGACGATGCGCGACGGCGACCGGGAGCACTGGCAGATGCGCTTCGTGCGGGACCCGAGCGGCGGCGTACACCTGGTCGAGAACCCGCAGCTCAGTGACGCGCAGATCGAAGCCATCAGCGCACAGTTGCGGGCGATCCTGGCGGGCGAGATGCCGGAGGGGCTTGCCCGGCAGCTCGAGGACACGGGCGACTCGGGCGAGTGACCGCCGGCGTTGCGTGCCGCAACGCCGCGAACGCGAAAGAGCAGGAAAGCGAAAAACGGAACCAATGCGTGCGGCGGCCAGGAACGCCATCCTGGACGGGAATGCTCCGATGAAAAACGATCGCGATTTCCAGCGGCTTTCCCAGAACTTGCCCCCTGGGCCACACACCGTCGCCGCTTCGCGCTTCACGCAGGTGAACCGCTTCTGCCGTGTCGCGGCCGGGCTGGCTCTCGTCGCGCTGGTCACGGGCTGCCCGCCGCCGGGGCCTCCGGCGTACCCGTTCGTGACCATGCAGGAGGCCGTCCGGTGCGTGAACCTGAACAACGCGCTGCTCGGGACGTCGCCCGGCGGGATCCGCTCGCCCGTCGATGCCAGCGGGCGGTTTCGCGAGCACGCGGGCGATCCTGCCCAGTCGTTTTCGCTGGCGGGGACGCTGGTGTTCCGCAAGCCGCGGGACCTCGTCCTGCTGCTCCGCGAAGGCATGGGCAACACCGTCGTCATGCAGGCGGGCTCGAACCGTGCCGAGTACTGGCTCTGGATCAAGCCGCGCGTGAACACGCTCTGGTGGGGTGAGTATCCGGGCGGCGAAGCGGCGAGGGAAGACAGCGACGAAGCCACGACGCAACGGGGCAGTCCTCGCGAAGGGGGGGACGCGGCGGAGACGGCACAGCCGGCCACGGAGCCGGCGGCGCCGTGCACGCAGAAGTCGGGTCCTGCCGCGTCGTGTCCGGCGGCGACGACCCGGGTGTCCATTCTGTTGCCACCACCGCGCGAAGAAATGCCGATCCGGCCGGACCACCTGCTCGAGGTCCTCGGGCTGAACGAATTGCCGACCGACACGACCGGGCCGGACGGCCCCGTGTACCGGCCCGAGCCGACGCGAAACGTGCTCATTTTCCTGGCCTACGACGACGCGGGGCAGGGATATATCCAGAAGGAGTATCACATCGACCGCGCGCCGCCGTGCCTGGTTCGGGAGATCATCTTCCGCCGGCCGGACGGACGCGTTCAGATGCACGCCGCCCTGACGGACCACGCCGCCGTGCGAGGCGTGAACGCACTCGCGCCGCGCCGATTGCGGATCGAGTGGCCGTCGGCGGAGAGCTGGCTGGAGCTGCGGATGCGCGGGTTCGTCGTCGGCGATGAGCCGCTCATCGGGCCGGACAACCCGCGCGAAGCCGGGATTCGGTTCGATCGTGAGGTGCGTGTGGGACCGGAATGGAGCGAACCCGCAGGCGGGGCTCCGGGAGGGCCGACGTGACGGCCGGCGGCGCCAGACGCAGCCTGTCCGTGACGCGGTCGTCGCTCGTGCCGGCGTGGCTGCTTGCCGCGGCGCTGGCCGGCGAGGCGCCGGCCGCGGCCACAGCGTCGGCTACCATCACCGCCGCCGGCGGCGAGCGCTCGGTCTGGCTCATCCGGACCTCGCAGCGGGCCAAGACGATCGAGGGCCGCCGCGTCACCGGCGGCGAGTGGATCAATACGTTCGCCTGTCAGAGCCGGGGCGGAGGGAAGCTGGAAGCGGCGCGCGTGGTCCCGCAACTCGGCCGGATCGCGCGGTGTGCGGTGTCCGGCTCTCAGCTCTTCGTCTTCTTCGACGACGGCACGCACCACAGCTATTCGAAGGAAGGCCGTCGGATCGAGATCGACCTGCCGGATCGCGCGATCCCCGAGGCCGTCGCGGGCATGACCGGCGGCGGCCCCGGCGGGCTCTACGCGATCGTCCGGCACGCCGTCGGCAAGGAAGTGATCCGCCGTGTCCGGCGGGCGGAAGCCGCGACGAGGCCAGCGGGCGATGTCGGGGGTGCGGCGTCGCGAACGGCGCCCGATACCGGCCCATCGCGGGACGGCGACCGCGGGAAGCGGGCGCAACCGCCTCCGCCGACCGAGTCGGCGCCCGCCATCGACGTGAGCCGGCCTGCGGAGATCGACCCGGTTGGCGAGGATGCTTCCGGGGCGGCGCTCGACCTGCTCGTCTACGACGGTGGGCGGTGGCGGCACGTGGCTCCGATCGAGGCCCTCCCGGATCGCGTCAGGCCGGATCGGCTGTGGTTATGCGCTTCGCCGGAGGCCGTGTACATCCTGTGGGCGGATGTGGAGCCGGGCGAGGATGTGCGGGGGCTCTCCTGCGTTTCCTGGCGGATTGCCGATCGGGCATGGGCGCCGGTTGAGCCCATCGAACTCGGGGCGCCGCTGACGGGCGGCGCGGCCCTGTACGCCGAGCCGCGCGTGTCGTTCGCGGCGAACCTGCGCGGCAGCGCGACCGCGCCGGCGGCAGTGGCGCAGGATTCCTCGTGGCGGGTGTGGACGTGGCTCGGCGATCAATGGGAGGCAGGCGCGCCGCTGGATTTCTCGCCGCGCCAGGGCGAGCACGCACCGGCACCGGCACAGACGGCAGTTGCCGCGTTCGGCGGCGACGTGTTCGTGGCTGTCGTCGGTGTGGATGACACGATCCATGTGGGTACGTGGGCGCCCGAGGGCGGCGCGGCGCGCAAGCCCCTGGCAAAGACGGACGTGTTCAACCCGCCGCGCCGGCCGCTGATCGACCCGTGGACCCGCGGATGGCTGGGCCCGGCGATCGTGATCACGGTCATTGCGCTGGTCTTCTGGAAACGGCAGAGCAGTCTTGCGACGGCGGTGCCGTTGCCCGAGGGCGTGGTGCTGGCGTCGTACGGGAAGCGGCTGGCCGCGGCGGTGATCGATCTCGTCCCGGCGCTGGTGGCGACGTCGTGGCTGTGGTACGGGCCGGCGGTGGAGTATTCGGCCTCGCTGCCCCGGACGGGTTTCTGGCGCGAGGCGGCGTGGCCGCCGCCGCCCGATGCGCTGCTGCTCGGATGGGCACTGGCCCGTGTCGTGTACGTGGTGTACTGCGGGGCGTTCGAATACGCCTGGGGGCTTACGCCCGGCAAGTGGCTTCTGGGATGCCGCGTGCTGAACGAGCAGGGGGAGCCGGCGACGCTGCGGCAGACCGTCGTGCGGAACATGATGCGCCTGCTCGAGCTGGAACCGTACCTCCAGGTCTGGCCGCTGCTGCTGATCGTGTTCTTCACGCGCAATCGCCAACGCCTGGGCGATCTCCTCGCCCGCACGGTCGTCGTGGAACGCGGCATCGTCGCGCCGGCGGACGGAGACGACGAATCGGACGGGGGCCCGACGTAGCGTGGCGGTTCCTCGGTGCGCCGCGGGTTCGCCCGCCTTCTCTGGGCGCAGCGAGGCACCCGTTTGAAGGAAAAGCCCGTGGGTAAGCCTCCGCGGCGGCGAGCACGCGGCCGCGAAGAACGGCGCACTCTTCCGCTCGGCGCATGGACGACGAAACGAACGCAACCCCGCACCTGCCTCCCGAGGCGACGGCCGACTCCGGCCTGCGGTGCCTCGCGTGCGGATACAACCTGACGGGCCTGACCGCGAACCGCTGCCCGGAGTGCGGAGCCGCGTTCGACCCCGACGCGTTGCGGCAACTGCTGGACGGCAGCCCCAAGCCGATCCCGGGCTGGGACGACCCGAACACCCCGCTCGTCCTGGCCGCGTTCTTCTCGATCTGCCGGGCGATGTGGTTCCACCCGCGCGAGTTCGCCCGTCGGTTCCCATGGACGCATGACAGACAGTCGGTCCTACGGTTCTGGCTCATGGCCCGCGCGATTGCCGTTCTGCTGTTCTGGAGCGGCGGCATCATGATCGCGACACTCGTTGCGCCGTTGTTGGGCGAAGAGGACATACGAGGCGGCCTGATGATGTACGTGGGCGGCGCCTGGGATGTCATGGTGGGATCGCTGGCGTGCGAGGCAATGGTGGTCCTTGTGCTGAAGTGCCTGACCGGGCCAAGAATCGTGGTGCGGCCGCAGGCAGACACGAATGCGTCGGCATCGTGGTGGGGCGTGGTGGCGATGCACAGCAGCTTCCTGATCGTGACCTCGTGCGGCTGCGGCCTCCTCGCGAATCTCGCAGTCCTGGCGGATTGGTTCGGTAGCTCGGCCGTTCCCATCATCTGGGCCATGCTTGCGCCTGCCGCACTCATTGCCTTCGTCTGGTGGTGGGCATGTCTGGCAGTGTGCGTGCGAGAACGAACGCGGCCTGCGCCGGGCCAGGTGGTTGCCATTGTGACGATCCCCGTGATCGGCGTCGTTTCGATCGCGATCGGGATCGCCGCGAGCTGGTGCTGCGTCGCCGTCTTTCGCTGACGCTCACAGCCGGATCTTGACATGCCGGATGCGGTCCCAGGACATCGTGCCGAGGCCGCGGCGCTGTGCCTCGTAGAGGTACGGGATGGGCCGATCCGCATCGTCCAGCGGCGGCAGGCCGTGCGTGGTCCGCTGCAGGTTCAGCATCTCGAGGCCGACCGCGTCCGCCGCCACGGGATCGAACGACGCGATCAGCGTGCCCGCGGGCCAGATTGTGTCCGCCGAGGCCGTCGGCCCTTTGTCGAAGACCGCGTACAGCGCATTGACGAGGTGCAGCCGGAGCTTCGAGCGGATCGGCTCGGCGGCGACGATGTCGCCGATGAACGGCGAACAGCGGTTCGCGTGGTACCTCGCCGGGCTGCGGACGAGGGCGTGCGAGAGGTTCTTCAGGCAGCCGGTCATCCCGGCGATGTTGTGCGTCTTGAGGAAGGGGACGTTGACGAGCGCCGTGATCTGATCGAGGACGGCGGCGAAACGGTCCTTTCCACTGCCGAAGTCGGTCTCGCGGGCCGACCAGCCGACGGCCGGGGCCGCCGTCCCGAGCTGTTCCCGCAGCGAGTCGGGAATCTCGATCAGCACGATGTTCTGGCGCTTCCAGCCCGCATTGACGAGGCTCCGCACAAGCAGGCGGGCGAAGAGCGGCGTGATGCCCAACTCCCGCGAGGCGGTGTGGTTGAACTTGACCCCGATCACATCATCCGGGCGGAGGATCGCACGCCAGGCGTCCTCGATCCGCGGTCGGCCGGTCAGCCGACAGAGCATGCGCGAGAGCATCTCGCTGACCATATCCGCGCGGATCGACCGGTCGCGGGTGACTTCGTCGGACCGGACCTGGATCACGGTCGAGGCCGCCGGGGCGGACGCGGGGGCCGTCGTCGGCGACTCCGGCTCAGCGGCAACACCGGCGTCCCGGGTGAAAGCGGAGGCGGCTTCCAGGGCACGCACGGTGCCCGCGCCGGCGGCCAGACGGCCGGCGTTGTGCAGGAACTGCCGACGGGACAAGCTCTTACTGCGCACCCGGATGACCCCAGCGAGGACTCGCGGTCGGCGAGGCCCCGGTTGACAATACGGCGGTGTCCGTATATCTATCGGATGGCGAACGATAGAACGTGAAACGTGCCGACGTCCTCCCAATCGAGCAGTGAACCGCCTTATGAAAAAGATCGACGAGCAATACTGGCGAAAGCGGCTCCGCAACTTCGGGCAGGAGCACCTGATGCAGTTCTGGCCCGATCTCAACGACGAGCAGCGGGAGGCCCTCGTGCAGGACCTCGAGCGGGTCCCCTTCGCCGAGGTCGCCGGGCTGGTCGAGACCCACGTGCGGCACAAGCCGCCGATCTCCGTCGCCGTCTCGCTCGAACCGGCGCCCTACTTCCCCGCCCGGCCCGACATCGACCAGGTGGGCCAGTACGCCGACGCGGTCAAGCGCGGCGTCTCGCTCATCCGCAATAACAAGGTCGCCGCGCTCACCGTCGCCGGCGGGCAGGGCACGCGTCTCGGCTTCAACGGGCCAAAGGGCAAGTACCGCATCTCACCCGTAAAGAACAAGCCGCTGTTTCAGCTCTTTGCCGAGTTTGTGCGGGGCGCGCGCAATCGCTACGGCTCGCAGACCCGCTGGTACATCATGACCAGCCCGATGAACGACGCCGAAACCAAGGCGTTCTTCGCGGAAAACCAGTGGTTCGGCCTGCCGGCGGAGGACATCGTCTTCTTCACGCAGGGGCAGATGCCCGCGCTCTCCCAGGACGGGAAGATCCTTCTTGAGGACCGGCACCGGGTGGCCCTCTCGCCCGACGGACACGGCGGCGTCCTGCTCGCCCTGGCCAGGTCCGGCGCCCTGAAGGACATGGCCGACCGGGGCATCCAGTACATCAGTTATTTCCAGGTGGACAATCCGCTCGCCAAGGTGCTCGACCCGCTTTTCATCGGCCTGCACGAACTCACCGGTTCCGAACTCTCCAGCAAGATGATCCCGAAGGTGGACGATTTCGAGCGGGTCGGCAACTTCGTGCTGGCCGACGGCAAGCTCATGGTCATCGAGTACTCCGACCTCCCGCGGGAACTGGCCGTCGCCCGCGTCGCCGGGAACGCGCGGCAATTCGATGCGGGCAGCATCGCGATCCACATGCTCAGCCGCAGCTTCGTCGAACGTCTGACCAAGGATCCCGATCGCTTCGCCCTGCCATGGCATCGGGCGGAGAAGAAGGTCGCCTACGTCAACGAGCGTGGCGAACGAATCACACCGGCCACGCCGAATGCGGTCAAGCTGGAAACATTCATTTTTGACGCGATCCCTCTGGCCGAGAAGGCGATCGTGTTGCAGACCGAGCGGGCCGAGGAGTTCAGCCCCGTGAAGAACGCCACGGGCGTGGACAGTGCGGAGACATCGCGGCGGGACATGATCCGCCGGGCGGCCGCGTGGCTGACCCGCTGCGGCTACGACGTGCCGCGCCGCCGTGACGGCGAGCCGGACGCAACGATTGAAATCAGCCCCCTGCTCGCCCTCGACGCGGACCATCTTCGCGAAACGCTGACGACGCCGCCGAAGATCGAACGCGGGCAGTCGGTATACCTCGAGTGACCCTATGACGCGCTATTGTCTGTTTGCGGTGGTGGCCGCGCTGGCGGCCGGTACGAGACTTTCTCCGTGCGGAGCGGCGGAGGCGGCCGGCCGCAAGCCCAACATCATCTTCATCCTCGCCGACGACCTCGGCTACACGGATCTCGCCTGCTACGGCAGCAGGTACTACGAGACGCCGAACATCGACCGCCTCGCCGCCGGCGGAGTGCGCTTCACGTCCGGGTATACTTGCGGCCCGAACTGCGCGCCGACGCGAGCCGCGCTCATGAGCGGCCAGTACGGCCCGCGGACCGGCATCTACACCGTCGGCAGCATCGAGCGGTTCGACTGGCGAAGTCGGCCGCTGCGGCCCGTGGATAACGTGACAAGCCTGCCGCTCGAGAAGACCATCATCGCCAGGGCCCTCAAGGACGCCGGCTACGCAACGGCCATGTTCGGCAAGTGGCACCTCGGCAACGAGGGCCCGTACCACCCGGGCCGGCGCGGGTTTGACGAGGCGATCGTCTCCGACGGCGCGCACTTCGACTTCAAGACGAACCCCGCGGTCGATTATCCCAAGGGCCAGTACCTGGCCGACTTCCTCACCGACAGGGCGTGCGACTTCATCGAGCGGCACAAGCAGGTGCCGTTCTTCCTCTACCTGCCGCATTTCGCGGTTCATGCGCCGCACGACGCCAAGCCGGATCTGATCGAGCGGTTCAAGCCCAAGCCGCCGGCCGGCGGGCATCGCAACCCCGTCTACGCGGCCATGATCGCCAGCGTCGATGAAAGCGTCGGCCGCATCGTCGCGCTGCTCGACAAGCTGAATCTCGCGGACAACACGCTCGTGATCTTCTCGAGCGACAACGGCGGCGTCGGCGGCTACGTTCGTGAGGGCATCAAGGAGGCGGGCGATGTCACCGACAACGCGCCGCTTCGCGGCGGCAAGGGCATGCTGTACGAAGGCGGCATCCGCGTGCCGTACATCTTCCGCTTCGCCGGCCGTGTCCCGGCCGGCGTCTGCGATGTGCCGATCAACAGCGTCGATCTTTATCCGACGCTCCTCGATCTGGCCGGCGCCAGGCCGCCGGCGGGCTACACGCTCGACGGGCGCAGCTGCCTGTCCCTGCTGACGAGCGGCGGCAAGGGCACGCTCGACCGCGATGCGGTCTACTGGCATTTCCCCGGCTACCTCGGTGCGGCCCGGGGCCACTGGCGGACGACGCCGGCCGGTGCGATCCGTCAAGGTGACTGGAAGCTCATCGAGTTCTTCGAGGACGGGCGGACCGAGTTGTACAACCTCCGGGACGACATCGGCGAGAAGAACAACCTCGCGACGCGTCTGCCGGACAAGGCGCGTGAGTTGACCGCCGGCCTGCACGAGTGGCGCCGGAAGATCGGTGCCAAGATGCCCGGCCCCAACCGCGAGCCGGACGCGAAGCCCGACAAGCCGCGCCGACGAAGGCCTGCGTCGTGAGGTGCCCCTCTTCGGTGATTTGCCGCGGCATCATCTTCGACCTCGACGGCACGCTCGCGGATACGCTCCGCGACATCCATGATTGCGTGAACGCGGTCCTGGCGTCGGAGGGCCTGTCGGCGCAGCCGATGGATGCCATCCGCCAGTTCGTCGGGGATGGCCTGCCGACGCTCTGCCGTCGGGCCGTCCCGCCGGAGCACCATGATCGGATCGAGCGGATCGTTCCGCTGATCGCCGAGCAGTACCGCCTGCACGACCTCGACCACACGACGCTCTACGACGGCATCCCCGAGGTGCTCGATGCGCTGACGGCCCGCGGCATCCCGCTGGCCGTGCTGTCGAACAAGCCGGACGAGGCCACGCAGCGGATGGTCCGCGCCCTCTGCGGCCGTTGGCGGTTCATCGCGATCGAGGGCTTCCGCGGCGACGAGTTCCGCAAGCCCGATCCTCGCACCGCACTGGGGATTGCGTCGAAGATGAACGTCCCGCCGGTCCATGTGTGGATGGTCGGCGACTCGCAGGCCGACATCGCCACGGCCCGCGCGGCCGGCATGGTCGCCGTCGCCGTAACCTGGGGCTTTCGCGACCGCCCGACCCTGGAGGCCGCCGACCCCGACAGCCTCATCCACCACCCCGTCGAACTCCTCGCTCTGCTCTGAGCCCGGGCGTCATTTCGGGAGGCGTTCGGCCCTCATTGCGGCGCCGTGGTCGTGCTGCGTGCGCGGAGTTCGGAGAGCAGCTCCCGCGCGAGGCGTTTTTCGGGCAGATCGCCCGCACCCAGGAGCGAGGCGTTCTCGAGGTGTAGACGGGCCCAGTCGAGCTGGCCGGCGTTCTTGTACGCGACGCCGATGTGGTAGTGGATGATCGGCTCGCTTCGCAGGTCGGTGAGCACCTTCGACAACGCGCGAAGGGCCTGATCCGTTTCGCCGCGGAGGACCTGGATCCACGCCGCCGTCTCCAGGATCGCCGGCGTGACGGGCCCGAGCGTCAGCGCCTGCCGCATCAGTTCGAGCGCACGATCGAGAACCTTCCGGTCGCCGCCGGCGGTGTTGGCGAGCACGTAGGCCTCGTTGTTCAGCGCCGACACCTCGGTCGGGTCAAGCTCCCACGCCCGGCGGTATCGGGCGATCGCCTCGGCCGGCTTGCCGAGGCTGCCCAGCGCATCGCCGAGCCGGATGCAGAGCCGCGCCGTCTCGCCCTCCCGGGTCAGGGCGTCCGACAGGATCTGGTACGCATCCTCGTGCCGGCGTTCCCCGGCGGCCTTCTCGGCCAGAAGCTCCTTGCCGACGATCGACCCCGCATGATCTTTTCGGAGCCGCTCGGCGACCTGTTCCGCCTCGGTGTTGCGTTCCATCGCGACGAGGAACTCGCGGAGCGTGTACCAGACGAGCGGCTCGTCCGCCCACTCGGCCGCGAGCGAGCGCATCCACGACAGGCCCACCTCGCGGAGGCCCGCGGCAAGCATCGCCCGGCCCATCGCCAGCCGGCGGACGCGGCCGCGCGCCGCTTCGTTCGTCGCGGCGGCGACCACCCGCTCGATGTCGGCCCGGGGGAGATCCCGCGGCGCCGTCGCGCGAAGCGATTGCCGCGCCGGCTCCACCTCGCCCTTTGCCGCCATGACGAGGGGCGTCAGCGATGCCGGCGGCAGTCGCAGGACGTCGCTCGGCGCGGACGCGGTCGCCGGAGCCGATGCGATCGCCGGCAGCGCCCCGCCGGCCAGCCGCAGGAGGCCCCGCCACAGCACGGTGTCGGCGGCGCCCGGCGGCCTCTCGGCCAGGAGCTTCGCCGCGTCGGCGTCGCGCCCGTGGGCCAGCAGGAAGATCGCGAAACGGAGGCGGGCCGTCTCGTCCCGCGGCGTCGCCGCCGTGAATGCCCGGTAGTTCCGTTCGGCCGCGGGCGTATCGCCGGCCAGCCACTGGAGCTGGGCGAGGGCGCCGATCCACTCGGCGTGCTGCGCCGGCGTGGCTGCGCGGCGTGCGTAACGCTCGGCCAACTGCAGGGCCGGGCGCACCTGGTCGGCCGCCAGGTACAGACGCACCTTCTCGCGCACCGTCTGCACGTCGTCAGGATCGCGCTGCAAAGCCTGATCGAGATACGGCAGCCCGCCGGCCGGCCGGCCGCGCTTCCGGGCGTTGTCGGCCATCAGCCGCTGCGCCTCGGCAAAGCGGGGCGAGTGCGTCGGCACGGCCCGCAGCTCGGCATCCGACTCATCAAACCGCCCCGCCGCGGTCAACGCTCCGCCCAGTGTCAACCGCACCGCATCGGGCGGATTCGGCTCACCGGTCTTGATCTTCGTCAGTTCGGCGATGGCGGCTTCGACGAGCCCGATCTGCATGAACAACTGCGCCCGTCGTACGCCGGCCCGCAAGGCGCCCGCCAGCCCGCATCCGGCCATCTGGTCGAGCACCCGGCCGGCCGCGGGGAAGTCGCCCGCGGCGATGTACAGGCTCACGCCGTCCGAAAGCAGATCGACGTCTTCCCGCTTCCGCCTTGCGAAGGCGTCGAAGACCCGGATCGCCTCCGGCAGGTTGCCGCTCTGCTCGTGGATCAACATCTCCAGCCGCACGGGCCCGTCCGATTCAGGAAACGCGGCCGCATATCGTCGTGCCGTCTCGATCGCCGCCGTCGGCTCGCCGACGCGGACTTGCGCCCGGGCCAGGCGTACGAAGTCCGCCGGCGTTATCGCTCCGGACGGCAGCAGGTCCTGGATCTTCTTCAGTTCCTGGCGGGCGGCGTCCATGCGCGCGGCCGCAACCAGAACGTTGAACCGTCCCCAGGCCGCCGTCGCCGCATCGCCCTTTTGCGCCAGCCAGTCGAGCGTCCGGAGGGCCTCGTCCACCTGTCCCAATCCGACCTGCCAGTCCGCCAGCGTCGTCGCCACCTCGCGCCGGATGTCGGGAGCCAGGTCGCCGCCGCTCGCCTGGAGCGCGGGCGCAAGCCGATCGACGGCCTCGATCGACTGGCCCCGGGCGCGCAGAATCTGGCCCTCGGCAAGCCGCGCCAGGGCCGGTTGCAGACCCACGAGCGGCTCGATTGCCTTGAGACCGTCCTCCGGTTTCTCGGCCCGCAGGTACAATCCGACCAGCCGCATGTAGCCCTCGAGGCGGGCCGGTTCGGCCCGCACGTAGGCCGTGAGATGTTCCGCCGCCGCCTCCGGACGTCGAAGCCGCTCGAACGCATCGGCCGCCATCAGCCGCAGGGCCGGCGGGGCCGCGCCGCTGCGAAACGCCGCCTCGCAGACATCCACGCATCGCTGGTAATCGCCGCGGCGCAGCGCCAGGTTGGCCTGCTGCTCCGGCCCCAGTTCGGTCGGCGGGACGAGTCGCTCCGCGGCCGCGAAGGCCTCGCGCGCCCCGGCGGCATCCCCACGGGCCAGAAGGACCTCGCCGAGGGCCAGCTGCGCCGTATAGGACTGCGCGTCGATGGCCACGACGGCACGGGCGGACTCGAGTGCGCCGTCGAGGTCGCGTCCCCGCAGGTAGGCCTCGGTGATGGCAAACCGCTGGGACACCGTGATCGCCGGCATCGCGGCCGCTTCGGACAGGAGTTTGCGGCCGTCGGCTTCGCGGCCCTCGGCATAACGCAGGCCCGCGAGGGCGATCCGGGCCTCCACGCCCACCTTGGGGTCGTCGAGCAGGCCCTTGAGGATCGTCTCCGCCGAGGCGGGCTGGTTCGCTTCGATGAGGCGGCCGGCCCGCATCAGCGCCGCCGTCGGCGACTGTCCGCCGGCCGCGCCGGCCCGCGCCAGACACTCCTGCGCCTTGCCGACCTTGCCGATCCGCCAGTACTGCGTGGCCGCTTCTTCGAGCAGACGCGGAGAAGGCTCGCCGTCCGCCAGCGCGGCGTCGATGAGTTCGGCGGCGCGGTCCGCTGTGCCGTACTGCCATGCGAGGCTGACGACCTCCGCCAGGATGAGTTCGCGGCTCGGCGACGCCGTCAGGCCGTCGCGAAGCTCCTTCTCGGCGGCCTCCGTCCGGCCCGATTTCCAGAGGCTTTCGGCGAGGCGGAGCCGTGCCGGAAGGTACTGCGGATTCAGTACGAGGAGGCGTCGGTACACCTGCTGAGCGGTGCTGGCGTATCCGGTCTCGGCCTGCGCCACCGCAAGGGAGTACTGCAGCTCGAGCCAGTTCGGGTACAGCGTGGAGATGGGCTGAATGAGCTGCTTGACGTCCTCGAACCGCTTCTGCGCCAGAAGGACCTGCGCCATCAGCGCGACGGCCTGCGGGTGGTGCGGCTCGTTCTTGAGGACGGTTTCGGCGAGGCGGGCCGCGGCGGCGGCATTGCCCTCCATCAATGACAGTCTTGCCAGGGCGATCTGCGCGTCGCGGCTGCCGGGGTTGGCGCCCAGATGCCTGGCGAGGATCTGCTTGGCCCTCGCGACGGCCTCGCTCCGTTTCAGCGGCGGCTCCCGCATGTCGCGAAGCAGCAGCGCCATTGCCGCATGCAGGGCGGCCCGCTCTGTCGTCCGTCCGGCCTTTTCCAGCTGCTCGTAGACCGCGATCACGTCGTCATACGCGCCCCGGCGTTCGAAGACCGCCTGCAATCGCTCTCCGGCCTCGGCGCCGGAGCCGGCCGCGTTCATCGCGGATTGCAGCGAGGCGACGGCCTGGTCCTCGGCGGATTTGAATCGGGCGGTTTCCTTTGCCGCTTCGTCGGCGTATTTCTGCGCGTCGTCCGGCCGGTCCGCGGCGGCGGCGCGGGTCTGGAGGTCCAGTGCTCGCGATTCCAGAAGCCGATGGCAGTCCGCAATGGCGAGTTGCGCCAGCCCGCGTTGCAGGTCCAGGTCGCCGGTCTGCCCCGGCGCGGCCGGCGCCGCGTTGGCGGCGGCCACGGCTTGGTCCAGCAGTCGGATCGCGCGTCCTGCCTCGTTCGCCTGCGCGCCCTGAGGGGCTCGCTGGAGCTGTGCCAGGGCCTCGAGCCGGTATGCGCGGGCCTTCCAGGCGTGCGGCTCGACTGCGGACGGCTTTACGCGGAGGGCCCGGTCGGCCGTCCGCCGTGCCTGCTCGTAGTTGCCGAGGCGCGTGAACGCCTCCGCCAGCAGGGTCAGGGCGTCCAGGGAGGTCGGATCCCTCTCCAGGACCGCTTGCGTGCGGCGCACCGCCTGCAGCGGATCACCCTTCTCGAGGGCGATGCGGGCGTTGGCCAGGCCGACCGCGACGGAAGGCGGCCGCCGGAGCCACCAGACCGCGCCGCCCGCCACGAGGGCGAAGACGGCGACAACCAGAACGAGCCGCAAGGTTCGGCGCAAGGCATCCTCCGTTTCGGTCCCGGTTTCCCCGCGCCTCATTGGACCGCGAAACCCGCAGGATGGCAAAGCGTCGCCGTGGAGAAAGGCGGGCCGGAAGCCTCGACGCCAAGGGGATGCAACCCCCTTGCCGAAGACGGCGTCAGCTTACGCGCACGACGGTGCCGACATCGACCACGCGCGGTTTGTACACCCCGCGCAGGGCCACGGCGGAGAGCAGAAAGCTCACGGTCGCCGTCGCGCTCTGGCTGCTGGCATGGCCGTTCACCGTAAGCAGGTCGTAGACGCCGTCGGTCGTCTCGTCCAGCATTGTGATGCCTTTGACGTTGTTGCCGGTGTACCACGCGTGGGCGAACCGCGCATGTTCGGCGTAGTCGGCCTCGCCGGTCACGTCATAAGCGCAGGCGAGCATCTCGACGATGGCGGTGACGTCGGTCGGGACCTGGTCGAAGACGACCTTGCTGCAATGCCGCGGCCAGCCGCCCTGCGTGCCCACCGGCACCAGGAGTCCGTCCTCAAAGAGCTGGTCCATCAGGAATCGCGTTGTGATCTCGGCCACGCGCGCATACCGCTGCTCGCCGAGGATCGTGTAGGCCGCCCAGAGCCCGTGGGGCAGACAGGCGTCTCCCGGCTGCCATCGTTCGTCAAACCATTCCCAGTCGCTGGTCCGCAGGGCGTAGTAACAGTCCTCGACGATCCAGCTCGCGAGCTGTTCCACAGCATGCTCTAGCTTGCGTTGCTCGGCGGGCGGGCGCTCGGCGATCGCCATAAGCCAGGTCGCCGCCGCTCGCGGGCACCGGATACTCGAGAGGTCGGGCACGACCTTGCCCCAGAGGGCGTCGGCGCGGCTCCGGGCCGCGGAGGGCAGATCACTGTTGGACGCCACCGCGAGGGCCCGCGCCACGTGCGCGACATCGCGGGAGGACAGGGCCTCCTCGGTCCAGGTTCCAAGGGCCTCGCGGTGAGCGAGCAGCACCGCTTCGCCCCGATAGCTCTGAAGCAGAAACTGAAGGTACGTCATGGCCCAGGCGGAGGCGTCGTCGTGAACGCCCATGCCGAAGAGCCGCGTGGACAGCCGCAGGGCAAGCCCGTTGTCCAGCGTGTCGTAGCCGGCAAACTGGTCCGCCTCACCGAACTCTCCGCCCTTCAGCAACCCCACGCGATCGGTCAGACGTCTGAGGTGGCTTGTGCGGAGATGAGCCCGTTCCGACATGTAGAAATCTCCTGACGAAAAGCGATTCCGCGCCCTCGACGACGGCGACACAATGCACGGGCGTCAGCCCGAACGGTCCTGCGGCACCGCCCGTGGCGGCCGCGGGCCCGATTCATCGCGGGAGAGGGGCAGGGTCTCGGCGTGGCGCAGAAGCCTCGTCGCAAAGCCGCTGCCGCAGACCTGAGCGTGCCATGACTCCTGATGCTTGCCCCGGCTCAGGCTCACTCACTCTATCGGTTTTCCCGGCCCTGGGAGTGTACGACCAGTTTGCGTGTTTTGCGGAAAATCTTCAGGGCGGCGGCCCTTAGCGGACGTTCTCCGCTGTGGCTTTTGCCGCAATTCGAGTACGAGGTTACAGGACCTGCGAGGCGCCACGGTCCGCCCCGACGGCGGGTAGCCGGGGGCGCGGCGCCGCGCCAAGGCAGGGCAGATCCACCGTGACGGCCGTTCCAAACCCCGGCTCGCTCTGTACCTTGATGGTGCCCCCGTGCTCCGTCACGATGCCGTGGACGATGCTCAGGCCCAGCCCGTTTCCACCGTGTTGCAGGCGGGTGGTGTAGAAGGGGTCGAAGACGTGCTTCACCTGCTCCGGCGTCATGCCCCGTCCGTTGTCCTCCACGGCAATGCGGACGCCGTCCGGGGTCCGCTCCGTGCGGAGGCAGACCCGACTGCCCCGGGGTCCGGCCTCGCTGGCGTTCCGGATGAGATTCACCAGCACCTGCTCGATCTGGATCGGGTTCGCCGTGACCGTCGGGAGGTTGTCGGCCAACTGAAGGCGTACGAATACCCCGCGTTCGACGGTGTACGGGCGTGTGACCTCGAAGGCGTGCGAGGCCAGCGTGTTGAGATCGACCAGCCACTTCTCCGTGGGTTCCTGCCGCGCGAACTGGAGCATACTGCGTACGATGCGGGCGCAGCGGTTGGCGTCCACGACGATCTTGTCGAGCGCCCGGCGAGCCGCGGCGACAGCCTCCGGCCCGTCGATCGCGTTCAGGGCGTTCTGCGCCGCGAGCAGGATCATCCCGATCGGGTTGTTGATCTCGTGTGCGACGCCCGCGGCCAGGGTCCCGATCGAGGCGAGCCGCTCGGCGACCCGCAACTGCTCGCGTGACTGTTCGAGGTCGCGCGTCCGCTGCTCAACCAGCTCCTCCAGGTGCTCCCGATACCGGGCGATCTCCTTCTCCGCGCGGCTGAGTTCGGTTGCATCGCGAACAATGATGAGGGCGGAGGCGGGCTTTTGCGTCAACGCCGTCAGGGGCGCGACGCTCGCGCGATAGTGGCGGTCGTCGGACGGATCGCACGTCCATTCGACGAAGGGAACTCGCCGCCCGGATCGAATGACCTGGCGGACGGCTTCCGCGCAGGCATTCGCCATGGCCTCCGGAAAGACCTCCCACACGGTTCGCCCCGTCGCTTCGTGCGACCGCAGGCCGAACCACTCCGCCCCCGTGCTGTTCATGAACAGGATGACGCCCTGCTCGTCGACGCTGGCGATCAGCTCGGCGGCACTCTCGACAAGCACGCGATACCGCTCCTCGCTCTCGTACAGAGCATCCTCCGCCTGCTGGCGGTCGCGGATCGCCGCCAGCATCCGCTCGACCCGCGCGTCGGTGGATGCGGCGCCGAGGATCTCGTTCGCCGGAACGTGGTAAAAGTTGCGGCATACCGTGTCTGCGCAGATCACGATCGGGTGCGTGCGGATCACGTCGAGAAGCACATCGGCCGGAAAACGCCGACGGTTGTACTGGCAGAGGGCCATGCAATCGTGCAGTGGGAAGAACCTCTCCAGCCTTGCCTCGTACTCGATCAGCCGATCCGCCCCCGGAACGTTGCCGATCGCCCACGTCATTTCGCCGGCCGCCCGAAGGGCATGGAAGCCTGCCGCCCGTGCCGCCGCCGTGGCGTCCTCCAGGAGGCGAATCATCCGATCGGGGTCGAAGTCGCCGTCTTTCAGGTAGACCTCGCGCGAAGTCAGGATCGATAAAGCGCCGTTCCGAATGGCGGCGTCAACGCCGACACCTGCGGCGGAGAGGGCGGCGGCGATGGCCTCTGCCGTGTTCTCGTCGGCCACGTACAGGCACCGCTCGCGGCGATCCAGGCCGATTCGCAAATAGGGAACGATGACGTCGAACTGCTCTTCCCTCGTCCCGTAGATCAGGCAGGCGTGATCGTGCGTGGCCAGTTGTGCCAGATCGGCCGCGAGCCGCGATTGAGATGTATGCTCCGGAGACACGGCACCACACCTCCTTGCACGCGGGCGCCGTACGACACGACAAGAAGATGACGGGCCGTCGGGTCGTACGCCCTTGAGAACTCGATGCCGGCCTGACAAAAGCTCCGGGCGAGACCCGCAACCGATATCGAGAGACAAGAAGGAAGGCGGATCTCGCGTCTTGTGCTTCGTCACAGACCGGACAACCGCCGAGCAATTGAGCAGTATATACTATACACCAAATGCATCGCCCGCACAAGTGACTGAAGAAGAAAATGAGGATTTTCGCGCCGCCATCACGATCAGTACGGCCGAAACACACTTCACGACCGCCAGCAGCAACGCCGCCGAAACCGTACCAAACACCGGAATGAAGACGACCCCCGTCAGCAGTGCCCCCAGGCAGGCGCCCACGTGGTCTGCCCCGACAACACCCCCGGCCACCGCCCCCTCCCGCGCCGCCGGGCCCGGCATTCTCGACTGGATCGATCCGGCAACCGCAAACGCCGCGCCGCAGAGCATGCCTGTGGCGGCGACGAGCAGCGAAATCGTCCACTCAATCAGGATGAAGGCTGTCTCTGTGTCGTGAACCTCCGCAAGTTTCGGCAGGACAAGAGGCAGCGACAATGCGAGCAAGGCCAGAAGCAGGTCCACGGCGACGAGCCGCGGCCAAAAGCGCGGACTGCCGGCACTCGCCGTGCGTGTTCGACCCGCCATGAGACACCCGACTACGAGGCCCCCCATGAAGAGGGCCACGATCCAGCCGATTCGCTGATAGACGTATCCGTAGAGGCTCTGAAACGCGAACAGCCAGATGATGCTCAGCGCCATGGTGGCGAAGCCCGTGGTGCCCATCGACACCATGACGGCCCCCGTGGCCCAGCCGCCGCGCGATCGCCCTGCGAGACGGAACGCCGTCATTGTGATCGCCAGCGCCGCCGCCGATCCGACGGCCACTTCGCCCCACCCGACGCCGCGCAGTCTCTCGATCATCCTTCCTGAACGACCGCCGGTCATCCGCTCCCAGAGCGTCAACCGCTGCATACAGATGACAGGGCGCAGGTCGGTACCGACTTGTACGCTTGCCGCGTCAAGCTCGGCCGCACGTTGCCGCAGCTTGCCGGGTTCCAGCCAATCGGTGGCCCCGTCGAACCACTGGGGAACAAAGAACGCCGAGCCGACCCCTCGCGCGGCGTACCGCCGTTTCAGTTCGTTCGGATCGGTCGTGATCAGTCCTTTTGCTGTTGCCGCCAACACCTGTGCCGGATCGCCCCAGCCGACCACGACCTCGTCGAAATGCCGGCGCAGCGCCGCCCGGACCGAGCCCAGATACTCCGCGGACGCCTGCGTGAGGGCTGTCGGTGCCGCCGCTGCCGTCGTGCAGAACACGGCCTGCGGCGTCATGGCACGGCGCAGCTCGCCGTAGAACTCATCCGTATAGAACCGGGCGCGGAGGACGGACGTCGGTTCGGGCAGGCGTGCGATGACGAGGTCGAACCGGTCGCGCTGCGTCTTGACGAAGTACCGGGCATCGACCGGGTGGATCGTGACGCGCTGGTCCCGTATCGCCTGCCGGTCCTCATGCGGCAGATACGGCTCGACGAGTCCGAGTTGCCGCGGGTCCGGCTCGACGTAATCCAGGTGGTCGATCGGGTGGCGGAGGATCTCGGCAAGGAGCCCCTCGGCCCCACCGCCCAGCACCAGGACCCGCCGTGGCGAGGGGTGTTGGCACGCCCAGAAGTGGGCCAGCGGCGCAACCGTATAGGGGTCGGGGAAAACGGCGCAGAGTTGCCCGTCGGCATACAGCGCGTATTGCTCCTCGCGCTGTCCGACGGCGAGGTTCTGGTGTTTCGATTCGGTTTCGGCGCGGAGTTCGTAACCGGCCGCGACGGTCCGCCATCGGCGCTGGACCAGCCGCCGGTTGAGCGAATCGCCGGCCAGTACGGCGACGGCCGCCGCCGCCCCGGCGACAGCGGCCAGGGCGACCGCGGACCGCCGTCGCCGCAAGGCCGCCGGGAGGATCGCCGCGGCGCCCGTTGTGACCGCCCCGCTGAGCAGGGCCGTCTGTACGGGGCTGAGGCGTTCGACCGCCCAGAAACTGAACAGGGCCCCGCCGACGAGGCCCCCCAGCGACTCGATCGCGTAGACGCCGCCGAGCGTGCCGCCGGTTGCGTGGTTCGGAGGGGCGTTTGCCGCAGGCCGTGAACACGCTGCGCAGGCCAGGGGAAAAGCCATCCCCACGAGGGCACTGACGGGCGCGAGAAAGGCCACGGCGGCGATCATGGTCTCGCCCAGCGGCAGCAGTTCGCCCGGCGGCACGCCCAGCCATGTCCGCGCCCCGCGAAAGACCCAGATCTCGAACGGGACCGCTGCGCTCAGCATCGCGAGCACCACCGCCAGGGCGACGACCGGATCAACGCCGAATCGAAGCCCCCGTGCCCGGCGGTCCGCCAGCCGTCCGCCGACGACCGCGCCGACCGCGACGCCGAGCAGCCACGCGAAGAACACGACGCCCCATGCGAACTCGATCCCCGACATCAGAACCAGGGCCTCGCGCACCAGGAGCGACTGCGTGACGATCGCCTGCACGCCCCACGCGAACACGGCAACCGCCAGGGCCGCCCGCGCGGCCCGCGCCGAAGAGTGGTTCGGGCCCTTTCGCATCCGTGCTCATTGTAACGGCTGCGCAGGGCGCGGTCGCAACGCGGATTGCGTCGAGAACGGATTTCAGGCGCATCGGCCCTGTTCCGCTCCGTAAGCCGCTCGCCCGCGGGGCGATCGACGGGGAACGTGGACGTCAGCGGATCTGCGATCCGGTATTCGGGCAGCCCTCCGTGCCGTCGCAAGACCCGGACGGCGGGGAGGGGCACCGCCGCCGTCTTTGCGGCGGTTGGCGGCATTCGCCGCCGGCCGTTATGCTGCCGGTTCGTCCTGGACATGAGGACCGTCATGAGCGATCTGAACCAGCGTATCGAGGCCATCCTTCCTGACATGATCGCGCTGCGCCGCGACCTGCACGGGCACCCGGAACTGGGTCTGCAGGAAGAGCGGACATCCGGGCGCGTCGTCGAGTGGCTGTCGCGGGCCGGTAACCTTGTCCTCCAGACGGGCGTGGCCCGGACGGGGGTGGTCGCCCTGCTGAATGGCGAACGGCCGGGGCCGTGCCTGGCCATCCGGGCGGACATGGACGCCTTGCCGATCACCGAGCAGACCGGCGTTCCGTACGCCTCGCAGACGCCGGGGCTCATGCACGCCTGCGGACATGACGGGCACACGAGCTGCCTGGTCGGCACGGCCCTGGTTTTGAGCGGCATGGCCGACGAACTCCCGGGCAAGATCAAGTTCATCTTCCAGCCCGCGGAAGAGAACGACGGCGGGGGCCGGCTGATGGTCGAGGCCGGCGTGCTCGAGAATCCGCACGTCGACGCGGCCATCGCGCTGCATGCCTGGCCGGTGCATCCGGTCGGGACGATCTCGGTGCGGTCCGGCCCGGCGATGGCCGCCGTGGACACGGTGACGATCACCGTCGTCGGGCGTGGCTCGCACGGGGCCTATCCGCACAAGGGGATCGACCCGATCGCGACGGCGGCGCACATCATCGTGGCGCTGCAGACGATCGTCTCGCGCTCGGTGGACCCGGTGGATTGCGCGGTGGTGACGGTCGGGTCGATCCACGCCGGTTCGGTGCCGAACGTGATTCCGCCGGAGTGCCGCATGGAACTGACGCTGCGATCGCATCAGCGCGAGACGCGCAGGCGGCTCCAGGAACTCGTACGGCAGATCGCCGAGAACACCGCCCGTTCGTTCGGCGCGACGGCGAACGTCGAATTGCACGAGGGCTACCCGGTCACCGTCAACGACCCGAGACTGAGCGAGTGGGCCGTCGAAATCGGGCGTGAGATCCTGGGCCCGGACCGGGCCCTGACGACCGACCCGCCGAGCATGGGCGCGGAGGACTTCTCGTACTACGCCGAGCGCGTCCCGGCGATGATGTTCCGGCTGGGCGTCCGCCCGCGCGGCACGGAGACGTATCCGAGCCTCCACAACCCGCAATTCAACTTCAACGACGACGCGATCGCGACGGGCATCCGGATGTTCTGCGAGCTGGCCATCCGCTTTCTGCGGAAGCCGCCGGTGTGAACCTACTCCAGGTTCAGGCTGTCGAGCTTTGACGAGCTTCCGGACTGACCGATCGTGATGATCGTGTCGTTTTCGCCGAGGATGGCGTCGGGACCGGGGTTGAAGGTGGTCCGGCCGTCGGCGTGCTTGATCGCGACGACCATGACGTTGGCCCGCTGGCGGAGCTGCGAGTCGCGCAGGGCCTTCCCCTTCATCGGCGAGGTCGGCGAGATCACATACGAATCCATTTCCAGCTCGACACCCTTCGCCGCGACATCGACGAACTCGACGACGTGCGGGCGGGTGAGCATATTGCTGATGATCGAGGCGCCGAGGGCGTGCGGGCTCAGGACGCGGCTGGCCCCGGCGCGGACCAGCTTGCTCTCAGAGGCGCTCTGCTCGGCGCGGCTGACGATGAGCAGGTCCTTGCGCAGGCCGCGTGCGGTCAGCGTGACGAAGACGTTAACGGCGTCGTGCGGGAGCACGGTGACGAGGCCACGCGCCCGTTCGATGCCGGCCCGCCGGAGCGTGCTCTCCTCCGAGGCGTCGCCGATGACATAGAGCGCCTTCAGGTTGTCGAGTTCGTGCGATCGTGAAGGGTCGTTCTCGACGACGACGAAGGGGACGTGCCGCTCCTGGAACTCGCGGACCAGGAGGCAGCCCATCCGGCCGAAGCCGCACACGATCACGTGCTGGTCAAGCTGGTCGATTTGCGCCTGCACTTTTCGACTCCCCAACATGCGGCCGACCTCGCCGCTGACGATCATGGCCGTGACCACGCCGAAGGCGGAAAAGACCGTGCCGATTCCGAACGCGATGATCAGGATGGTCCACACGCGCCCGGCCGTGCTCAGCGGGAAGACTTCCTTGAAGCCGACCGTGGAGAGCGTGGTGGCGGTCATGTACGCGGCATCGCCGAAGCCGGCGCCTTCGATCATGACGTACCCGGCCGTCCCGACGAGCCACACGGCAACGAGGACCAGAAGGGCGATGATGAGTTGGCTGCGTGAATCCATACTTGCCGGGCGGCCCAACGCGCCTCAGGACTCTATCGGATGATTCGGTTCCGCACTCTCGCAAATCGCGGCTACCGCCGTCGTCGGCGCCTCGCGGGGCGGAACTTGCTGCCGAGCGTCTTGGGAATTGGGGCGGCCGTGTCCTGCCCGCCGCTGCTGAAGACGCTCGCCTCGTAGCGCGAGACCGGCGCCTCGGCGACGCGCGGCTCGGGCCACGCCTCCTCTTTCGGCGGCGGGGAGGGCTCGAAGCCTTCGAGCTGGGCCGGCTCGATCACCTTGTTGATCAGCTTCTCGACCTCGGTCAGTTCCTTGCCCTGGTCCCTGGTCACGAACGTGTACGCATGCCCGCAGGCTCCCATCCGCGCCGTGCGGCCGATCCGGTGGACGTAGACCTCGGGATCCTCGGGAATGTCGTAGTTGATGATGTGGCTGATCGCATGGACGTCGATGCCTCGCGACGCCAGGTCGGTCGCCACGAGGATCCGGATCTGGTGCTTGCGGAAGCGATCCATGACGCGGTCGCGCTTCTGCTGAACGAGGTCGCCGTGGATCTCCTTCGCCTCGATGCCGCTCTCGTGGAGGCGGTGGGCCAGTTTTCGGGCGCCGTGCTTGGTCCGGCAGAAGATGATGGCGAGCTTCGGCTGCTCCCGCTTGAGCAGCATGAGCAGCAGCCGGAACTTGTCCCACGGCTCGACGGTGAAAAACGCCTGCGAGACCTCGTCCACCGTCAATTCGTCCCGCGATACGTTCACTTCGACGGGGTCCGTCGTGTGCGGCAGCAGGAGCCGCTTGATCTCGTCGTCAATCGTGGCGGAGACGGAAATCGTCTGATGCCTTGTCCGGACCTGCGACAGGATCCGACGGATGTCGTCCCGGAAACCGATGTCGAGCATCCGGTCCACCTCGTCGAGGACGACGAAGCGGATCTCGTCGAACGACAGCGCCCGGCGCTGGAGAAAGTCCATCAGGCGCCCCGGCGTGGCGACGACAATGTGCGGCTTGCGGCCGAGCAGGTGCAGTTGATGCCGGATCTTTTCGCCGCCGAAGATCGGGATGCAATGCAGTTGCGTGAACTCGTTCAGGCGGCGGATCTCGGCGGCGGCCTGGACGGCCAACTCGCGGGTCGGCACCAGGATGACCGCCTGGAGGCGACCTGCCGGGTCGATTCTCTGCGAGACGGGAAGCCCGAAGGCCGCCGTCTTGCCGGTCCCTGTGCGGGCCTGGCCGATCACGTCCCGGCCGGCCAGCACCGGTGGGATAAGCTCCCTCTGGATATCACTGGGCTCGCGAAAGCCCATCCGAGCCAACGCGCGCAGCCAAGGCAATTCGATCCCCAGTGGCTGAAACGCGGTGGCAACCTCAACGGGCGGATGCATGTCAACTCCGTTCGCAAACTCTTGCGCCGGCTTATTCTAGCGACGACGGGCCGAAGCGCCAAACTGCTTCGGAGTCGTCCGTGCCGCGGCGAGGTATTCGCCGCTCGTGAGGGAGATCCCCGTGGGGCCTTCGGTTGGCGTCATCGACGGTGCCGTGCGGTTTTGCACATCCGCGCGAATACGGAGCGTCGGCCGGCAGAGTGAAACCGGTTACCCTCATCCCGTCCTTCTCCCTGTGAGGGAGAAGGGGGAATGCGACCCCCCTCCCTGGGACAGGGAAGGGACGGGGAGGGGCGATCCGCTTCGGCTTCGGGCATGTCCCTCTGCCGCCTTGTCTCGCGGAAGACGCTCTTGGGGGGTAGAGTCTGGGTATGCAGCCTGCGTCGAAGTCTTGCCGAAAGCCGGCTGTTGCCGCCCGGCCGGCGCCGAGGACGATGCGAGCGGTGGGGGTGCCGGTGGCCTTGATCGTCGCGGTCGTCGCGGCCGTGTGCGCGGTGCATTGGCCGGTGCTGTCGGCGCGGGCGATCTCGTTTGACGACGACCTCTATCTGACGGACAACCCGCTCGTGCAGAACCCGAGCTGGCGGTCGGCCGGACGCATCATGGCCGAAGTGCTCGAGCCGTCGCGGGTCATCGGGTACTACCAGCCGCTGTCGATCATCACGGTGATGCTGGACTATGCGGCGGGCGGGCGGGTGGAGAACCCACGGCCGTTCCACCGGACGAGCCTGGCGTTGCACGCGGCGAATACGGCGCTGGTCATCGTGCTGATCTACATGCTCCTGCCGTTTCTGGCAGGGACGCCGGCAAGGGGCGGAGAACCGGGCGTCGATGCCGCGCGGCCGGCGCCGGGGCAGGCGGCGGCGGGTTCGGGGCGGGCGTGGATCGCGGCGGGTGTCGGGCTGCTGTTCGGCCTGCATCCGCTGACCGTGGAGCCGATTGCCTGGGTCGGCGAGCGGAAGACGACGCTTTCAGCGTTGTTTTCGCTCGGCTGCCTCATTGTGTATGTGTGTTATGCCGTCAACAGGCGGTGGAACCCCCGCGGCCGTGAGTACACCGTTGCGGCGGACGGCCCGCGGTACGCCTTCGGCAGCCGATGGTGGTTGTATGGGACATGTCTGGCGTGTTATGTGCTGGCGCTGTTGTCGAAGCCTACGAGCACGCCCCTGCCGTTGCTCATGCTCCTGCTGGACGCCTGGCCGCTGCGGCGGCTGAGCCGGCGGGCGGTTTACGAGAAAATCCCGTTCGTTGTCGTCGGGGCCGTGTCGTCGGTGATCACCGTCGTTTCCTGTGCGCGGACGAGCGGCGTGGAACTGCCCTCGGACAACCCGGCCATGCGCATCCCCCTGCTGATCTGCCACCACGTCCTGTTCTACTTCTGGAAAATCGCGTGGCCGGTGAACCTGTCGCTGGCGTACGCGCCGGTGGAGCATGTGTCGTTGGCGAATCCGTTGGTGGCCGGGTGTGTCGCGGGCGCGATCGTGCTCATCGCCTTGCTGCTGGCCGCGCTGCGCTGGACGCCGGCGCCGCTGGTGGGGGTGTCGTTCTTCTTCGTGGCGATCTTTCCCACGCTGGGCCTGGTCGGCTACAGCTGGGTGAGCATGTCGGACAAGTACGTGTACCTTCCATCGGTGGGCCTTCTGATCGTCGTCGCGTGGTTGCTGCGGAGGGTGTTGGCGGGCGGGCGCGGGGGCTCGGGTGCCGGCGCGCGGACGGCGGGGGTGGCGGTAGTCATTGTGTCGCTGGCCGGGGCCGAGGCCTGGGCAACGCGGCAGTATCTGACGTACTGGCAGGACTCGGAAACGCTGTACCGGCATATGCTGGACCTCACGCCGAAGGCGTATCGCCTGTTGAACGACCTGGGCATCGCCATGGCCCGCGAGGGCAAGTCGGAGGAGGCCATCCGTCACTACACCCGGGCCGTTGAACTCCGGCCGGGCTATCCGGAGGCGCACAACAACCTCGCCGTCGAGCTGATCCTCAAGGGCAAGTACGCGGAGGCCGCCGAGCACGCCGCAGCCGCCGTGCAGCTCCGGCCGCGGTATGCGCGGGCGCACTACAACCGCGGCGTTGCCCTGTTCAAGAAGGGCGACCGCCCGGCGGCGATGGCCGCGTTCCGTGAGGCCCTGCGCCTGCGGGGCGATTTCGCGGAGGCGCACAACAACCTCGCGGCGGCGCTGGCGGAAGAGGGCCAGGACGCGGAGGCCATCCGGCATCTGGAGGAGGCGGTGCGGCTTCGGCCGGACTACCTGGAGGCGCAATTCAACCTGGCGACGATGCTGGCGCGGGCGAACCGGCTGGAGGAGGCGATCGAGCACTATCGGCAGGCGGTGCGCCTGAGGCCGGACGATCCGAACATCCGGACGGCCCTGGACGCGGCGCTGGCCGGGCGGAGGCACTGATGGACAAGCTCCTGGCGAAGATTTGTGCGTGCTGTCCGTTCTGCGTGGTTCGTCGGCGATGGCCGGGGAGCCTGTATGCACGGATCATGGCGGTGGTGGAGACGTGGTGCCCCTTCTGCCGCGCGTACGACCGGTGCAGCGGCCGGGGCGGCGAAAACCCGTGACCCTGGCGGCGTGCGAAAAGGGCCGTAGGCGTTACGAGATCTTGCGGATGGGTCTCGACGTCGCCCGCGGAGCGGGCCGCGTGGGGGCCGGCCCGGTCCTGGAGGGAGGCACGCTGCCGGGCTGCGTCCGGGGCGGGAGCGTCATCGTCGGCGCGGGCGGCTTCTGTGCGGGTTGACCCGTCTGCGCCGGCGTCGTCGGGCCGGCGACGAGGATCGGGGCGACGAGTTTCTGGATCACGCTCCGGCTGATGCTTCCGGCGTGCTGGAGCTTGAACGGGCCGCGAATGGCGGAGGGACTCCATCGGCGGTTGAACACGTGTCTCCGGTACAGTTCGCGCGTTTCCTCGGAGGCTCCGCGCGGGAGCCTCGCGCCCCAGATGCCGGCCGGCGTTGAATCGTACGTCCGATCCACCGTGCCGATAATCGGCACAAAGCCCTCGAGGATCGGATCGTCGGGCGACCAGAAGAAATAAATGCCGCCCCGCACCCTCTGCAGGGCCGTGGTCAGGTCGTAGCCCGACGAGAGGCTCGAGCTGAGGAGCACGACGTTATCGACGAAGTACGTGGGGCGCAGCGACTCGAGGGCGAACACGGCAACGCCGGTGCCCGCGCTGAGGGCGATCAGGTTGACGCGCCCCGTCGGGTATCGGTCGAGGTGCTCCTCGATCCGCTGCGCGAGCTGCCGCCCCTCGTTCCGGTTGTGGCTGAGGTACACCTGATCGAGCACGGGCCCCAGGTACGTCGTCCAGATGTAATGCTGAACATGTCCTTCATAACCGCCGTCCGCCAGGCCGAGCGGGACGGACTCCTTCCCGAAGCCGTAGTTCCCGGCACCGTCGAGGTAGAAGGTGACCTCGTCGGCCCGTGTGCCGGTGCGCACCAGCGTCGGCCGATTGCCCAGGACACACCCGGACGCCCCGCATAGAGCCAGGGCCAGACCCGCCGCCACGATGTTCCGCCAGACGTTCACCGATTGCTCCGATAGACCCCGCGATCCGGCGGCACACAGTCTACCGGTTCACGGCCGCCGGGGCAAAACCCCCGCGCGGCCCGTGCTTGTGTGCGGCCGCGGTATCCTCAAGAATGGCGGGCGAACCCGGGCCCTCGCTGACGCTTCGGGTTCCCTGGGAGTCGCGCATGATCACTCTGCTGGGCAGCGTCAGCTTCGGTTGGCTCCACGAACACGGGGGGCTGCTGTTCGACGAGGCCTTCTTCATGGATCCGCGACGGCGGCTCGTGACCGAACAGGCGGCCAACGCGGTCGTCGCGCGCAGGTTCCCGGGCGACCCGATCTACAACTTCGAGGCGTGCCTCGTGCAGGTCGAAGGGCGGCGGCGGCCGGTCGCACTCGTCGGGGGCATCCAGCCGAATCTGATCCTCGGCGCCGCCGTCGGCGCGAGATTTGCGTTCTACGGCGACAAGGACCCGGACATCACGCAGGCCCCGCTGGCGGGGATCGACGAGATCGAGCCGCTGCGGCGGATCGACTGGGTGAGCACATGGCCGATCGACCTGTTCCTGGGACAGGTTGAGCGGATGCGAAGGGAGTGCGGCGATGCCTGCGCGATCATTCCGCCGTTCTTCTGGGACACGACGGGGCGGGCGACGACGCACGGCATCCTCACGACGGCCCTGAAGCTCGCGGGCGAGCGGGTGTTCACGGACCTCGCCGACCGGCCGGCCTTCGTGCGGGAACTGTTCGCCTGGATCGCCGACTCGTACGCCACACTGATCCGGCTGTTCGCCGACGCCGCCGGCCTGCCGATTGCCGCCCTGCACACGGGCGATTGTTCGGCGTGCATGCTCGGCCCGGACGCCTACGCCGAGTTCGTCGTGCCGGCGACGAACCGGATGATCGACGCGCTGGCCGGCGCACCGGGATGCGCGAAGCCGCCCGCCGTGCGGCTCCACTCCTGCGGGTCGTCGGACCACCTGCTCGATGTCTTCGCCGGCATCCACCATGTGGCATGCCTGAACGTCGGCAGCAACACGAGCGTGGGCCGCGTCCGCGAGAGGTTCGGCGCCGTGCGGATCGACGTCATCCCGGAGACGCAACTGCTGACGGCCGGAACGGCGGCGGATGTGGACGCGTGGGTGCGACGCGCCGTCGAGGAGAATGCCGACGGCCGGCTGGAGTTCCAGTTTCACCTGGACGCCGGTCAGCCCGAGGCGAACGGTCTGCAGATGGTGCGGACGCTGCGGGCCCTCGGCATTCCGTGCGAGCGCGAGCGCGTATTCTGAGCAATGCGTCTGTGACGCATGCTTCCGGCCCGCCCTGCATTGCCGCGTCAGTCCAGCGGATACGCCCATCGCGTCGGCGAGCCGAAGAACAGGTGGCAGTCCGGTGATGCCAGCGACTTGTGGAACCGGAACCGAAGGCGGCGAACGCCGGCGGCGTCGGCATCGAGAACCTCGACGTTGAACAGCGGCCCGGCCAGCCGGTCGTCCGTCTGGAACGGCCGCTCGAACCCCATGATCGTGCGCACCGCGCGGCCCGCCACGCCGGCGAAGTACGGCTCGCCGGGCGGCGCGGTCACCACAATGGTGCGGTCGTCCACGCGCTCGAGCGTGCCGGCCTTTTCCATGCGCAGGAGCCACGGCGAAAACGTCAGGATGTGGCCGCGGAGGCCGCGAAGGCCGGTCTGGTTCTCGATGGCGGGAACGGCGTAGTACGCGAGCATCGAGACGTTGACGAAGAAGAGGTGGTCGCCGTCCCGGATCGGCCGCGGGCCCTGTTGCGACTGGAGGACGTCGCGCACGACGATGTCCTCAACCCGCGTGCTCGCGCGGTAGGCCCATCCGAACGCCCAGCAGAGGAAGGCGAACCCGATCAGGTGCAACCCCGCCAGCGTCGCCGCAACGACGCGACGCCCCGCCGGGCCCGGACGATCGTCCGCATCGAGTCCGACGCGCAAACGCGAGGGCTCTTCGCCCCCGACGCGCGGCTCGGCCGCGCACGCCGCGGCCGTGCACGGGGCCCGCACCGTTCCCGCCAGCGTGGCCAATCCGGCGGCCAGCAGCCACGCCATCCCCGCGCCCGGCAGATACAGGTGATGCGTTGACGCGAACACCGGCAGCAACGGCACGAAGAACATCGTCGCCCACGCCAGCGGCAGCAGCAGCCACCGCCGTCGCGGCGAGGCGGCCAGGATCACGCCGACCCCGGCGACGGCCCCGGCGAACGTCCCGTAGAACGTCCCGGGGTGGCGCGAGAAGTAGTCCGTCCCGCCGATCGGCAGGACCGGCACATAGGCGAACAGGCCGATCATGTAGTAGATGAACTTGTCGAGAATATAGCGTACGAAGCCCGGGTCGCCCGGACGCACGAGATACGGCCGGCCGGGCAGGGGGAATCCGCCGAGCGCCTCATGCCGCGCCGCGAGATACGCGACGACCACGACGGCCATCGCCACGTACGCGGGAATTCGCCGCCGCCGGCAGGCCCGCAGGGCGAAGTCGCCGACGAGGATGACGGCCGGCCACAGGATGACATGCTCGCGACAACCGAGGGCCATTGCAAAGAGGAGAAGAGCCCCCGCCAGCGCGGGCCACGAGGCGGAAGGCGCATTCCGACTCCGGTCCGGGGCCGCCTCGCGGGGCCACCACCTCGCATATCGCGCATAGCACAACGTCGCCGCCAGCAGGAACGCCGTCGCCATCAGCTCCGTCTGGCACGCGATCCAGTACACGGTGACGACGTGGCCGGGATGCACGGCCATCAGCCCGGCCGCCACGGCCGCCCACGCCCGCCGTCCGATCAGCCGCCACGCGATCGCCCCGACGAGCATCGCGCAGAGCCAGTGCCACAGGAGCGAGAAGACGTGCATTCCCGCCGGCCGCCAGCCGACGAGCGTGTACTCCAGCCGCATGATCCAGAACGCGACAGGGCGATAGAACCGCAGTCCCGCCTCGTGCCGCGACCAGAGGTCCATCACGTCGCCGACGATGCCGAGTCGCGACGCCGCCACGGCCGACCGGTACGACCAGTCGCCGGCCCGGAGTTGCTTGTAGTGCGCATGGTCGTCGAGGAACAGTCCGCCGGAGATCGACCACGCATGGCCGACGCCCACCAGCGCCGCCGTCACGAACGCCGTCGTCAACACGGGGTGCTTTCGCATCGCGGGCGACACGATACGGGAGGCGTCGTCTTGCGACAAGCGGCCCGCGGACGAAACTCGAATGACGAAGCCAGAATGACGAAAGACGCTCGGATGACGGAGCCCGAACGGTCCTGCCCGCGACGGTTGCTCCGATGGGTGCCGACGCGGGGAATGGCGTGAGGAGCGATTCGGGCCGGGGTGCCCCGGTCCGGCAATGAACCACAGGCAACGACAACGGGCAGCAGACAACGGACAACGACAACGGACCTGCGCGGGCTGCGACGGCCTCTGGAGAGGCGCACTCCGCACGGGGCAGGTCTTGGCCGCGTGCGCGAGCCCTGCTTCGCGGGGGCGGCCGTGCCCTACGGACCTGCCGCCGGCCGGTTCGGGCCGTTGAAGGCGGCGGAGAACGCGGCAAAGTCGGCCAGGTCCACGTCGCCGTCGTGGTCGAAGTCGGCGGCGACGTACGTGGCCGGCTCGGTGACGGTGAAGCCGCCGGGCAGCGTGGCTGATGGGCAGTTCGGCGTGGTGCTGACGACGACGTTCCACGTGCCTGCGGAGATCCAGTTGAAATCAAGGTTGCACGTCAGGCTGTTGCCGTCGGGGGCGACAATCACGTTGGTGCCGACGATGTCGGAGCAGCCCGGCCGGGAAAGGGCTACACGGGTCTGCCCGGCGACGAAGTTCGTGCCCTGGATCGTGGCGGGGCCGATGACCTCGTCGTTGTGGGCGGTGTTCGGGACGATGGACGTCGCCGTCGGCGGGTTGGCGCAGGGCACGCTGACTTCGCCGCCGGAGAGGTACACATCATCGAGGCCGCGCCGCTGGCCGTCGTTGGCGACGGTGCGGATCGTGATGCGGTCGAACCCGCCCGTCCAGGCGCGCGTGTACGTGGCGCTGCCGGCGGCGCCCTGACGGCCTTCGAGAACAACATCGGCGGTGCGGATCTTCATGTCGAGGAAGTTCCAGTTGACCCCGGCGGTGACGGGGTTGACCGTCTGCCAGTTCCGGCCGTCGAAGAACCGCGGATGCGTGCTGAGCCCGTGCATGCCGGCCGTCATGCCGAACGCGAGGACGGGCAGTACCGTGGGGCTGTTCGCGGCCGGGGCGCGGACGTCGCCCTTCGAGAGTTCCACGAAGAGGTCGGCCCGGCTCAGCTTGTCGATCGTGCCGTCCGTGTTCATCCAGACGTAGTACAGCAATGCGAGCGGGTTCGCGTCAGTGCCGCGGACTTCGGTGGCGCCGGGGATTGCGGCTTGCAGCTCCGGGTTGAGGCTGTGCGTGATGCCGAGGCCGGCGAGCTTGACGACCTTGAGCGACTTCGTCGCGGAGTAGACGGGATCGGTGTTCTGGACCTCGTATCGCGACGCGCCGGCGATCTCCGCCCATCGCGCCACGTAACCGGCGTCGGTCGTGCCGAGGGCGTACGTGTCCCATTTTTCCGCGAAGCTGATCGGGGTCGCCGCCAACAGCGACGCGGCGGCCGTCCCGCAGACGAGCGAGCACCGCGCCGGTACGGGGTCTGCGGGGCACGCGGGCGCCCGGTTCGGCCCGTTGAAGCACGTCTGGAACGCGGAGAAATCGGCGAGGTCCACGTCGCCGTCGCCGTCGAGATCCGCGGAGGCGTCCGTCAGCCCGAAGAAAGCCGCCGCGCCGTTCCGGGCGAGGGCGGCGACCTCCGCACCCGTGAGCGCACGGCCGAGAACCAGAACGTCGTCGGCCTGGCCGATGAGCCGCTTGTCGCCGCTTGGAACCGGGTCGTCGCCGAAGGACAGGTTGCGGGACAGCACGACCGGCTCGCCGCCGGACAGGTAGTCGTGGCCGACCTCGCTGCCGTCGAGGTAGAACCGCACCTCGCCGTCGTCATACGTGACGCCGAGGTGATGGTACTCGCGCGTCGTGAAGGTGGCCGGCGGCGACTGGATGACAATGCCTTTGCACGCGAGGCGCAGGCCGGGCACGGCCGCGCCGCCGGGATCGCAGTCGAAGACGATCTCCGAACTGCTGAACGCACCGGTGCCGGCGCAGGTGCTGAACAGCCGCGTCAGGCGACCGGGCAGCAGGTTGACCGAGGCCGCGAGCGTGAACCGCGTGCCGAGATTGGCGGTGCCGGCGATCTCGACGGTGTTGAGCGTCGAGCCGTCGCAGCCGAAGGCGGCCGAGCAGGTTCCTTGTGCCGCGTGCGCGGGGTTTGTATCGACGGCAACGGCGCCGCGAAGAGTCGCGATCTGGCTGCCGTCGGCGGCGAGCTTGTCTCGGACCGACGTGCCGGAGTCCTTTTCGAACGTGTAGAGGCAGGCGAGTCCGGGCTGCGGATCGTCCAGCACCTGCACGGCATCGCCCGCGCAGAATGAATACACCGAGGCATTCTGCAGGTGGAAGCGGAGTCGCAGCGCCGCGGGACCGGACGGCAGCTCCGTCTCCGGTCCCCACGTCACCACCTGGTCGAGGCTGTCGCCCTGCAGGGGCGTGCAGTCGGCCAGGGCGTATCCGGGGACGACGTCGCCGTTGCCGTCGAGGACTTCGACCCGGAGCCAGCCGCCGACCGCGCTGTAGTTCACGTGCAGCGGACCCGCAGCGCCGACCAGCCGCCGGGTCGTGACCTGGCCGGGTGCGGCGCCGGCATCGAGCGAGGCGAACCCGTCCTTGCGGAGCGTGGCGAGGCCGATCCCGCAACGGAGCTTCTTAAGGGCGGTGCCGTGGACGTCGTCGCACGCTCCGTAGTAGATCTTGAGCGTGCCGTTCTCGAGGACCGGGTGCGTTGCGGTGTAGAGCTGGCCGTCCTCCCACGTGCCGGCCGGGCCGAGCGGAAGCATCGGCGGCCGGTTGCCCTGCTCGCGCAGCCAGTGGATCCCGTCGCGGCTTGTCACGATCTCCGTGTAGACGGGGCCGATGTAGTAGCCCTCCGCGTCGGTTGCGCGGAAGATCCAGAGGAGTCCGATGTACATGGACTCGTACGCGAACGCGGACAGGCCGTAGAAGTGCGTCCGCTGGACGGCGTCGGCGACCCAGCGGTCGTCGAAGTCGTCCGGCGCGAGGACCAGTTGCGGCGACGGCCACGTCTGGATGTCGTCCGTGGCAATGCGTGCCACGGCACGGCGGCGAAGGCCGCGGACATCGACGTTGACCTTCACGTAGCCGAGGTACTGCCGGGTGCGCGGATCCCAGAGGAACTGGCCCACGTCGCCAGCCTGTGTGAAGACGGGGTTGTTCGGCACATCCGTCACATGGATGCCGTCCGGCGACCAGGCGCCGAAGTAGCCGGGCGGTTCGTAGTTCATCAGGCGGTACCGGCGGGCGGGGTCGGCGTCCCATGGCGTGTGGATGACCGAGGTGATCCCATCGGCGTAGGGGCGCTGAAAGAACATGTTGTTGGCGGTCGAGCCGTTCCAGCTCCGCAACCCGAGCAGTGGTTTGGTCCAGTGAATGCCGTCGGTGCTGGTGGCGTAGAGGATGTTGCTGCCTTCATCGGAACCGACGCGGGCCGTGTGATACCACATCCGCCAGCCGTTGCGGGCCTCGTTGGGCAGGACGGTGCCGTAGATGTAGACGATCGTGCCTTCCCACGGCTGGTCGGCGATGAGGACGGGATTGCCGGCGTGCTTCTGGAAGGGGTGGTATGTCCGCGTCAGGCCGCTCTTTGTTGCGACGAGGTAGTCGTCCACGAAGAGTTGCCAGGGGCCGCTGAGGTCGCCGAGGGATTGCTGCGCCGAGGCCGTCCCGCCCGTCATGGCGAACATGACAGCCATCGCAACGCACCATGCGGCCGAGATTGGCTTCGCACTCATAACCCCGCCTTTCGCCCCCCTCGGCAGCCGGTTTGCCCGCCGTGCAGGCATCGTTTTCGAGTACCCCGACTCCCTATTCTACCGCCCTTGTCTTCGCCGGGCTATCGAGGTATAATGCGGGGCTCTAGTGGAGTTGGGATCGGTATATTGACCCCGCGAAGCGGACTGGTGGCAGGTATGATTGTTCGGTAAATCGTATGGGGACCTTGTCGGCGAGCCGTTCGGCCCGCCCGATCCATCCGATCCTCCCCGATTATCCGTAAGTTCATAACTGGCAAGAGTTAATCGCCGTTCTTCCCGGCGGCACTGTTGGTCTTGACGGCCGGGCGGAGCCGCGTCAGGGAAAGGAGTTCAGGAACATGACGAACCTCAGCACAATCCGGAACATCGGCATCTCGGCCCACATCGACTCGGGCAAGACGACGCTCAGCGAACGCATTCTCTACTATACCGGACGCATCCATCGCATGGGCGAGGTCAAGGGCGACGATCGCGGCGCGACGATGGACCACATGGAACTCGAGCGCGAGCGGGGGATCACGATCACCGCCGCCGCCACGAGCGTGGAGTGGGCCGGGCGGACGATCAACCTGATCGACACCCCGGGGCACGTGGACTTCACCGTCGAGGTCGAACGGTCGCTCCGCGTGCTCGACGGGGCTGTGCTCGTCTTGTGCGCCGTGGGCGGCGTGCAGTCGCAATCGCTGACGGTGGATCGGCAGATGAAGCGTTACGGCGTGCCGCGGCTGGCGTTCATCAACAAGCTCGACCGCGTCGGTTCCGATCCGGCCCGCGTGGTTTCCGAGATGGAGACGAAGCTCGGCCTGGTGGCCGTGCCTCTGCAGATCCCGATCGGCGTGGCGGCCGACCACGAAGGCGTCGTGGACCTGGTCCGCATGAAGGCCCTGTATTTCGACGGCGAGCACGGCGAAAACGTCCGCATCGCCGAGATCCCGGCGGCGCTGAAAGACGCGGCCGACCGGGCCCGGCACGCGATGCTGGACACGCTCTCGCTCTACAGCGACGAGCTGGCGGAGGCCGTGCTGGCCGAGCAGCCGATCGACGAGCGGCTGCTGCACCGGGTCATCCGCGAGCAGACGATCGCGCGCGAGATCACGCCGGTGCTGATGGGCTCGGCGTTCCGCAACAAGGGCGTGCAGCCGCTGCTGGACGCCGTGGCGGAGTACCTGCCCTCGCCGCTGGACCGCGTGACGTACGCCACGGACAACGCGAACGAGGGGGCCGAGGTGGCGATCGCCGCCGACACGGAGGGCCCGGTCGTCGCGATGGCGTTCAAGATCGTGGACGAGTCGTTCGGGCAGCTCACATACGCCCGCGTGTACCAGGGGACGCTCAAGCGCGGCGCGACGTACCTGAACACCCGCACGCAGCGTGAGCAGCGGGTGACGCGGATCCTGCGCATGCACGCGAACGATCGCGAGGACCTCGAGCGGGCCGAGGCCGGCGACATCGTGGCCCTGATGGGCATCGACTGCGCCTCGGGCGACACGCTCTGCAGCGAGGACCGCAACTACTCGCTTGAACGGATCCACGTGCCCGAGCCGGTGATCTCGCTGGCGATCAAGCCGGCGAAGAACGCCGACCGCGACAGGATGGCCAAGGCCCTCAGCCGCTTCTGCAAGGAAGACCCGACGTTTCACGTCCGCCACGATGCGCGGACGGGCGAGACGCTGATCTGCGGCATGGGCGAGCTGCACCTGGAGATCTACGTCGAGCGGATGCGCCGCGAGCACCGCGTCGAGGTGGAGGTTGGCGCCCCGCGCGTCAGCTACCGCGAGGCCCCGTCCGTCGAGGTGCCCTTCAACTACAAGCACAAGAAGCAGACCGGCGGCGCGGGCCAGTACGCCCACGTGATCGGCCGGCTCGTGCCGCTGCCCGAGGGACACCCGGTCGATTACGAGTTCGAGAACGAGGTCAAGTGCGGCCGGATCCCGACCGAGTTCATCCCCTCCGTGGACAAGGGCTTCCAGGCGTGCCGCGGCAAGGGCCCGCTGGCCGGCTGTGAGATCGTCCGCGTGAAGATGGTGCTCGAGGACGGCACGCACCACGCCGTGGACTCGTCCGATCTGGCGTTCCAGATCTGCGCCCGCGACGCGTTCCGCGACACGTTCCTGCGGTCGAAGCCGGTGCTGCTCGAGCCGATCGTCAAGGTCGAGGTCGAGATGCCGATCGAGCACCAGGGCCCCGTGGTCGGCGACCTGTCGAGCCGCCGTGGCATGATCCTGGGCACGGAGATGCGCGGCAACGCGAGCATCGTCACCGCCGAGGTGCCGCTGGCGAACATGTTCGGCTACGCGACCGACCTCCGCTCGCAGACGCAGGGCCGCGGAACGTTCACGATGGAGTTTGCGAAATACCGCCAGGTCCCGCGTGAGATCCAGGAGGAGATCATCGCGAAGCACCGGGAGGAAATGGCCCAGGGGCGGTGAGGGCGCGCGACGCGGGCGGCCGCCGGCCCATTGTGGTGCAGGCTTCCAGCCTGCACACCGATGCAGGCCGGAAGCCTGTACCACAACAGAATGATCGGGGACGACGGCGTTGGCCGCGGGCCCCGCACGAACGACGACGGCTTCCGCGTGTCTGACGCGGAACGGCACGGCCAGGGGCCGATCCGGGGGTTTACAGGATCGTTCTCTGGCCGTGTTCCTTGTTCTTTCGTATGATCTACGGGCTATGACCGGCAGGGACGAACCCCATACGCACACGCCGCCGGGCCGACGAAACGGCCCGGACCGCCCCGGCGTCCTTGCGCTGATCGGCAACACGCCGATCGTGCCGATCCGGCGGATCAATCCCAACCCGAAGGTTGAGCTTTACGCGAAGCTGGAGCGGGCCAATCCGGGGGGATCGGTGAAGGACCGGATCGCCCTCTACATGATTGAGGAGGCCGAGCGGAGCGGCCAGCTCACGCGCGGCAAGACGATCCTCGAAGCGACGTCGGGCAACACGGGCATCGGTCTGGCGATGGTGGCGGCGATCAAGGGCTACCCGATCCTTCTGGCGATGAGCGAGGGGGTCTCCGTGGAACGGCGGAAGATCCTGGCGGCCCTCGGCGCCGAGTTCCTGCTGACGCCCGCCGACCAGGGCACCGACGGCGCGATCGAGCGGGCCTACGGGCTGGCCGCCGGGGAGCCTGAGCGGTTCTTCATGCCGGACCAGTACAACAACTGCGCGAACGTGCTGGCCCACTACGAGACGACCGCGCCCGAGGTCTGGGAGCAGACGGGCGGCCGCGTGACGCACTTCGTGGCGAGCATGGGCACGACCGGCACCGTCGTCGGCTGCTCGAGGCGGCTGAAGGAGCTGAATCCCGGAATCCGAATCGTGGGCGTCGAGCCGTATCTCGGACACCGCATCCAGGGGCTCAAGAACCTCAAGGAAGCGTACGTGCCCGGGATCTACCAGGCGGCGGCGATCGACGAGAAGGTGAACATCGAGGACGACGCGGCCTACGAGATGGCCCGCCGGCTGGCGCGCGAGGAGGGCCTGCTCGTCGGCATGAGTTCGGGGGCCGCGATGCACGCGGCGTGCGAGGTCGCATCGCGGATCGAGTCGGGCGTAATCGTGGCCCTGCTGCCGGACGGCGGCGAGCGCTACCTCTCGACGACGCTCTTCCAGGTCGCCGAGCCCGACGTGGCCGACGTCGCCACGCACAGGCTGCGGTTCTTCAACGGGCTGTCGCGGCGCTACGAGGGGTTCGAGCCGATCTCGGGCGGGACGCGCGTGACGATGTATTCCTGCGGGCCGACGGTCCACACGCGGCCGCACCTGGGCGTCCTGCGCCGCATGCTGGTGGATGACCTCGTTCGCCGGACGCTGGAACTGGCCGGCTACGAGGTGGAGCACGTCGTCGGCATCACCGACTACGACGACAACACGATCCGCGAATCGGAGCAGACGGGCACGCCGATGAAGGAGCTGTGCGCCCGCTGCGAGGCCGGGTTTCACGAGGATCTGCGGGCGCTCGGTATCCGGCCCGCGGCCGCCTATGCCCGGGCGTCGGAGTCGGTGGACGACATGATCTCGCTGACCCGCGCGCTGGTCGAGCGAGGGTTCGCCTACGAGAAGAACCGCTCCGTCTACTTCAACATCAGCCGGGTCAAGACCTACGGCGAGCTGTCCGGCAAGGACCTCGGCAGGATCCGGATCGGCGCGACCGTGGACCTGGAGCGGTACGACAAGAACGATCCGCGCGATTTCACACTGCTGCGGCGGTCGACGCTCGCGGAGATGCGGCGGGGCATCAGCCACAAGACCGAGTGGGGCAACGTCCGCCCGAGCTGGCACATTCAGTGCGCGGCCATGGCCCGCGCGCGGCTCGGCGAACGGTTCGACATCCACACGGCCTCGGCCGACCTCATCTTCCCGCACAACGAAAACGAACTCGCGGAGAGCCGTGCCCTCTGCGGCGAATCGCCCGCGCGGTTCTGGCTCCACTCGGAGCTGGTGCTGGCCAAGGGGAAGAAGATGGCCTACGGCCAGGACAACTGCGTGGTCCTGCCGGACCTGGTGCGGCAGGGTTTCTCGCCCCGCGAGGTCCGCTTCTTCCTGCTCCAGACGCACTACCGGCAGCCCGTGGTCCTTACGGACGAGCGGCTCGACGCCGCCCGGGCCTCGCTCCGGCGGCTGGACGAGTGCGTCGCCCGGCTGGCCGCCGTGACGGCGCCGGGGCCGCGCGTGCCGGAACTCGAGGCCTCGCGACTGACGATGAAGGAGACGCTGCGCGAGGCGATGTTGGATGACATGAATATCTCCGCTGCGCTGGCCGCGGTGTTCAGCCTCGTGAGGCAGGCCAATTACCTCATGGCGCAGGGGGTGCTGCACAAGGAGGACGCCGCGGATACGCTGGCGGCCCTGCGGTTCGCGGACCAGGTGCTCGGCATCCTGCCCGGCGCCGAGTCGCCCGAGCCGCTTGCGGCGGAGATCGAGGACCTCGTGCGGCGGCGCGACCGGGCCCGCGAGAAGAAGGAGTTCGCGGATGCCGACGAGATCCGCGACGCGCTCGCGGCCCGCGGGTTTGTGGTGGAGGACTCGCCGGCCGGCACGCGGGTCAGGCGGCGGAACTGACAGCGAACCTTTGTCTGGAACCGGAATCGACATGAACGAATACACGGATCATCCGACGGGACACACCGACACCGACGCCGTCCATTGCGGCGAAAAGCGGTGGCAGGGCAGCATCACCACGCCGATCGCGTACACGAGCACGTTCGTCTTCGACAACGTGGCGGCGATGATCGCGTTCGGCCGCAGCGAGCGGCCGCACTACGAGTACGGGCGCTACGGCAACCCGACCCGCGCCGCCGCGGAGGAGAAGCTCGCGGCGCTCGAGGGCGCCGAGCGGTGCATCCTCTTCGACTGCGGCATGTCGGCCGTGACGGCCACGATCATGGCGCTGTGCAGCAAGGGCCAGCACCTGGTCATCACCGACGACGCGTACAAGCAGACACTCCACTTCGTGAACAACGTCGTCCCGCGGTTCGGCATCGAGGCCACCGTCGTCCCGATGGGCGATTACCGGGCGATGGCCGCCGCCATCCGCAAGGAGACGGTGATGGTCATCTCCGAGTCGCCGACGAACCCGTATCTGAACGTCGCCGACGTGGACGAGGTCGTCCGCATCGCGCGGGCCGCCGGCGTGCTGAGCGTCATCGACAGCACCTTCGCGACGCCCTTCAACCAGAAACCGCTGAGCCAGGGCGCGGACATCGTGGTCCACAGCACGACGAAGTACCTCGGCGGCCACAACGACATCCTGGGCGGGTGCGTGCTCGGCAAGGCGAGCGTAATCGAGCCGATCCACCAGTGGCGGCGCGTGACGGGCGGCGTGATCGATCCGATGAGTTCGTACTTGCTGCTCCGCGGCCTGAAGACCTTCGGCCTGCGGATGGAGCGGCTCAACCGGACGGCGATGCAGGTGGCGACCTTCCTCGAGCAACACCCGAAGGTGCGGAAGGTCTACTACCCGGGCCTGGCCGGCCACCCGCACCACGCCATCGCCCGACGGCAGATGAAGGGCTTCGGGGCGGTGGTCTCCTTCGAGATCAACGGCGACCTGGCGCAGACGCTCGCCTTCCTGGATGCGCTGAAACTGTGCATGCTGGGCCCGAGCCTCGGCGGCCCCGAGACGCTCATCACGCACCCCGCGCTGAACAGCTACTACTCCATGACGCGCGAGGAGCGGTACGCCCTGGGCATCATTGACGAACTCGTCCGCCTGTCCGTCGGGCTGGAGGACCCCGGGGACATCATCGCGGACCTGAAGGCCGGCCTCGCGACCATCGCCTGACCGGCCGCCTCCGTCCGGCGGCCTGCATCGGCCGTCGCGGAGGCGTTTCACACGCGCGGTTTGACGGGAGCTGATTCATGACGGACTGGAACGTGATCGGGAACCTGTCGCTGCTGGCCGCGGCGAACGCAAGCGGCGGGGAAATCCCCATCTTCGAGCACTTTGTGGTCGCCGGCGGCTGGGTCACGTGGTTCGTGCTGATCCCGCTGTCGTTCATCGGCCTGGCGCTGGCGGTACACTTTGCCCTGACGATCCGGCGGAACACGCTGTTGCCGCCGTCGCTCGTGAGCGAACTGGAGGCGTCGCTGCGGCTGGGGAAGCCGGATACGGCGGCGGAGGCCGGGCGGGCGGACGGACGGATGCTCGGGGCGGTCGTCGAGGCCGCGCTGGGCCGGCTGGGCCAGGGCGCGGGGGCCGTGCGGGCGGCCCTGGATGAGGCCGTCGATGTGCAGACCGCCAAGCTCATGCGGCGCGTCGAACTGCTGAACATCATCGGCAACGTCAGCCCGATGGTTGGACTGTTCGGCACGGTCGTCGGCATGATCCGGGCGTTCAACCGCATGGCGGGGATGGAAGGCGGCATGGCCAACGCCTCGAACGCGGCGAAGCTGTCGGGCGATATCTCCATCGCGTTCGTGAACACGTTCTGGGGGCTGCTGATCGCCGTGCCGGCGCTGACGCTGTTCGCGCTGTTCCGCAACCGCGTCGAGGCGGCCGCCGACGAATGCGCGGTGACGGCGGAGCGGCTTGTCAATCTCCTCGGCGAGACGAAGACGCAGACCCCGGGCAAGGCGTAGCGGGCGCGGCGAGATGAGGAACCGTTCGCGAACAGCCCGGCCCGGCGAGATCCGCCTGAACCTCACGGCCCTCGTGGACGTGACGGTGCTTCTCCTGACGTTCTTCATGGTGGTCAACCAGTTCGCCTCCGCCGAACGGATCGAGATGGAGCTGCCGAGACCGGACCAGAGCCTCGCGCGCGATCGTCGCGTGCCGGAGCCGGTCGTCGTCAACATCCTCGACCAGGGCGCCGGCCGCCCGCCCGGCTACCAGATCGGGCCGCTCCGCGTCGGTTCGATCGCCGATCTGTCCCGCGAACTGGCCGCGGCGAAGCGGCACACGCCGCAGCTCGAGGTGATTCTGCGTGCGGACCGGCGGCTGAATTACCGGCAGGTGCGCGACGTCATGGAACTGCTCGGCGAGCACGCGATTTCACGCTTTCACCTGGTGGCCGAGGTCGGAGGGGCGCCATGACGACCGTGCCGATTGTCGCGCCCCGGCCCGCCGACGGTCGCCGCCGTCGCCGGGTCCGCCGAAGCATTGTCCGCGACGTGCTCGTGCTCAATCTGACGCCGATGCTCGACGTGATCTTCAACGTGCTGCTGTTCCTGATCGTCGTCACGCGGTTCTCGGCACCGGAGGGTATCCTGCCGGCCAGGTTGCCCGCCAGGGGCGCCTCGGCGGGCCCGCTGGCCTTCGAGGTCCCGCGCGAGCCCGTGCGGCTCTACCTCTCGGCCGACCCGGCCGGTGGGCAGGAGTGCCTCGTGCGGATCGACGATCGGAGTTCCGCCCCTGTGCCGCGGGCGGAGATGGCAAGTCGGCTGGCCGGCCTGCTTCGCGAGCCGGGCTACGATTCCCGGACGCCGGTCTACCTCCTTGCGGATGACGGCGTGAGCTGGGACCACGTCGTCAACGCCTACAACGCGGCTCTGTCGGCGTCGTTCCAGCGGATCTTCTTCGCGGGCCCCGGCACGTAAGCGAGGAACAACCGTGCGCATGTCGCATCGCATTGTCACCGTGAGCGGCGTCCTGGCGATGTCGTGCCTCGCCCCGCCCCTTTGCGGGGACGCAACGCCTCCCCCCGCCGCGTCTCGCGACGCCGTGCCTGCGTCACAGCCGTCTCGCCTTGACGAAGAGGTCTTTCGTCGTGGGTTGCGGGAACGCGGCCTGTTCGAGCTGCTCGACCTCCACGATCGCGAACACCCGCCGCGGGACGACGTCTCACGTGCCCTCCGGCATCGCGAATCGCTGCTCCGCGAAAGTGACGACCTCGGGCGCAGCCCGTCCGAACGTGCCGAGTCGTGTCGCAAGGCCACGCGGGTTCTCGAGGGACTGGTGGCGACCCATCGCGACGATCCCCGGCAGTTCGCGTGGCGGCTGGAGATCGGCCGTGACCTCGTCGAACGGCAGCCGGCCTCCGCCGTCGAGGCAATGCTGTTTCGGGTCGCGTCGGCGAAAGAGCGCGACGAGGTGGCCGCGACGGCCTCGCAGGCAATTCAGGTACTCGAGCAGCTCCTGGCCGACCTCGCCGTCGAATGGCAGCGGGTCGGTACGCTGCCGCCCGAGCAGCACGAGAAGCTTGCGTCGGCCGGCCGGTTGCGGGAGATGGAATCGGTTGAGGGAGCCGCCGCGTACCTCCTGGCGTGGGCGAGGCTGTACCGGGCGATGACCCTGCCGGCAGGCGATCCGCAGCGTGCGGCGCAGCTCGACGTCGTGATTGACGAGGCGGTCGGCCGCCGTCGCTGGACCGAGCAGCCTCACGAGAAGACGGGGATGCAGGTGCAGGCCCTCATGCTCGCGTCGATCGCCCAGCGGCTGGCGGGCCGCTTCGACAGGGCCGACGCCTCAACGCAGCAGGCCATCCGGATCTACGCACAGACGACCGACCCGCAACGAAAGCAGCGGATCGAGAGCTGGGCGCTGCTCGCCGTGCTCGAACGCATCCGGCTGTTGCGCGACCGCGGGCAGGCCGGAGACGCCGCCGCGGCCGTCGATCGCGCGTACGAATGGGCGCAGAAGACGCGGCCGGGGGATGCCGGCGCGGTCATCGCGCTGGCCGTGCTGCGGCGATCGCTGGAGGCCGGTCCCGGCGTCAGCGCAACCGGGGACCCGTTGCCCGCTCTGGCGAGGGCCCGGCCCGAGGCCCGGCCGATGGTCTACACGAGCGTCGGGCGGCTTCTTCAGGAGCGCGGCGGCGCAGAAGCCGCCGATCCGTTCGACAAGCTCAGCGTGGCCTGGGCCATCGCGGACGACACGGCCGACTACGACCAGGCCGCACGGATCGCCCGGGCGGTCGCCGAGTCGAAGGCCGACGCCTTCCTGGCATCCGAGGGGCTGTTCCTGCTCGCGCGGTGCGAGGCCGCACGCGCGCGGCCGACCGGGGCGGCAGGGGCACTCATCCGCCTGGCACGCGAATACCCCGCAAGCGACCGGGCAGCCGCCGCCATCGACGAGGCGGTCCGGCTGGCCGCGCAAGGCACCGCAACGGACGCGGCTGCGAACGCTCGCAGGACGCTCGTCAACGCCGTTCGCCTGCTTCGCGAACGGTCTCCGCAGAACGCCCGGCTGCCGGACGCGACGGTTGCCGCCGGCGTGGCGCTGCAGCAACTGGGCCAGTGGATTGAGGCGGCGGCCGAATTCGCGCTCGTGCCGCCGCAGGGCGAACGCGGCGCCGACGCTGCCGTCCGACGTGTCCGCTGTCTCACGAAGGCATTTGAGGCCCGGCCCACGGCCGACGCGGCCGACGCCGTCGCCCAGGCGGCGGTCGAGGCCCAACGGCGGATCGAGTCGCTGCCCGACGGGGGGGACAAGCCGTGCCGGCTGGCGGAGATCGCCTTGCTCTGCGCCGGCATCCAGGCCGACCCGGCCGTTCGCCGGTTCGACGAAGCCGTCAGGACGCTGGATGGCTTCGAGACGCGCTACGCGGCCTGTCCCGAATGGATCGCGCCCGTCTGGCGAATCCGGTTGACCGCCCTCGAAGGGCTCGGCCGGCTGGCCGAAGCGAACGGGCTCGTCGAGCGGGTCGTTGCCGCCGAGCCGGACCGCGCCGGGCCGGTGATGGTCGATCTGCTGGCGCGGTTCCGGGGCGAGATGGATCGGCTGCGCGACGAGGGCCGCGAAGACGACGTTCGGCGGACGGCGGGCGAGGCGGCGCGACTCGCAGAAACCCTGGAGCGATGGGCCATGATGTGTGCCGTCACGCGGCCGACGACCGCGTCGGCGCCGGGTGCCGCGGATGCTCGCCGCCGACTGGGCGAGTCGGCCCGCCTGGCGAGGATTGCGGCGTTGCTCGACGCCGGTCGCGCGGAAGAGGCTTGCCGGTTGATCGAGGGCCGCAGTCCCGACGAACGCGACGATGCGGAGTGGCGGTTCGTCCGCGCCGAGTGCCTCTACAGGTCCGGCGACTATCGCGAGGCCCTGCCGGTGTTTCACCGCGTCTGGCAGACGGCCGAGGAGGCAAGCCCGCTCTGGTGGCGGGCGCTGCTGCGGAACCTCCAGTGCCACACCGAGATCGGCACGGACCCGGACGAGATTCTGCAGGCCATCCGGCAGCGCCGGCATCGCCACCAGGACATGGGCGGCCCGGCCCTGCTACGCCAGTTCGACGCCCTGCAAAGGAAGAACGAAGATCGCCAGTCGCGCCGCGAACCGCGGTAGGCGGCGATCATCCACGTGGCTTCAGGGCGGCGTTGTTCGTCTTGAAGCTGCTCAGGATCTATCGAAAGTATGCCGGATAGATCCGTTCGTGCTTCTTGCGCTTCTGGTAGGCCCGGGCGAGGTCGAGGAAGATCTCCAGGTCGCGGTCGATGTTCGTGTTTACCCCGTCGAAATAGCAGATCCGGATCGGCAGGTCGTCATGGTCGGCACTGACCGATGGATACACGGCCTCGCAAATGATGCCGTTCATGCAGGTGAACGGGCTGATGTCGATGATGCCGTCGGCGCCCTTGCCGTGGAGATAGATCGCCTTGCCGGTGCTCAAGACCATCTCACCGAGGCACCCCTGCGGCGGAAGGTACGGCCCGGCCAGCTCGAGGATGTCGCTGACGTCATGGGGCTCCTCGTAACCGCGGAAGTCCTCCACCACCGGGGCGAGCAGCGCATGTTCGTACCGCCGCTGGACGTGGGCCTTGAGCTTGAACTTGAGGAAGTCGAACGTGAGGCGACCTTTGCGGTGGATGATGTTGTTGTTCTGGTGCCAGTTCGTGTACCAGACCCACTCGGCGATGTCCGAGATCCAGCATTCGCCCCCATGCCGTTCGATCCGCCGGGCCACATCGTCGTTGCTGAACGTGTTCAGTCGGCAGAAGATCTCGCCGACCAGCCCGATCAGCGGACGCCCCTTGACGTAATTGGCCGGGACGGCGCGGAACCGGTCGCGCATCCGCGTCACGCCCGCCGTGAGTTCGGCGAGCCGCCGCTTCACGGGCACCGCCGGTTTGGCGAGGACTTCACCCAACGCCTCGACGGACTCGCGGAAGACCTCGTCCGAGTCGCCTGCGCGGGTCTCGTACGGCCGCGTCTTCAGCAGGAACTTCAGCGCGATATCGCCGCAGACGAGAGCCATCCAGACGATCCGCGTCAGCTCCGATGCGTGCTCGCCGATGCCGTCGTAACCGTTGTCGCTTGACGGCGAGACGACGACGACGTCGCCGTAGCCCATTTCGTGGAGCTGCTGGTCGAGGTACGGGGCGTATTGCCCGAAGCGGCACGGGCCGTGCGCCGTGGGCATGAGGAAGGCGGTTTTGTGGGGGTCGAACCCCGGCGCACGGCAGACCTTGAGGAAGTCGCCGAGCGTCACCTTGTGCGGCAGGCATTCCTCGCCGCTGCTGTGAAGGCCGCCCAGTTCGAGCGTTCGGGTGTCGGAATCGGGCGAGACGGTCGCGTCGATTCCGATCGACCGGAACGATGCGGCCATCAGCCTCGCACCGGCGTACGCCATCTGCGGGATGTAGAGAGTTCGGCCTCCAAGACTTCGGCCGCCGGCCTGGCTTTTGACTTTCGCCACCATCGCAGGATTCCCTTGCTGTCGAGGTACGCCTCGCACCGCGTCATCATGCCGGCGTCGTTCGAGTGCCCGTCAAACTGGAGCGTCAGGAACGGCTTGCCGGACGCCGCGCGAATGAAACCCTTCACAAACGAGTCGGGGCCGCACTTGAAGTTCGTGATGTAGATGATGTGGAGGTTCGGGTGCCGCCCGACGATCTTCCCGGCGGCGAGGATCTTGCGCCCGTACTCCCAGTACATGTTGCTGTTGACGTCGCGGATGTCGATGTCCGCGGTCGGCAGGGCGTCGATCGGGATGACGTTCACGCCGTAGTTGTCGCGCAACTTCTTTGCCGTTGCCAGGCTCACGCCGGGGTCGTGGATGTTGTACGGGCGGCCGACGATGACCATGCCGGTCTCGCCGGTCCGCTCGAGGATGTGCAGCGCATCCTGGCCGGCCTGCTGGTACGCGGAGCGGAACTCCTGAAGCGCGTGGAGCCCGGCGTCGAAGGCCCTCTCGGCCACGTCGCGCCGCGCGCCCAGGTTCGTGGCCACACCGACGAAGACCTCCTTCACATGGGCCGGCCCTTCGCGCAGGCGGACCGTCGGGCAGAGGATGCGACCCTGCCAGGCGCGGAACATCGGCGCCTGGCGAATGACGAACGGGAGCGTCTGGCCCCAGGGGCAGACATGGCTCTCGTTGTCCATGAACTTCGTTTCGGCCGAGAGGATGTTCGGGATCCAGAGGTAGTCCACGTTCCTCGCGACGAGGTCGGCCACGTGTCCGTGCGCGACGATGATGGGGAAGCACGGCTCGGCGACGACGGTGTCGAGGCCCTGGCGGACCGTCTGGCGGTTGGTCTCGCTCGAGCAGACGACCGCGAAGCCGCAGTCGCGGAAGAACCGGCGGTACAGCGGCAACAGGTCGTGCGAGTACATCGCCATCGGGATGCCGATGCGGACGGTCGCGCCCGGCGGGTCGCCCTGGTCGTCGGCGTGAAGCAGGTCGCGTCGCAGGGTGACGAGGTCGGGGATGATCGGCTTGCGGTCGGTCTTGGCGCGTTTGCGGTAGCGGTCGGAGCACTTGTCGCCCCAGTAGGTTTTTTCGCCCTCGACGCTGAACTCCTGCACGGCGCACTGGTTGCCGCACGCCTTGCACTGGAACTCGCGGATGGCGTAATCGACGCGGCCGATGTCGAACCCGCGAAAACGGCTCTCGGTCCCGGTCGCGACGATCTTCTCCTTTGCCAGCAGCGCGGCGCCGATCGCCCCGAGGACGGCGTTGTGCGGCGGGACGATGATCTCCTTGCCGCAGACCATACTGAACGCGGCGGCGACGGCGTCGTTGTAGGCCGTGCCGCCCTGGAAGAAGATGCAGTCGCCGATCACGCGACCGCGGACGACGCGGTTGATGTAGTTGTAAACGACCGAGTAGGCCAGGCCCGCGATGACGTCCTCGCGTTTCGCCCCGCGTTGCATGTACGTGTTCACGTCGCGTTCCATGAACACGGTGCAGCGTTCGCCGAGTTTGATCGGCGCCTCGGAACTCAACGCGAGCCGCGAGAACTCGCCCTTGATCGCGACGCCGAGTTCCTCCGCCCGTTCCTCGAGGAAGCTGCCGGTGCCGGCGGCACAGGCCTCGTTCATCGTGAAATCGACGACGACCGTGTCTTTCGACTCGCGGCCCTCGGGCTGAAGGCTGATGTACTTGCTGTCCTGCCCGCCGATCTCGAAGATCGTGTCGGGGCGCTTGCCGAGCAACCGGTCGCCGATGAACGTCGCCCCGGTCTTGTGGCAGGTGATCTCGTCGATGATGCTGTCGGCCCCGACCAGCTCGCCGATGAGTTCGCGCCCGCTGCCGGTTGTTCCCACGCCGCAGACCCGGACGCGCGAGCCGACGGCCTCGTCCATCTCGCGAAGGCACCGCGAGACGACTTCGATCGGCCGGCCCTCCGTCCGCGTGAAGATGCTGTGGATCACGTCGCCGCGGTTGTCGATGAGAACGAGCTTCGTGCCGACGGAGCCGATGTCGAGCCCGAGCCAGGCGTCGATGACCGTTCCGTTCGCGGGAAGTTCGTACGGCGGGACGCGGTCGCGCAGCAGCACGACGCGATCCAGACTCAGCGGCGGCGACGTCGGAAACACGCGCCCGCCGCCTTCGCTCGCGCAAACCAGCTCGGCCAGCCGTTTCCGCAGGGCCGCCCCGTCGGTGCCGGCCGTCTGCACCGCCGCAGCCGCCGCTCCGACCGCGGCCAATGACTCCGCGCCGGGCGGAACGAACAGCTCGCCGTCGTTCAGCTCGAAGACCTCGCGAAGCGCCCGGACCACCGCCGTATTCGCCGAGACGCCGCCGACGAGCGCGATCGGCGCGCGTGCCGTTCGCCCCTTCACGACAGCCGACTTGTAGTTCGTCGCCACCGCGTTGCACAGCCCGCGCAGGACCTCCGGCGGCGTGAAGCCTTTCTGCTGGGCGTGGATCATGTCGCTCTTGGCAAAAACGCTGCACCGGCCGGCGATCTGCGCGGCCCGGGCGGCCGTGTCCACGATTCCGCCGATGTCCTCGACGGCATATTTGAGACGCGTGGCCTGCTGGTCGAGAAACGCCCCCGTGCCGGCGGCACAATCGCCGTTCGTGCTGTAATCAAGGATGCCGAGTGCCCCGCTGCCGGGGTCGGGCTCGAGCCGAAGATACTTGCTCGTCTCGCCCCCGATCTCGAAGACCGTCCGCACGTGCGGGTGGAGAAGGTCCATGGCGCGGGCGAGCGCCTGAAACTCATTGCATCGGCCGGCCTGGAAGGCCTCGGCCACGAGCCGGCTGCCGGAACCGGTCAGCGTGAGGCCGGCAATCCGCTCAACGCCGAGGTGATCGACCAGTTCGGCAAGCAGTTGCCGCGTCGTTTCGAGCGGCCGGCCGCGTGTACGCCGATAGTCGGCGACGAGCACGGCGAGGTTGCCCGCTGCCTCCGGCGCCAGGAGCCGCAGGGCGGCCCGCGTGCCGTTCTGCCCGAGGATGGATTCGACCTGATCTCTGGGGAGCACAATCGCGGCCTTGACGCCGACCGCGCCGATGTCCACGCCGAGGTAGATGCTCATCCGATTCCGTCCCTCCGCCGCCGCGCCGCGGCGAATACCGAACCCGAGGTCCCGACGTAAGTTTGCATCCACTAACAATGCGGATACAAACGAACGTCTGCCGTCGGTCGCGCTTCTCTCTTTCCCAACGCGAGACCTATTGTAGGCCAACTGCGGCCCGGCCTCAACCCCGTGAATCGCCGACCGCTTCTGTTGTCAGTGCCCGCCGGACGCGCCGACGCCGTGCAGCGACTCCGCGCGGCTCAGCTTGGGCCATGCGTAGCCGTAGAAGGCGATCAGTACGAAGCACAGCAACGGCACAATGAAACCGCGGGACATGTCATAGTGGTCGGCCACGGCCCCCATCAGCTTGGGCAGCAATGCCCCACCCACGATCGCCATGACGATGTAGGCCGACGCCCCTTTTGCCTTGTTGCCCAGACCGAAGATGCCAAGGGCGAAGATGGTCGGGAACATGATGGACATAAAGAAATAGCTTATAAAAACGCTTGCCACCGAGAGCCAGCCGAGCTTGCAGAAGACCAACAAACAGGCCAGGACGTTCAACAGCGCGTACAGGCCCACGATCTTGTGCGCGGAAACCCGCCGCAGCAGACCGGCCCCGACGACTCGCCCCAAGAGGAAGCAAATGAACCCGAATGACGCCAGATTGGACGCCCCTTTGTTGGTGATGCCTACGATGCCATCATGGTATGAGAGTTCCTTCGGATAGGCATCGGCCAGCAGCAACCGGTTTAGCCGCCGCTCATTTCTCATCTGGGCGTCGAGAGCCAGCAACTGTTTTGTGCTCTCCTGGAACGCGACTCCGCTGAACCGTTCCTGGCTGTAGAGGCTCTCTTCCTGGATCAGCGTGTTGAGGTCCTGCATCACGGCAACCCGTGCCGCCGTCTCGCCGGCACTGCCCGCCTTGAACCGGGCCAGAGTCTGCCGGGTCGAGTCGGACAGCTTTGACGCCAGGTAAGCGGACAACGGATCCGTTTCCGCCGGCGACGTCAGCTTCGCGGCCAACGACGCCGTGTCCTTGAAATCAGACCCGACAAAAGCCGTCCTGAGTTCAATCCATTCGCTCATCCGCCTGCCCACCCATGTGCTTCTGTCCTGTTTCAGCCAGGACTGGGGAAGAGAGGGCGGTTCCGAGGTCATGTAATTGATCAAGAAGCTGAAAATCCCGGCTTGGGCGGCCACATAGAAGAACTGGGCGAGTACGGCGCCCGTGAAGTGTTCGTGGGACCAGACGCTGTGGTGCGACAACCGTTTGGTGACGCCGATGAGCCAGAACGCCGCAACCGCCAGACCCACCCCGCCGGCGGCCAGCAATGTCAAAAACAGCGCGGTATCGGCCGTCACGACAAACCCGGACGGAAGCGGGAGCGCCGAAACCAGACCCACGAGGTGCGGGCCGAGCCCGATGGAACCGAGGGCCAGCCACAGAATCATGCCGAAGACGCCAAAGAGCGCGCCCATATTGCCGAGCAGCAACACGAATGACAATCCGCGGTTCACCTGACGTATCGCCGGCGCCTTTCCGCCGTTGTTGTCCTTGCCGTCGATGTCATAGTCGTCCTTGGCCCTGATGTCCGGCACCGGAGCAAAGAAAAAGATGATGGCCAGGAGAAGGACGACGACCCCGACGCCGGCATAGGGAATCCACAGCGTCTCGGAGCCCGTGCTTCGGCCGGTCTCGTCGGTGCCGTAGAAGAACAGCCCTCCGGCGATCGGTCCCAGCACCCAGCCGACACCGTTGCACGACTGGGCGAGGTTGATGCGCGTGGCGGCGTATCGCGGCGGGCCGAGCACCGTGGTGTAGGGGTTGGCCACCGTTTCCAGGAACGTCAGGCCGGAGGCCACGATGCAGACGCCGAGAAGGAAGGCCCAGAATTCCTTGATGTTCGCGGCGGGGATAAACCAGAAGCCGCCGACAGCCACCAGCAGAAGCCCGGCGATGATGCCGCCCCGGTACCCCAGGCGGGTGGCGAGCCAGCCGGCGGGGATGGACATCAGGAAGTAGCCCATCCAGTGCGCGAACTGTACCCAGGCCGACTGCGAGAGGCTCAGGTGCAACTCCTCCTGGAAGTGCTTGTCCATCACGTCGATCATGCCGTTGCAGAACCCCCAGAGGAGGAACAGCGAGCTGACCAGGCAGAACGTCAACAGGACGTTCTTGCCGTCCACAACGAACATGCTCTGTTTTGCGTCACTCATGTTTTCTCGGCTCTCTTTGCGTACAGATCGGCCGCCACGGGTTGGGGCGGCAGGAACCTTCGTCGCCACCTCCCGCGCCGGCCTGATGTCGGGAGGCGATGTCTCTGTATACCGCACGCAGCCCCATCCTTGCAAGGTTCGTCCGCCGTGTCCGAAGACGGGGCCCGGCCGGGACCCCATGCACGGATCAGCGGATTGTGTCGAAGCGCGGCCGGACCGCGGAGCGAAGAAGGCGCCGTCCGTCCATCGCACGCGAGCCGACGTCGTCCTTGTCCGCCCGCCAGACGCGTCGTACAATACGCCCTCGACAGGCAAGGGACGATCCGTCAGACACGCGACCGGCGTTGGTCTTGGACGCAGGGCTGATTCATGAAGCGGATTCTGGTTGCTTTCGGCACGCGCCCGGAGGTCATCAAGCTGGCGCCGGTCGTCCACGCGCTGCGGGACCGGGCGGACGAGGTTTCGCTTTTTCTGTGCTCGACCGGCCAGCACCGGCAGATGCTCGACGACACGCTGCGGGCGGTGGACATCCGGCCTGACATCGATCTCCAGGTCATGCAGGCGGCACAGCATCCGACCGATCTGCTGGGCCGGCTCCTTCTGGGCCTTCGTCCGGTCTTTGATTCGTTCAGGCCCGACATCGTCGTCGTCCAGGGCGACACCACGACCGTTGCCGCGGCGGCCTTCGCCGGGTACATCGCCGGCGCGATGGTGGCCCACGTGGAGGCCGGCCTGCGGACCCGCGACAAGCGAATGCCCTTCCCTGAGGAGATCAACCGCCGTGTGACGGGCGTTCTCGCCGACTACCACCTCGCGCCGACGGAGCGTGCCCGCGACGCGCTGCTGGCGGAAGGGGTCCCCGCCGACTCGATCTTCGTCACGGGCAACACGGTCGTCGATGCATTGCGTTGGATGCGCGACCGGGTCGCGAACCAGCCGCTTCCGGAGGAAGTCGGCGCCGATCACAACCGGCTCGTGCTCGTGACGGCGCATCGGCGCGAGAGTTTCGGAGAGCCGTTCCGCGAGCTTTGCCTCGCCCTCCGCGATATCGCCGAGCGATTCGAGGACGTGCAGCTGGTCTATCCCGTTCACCTCAACCCGAACGTCCGCCGGCCGGTCCAGGACATCCTCGGCGGCTGCGACCGGATCCGGCTGATCGAGCCCCTGGGGTACGGCGAGTTCGTGTCGCTCCTGGCGCGTGCCCATCTCATCCTCACGGACTCGGGCGGCATCCAGGAGGAGGCCCCCTCACTGGGGAAGCCGGTGCTGGTGCTGCGGGAGAAGACGGAGCGTCCGGAAGGCGTCGCCGCCGGCGCCGTGAAACTCGTCGGGACCCGGCGGGACCGGATCGTGAGCGAGGCCGCACGGCTGCTGGCCAACCCGGCGGCGTACGCGGCGATGGCGCGGGAGGTCAACGTCTACGGCGACGGTCTGGCGGCACGGCGGATCGCCGAAGTGCTGATCGACGGACGGATGACGACGCCGGCATTCGGGTTCGCCCAACCCGTTCTGAAACACAACGCACGGCAGTCGGAACCGCACAATTCATAAGTCGTTCACCGCTTGACTCGCCTGTCTCCGGCGATAGAATGCCGCCATGGAATCGGGAACCAGCCTGATTACGACGCATTCTCTGCCCGTCCGCTACTATCTTCGGCCGACGAGAATGCTGCGAATCTTCCGGGATCATCATGACCTGATCCGGCAGCTGACGTGGCGCAACGTCCTGGCCCGGTACCGCGGTTCCGCGCTGGGCATCGCCTGGTCGTTCCTGCTGCCGCTGCTGATGCTGATCGTGTACACGTTTGTGTTCGGGGTGGTGCTTCGTGCCCGGTGGCCCAACGCCGCGAATGCCTCGATGGTGAGCTTCGCGCTCACTCTCTATTCGGGCCTGCTCGTCTACAATCTGTTCGGCGAGGCGATCTCGGCGGCCCCGAACCTGATCCTGGGGAACCCCAACTACGTCAAGAAGGTGGTCTTTCCCCTCGAGATTCTCCCGGTGTGCACCCTCGGGGCCGCGCTGGTGCAGTTCCTGGTGGGCGTCGCGGTGCTCCTGCTCTGTTCGTTCGCGTTCACCCGCCAGGTGTCCGCGACGTTGTACTGTTTCCCGCTGCTGATCCCGGGGTTGCTCATGTTCATCCTGGGGCTGACCTGGTTTCTGGCCTCGCTCGGGGTCTATGTTCGCGATATCGGCCAGTTCATCAGCGTGTTTGTCGCGATGATGATGTTTCTCTCCCCGGTGTTTTACTCGCTGGAGCAGGTGCCGGCGGGTTTCCGGGCGGTCATGGTGCTGAATCCGCTGACCACCCTGGTCCAGTCGGCCCGGTGTACGCTGATCTGGGGCCGGTCGCCCGACTGGCCGGCCCTGCTGATGGTCACGCTGATCTCGGCCGTGCTGATGCAACTCGGGTATGTGTGGTTCATGAAGACCCGGCGGGGGTTTGCGGATGTCCTCTGAGCCATCGACCATCGCGCGCGGCGGGTCTGATTCGGAGGTGTCCGCCCCCGACGACGCGCCACACGCCGCGATCTCGGTGCGCGGGATCAGCAAGTGTTACGGCATCTATGCGAGGCCGGTCGATCGCCTCAAGCAGACATTGTGGCGGGGGAAGCGCAGCTTCTACACGGAGTTCTGGGCGCTGCGGCACATCTCGTTCGAGGTCCGGCGGGGCGAGGCATTCGGCATCATCGGGCGCAACGGGTCCGGGAAGAGCACGCTGCTGCAGATCATCGCGGGGACGCTGCGGCCGACCGAGGGCGAGGTCGAGGTCCGCGGCCGTGTGGCCGCGCTGCTGGAGCTGGGCTCCGGGTTCAATCCCGAGTTCAGCGGCCGCGAGAACGTCTATCTCAACGGGGCGATTCTCGGGCTGTCCCGCCAGCAGGTCGATGAACGCTTCGACGCCATCGCGGGCTTCGCGGACATCGGCGAGTTCATCGACCAGCCGATCAAGACGTACTCGACGGGCATGATCGTCCGCCTGGCCTTCGCCGTTCAGGTGCAGGTCGAGCCGGATATCCTCATCATCGACGAGGCCCTGTCGGTGGGCGACGCCCTGTTTCAGAAACGGTGCTTCCAGCGGATCGAGGAACTCCGCAACAAGGGCGTGACCCTCCTCTTCTGCTCCCACGATCAGGAGAGCGTCCGCACGCTGACCTCACGGACGCTCCTGCTGGAAGCGGGCCAGCCCCGTGCGATCGGCAACTCGGCCGAGGTCATCCTCGAGTATCGCCGGCTGCTGCACGAACAGGAGAAGCGATACTACGAGAGCGTCGTCCACACGCAGGCTGCCCATCGCGGGGCGACGAATGCGAGTTCGGTCGCCAAGGCCCCGGGGACGAGACGTTCCGACGCTTTCTCGTTCGGCGATCTTGACGCGGAAATCGTCGCCTGTGAAGTCCTCGACGAGAACCGCACGTCGGCGTCCGTGTTCCATCCCGGCGACCTGGTGGTGCTGCGCGTCAGCGTGGTGCTCCACCGCGACATGACGCACCTGAACGTGGCCTTCCGGCTGCGCAGCCGGGAAGGCGTGAAGGTCTATTCCTGGGGGACCTTCAACCAGGACGTCGAGATCTGGAACGGCACCCGCGAAGGACCGGTCTTCTGGGACAGGTCCTTCGCCAGGGGACAGGTATTGACGGTGGAGTCTGAATGGATATGCCGACTCGGTCAGGGCTTCTACGAGGTTCAGGTCGCTGTGGCCGAGGAGCAACGGCACTTTTTCGGCGGTCAGCGCATGCTTCACTGGCGCGATGAGGCGGCGTTCTTTCACGTCCACGTGGTGGCGGACAAGCACTTCTTCGGCGGCTTGTGTGACCTGGAGGCCCGGGCCCACGTCGTATCCGTGGTGGACGCGAGCGAAGCATTCGCCGATTCAGCAGAAAAGAGCCAATCATGAGTCTGGCAAGCCGCCTGCGCGCGACCTGGACGACGCTGATGCTTCCTCGCCAGGGGGCCGCGAATACGGCGGGTACGGCTGCCCGAACGGCATTCGTATTGGCCTGTCCCCGCTCAGGCACGACATGGCTGAAGTGCGCGTTGAACGCGCACCCGCAAGTCCTGTGCGTGGAACGCCGCCTGTTCGGGATGTACTGTGACCTGATCCGGAACACGGGCTCCGACCAGCCGCAGCTCCGTATCACCGCGGACCGGTACGTCAGTGCCATTGCCCCGGTCATTCATGGAGGCGATCTGCCGATTTCGGTGGCTGCGTTGAGTTCGGAATTGCTCTCGCATCTGGTGACTCACACGGAGACCGCGCTCCTGGGCGCGTCGGGGAAGACGCTTCTGGTGGACAAGGTCACACCGTACGCGGCCACCGAAGAGGCGGTGGTGGCCGGGATCCGAAGCTACTGCCCAAACGCGCCCATCATTCACCTCGTTCGCGACGGCCGCGATGTGGTCACCAGCGGTGTGTTTCACTGGCTGAGCAAGGAAGCCGCTCACGAGGCACCGAACGCGATCCGAGCCCAACGGAAGGCGTTTTTCCTCCGGCAGGGTTCCGAATCGCATCTCGAACGTTTCTTCAGCGAAGACGATCTGGTGAACTGGTGCGGCATGTGGGTCACCGCCCTGGCGGCCGCCGAGAGACTGCGGGCCTCGCACTCCGTGCTGACCGTTCGGTATGAGGAAATGATCGATGACATGCGGGTCGTTCTCGCCCGGATTCTCGAGTTTCTGGACGTGGACCGGTCAGCTGCCGTCATCGACCGTGCTGCTCGCACATCCTCCTTCGAGTCGATGTCCGGCGGACGGGCCCGCGGCCAGGAACTCGTGACGGCGCATGTGCGGAAGGGTATTGTGGGGGACTGGCGGCGCTACTTCACGCGACGCGATGGAGAGGTCTTTGCCGAGCTTGCCGGCCGGCACCTGTACGAACTCGGGTTTGAGTCCGGCCCTGAATGGATTGAGTCGCTGCCGGCACGTCTGGACTTGTCGCGATGATGCCGGTGTCATGACAAGGTCGTCGTTGCTCGGCATGCTCCGGACGTTCGGGAAAGATCGCAAGGAAGCACGGGTCGCAAGAGCATGATCAATTACGCAGAGCTGTACGATGACTACTGGAATCGGCCGGACCGTTGGGGTTCGCATTCGTTCCACGATCCGGAGACGATGGCCGACCAGGTCCTGTCCGTGTGCGGCGGCGGCAAGGTACTCGACGTCGGATGCGGCATGGGGGCCCTGGTCCGCACGCTGCTGCGGCGCGGCGTGGATGCGCACGGGATCGACGTCGCACAACGCCCCGTCGAATACCTGAACGCCGTAGCGCCCGGCCGGTTTCGCGTCGGTTCGATCCTCGATCTGCCGTTCCCGGACGAAGCATTCGATACGCTGATCTGCACGGACGTTCTGGAGCATCTCGACGAATCGGACGTTCTCCGCGCGCTGCACGAACTGCGCCGCGTCGCACGTCGCTTCGTCTTTCTGAGCATCGCCACCGCTCCGGATCGCGACAGCCGCTGGCACCTGGCCGTCCACGGGCGCGACTGGTGGGAGAATCTGCTCTTCGGACTCGGCTTCCGCAAGCACCCGCGCGGGCAGACGGTCTTTCCGTATGAGTCGCTCGAATCGGAGGCCTCGCCGATCGCGATCGTCCTCGAGAAGATCCCGGCGGCGGCCGCAGCAACGTATCCTGTCGCGTCGCTCCAGGCGGAACGCGACCTGCACATGGACATGCTGCGCGAGACGGGCCGGCGGTCCGACGCCCACATCGCGCGCTATCACCTGGCCTGCCCGTTCGTGCGGCCGGGCGACGTGGTGCTGGATGTGGCGTGCGGTCTGGGGTACGGCTCCGCGATTCTGGCGGGTTGCACGCCGCTGGCGCGCGTGATCGGCATCGACGCGAGCCATTATGCGATCGAATACGCCCGTGCGAACTACGGCGGCGCGGGGGTGGAGTTCCACGAACGCGACGCCTCGGATCTCGCGTTTCTGCCGGACCACTCGGTCGATTATGTCGTCTCCATCGAGACCCTGGAACACCTGGCCGATCCGGAGGCGTTCCTGGCGGAGGTGCGACGCGTGCTGCGGCCCGGCGGCCGGATCTTCGTGAGCGTGCCGAACGAGTGGGTCGATGAAACGGGACGCGACCCCAACCCGACTCACCTGCACGTGTACACCTGGCCGAAGCTGCGGGCCCAGCTGGAACGCCATTTCGTGGTGGAGCGGCTCTACGCCCAGACGGCCGGCGGCGGCCTCAAGTGCGGCGACCAGCCGCGCCGGCTGCGCGAGGTCCCTCTCGACGATCCGGGCAGACTCGCGGCGGAATGGTGGCTTGCGCTGGCGATGAAGGACCCGGTCGGGTTTGACCGGAAGGGCTATCACGAGACGAGCTTTCCGGACTACAGCGATGTGAAGGGGTATCACATCACGGCGTTCGGGCGGGACTACGACAATCCGTGGCTGGTCAAGGGGATCGTGTCGATCGGAATGAGGGTGGTCAATCCACGTGTGCTGGAACGGCTGGCGTGGAAGGTGCTCGAGTGCTCGCGCCCCGGCTCGGCCGATGCGGGCGCGGCGCTGTGCATCCTGGGCTACCGCCTGCTTGAGGATGAGAACTTCACCGCCAACAAGGCGTGCAGACTCCTGAACCGCATCGAGGAGTACCACGCCTGCGCCGACGACACCGCCAACGCCTGGCGATGGCGGATTTCCAATCAGTATCTGGCCGGGCTGCTGCACCTGGCCGCCGGCCGGACCGAAGAGGCCCGCGCAGCGTTTCTGCGGTGCGCGGAGATGGATTGCCTCAAGTTCAGCCCGCTCCTGGCGACCAAGACGGTGGACGCAATGTTCCGCGCCGGCCTGATCGCCGCCTGCCGGGGAGATCTGCAGGAGGCGGCCGCCGACTGGCAGCGGGCGCTGCGCGAGGCGCGGCGCGTTCTGTCGGGCGACTGGCTGAACATCTGGGGGCAGCCGGAGCAGCCGGTGGAATTCGGCCTGCCGGAGGCGGCGCAAGTACTCGATCTTGCCACCCGCTGCGCCTACGGCCTGGTGGCGATGAAGCATTGGCCGGCCCGCCCCGGGTATGCCTGGGTGCAGGCCTTCCGCAACCATGCCCGCGAGCTTCTGTATTGGCACCGTCTCTCGGCCGAACGGTACGGAACGATCGCCCGGCTCGAACGGGTCGCGGCCGAGCGGGCGCAGGAACTCGAACAACGGGCCGCTGCGGTGGCCCGGCTCGAACGGGTCGCGGCCGAGCAGGCGGAGTCGTTCCGCAAGGAGATGGCGTCCCGGGAAGACCTGTGGCGACGTCGCGAGGGGGAACTGGAGCAGCGGCTTTCGACAGTCACCGCCGAGAAGGCCGAATCGGCGGCCGTTGCCGCGCAGCTTCGAGACGCGCTTGCGGACCTCCAGCGGCGCTTCGACGAATTGCACGCCTGGACCGAGAAACTCAACTCGGCCCACGCGGATCGTTGCCGGGATGTGACCGAGCTGCGCCGCCAGCTGGATGAGATCCGCAGCGGCACCGGCTGGGCCCTGCTTCAGGCGGGGTTTCGAGTACGGTTTCTCCTCTTCCCGCGCGGCAGCCGGCGCGAGCGTCTCGGACGCTGGGCCATGCACAAGCAGCGCCGCTTCCGGCACTATGCCCGCCAGGGGCCGATGGCGCTGCTGCGCGCGGTCGGACGAACGCTTCGGCGCAACGCGGGCCGGGTCATCCGCCGCATCCGGCGAGAGGACATGCGCCCTCTCAGCGCGCCGCCCAGGAACGTCGATTGCATCGGCCATGCGAGCGAGGTTCGCGGCCTGGTCAGCGTGATCCTGCCGGTCTACAACCAGGCGGACCTGTTGCGCGATTCGATCGAGAGCGTGCTGGCGCAGACGTATCCCGATTTCGAACTCATCATCATCAACGACGGATCCACGGACGGGGTCGAGAAGGTCCTGGACTCCTACGTCGGGCATCCGAAGATCCGCATCCTGACGCAGGCCAATCAGAAGCTGCCGAAGGCACTGAGCAACGCGTTCGATTTTGCGCGGGGCGAGTTCTGGACCTGGACATCGGCGGACAACCTGATGGAGCCGCGTCAGCTGGAGAAGCAGGTCGAGTTCCTCCGGGCCAACCCCGACGCCGCGATGGTCTACTGCGACTACCTCGCGATCGACGACCGGGGCGAGCCGCTGCGCGATCCGAACTTCCGCCCGCAGAACCGGCGTTCCGCCGACTCGCCGGAGATCCACCTTCCCAGGAACACGCAAACGTTGAACACCGTGCAGGACAACTTCATCGGCGCGTGTTTCATGTATCGCGGCTGGGCGGGGAAGCTGTTGGGCGACTACACACCGAGCCTGGGTGTCGAGGATTATGACTACTGGATGCGGATGAACAGCCTTTTCCAGTTACGGCACCTCGGTACGGACGAGGTGTTGTACCGCTACCGCGTGCATGACAACACGCTGAACGCACAGGCGCATGCGCATCACATCCACGAACGTGCGAACCAGCTGGTGGAATACGACAAGGACCGTCGCTGGTACTGCGAACAGCCCTGGCTTGTACTCGTGGACGAGCCGACCGAGGCATGGCTTGCCCCCGCAATCGCCCCCGGGCACCGGATGCGCCGGCTGACGGCGGACGAACCGCTCGCCAATATCGGCTGCAAGCTGCTGATCCTGCTGCGTGCGGACTCCCTGCCGGGTCTGGTCAACCGGGCGTTGCCGCCGGAATGCTGCGTCGTCGCCTGGTTCGAGAATGACGAGCGGGCGCCGTACCGCTACGCCGGCGAAGTGCAGACGATCGCACATCTTTGCTGTGCTCAGGATGACCGGACGCTCGCGCGGCTGGCCCTCTTGACCCCGCACGTTTTCAGCGTTCCGCTCGGGCGGGATCTGTTCGATCTGGCGGCGGCGTTTGCGAACAACAAGCTCTTTTCGGACAAGACGATTCCCGCCGAGGACTGGACGCGCACGCTGCCGCAGGTCTATCAGCCGGCGGAGCGACGCCTCCGCGTGCTGTTCCAAGTGCAGAATTTCATGCAGGGGGGCCTTGAGCACGTGGTCCTGGACATTATCGCGGTCCTCGACCCGGCGCGGTTCGACGTATCGCTGCTGGTGCTCGGCGAGGAAGGCCCGGCGGCGGAGAAAGCACGCGAGCGCGGGCTGGCCGTACTGCGTCTGGACGACAAGGACCGCGAGGGGGCCTACCGGCGGCTGCTGCAGGAGAAGCGCATTGACGTTGTCAACGCGCATTACTCGCTCTTCGGGGCCGCGATCGCTCACGAGCTGGGGATCCCGTTCCTGCAGACCGTTCACAACTCGTATGTGTGGTTGTCCGAGGAGGAGGCCGGACAGCACCGGCAGGCCGACCGCTACACAACCGGCTACATCTGCGTGTCGAACGCAGTTGCGTCGTACGCCGATATTCGTCTCGGTCTGCCGGTGGAGAAGATGGTCGTCGTGCCCAACGGCGTGGACACCCGGGCGCTGGATGCCGCCCGAGAGACACTCGATCGGGATGCGGAACGGAGGGCTCTCGGCTACGACCAGGACGATTTCGTGTTTCTGTGCACGGCCTCGATCACGGAGGTGAAAGCGCAGCGATATCTCGTGCAGGCGGCGGCGGAAGCGCTGCTCCGAAATCCACTCATCCGCATCGCCCTGCTCGGGCGGCCGCAGGACGCCGTCTACGCAGAGATCTACGCGAAGGACGTGCGCGACGAAATCGAACGGCTGGGCATCGGTCACGCGGTGCAGTTCCTCGGCTACCATCCGAATCCGCAGAAGTTCTATCACCTTGCGGATGCGTTTGTGCTGCCGTCGTTCGTGGAAGGCTGGAGCCTGGCGCTGGCCGAGGCCCTGTATGCGGGCCTGCCTGTCATCGCGAGCGATGTGGGCAGCGCCCGGGAACTGCTGGCTCGCACCGGCGGGCGCCTCCTGCCATTGCCGTTCGGATCGCTGCTCGACATCGACGTGGACCAGTTCTACCAGGTCCTTCGGGAGCGACATCCGGACTTCGTGAGTGCGATCGCCGAGGCGTTGGTGGCGGTCGCGGCCGATCCCCAGCCTCCGGTTGTAACCGACGCGATGCGCCGCGGTTTCGATCGTGCGGAGGCGTATGAGGTCTACGCACGCATATTCGAATGGGCCGCCGCCGGAGGCGCCCCGGCGGTGGCTGGAAGCTGGCTGCGGAACCGGCATCACGATTCGTCGGCGGCCCGGGGGCCGGCCCTGCCGCTTTGCCGGCGCACGAGCGCGGCGACGGCGGCGGATGGGTTCCGCCCGCTGGAACGAAGCCTTGCCCAGGTTTGCATGCGGGCGCGCGAGAGCAGGGGTGCGGTGGTCTTTCTGCGTTCGCTCATCTGGAGCGACTGGCTGTTTCAGCGGCCGCACCACCTGGCGCGGCATTTCGCGCAGCGCGGCTATGCCGTCATCTACGACGACAGCATTCGGTTCACCGGCTTCGCCGGTTTCAGGGAGATTCAACCGAATCTCTTTCTCTTCCGCGGCGCGCCCGGGTTGCTTCACGGGATTCCGAACGCGATCCTGTGGGCGTTCTGCTACAACTACCACCTGCGCGACGGCTTCGCGGCCGATACGCCGGTCATCTACGATCTGATTGACGATTTCGCCGTCCATCCGTACGACCGCAACCTCATGGAGGCCAACCATCGTCGGGCGCTGCGCGAAGCGGCCGTGGTCGGATATGTGGCACGGCACCTGGAGACGTTCCTGCAGGATCGGCCGGATCGGCTCTACCTGCCCAACGGCGTCGAGGATGAGTTCTTCGCGGACGAGGCCGTCCGCATGCCCCACGATCCGCTCATGCGCCGGATTCTGAAGGAGGGCAAGCCGATCGCCGGCTATTACGGGGCCCTGGCGGAATGGTTCGACTACGATCTCGTCGAGCAGACGGCGCGGCTGCGGCCCGACTGGAACTTCGTGCTGATCGGGCCGAAGTACGACGCGAGCCTCGAAGGCCGGCCGATGCTCAAGTGTCCGAACGTGCACTGGATCGGCCCGCGCGACTACGCCGTGCTGCCGGCCTACCTGCGGGCCTTTGACGTGGCGACCATTCCGTTTGCGATCAACGACATCACGCTGGCGACCTCGCCGCTGAAGCTGTACGAGTACTTCGCCGGCGGCAAGCCGGTCGTGACGACGCCCATGCCCGAATGCATGGCGTTTCCCGAGGTGCGGATCGTCCGCAGTGCGGGGGAGTTCTCGGTCGCGCTGGACGCGGCGCGAAGACAGGCCCGCGACCCCGCCTTCGTGGCGGCGCTCCGCGCGATCGGCCGGCAGAACTCGTGGGCGCAGCGAATCCGCACAGTGGAGGCAAGCCTGCGTGTGCGCCAGGCATCCGCCGCGTCACCTCAGACGCTATCGCGACGGTGAGAATATGGCACCCGCTCCAAACCCGGCAGGCAACGGTTCGACGCACATGCTGGCGGCATCCGATGCGCCATCGGCCCCGGGAACGGCGGGCCGCAGCGTGTTGCGCACCCTGCTTCTTCTGGGAGCGTTCGGTCTGGCTCTGGCCGGCACGTTGCGCATCGCGGCGATCCCTACGGAGCGGCTTGCGCTGAACATCATGGTCGATGACGCGTTCTATTATGTGGTGCCGGCCCGAAACCTGCTGGCGGGCAGGGGCTATAGCCTCGACGGCGAGACGCGTACGAATGGCGTTCAGCCGCTGTGGGCGCTGATCACGATCGGGCTTTGCGCGGTTCTCCGGCCCGGCGATGCGGTGCCGCACGCCCTGGTATTGCTCTCCGGATTGCTGTGGATTGGGGCGGGTGCGGTGCTGTATCGGATCCTGCGGCGTTTTGATCCGTGGCTGGCGTTGCTCACGACCACGGGCTTTCTGCTGACCGGGTTCCGCGACCGGCTCGCGTACCAGGGCATGGAGAACGGCCTGCACGCGTTTTGCTGCGTGCTGCTGATGTGGGTCGGCGCTCGCTGCTTGCACCCGGCGTCGGAGGCCGGTGTACGGCACGACCGGCCCCGCTTCTATCTGGTTCTGGGGCTGCTGCTGGCCCTGGTGACGCTGACGCGGGTCGATAGCGGCCTGCTGGCGTTGATCGTCTGGGTCCTGGTCCTGCTGGGGCTGGTTCGGCCGGGCAGTGCCGACGCGGGCCGCTGGAATCCGCGCGGCGCGTTCTGGCTCGCGCTGCCGGGCACGGTGCTCGTCGGCGGGATGCTGCTCTTCAGCCACCGCTACTTTGGCATGGCCCTTCCGATCAGTGGGCCGGTGAAGCTGCATTATCAGGCGGCGTTCGGCGCTTTGCATGGGGGGGCGCTCGGTTCGGTGCTTTATCACCTGAAGCTTCTCTGGCGCATCACGAGCGCACCGGTATTGCAGAACGTGGAGCATGCGGCCTGGGCGGCCTGCGGCGTGACGGGGGCGATGTGCGTGTTCCGCAACCTGCTGCTGTTGGTGCTCGGCGCAGGTGCAATACTCGCCGCGGCGGGCGCCTTCGCGAATCGCGGTGCACTGAAACGGCCGCGACCGTGGCACTGGTACGTAGCCGGCCTGGTACTGTTCTCGATCCTGCACCTGGGAACCTATGCGATCACGCTCTCGCGTTTTACCGACTATGGATCGTGGTATTTCGCGCCGGAGATCATCGGGCTGTGGGTGCTTTACGGCGTCTGCGTCGTGGCGCTTGGCCGATGGATCAGTCGCTTGCGGCGCTTCGGTATTACCGGCTCGGCGGCACGAACCGGGCCGGGCTCGGGCGGTGGTCTGGCGTGCGCGGCCGTGGTGTTCATGCTGGCGATCGGCAGCAGCCCCGTCTGGGCGACGGCGAATGATCTCGCACCCGTATGCGCCTTCTACCGGGCCGGGCGGTGGATGAATCAACACCTGCCGGCAGGCAGCCGGATCGGTTCGTTCAGCGCGGGCATGGTGAGCTACTTCGCGTCACACCAGCAGGTCATCAACCTCGATGGCCTGATGAACGACAGGACGTATTTCGAGACGTATCTCAAGCCGGGACGCATCCCGCAATACGTGCGGCGACGTGATGCCCGGTTCTTTTCGGACTACGCGTCGGCCGCCGCATGGCGCAGCGGTGCGTACTGGAGTCTGGACCTTTCAGACATGCAGATCCTCCGCTGGTGGCCGATGGCGAATGACCTCAGCTATGGTGTATGGCGTATCCTGCCCGAAGGCCAGCATGCGGACGTGCTCGAACCATGCGAGGCCCCGTGCGATCGTTTCTCCCAGGTCCAATTCGCCGCGGACGTGCTGGGGCGTTTCCGTGTCGTTCCGGAAGACCGACTGGACGAGTACCTGCACACGCCCGACGGCTCCGCCATACGCGTAGTGACGTCGATCATCGATCCGGCGTCCCGACAGCTCCGGCATGTGCTTGTTCGCAAGGATCAGGCTGCCGGACTGGGCGTCACGGCTGGCAACATTGACATTGCTTCGCCATCCCATGTGACGTTCGGCGGCGCGGTCCGGTTGCTGGGTTATGATATCCCGGATCGCGCGGTTCGGCGCGGCGAGCGGTTCGTGATCACGCGATACTGGACGCTGACGAATCCGCAGCACGGCTATGGTGACGTATCGTTCGAGTTGTGGGCGAACCCGGCATTGCCGCAGGACTACGACAAGGTCCCCCTGGCCCAGCGGATTCTGCACAAATCGCGTGCCTGTTCCGGCACGTATCCCCTGCACGAATGGCGCCCCGGCGAGGTCATTGCCGAGAGTTACAGTTTCACGATTCCGCGCGAGGCTCGCCCGGGCAGCTGTCCGGTCATGCTTGTCTTGTGGGACCCAGACAAGGGATGGCTCCTGCCGGATTGCCCGGCAGCGAATGCAGCCCGGCCCGGCCTGCTGCTCGCCAATGTCGACGTGCGTTAGCCAGCCGCTCGCCACTCAAAACGTGCCGCGTTTCGCTCGGCCCGCATTGCCAGCACTGCCACGCGGCATTTGCCTTCAAGCAGCCGGCGCCGCAACGCCGATAACCCACTTGCGGGTAGCACCGTGCGGTCCGCAGCGTTATTCCGCTGAGCGAGGGCTTATGTCGTGGATTTCCAGGCCAACGCGACGGTCTGCCCCTATATCGACCGGGGCGACGAGCGATGCAGTGATCGGTTGACCCTGCTGAACCTGCGAGAGACTTTCCAGTACTGCTTTGGTCAGCCCTGGTTGTGCCCCATGCATCGCCGGATTCATCTGGAAGATCGCCGTTGCCATGTCATCGAATCCGTTGCCGTTGCCGTCTGACCGGCGCGAGGGGAGCGGGTCGCCCTTCGGCCGTTTCATCGAACAGTTTCTTGGCTACCTCTTCGTGGAGGCGGGGCTGGCGGATAACACGCTGAAGGCGTATCGGCACGACCTCGAGGTGTTCGACCGGTTCGCCGCGGAGCGCGGGCTGGGCCCTGAGACGCTCGCCCCGACCGACATCCAGAAGTTCCTCATCCGGCGCAAGGACGACGGGCTGGCCATCGCCTCGGTCGCGCGCAATCTGGTGGCGGTCAAGATCTTCCTGCGACACCTGTACGCGACCGGGCGGATGCGGCAGGATCTGGCCGCCCTGATCGAGTCGCCGAAGAAGTGGAAGCTGATCCCGCGGGTGCTGCATATTCAGCAGGTCGATGCTCTCCTGAACACGCCGAACGAGGAAGATCCGTACGCCGTCCGCGACCGGGCCATTCTCGAGTTGTTCTACGCTTGCGGCCTGCGGGTCAGCGAGCTGTGTTCGCTCGTGCTGCCGAACGTGCGGCTGGACGTGGGCTACCTCCGGTGTTTCGGCAAGGGCAGCAAGGAGCGGATTGTCCCGATCGGGCGTACGGCGATCGAGTGCGTGCGGGAGTACCTGGACACGGCGCGGCCGAGGCAGGACCGATATCACTCGCAGGCCCTGTTCCTCTCGCGGACGGGCCGGCCGATGGAACGGACGAACGTCTGGCGGCTGGTGGTCAAGTACGCACGGCGGATGGGGCTGCCGAACAAGGTCTCGCCGCACACCCTGCGGCACTGCTTCGCGACGCACCTGCTGCAAGGGGGGGCCGACCTGCGGATCGTTCAGGAACTGCTCGGCCACGCAGACGTGAGCACCACGCAGATCTACACGCACGTCGATCGCGACCGGCTCAAGGAAGTACACCGCCGTTGTCATCCGCGGCCGTAAGCCCGTTGCTCGGGGAACCCGCGAGATACGGTAACACCGGGGCAGAGGGGGTGGCGGTTCCTGCACGCAGGCAGGGGGTCAGGAACCTTTCTGGCTCCGGGCTGGACGCGTCCGGGCGTCCACTTCCCGTGAACACGGTGTTCTGCCTGTCCGGCGAACGTTCCTGACCCCTTCCGCACATACGGCCATGCCGCCATGCGCCCTGGGGCAGAGGCGTGCTTGACACCCCCGGGCGTTCGGCTATACTGACCTGTCTTGACAACCTCATACGCGAGGTCGAGTGTAATGTTCGCACTCGGGGCCGTAGCTCAATTTGGTTAGAGTACCGGACTGTCGATCCGGTGGTTGCGGGTTCGAATCCCGTCGGCCTCGCGTTTTGTAAACAACAGCCCCGCAAGGAGTTGCAATCCTTCGCGGGGCTTTTTCTGCGCTGGGTGTGGCCGGAATTGCTGAAGTGACAGAGCGCTACGCTCCCCGTTACGCGACATCACGCCGACTCCTTTGTCAGCCGCAGTCCGGCCATCCCGCCGACCAGAGCCCGCAGCCGGTCGGTGTCGGCCTCCGCCACGTAGTGCTTCAGTGTGACCGTCGCCGTCGCGTGGCCGGTCAAGCTCATAACGTCCTTCAAGCTCGCCCCGGCCCGGCTCAGGTCGGTCGCCGCCTTGCCCCGGAGCGAGTGGAACGAGAATCTGGGCTTCTTGTTCGCGTCCACGAGCCCCGCCTTGACGACCAGTTCCGAGACCCACTTGCTTACCTCCGCCCTCGCCGACGAGAACCCGCGAATGGGAAGTATGTTCTCGTCTGCTGCCGGTGTCCCGTCCGGCCCGGCCCGCACCACGCGATCGACCGGGCGGGCGTGCCGCTGGAAGCGGATGACGGGATTGTGGTAGATGTCGCGGAGCACGTCGAGCACGACCGGGTGCAACGGGATGACGGGCGATTTCTTCACGGCAGCATGAGCGTTGCCCTTGCTATTCGCGACCGTGACCGTCGCAGCGTCCCAATCGACATCGCGCCACGTCAGCCGCAGCACGTCGGCCAGCCTCGCCCCGGTATTCAGCCCGAGCAGGAGTAAGGCACGCAGCCATCTGTCGTGGCCCGCCGCGTCGAGGATCTTCTCAAAGTCGGCATCGGCCAGATACTCGTTGTTGACCGGGCCGGTCGCCTGCCGCCAGAGCTTGCGAGCCGCCTTGCTGTTGTCCGTGAGTCGCGGGCTCATCCAGTGGTTATCAGCCGCCCGGACCGCGAAGGCCCGGAGCACGGCCAAATACCGCTTGCGGGAGTACGATCCGATCGTCCTGGCAGCCTTCCCGTCGCGAATCCAGCCGCCTTCCGCAAGCTTCATCGCAAACGTCTTGACGTGCTCGTGGGTAGCTTCCGCCAACGAGCCGATGCCGGTGATCGCCACGAAGGCATTGACGACCCGGCGGACGTCATCGCAATGCAGATCGCTCACGCCGTCCCTCCTCTTCATCTCCGCGACGATGGCGTTGATGGCCTCGTCGATCGGGATGGGCCGAAGGCTCCGTGGCACGGGGTCGCCGCCGAGCTGGGCAATGAGCCGATCGGTCAGCGTGTCGATATCGAGCCCGTGCGGCATGGCCCGAATCAAGCCCACCGCCTTCTCGATCATTGCCCGCTGGGTCTCGTCCGGGGAATAGTTCTGCTCTAGGTCGCGGACGGCCTGCTCCGCCTGCTCCTTCGACGGGTAGGACTTGCTCGTTGTCTTGCCGCTCCCCGGGTCGAATGTCTCGACGTAGTATGTCGCCTCCGACCGCTTGCCGAAGCTCAACTTCGTCGGAAGATCCGCCCCGCACTTCTCACAGGTCTTCGGGCGAAACGACTTCCCAGCCGCGTCCCGCACGACCTCCGGGTGCGAGGTCTTGCACTTGGAACAGACCTTCTTTCCGCCGATCCTCCGCTTGACGACCTTGTGCGTTGGTCTACTCATGCCGCACCCCCTTCGGTGAGCAAAGCGCTCAATAGGTCGTGCTCGACGTCCAGCAGGGCAAGCTCGGCCTCTAACATGGCGACCGTCGTAGTCGCCCAGCCCCGTCCGCCCTTCCCCCAGGATCTCTCCTGAAGCCCGACGAGCTTGAGCAGACGACGCTTTGCCTCGCGCTCCGTGTGGAGCAGTCGGCCCTCGACAACCGATCGCATCACCGCGTCCGCTCCCCCGTCTGCGTCCCTGCTCACGCCGACGAGGGTTCCCGGCGAGCCCGGCATCTGCACGAAGCTCACCAGCTTGACCGGGCCGACGGCAGTTCGGCCCATGCACTCACTCGACATGCTGCACCTTTCGGCGCCCCGTGGGCGCGCAGACTCCGGCGGGCGTGCTTACTCACTCCTTGGAAGGAGGGTCGCGGGTCGTCACCGATCCCGCCGCCCGCCGAAGTCGGCTCGTTGTTGTCTATTCGATTGCCAAAGAATGAGTAAGCGACAACCACCGTACCACGCCCGCCCGCAAACGTCAACCCCCTGCGTGATCATCACGTAACGCCCCCGGCCGGTGCCGACGTCAACCTCCGCACCGGATCGTCGCTCCGAGGTCTGTCGCAACGTGCCGTTCACCTGCACCCGATCCCGAGCCACTTACCAGACCTCCGCCGGGCCGTCCGAGAGCCGCTCCCGACAGCGCGCGGACTCTCCCGACAAGCCCGTCGACTTCGGGCTTGCTGGCTTCGCCCGATCGTCCGCCCGGGGCCGGACAGACCATCGCCGGGGCCTGTACGGCCAACGAGCGTCCATCGCGACTCGTCCGTTGGTTACTGTGCTTCCTGCCACCCGTGTATATACCCGCGCTTTCTCGGGTTGCCAAGTGAATCCGCCGTTTTTCTCGAAGAATCTGCTCGCGGAGCTTCCGACAGTCTTGCGACTTTCTTGCGGCGCGACCGTGCCGCTCCCCGGCCGACCATTGCCTCGATGCGTAGCCGCCACGTAACCGGCCTTGGCCGGGGCCGCGCGTCGCCGTCGCAAGCGTCGCAAGGCTGATCGCGAACGGACGGCAGATCCGGTGCCCCGCCGTCACGGTCCCGACGCCGCCCCCGGCTTCGGCCCTCTGGGGCGCGCCCCACAGTGCGCCCGGGAAGGGCCTTCCCGGCCTCGCTGCCGCGTTCTACGGGTCGAGTCGGTGCATGGGGTGCGGTCGCTTTCATGCCGTGCCCCTCGCGGGTCGCGTGTGCGCCTGAATGAGTCGGTCAAGCTCGCTCTTGCGGACCAGCACCTTGCCAGCAAGCCGAACGTGGGCGAGCGCCCCGAGTCGGCACAGCCGCCGGATGCTCGCCCCGGATTGCCCGCACGGCAGCCCGCAGTAGCGGCACGCTTGCGCCGCCGTCATCAGCGGGTCATCGTTCCGCACGTCGCTAACGTCCATGCCTCTGCTCTCCGCCGTCATCCTTGATCCTCTCCAAAGCAACGCCGACTCGTTTCCGGCCGGACGTCGACCTTACGCTCCACGTATGCGGCGTCGTCCGCCGTGAACCCCTCGCACGGGTCGCTCGGCACCACGCCCTGCGGCATCAGCCCTTGCCCGATGTGCAGATCGGTCGGCACCAAGCCGCAGACATCGGTCGCGATCCGCAGCAAAGCCAGCATTCGGTCATCCGGGCCCACGCCGTTGACGTCCGGGCCGTTCGGCTCCGGCCGGAAGGAGACGCTTGCGACGCTCCATTCGCCGTCAGGCATCGGGGCCCCCTTTCGCGTCTCCGACCGCCGCCAGTTCCGCGCCTGCGGCCTCGTGCTCGACAACGTACCGTTCAAGAATCCGTCGCGCGATCCGCTCGGCCCACCGGGCACCGGGACAGAAGAGCCAATGCACCGTGGGATACCTTTGCTGCCATGCCAGAACGCTGCCCAGCCTCGACGCCGAGGTCATCCCGCCGAACCGCTCCGGGTCCAGAAGCTCGGACAACTCGCATTCGACGACGACGACCGCGAATCGATACTCACTCATCCTGACAAGCTCGCGCTCGAACCGCTCGCGGTCGAAGCTCATGCACCGCACGAGGTCCGGGCCGGTCTTTCGCTCGATGGCGATACCGAACGGCGGATCGGCGCATCCGGGCAGGCTGTAGTCGCCGGTCCGCAGGCATCGACGGACAACCTCGCAGCCGGGGAACGACCACGGGGCCGGGTCGGGCTCGCGGGTGTCGACAATGATGGTCAATGGGGCCGTCGTCATGGCCGCACCCCCTTGACGACGCCGCCGTCCTTCATCTTCTGCCAGACACCGGCCGGGATGCCCTTGGGCCTCCAGCCGTCGCCGTTGCCGGGCTCACGGTCGGGCTCGGGCTCCGCGAATGACATGATGGCCTGCTCGGACTCCACGTCATCATGGGCATCGCCGTTGCCGCCTTCGGGCGTTGCCTCCGCCGTCACCCCCTCACCTCCACCCCTAACCCGCATTTCTCACCAGCTTTGGGTCGGCGCCGTCTTGGGGTAGGTGATTC